>NZ_JBDGIO010000007.1:0-419219 GCF_057657375.1 Variovorax sp. Soil_C_12 | reverse complement strand
CATGTGTAGTCCTTTGGCGTGGAAAAGCCTCGACGCTCTTCGATTGGCCGCCCTGGATGAAAGTCCGGTCTTGGCCGAGAGTAGGCGTTCCACATCCGCCAGTTGAACGTCTGCAACCAGTCTAAGCTCACCTCGCTGACGGGTGGAAGTCGGCTCACTGGGACCTGCTCGCCGGCGCCCCTGGCAACGTCCCCTCCCCTTCACAACGCCGACCACAAGAACTCCGTCGGCACCTCGCCCACTTGCTTGCCACACCGCACCGGGCGAGCCGCGCTTGATTGGGGCCGATAAGGGCTCGGATTATGGTGCCCAAGCAGCAGCGCAGCCGCCGGGGGCGGCGGGGGGCAAACCAAGTCGGTCGCTAGTCGGCAGAGGCGGCGGCGGGGGGGGCGGCGGCCGTTGGGTTACTAAAGTTGTGGGAATTTTCGACTAAGCCCGACGAGAGATGCGGAATCTGCAAAAAGTCCGTCGCTCCAAACCATTCAGGCGACCGGATCACTCACGATCCAGGCATCCACGTTCGCATTGCGATCGGCCACAAGCGTGCACAGGTGCCTCGTCCTCGCCGGCACAGGCCTTTAACTGATCGGCGCTGTCTTCGAATCTGTTCTCGCGATAGTCAGTTTCCGAGCGTATGCATCTGAGGGTGGCCGCCCGCCCGACACTCCCGGGCACGGGAGGCTGCGCAACCGAGAGGCCGCTTTCGGGCACGCTCGGCGTCCGCTGTAGGCCCGGTTAGGGCCGAGGCTGTGTAGAAACGCGCAGCGTTGTCATGCCGGGCGGTTCGTCTACCGAGTTCATCCAGTGTTCTGGTGCGCCAGAACCCGTATTCGAGGCCTCGTGACGTCCGTTGTGTCGAAGTAGACGCCGACGGCCCCAGGACCCAGGACAAGAATGCGCATTCAATGCCTCCAACTGCACAAGACCTGCCCGATGCCGGGCCCCACAAGCATATTCTCGTTGACGGCCAAGGACACTGAGCCGCGCCGGATGCTCGATTTCTCGGTTGCGGGCCCGAGCGCGTCGAGTGTCAGCTCAGGCAATCGACTGCGTATCGCCATCGATGGGGAACACCTGACCCGAAATCGTCGAGGCCACATCGGACGCGAGAAACATCGCGAGTGCGGCCACCTGCCCCGGCTCCACCAGCTTCTTGATGGACATGCTTCGCATCGCGATGGCGGTCTCTTCCGCCATGGAACGTCCCGACTGGCCCGCACGGCCCTTGAGGACATTTTGGAAGCGATCCCCATTGACTGCGCCTGGCAGGATCGCATTGACCCGGATGCCGGCGTCGCCCAGCTCGATCGCGAGCGTCTTGGTGAGGCCTATCAGACCCCATTTTGTCGTCGAATACGCGCTCCGGTTCGGATACCCCAGGCGCCCCGCCAATGCGGACATGTTGAGGATGACGCCCGAAGCGCTGTCGCGGAGATGCGGTATGCAGAGCTGGGTGACGTGGAAGGTGCCCTTCAGATTGACCTCGAGGACCTTGCTCCAGACCTCCGGGTCGGAGCGTTCGAGTGGGGCCGTCTCACCACCGATGCCCGCGTTGTTGACCAGGACGTCCAGGCCGCCCAATCGCGAATGCATGGACGCGACCGTGCGTTCAACAGCGGACCGGTCCGAGACATCGCACACATCGGTCGAGATGGCAGGGAACTCCTGCGCCAGCGAACTCAACGCCGGCGCGTCGATGTCGCACACATGGACCCGCGCGCCCGCCTGGGAAAATGCGATGGCGATGGCGCGTCCGATGCCCGATGCCCCCGCCGTGACGAAGACACGCCTCTCCCGCAACTCAAAATCCATGCTGTAACTCCTGTCGGGCCTCTGTGTCCAGAGGAAGTCGATCACAGATCAGAACCCACGCCATGACGATGCCGACAAGCGCAATTGCGCCTGACGCGTAGTGCCATGCGCCTTCGTCCGCGCGCAAGAGATGAAAGATGCCGAGCGCAGCGCTCGAAGCCACCAGCCAGGCCGACGAGGAATTCGCCAGCCTGCCAACAACGGTCGTTAGAGATGAAGCAATCATCGCCACAAGCCCGACTACCGCTTCAGCGCCGCGCCGCCGAGATAGGTCTCCGTCACCCGCTGGTCGTGCTGGAGCTCGACGCTGGGGCCTTCAAGAACGACCTTCCCGGTCTCGAGCACGTATCCATAGTCGCTGATCTGCAGCGCGGCACGCGCGTTCTGCTCGACCAGCAGGATCGCCACACCCGACTGCTTCAGGTCCGCGATGATCCGGAAGATCTCCTTCACGATCAGAGGCGCGAGGCCCAGGCTCGGCTCGTCGAGCAACAGCACCTTCGGCTTCGCCATCAGCGCACGTCCCAGCACGAGCATCGCGCGCTCGCCGCCCGAAAGCGTTCCGGCCAACTGGTCCCGTCGCTCTTTCATGCGGGGGAAGCGCTGGAAGACCTCTTCCATGCTCTTCTCGTGGTCGCGGTCGCCCAAGGCGTGGCGTGCGTAGGCGCCCATCAGGAGGTTGTCCTCCACTGTCATGGTAGAAAACAGCTCGCGCGTCTCGGGGACCAGCGTCATGCCCTCCAAGACCCGCGTTTCGACCTTCGTCCGCGTCTGCGGCCGGCCCAGAAACGAAACCTCGCCCTTGGACGCCAGTTGCCCCATGATCGCCGCCAGCATGGTGGTCTTGCCCGCGCCATTTGGGCCGATCACGGTCACCATCTGCCCTGGGGAGACCGACACGCTGGCATCGTGCAATGCCTCGACGTTGCCGTAAGCCACAGACAGGTTCTTGACGTCCAGGATCGGACGCGTGCCGACGGCCTTGTTCGACCTCGCATTCATTCGGCGCTCCCCAGGTAAGCCTCGAGCACGGCAGCGTTCTGCTGGATCTCCAGCGGGAGCCCTTCCGCGATCTTCTGACCGAATTCCATCACGACGATCCGGTCGACCAGACCCATCACGAAGTCCATGTCGTGCTCAACCAGAAGGATGCCCATGCCTTCGGCACGCAGCTTTCGCAGCAACTCCGCAAGCGACTCCTTTTCCTTCAGCCGGAGGCCCGCCGCCGGTTCGTCGAGCAGCAACAGACATGGGTCTGCGGCGAGTGCTCGCGCAATCTCCAGGATCCGCTGGTCGCCAAGCGACAAACTGCCGGCAGGCGTGCTCTTGAAGGCGCCGAGGCCGACCCGATCGAGCTGCCGCGAGGCCTCGTTGAGCAAGCTTTGCTCCTCGGCTCGCTCGAGGTGGAGCGAAGCGCGTACGACACCGCCCGAGCCGCGCAGATGGGCACCGATGGCCACGTTCTCCAGTGCGCTCAGGTGTGCGATGAGCTTCACGTGCTGGAAAGTACGGCTCATGCCCAGTTTGGCGATCTCGTGAGGCCCCAGGTCGTTGACACGGCTGCCGAGGAACTGGACCTCTCCGGAAGTGACCGGCAGCACGCCGGAGATCAGGTTGAACATGGTGCTTTTGCCGGCGCCGTTGGGGCCGAGCAGCGCGAGGATCTCGCCGGCCCTGACGCCCAGGCTGACACCGCCCACCGCGACCAGACCGCCGAAACGCTTGGTGGCTTCCGACACCTCGAGCATGGTGGTCCCGGGCGCGGGCAAGGTCCGGCGCGGCAGCGCGGCAGCCGAGCTGAAGTCGAGTGCCGGCGACTTGAGATCGCCGTCGCGCAATCTGCCGAACCGTCCCTGCAGAAGCGGCCACAACCCTTCCGGCGCGCGATGCAGCAAGGCAATGGTGAGCACGGAGAGCACGATCACCTCGTAGTTGCCGCTCTGTCCGAGCAACTGGGGCAACGCTGTCGTGAGCCATTCCTTCAGCAACGTGATCAGGCCGGCACCCAGCACCGCGCCCCAGATGTACCCGGCGCCGCCGATGACCGCCATGAACAGGTACTCAATGCCGTAGTTGAGGCCGAACGGTGTCGGATTTACGAAACGCTGGAGATGCGCGTAGAGCCAACCCGAGACCGCGGCAAGCAACGCGGAGACCACGAACACCACGATCTTGGTTCGAGGGATGTTCACGCCCATCGATTCCGCCATCACGCGGCCGCCCTTCAGGCACCGGATCGCCCTGCCCTCACGGGACGACAGTAGGTTGCGAAGCAGCAGGATGGCACCCAGGACGAAGAACCAGATCAGGTAGGAGAAGCTGCGGCCATTGTCGAAAACCATGCCGAACAAGCTCACGAGAGGAATGTTGCTGATACCCGTGTGCCCACCGAGGAAGCCGAGATTCCCCGCGAGGAAATACAGGCTCAAGCCCCAGGCGATCGTGCTTAGCGGAAGGTAGTGGCCCGCCAGGCGCAACGTCAGCGCGCCGAGCACGAGCGCGGCAAGCGCCGACAACGCCATGCCGATAAACAGCGTCACCCAGGGCGACAGGCCCGCAACGGTGGCGAAGTATGCCGTCGCATAGGCCCCGACGCCCACGAAGGCAGCCTGGCCGAACGAAGTCATGCCACCGATGCCAGTAAGGAGAGCCAGGCCTACAGCAACCAGGCTATAGAGGCCCGCGTAGTTCAGGATCGTGACGAAGGATTCGGGCAGCACCATTGGTCCGACAGCCACGAGGACAAGAAACGCGGCGAGAAAGATGCGGGGGGCGTTCATTCGTCGTCCTCTTCGATGTGGGTGGATTTGAGCGAGCGCCACAAGAGCACAGGGAGGATCAAGGTGAAGACGATGACCTCCTTGTAGGAGCTTGCCCAAAACGACGAATAGGACTCGAGCAAACCCACCAAGATGGCGCCGGCAGCGGCCAGCGGATAGCTCACCAGGCCGCCGATGATGGCCGCGACAAACCCTTTCAAGCCGATGAGGAAGCCGGTGTCATAGAAGATCGTTGTGATCGGCCCGATCAGCAGTCCGGAGAGCGCGCCGATCGCAGCCGTCAGCGTAAACGCAAGCGCACCGGCACCGGTCGAACTGATGCCCATGAGTTGAGCACCGGCGCGATTGACGGCCGTGGCCTTCAATGCCTTGCCCTTGAAGGTGCGATTGAAGAACCAGAACAGCGCGCCGATGGCGACGACGCTGGCCGCGATGACCAGTAATGACTGGCCCGTGACCTGGAGGGGGCCGACTTGCCAGCGCTCGTCGCTGAACGCAGGAATGCGAGACCCCTCGGCACCGAACATGACGAGGCCGAGCCCAGTCAACGCAAGGTGGACCGCCACGGAAATGATCAGCAGAACGAGGACCGAGCCCTGCGCGACGGGCTGGTACGCCACTCGGTACAGCACAGGTCCAAGCGGGACCACCACGGCCAGCGTCATGGCCGCCTGAATTATTAAGGGAAGCTGGCGTGGAGCCAGCCAGACGATGACCATCGCAAGGATCAGCGGGGCGACGCCATAAATGAGAACCGCGCGAAGGACGCGGCCACGGTCTCCATCCCTTGCGGCGGCCCCGAGCTCCATCACCAACGCCAAAAGCGCGAGCGCGACGAGCAGCCAAAGCGTGCCCGGCGTCTTTCCGGCTTGGAACGCTGCCATGGTGAGTACGCTGAAGGCGACGAACTCGCCCTGGGGCACGAAGATGACACGAGTCACCGTGAACACCAGGACGATGCCGACCGCCAGAAGGGCGTAGATGGCGCCGGCAATGATGCCGTCCTGAAACAGGAAGGCCGCGACGGTCAGATCCATGGGAGCTTCTTCCTGATGGCGAAGTCCACGATCCTCAATCGCCCCGGAAGCCCGAAGCCTTCACGATCCCACCCCACCGGGTAGCCTGCTCTTTGAGCATGCGGTCCGTCTCATCGCGGCCGACGCCAGTGACGGTGAAGCCAGCCTCGATGAGCTTTTGCTTGACCTCGGGCGACTGAACGGCGAGCAGGAAATTGCGGTTTAGAAGATCAAGGATCGCGACCGGTGTGCCCGCAGGCGCGAGCACTCCAAGCCAGGAGGAGAAGTTGAGCTTAGGCACGCCGGCCTCGCCCGTAGTCGGCACATCCGGCAGCAATGGCGAGCGCGACTTGGCCGTGATCGCCAGTGCCCTCATCTTTCCTCCCTTGATCTGGGCACTGGCCACGGCAGTCGACACCCACGCGCCGCTGACGTCCCCCGCGATGATGGCGGTCACCGCATCGCCCGTGTTGCGAAAGTGGATCGGCTCGACCTTGACGCCGGCCTGCAGTCCGAACTCGACGGCGCCGAAGTGCCCCGGGCTACCGGCACCGAAGGTTGCGAAGTTCATCGGGTTCGCCTTCCCTTTGTTGTCGGCGACCAGCTCTGCGAGGTTCTTGTATGGAGAGTTCGGCGGAACGACAAGCACGAAGTCGGCCCATGCGAGTTCGCCGACCCCGACCAGCTCGCGTGCCGGGTCATAAGCAAGCTTGGCGAACGCGGCAGGTGCGATGCTGACCGAACCCGCTTCTGCCAGAAGCAGGTTGTAGCCATCCGCCGGAGACTTGGCCACGACCTGCGACGCAATCTGTCCGCCCGCCCCCGGCTTGTTGTCGATGATTGCCGGTTGCTTCACGAGTTCTCCGACCTTCTGGCCGACGACTCTCGCAAGCAGATCAGGCCCGGTGCCCGGAGGAAATCCCACGCTCAGCTTGATCGAGCGGTCAGGAAAAGTCTGAGCGCTCGTCAAGAACGGCGCTGCGAGCGCCAAGAAGGGAATCAGCGCCGCGACGGCGCGAGAAACGACCGTTGTCATCATTGTTTTTCTCATGTCGAAACCTAGGCGTTGCGCATGAGTTCCAAATTCACCTTGTCGGGCGAACCCTCCAGCCCGCCCAACAGGGCACGCTGATCCCCTGGAATTACCATGCTGAACTTCGAATCCACCGAGGTGTATTCAAAGTAGCCCATGCGCGCGATCGGCTTCACCTTGACGATGTCGACCAACCCCTCGGCATCGAGCACTTCGTCGGCGATGTGGATCGCGACGACCTTGCCGAACACCACATCCGCACTGCCCATCGGACCGTTGCCCGGAAAGCGAAGCGTGTTCAAGTATTTGCACTCGAACTGGATCGGCGACCGCTTCACGCGCATCGCCTTGACGAGTCGCGAAGGCGCCTTCTCGAGGCCCGCAAGCTCGAACTCGTCGACCTCCGGAGGCAGTTCCTGCGCGCTGATGTTCACCGCTTCGCGAAGATCCCAGGTGGCCATGTTCCAGACGAACTCACCGGACTGCTCAGCGTTGCGAACCGTGTCCTTGCGCGCACCCTTGCTGTCCTGATTGGACGCAAACATCACGATGGGCGGATTGAAAGTCACGTTCTGGAACTGACTGTAGGGAGCGAGGTTGTGATTGCCGTGCTCGTCGACCGTCGAGATCCAGCCGATCGGACGGGGCACCACGCATGACTTGAATGGGTCATGCTTTAGGCCATGGGGAATGGTTCCGGGTTCGTAGTACATGGAGAGTCCAGATCAGGCTCACGCTCGCGCGGGGCGCCGGTTAAATAAGAGGTTCGATCGCAGATGTGTCAAGGAACCCGCGCCGCGGCTACAAGCACGAACAACATGGTGGCGGGCTTGTCGCTCCGGTTGCGCCAGGCGTGACGGGTGCCGCGCTGAACGACCAGGTCATGAGGCGAAAGCTTCTTTACCTCGCCATCGTCCAACTCAAGATGGATCTCGCCTTCGAGTAGCACGCCGTAGTCGATGGAGTCGGTCGTATGCATGCCGGGGCTGTCCATTTCGAAGCGCTCGGCGAGACCAGGAAGGTTGGTCATGTACTCGCCTCCGGCCGCAGCGGGATTGAAATCCGGGCTTGCCATCACACTGTCCGGCGGGAAGGTGACGACCTGCAGGATGGTCCCGCCGGCGGAAGGGATCCAGGACTTGGCCGCGAGCGAAGGGTCGTGATCAGGAAGCTGCGGAACCGTGGAGTCTGCAAAGGTTTCCCAAGCAAACGTGGTTTCGAAGCCCGGCACATGCACGAATTTTTTCGCATGCGGCGCAGGGCCGTCAGCGACGAAGATCGATTTTCCCGAGGCACTGTGGCCTGTGACAATCCGACGCACTTCCATGTTTGTCTCCTTGATGTAGATTCATGAACTCAGGGGCACGAGCCCCTGATGCTCAATGCATGATCACGACGTTCGTGAACCCGCCGCCGCGTTGGTCGATCGCATCGAGTGCCTCGTTGACCTTGTCGAGCGGAAACCGCTCGTGTTCGAACACGCCCAAGTCCAGCGTCCCGGCGGCTGCCATCGCCGCCATGTCCTCGCCTTCGGCCGTCGTGAACCAGAGCGACCCGATGTACGACTTCTGAAGGCACATCAGGGGGAAGGGCTCGAGCGGAATGGGGTCTGCGACGCCGCCGATGTTGATGGCCTTGCCACCGCGGCGAAGGGCGTTGAAAGAGTCCAGGACGGTGCTGACCGGCGCATTCGGACCAAGGGTCTCGATCACCGCATCCACGCCGTAGCCGTCGGTCGCTTCCATGATGACCTCGGCGGTCGGACGCTCACCGAGCGCGATCGGTACGACACGGGATGGATCCAGCTTGCGGATCTTCTCGAGCAGTGTCTTGTTTCGTCCGGTGCCAAACACCTTCGCCGCGCCCATCGCGAGCGCCAGGATGACGGCGCCGAGGCCCAACGTACCGGTCGCACCATCGACCAGCACGGTCTGGCCCGGCGAGAACTGAGCCTTGCGCAACGCTGAGTAGGACGTTCCCAGATAGCCGAAGCGAGCTGCTTGCTCAAACGAAATGCTGTCCGGCAGCTTCACGAGGTTCGCAGCAGGCGCCGTCAGGTACTGGCCGAATCCGCCATACGGATAGTCTTCGTAAACCTGTTGCGATCCCGGGCCGAAGCCAAAGTACCCTTGGAAGGTGTACGCCGTGCAGTTGATGAGGTCTCCGCGACGGCAGGCCGTGCAACTGCCGCAGGACAGACCCGGGTTCACGTAGACACGGTCTCCGGGCTTGATGCCCGACCGCACCTGGCTGCCCACCTTGGAGACGATGCCGGCCGAGTCCAAGCCGTAGATCGCCGGCAACTTGGGCAGGGGAAGGAACGGAAACCAAGTCGGGTAGTTGGTCACCACATTGCGCAGGTTGGGAACAACTCCCGCTGCCTTGACCTCCACGAGCACGTCCGTAGGGCGAACCTCGGGCACCGGAATCTGATCGACCTGAAAGGGTTCACCGATCGCATGCAGTCGCGCAGCGCGCATCAACTTTGTCATTGCTTGTCTCCTTGTCTAACCACTGAAAAGGCCCACGGCATCGACCCGCCGCGGCGGCGAATCACTTGACGAGCTTCCAGTCGCCGGCTTCCACCTTCACCAGCACGCGCGCACGGTTGTCCACGCCGGCATGGTCGGTGGGCGTCATGTTGTAGACGCCATGCGTGCCCACGAGCTCCTTCGTCGATTCCAAGGCGTCGCGGACAGCCTGGCGGAATTCCGGTGTGCCAGGCTTTGCCTTCTTCGACGCAACGGCGACGGCCTGGTCGGCCAGGAGGTAGGCGTCGTAGGAATAGGCCGCGAAGGCGTTGCGGCTGCCGGGACCGAAGGCACCTTCGTAGGCCTTGGTGAACTCGAGCGAGACCTTCTTGGTCACATTGGTGTCCGGCAGCTGTTCGGCCACCATCACCGGACCGGTGGGGGCCATGGCGCCTTCGAGGCTCTTACCGCCGACGCGGAGGAAGTCCTTGTTGATGACGCCGTGGTTGTGATAAACCTTGCCCTTGTAGCCTCGCTCCAACAGCGTCATCTGTGGCAGTGCGCCTGGCGTGCCAGAGCCGCCCACCACGACGGCGTCCGGATTGGCAGCAAGGACCTTTAGCACCTGGCCCGCAACGCTGGTGTCCAGGCGACCGTAGCGCTCCTCGGCAATGATCTTGATGCCGGCCGCATCGGCATTGGCCTTGAGACCGGCAAGAACCAAATCGCCCCAGGAATCTGAAAACCCGATGTAGCCCACGGTCTTGATACCTGAGGCCTTCATGTTTTCAGCGACTGCGCCCATCATCACGTTGACCGGCTGGGGAATCGAGAACACCCAAGGGTTCTTGGAGGCGGCGCCACCCACTGGAGACAGGGCCAACTGAGGTGTCTTGAGTTCCGCCGCTACGTCGGTGATGGCGGTAGCCGCTGGCACGCTGCTGGAGCCAATCAGCAGATCGACCTTGTCTTCCACGATCAGCTTCCTGGCGAGCCGCACCGCGTTGGTCGGATCGGTGGCGTCGTCCATCACCACGTACTGGACGGGTTGTCCGCCCAGCGTCTTGGGAAGGACGCTGAAGGTGTTCTTGTAGGGAATGCCGAGGGATGCCCCAGGGCCGGTCGCGCCTGTGATAACTCCGACCTTGACCTGGGCGATCGACGTCATGGCGAAGGCAGCCATGACTGCTGCGAAGGCGAACCTGAACTTCGAATTCATCATCTCTTTGTCTCCTTGGGGCCATTGAAAATGAGTCAGAAGCCGAGTTGCCTTGCAACCACCAACTTCATGATGTCGCTTGTCCCGCCACCCACCATCGGGAAGTAGGAGTCGCGAAGAAAGCGCTGCATGGGGTACTCGTTCATCAAGCCGTAGCCGCCGAAGATCGAGAGCGCCATCTGACAGATCTCGTTGCAGCCATCGCCGGCAACGATCTTCGCGAGCGCGGCCTCCGTCGTGATCGGCCGATCAGCATCCGCCAGCGCGGCGGCGTGGTACGTGTAGAGGCGTGCCTGTTCCAGCTTCGCAAGCATGTCGACCAGCTTGAACTGCACCGCCTGGAACTTGCCGATGGGTTGGCCGAACTGCGATCGCTCCTTCGCATAGCGCAGCGCGGCTTCATAGGCCGCTCGTCCGGTACCCAACGCCAGCGCCGCCGTGAAGATGCGATCGACGGTCAACGACTTGTAGGCATTCAGGAAGCCGCCGCCCTCGCCCCCCCCCAGCCTGTGGTCGTCCGCGACGAAGACATCTTCGAATACGAGTTCGGCGGTATCCGAACTGCGTACCGAGAACTTGTCGAGCTTGCGCCCCACGGAAAAGCCCGGCGAAGTGGTGTCCACCAGGAACAGCTCCAACGCCTTGGCTCCCTTGCCGGGATTCGTGGTGGCGACGACCGTGATGAAGTCCGCCACCGTACCGTTGGTCGTGAAAATCTTGGTGCCGTTGATCAGCCAGCCCCCATCCACTTTGACCGCCTTGGTGCGCAACGACGCCGCGTCGGATCCGGAATTCGGCTCGGTGATCGCGAACGCGCCGATCTTCTCGCCGGTCAGTGCCGGCGCAAGATATTTCTCATGGAGTGTCGGACCACCCCACTGGAAGATGGTGTGGGTGGCGGTCGAACCCTGCATGCAAACACCGGCGGCAAAGCCCATCGATCCACGCGCAAGTTCCTCGCAAAGCACTGTGAAGCACGAATACGGGTGCTGGAGGCCGCTGCCGCCGGCGCTCTCCGGATACATGGCTCCGAAGTAGCCGAGCTCACCCAACTCTTTGAAAAGCGCAGTGGGGAAAGTACCCGCGTGATCGATGGCTTCGGCCTGCGGAATCAGACGCTCGTCGACCCAGCGCGCCACATAGCTGCGAAATTCTTCGACTTCGGTTTGGAGGTTGTTCATCCGTTGCCTCTCAGTCGGTGCCGCTGCCGTATTGCTTGCGAAGCTCTTTTCGCAAGATCTTCCCGACGGCGCTTTTCGGCAGCGTGGTGGTGAAATAGATAGCCTTCGGGCACTTGTAGGCCGCGAGCTGGGAGCGCAGTCGCGCAATCAGCTCGTCTGCGCCGACGCGCACGCCCGGGCGCAGTACGACGGCAGCGACGACCTTCTCAACCCACTGAGGGTCTGGGATGCCGAACACCGCGGCTTCCAGAACGTCCGCATCGCGATAGAGGCATGCCTCGACCTCGGTCGGGTAGACGTTCTCGCCCCCGGTGACGACCATGTCGTTCTTCCGATCCACGATGTAGAGGAAGCCTTCTGCATCGAAGTGGCCGAGGTCGCCGGTCTTGAGCCAGCCGTCGGCGTCAAGCACGGCGCGCGTCGCGTCATCGTTGAGCCAATAGCCTTTCATGACGTCCGGACTGAACACTTCGATCTCGCCAACGCCGCCCGGCTCGACCTCGCTTCGCACGTCGTCGACCAGGCGCACCGCGCGCCCCGGAAACGGCTTGCCGCAGGAGCCGAGCAAATGCTCGCCTTCGGGGGTTCCAGCGCGTCGATGCGCTTCGGCATCCAGACCCGTCACGAAGCCCGCTTCGGTCGAGCCATAGCCCTGAGCAAACGCGCACGATGGAAAGGTGCGCATCGCGCGGCGCAGGATGTCAGGCGGCATGGAAGACGCCGCATAGAAAAGCACCCGCAGGCTCGACAGCGATGCGCCTTCGACGCCAGGATGCGCGAGCAGCGCGCCGACCATCGTCGGCACCAGATGCACGTTGGTGATCTGCCGACGCTCGATCTCCTGCAGCACCGTGCCAGGACTGAATTCGGGCAGGATGAGCGTCGTGCAGCCGGCCGAGAAGCTCGGGAAAAGGTGGTACCACATGCCGCCGACGTGGAACAGGGGCATGACGGCCATCGTCCTGTCGCGCTCGGTCAGCCCCAGCATTCCATTGGCCGCGGTTCGGCTGTTGCCCATGGCCGCCGAATGCGAGATCGCAACGCCCTTGGGGGCACCCGTCGTCCCACTCGTATAGATCAGCGCGAGGATGTCGTCGGGCGTCGCCAACTGCCGGGGCGTCGACGCAGAGGACTTCGAGAGCAGATTCTCGTACGCAATCCAACCGGGAGCCTCCGCGCCGAGAAGCACGAAGTGCTCGACGCTCGGAAGCGATGGGCGAAGGGTGTCGATCAAGTCACGATGAGGACCATCGACGACGATCAACTTGGGCGCGCTGTGGGCGATGAGCTTCAGAAGCTCGACCGCTGCCAAGCGCCAATTGAGGGGGACGACTACCAGCCCCGACTGCGAAGCGCCATAGGTCTCCACATACTCAGGCCGATTGCGAGACAGAATCGCGACTCGATCGCCGTGAACCAGCCCAAGCGCCGCGGCAGCGTTGCACAGCCGATTCACCCGGTCGCGGAATGCGCCGAAGGTGACCGATGCACCCTCGAGCGTCTCGAGGGCGATCTTCTCGATCAGGGTCGAGCCCTGCTGCCTGAGGACCTCGCCCATCGTCGAGAGCTGTGCGGGCGCGTTCATCCCCGGACCACCTTCCCGGCCTTGCGATCGAGGAAGTCTCGCAGGCGCAGCTTTGCCTCGTCGTCGCCTTGGGCGATGCCGACCATCAGCATCTCGGTGAACAAGCCGTTGTTGGGATCCTGCTCGACAATGCGGGGAATGGCCTGGATCACCGCGAAGTTGGCGAGCGGCGCGTTCTTGCCTATCTTTTCCGCGAGCGCGACGGCCTTCTCCAGGCCCTCGCCAGCTTCGACCAGGTACTGCGACAAGCGCAGCAGTTGATGCGCTTCCTGCGCTTCATAGACCCGCCCAGATAGCATCATGTCGATGACGGTCGAGGCACCGATCAGTCGCGGCAAGCGCACCGTGCCGCCCGAGCCGAGGAAGATTCCTCGGGTGCCTTCGGGGAGCGCGTAGTAGGCGCTCTTTTCCGCGAGACGAATGTGCGCCGCGGCTGCGAGTTCGAGACCGCCGCCGATGACTGCGCCGTGCAGGACCGCTAAGACGGGAACCTTGCAGTACTGGATCGTTTCATTGAGGCGTTGACCGATGATGACGGTCTCGAAGCCTTCGGCGGTGCTCGTTTCTTTGAGCTCGTTGAGGTCCAGGCCGGCGCAAAAATTGTCCCCGACGCCGTGCATCACGACGCCCTTGACGTCCGATGGGATGGTCGAGAAGAACGCCTGCAGACTGAGCACGAGTTCGTCGCTCAGCGCATTTCTCTTCTCTGGTCGGTTCAGGCCCAGCAGGGCCACGTTGCCACGTCGTTCGACTTGAATGCATGCCGGCAGCGCGATCGGCCAGCTCGAAGTGTTGTCACTCATGGTTGTCCTTTTTGCGAACCCTTCGGCTCGACCTGTTCACTGGCCACCTGAAGCTTGATCACGTTGACCAATTGCTCGTCGCGCCATGCCACCCACTGGTCGATGGGCTGGCCATCCGAGATTTCCGCGCTGGCCTCCACGAGCCGAGCCGTGACTTCCGGCGTTAACTGCGGCTGGCTCATCGGCGTCCACCACTCCTCGATGGCCTTACCGGCGTGATTCAGAATCCCCTTCATTCCGCCAGGACCGCCGGCCAGATGCAGCGTGAGCAGACTCCCCATCAGCGTCCAGCGCGGGCCGAGGCCGTAGCGCACGGCGGCATCGATGTCACGCGCAGACGCCACACCTTCGACCAAGCAGTGGACTGCTTCACGAACCAACGCGAACTGCAGGCGGTTGGTCATGTGCCCGGTCGCCTCAACGTTGAGCCGAATCGGCTGCTTGCCGACGTAGCGTGCAAAGCCGAGCGCCCATTCAACGACGGCCGGGGACGTCTTCTTTCCGCCCACGACCTCCACCAGCGGAATCAGGTGCGACGGATTGAAGGGATGCACGACGACAAAGCGCTCCGGGTGTGCGCAGGCCTCCTGGAGTTGGGACGGAGGAATGCCGCCCGTGCTGGAGAGAATGATCTTCTCGGCCCCTGCGGCACCGGAGATCTCCTCAAGAACTCGCGCCTTCAACTCCGGCTTCTCCGGAACGTTCTCCTGGATCAAGTCTGCCAATGAAGCGGCGTCGCCCGCGGTCGCATAGAAGCGCAGGCGCTCGAGCGGTGGAACTACCGCGTCGGCGATCTTCAGTTCCACAAGTGCGGGCCAGGCCGCCTTCACGAAGGCGATCGCTCGTGCCTCCGCGCCCTCGGACGGGTCGTAGGCAAGCACCTCCATGCCGTGGGCCAGGAACAGCGCGGCCCAGCTGGCACCGACGGAGCCGGTCCCGATCACTGCGACGGAACGAATGTCCTGCGGGCTGCGGTATTTTTCAGACGACATGAGTGTTCCCCGACCGCTCGAGCAGCGGCCTGGCCAGATTCAGGAAAGTGGAGAGAGGCGGCTTACTGCAACGGGCGCAAGCCCATGATTTCGCGCGCTTCGGTCGGCGTGGCCGGCTCGTAGCCGAGCTCTCTGACGATCCGTACCATGCGCTCCACAAGCTTCACGTTTGTCGCGAGTTCGCCGTGCTCGTAGTAAAGGTTGTCTTCAAGACCTACGCGGACATGACCGCCGAGAAGGAGACCGTGCGTCGTGGCGGGCAGTTGAGCGGTGCCGATGGCGCTCACGTTGAAGATCGCTTCCTTGGGGAGATGCTCGACCATCATCTGCAGGATCTTGGGGCTGTAGGGCAGCGCGCCCTGGAAGGCGTTGACGCCCAGCACAATATTGATGAAATAGGGAGGCTCGTCCAGCCCTTCCTTGATCGCGCGGCCGACGTCCTGAATGATGTCTTCCAGGCTGAAGACTTCCCACTCGGGCTTGATGCCCCGGGCCTTCATCATCTCAGCCAGTTGCCGGGTGCGCTTCGGCGTGGTCGGCACGAGGATTTCCTTGCCGCCGAAGCTTGCGCAGATGGTCTGAGCGTCAAGGGTGCACATCTCAACGCCGGGCGCTTCCATGCCCTTCACGCGCTCGTCGAAGTTGATCTCCCACAAGCCGTTGTTGAGCTGGTGAATCATGTCGCCGTTGACGCCACCGCCGGTCGAGTTGTTGAGCACGATGTCGCACTTGGCGCGGATCAGCTCGTTCATCTGCGTGTAGACCTTCGGATCGCAGGTGGCCTCGTCGTCGCTTGCGCGGCGCGCGTGCAGTGCAACGACGCTGGCCCCTGCGTTGTAGCAACGGTAGGTGTCGTCTGCGATCTCTTGGGGCTGGGTCGGCAGGTTCGGGTTCTGCTGCTTGTTCGCCATGCCGCCAGTGGGCGCGACGGTCACGATGACTTTGGGCTTTGCCATGAAACTTGTCTCCAGGTTGACCGGCTGCATGTTGCGAACCGACTTGTCTGGGAGGAATGTTAGGCAGCCCTCTGTTATCTGAATAATGTTTGCCGTCTATAGTTGCTATCCATAAATCGGGTAACCTCCCCAATGAGAGTAAGGGTTTACGCGAATATTCCATAGTGCGTGCGCCGCGTTTTGCGCGCGCGGCCACCTGAGCGTAAAGCGAGTCGGGCCGGGCCCGGCAGACAATGGAGAGTGGTGAAGGCCAGCGGCAACTCTGCAGCGGAAGCGGACTGTCGTCGGTCGAGGCTAGACTTTCGAGTTCGGCCAGGAGCCGACGGTCGTCGATGACGGCTTTCCAGCACGATGTGATCACGCGCCAGTCCGATCCGATCTATCCAAGCTTTGCCCAGGGCTTCGTGCTGCTTGGCGCGGACAACCTCGCACAGCCGCATCAGCCGATGCGACGGCGGTATCTTTCGGCGAAATCCACGTACCAGTCGATGCTCTCGGGCTCGGCCAGCGCATCGCGGCTCACGACCTTCTCGAGCGCGTAGCCCAGCAGGAGCTTCTTGACGGGCAACTCCAGCTTCTTGCCGGTGATGGTCTTGGGGATCATGCTCACCTGGACGATTTCGTTGGGCACGTGGCGGGCCGACAGGCCCGAGCGCAAGGCCTGCCGGATGCGCTGCTCCAGCGGCTCGTCTAGCTTGATGCCGGGTTGCAGCTGGATGAACAGCGCCATGTACGAATCGCGCCCGAGGTACTCCAGGTCCACGACCAGGCTGTCCCGCACTTCGGCGATGCCCTGGACCACGCGGTACAGCTCGGACGTTCCCATGCGCACGCCCTGGCGGTTGATAGTGGTGTCCGAACGGCCGTAGATCACTCCCGCCGTCGCTTCCGGCCGTGACGCCAGACGCAGCCAGTCGCCATGCCGCCAGACGTTGCGGCCCTGGCTGTCCTTGAAGCTCTCAAAGTAGCTCTCCAAGTACCGCCGGTTGTCCGTATCTCCCCAGAAGTACAGCGGCATCGAAGGCAGGGGCCTGGTGCACACCAGTTCCCCCACCTCGTCCAGCACGGGCTGGCCGGCCTCGTTCCACGCCTGCACGCAGGCGCCCAATGTGCGGCATTGCATCTCGCCCGTGCGCACCGGCAGGGTCGGGAGCCCCACCAGGAAGCCACCGGCGATGTCCGTTCCGCCGGAAACGATGTTGAGCCAGAGCTCGCGTTTAACGGCACTGTAGAGCCATTCGCAAGCCTCGGGTGTAAGGGGAGAGCCGGTGGACGACACCGTGTGCAACTGCCGCAGATCCGCGATCTCGCGCGGCACGATGCCGGCCTTCAGGCACGCGTGGTGGATCGCGGCCCCGGCGCCGAATACGTGAACGCCCAACCGCCCCGCCAGCTTCCACAAGTGGCCCCAGTCCGGCTCGGCGCCTACACCAGTCACGGCGCCGTCGTACAGCACGAGGGTGGCGCCCCCCAGCAACCCCAGGACGTGTGCGTTCCAGACCATCCACGAGGTATTGGCCGCCCAGAAGACGCGCTCGCCCGGGTGCAGGTCGCCGTGCAGGATCATGTTCACCATGCCGTTCGCGAGCACCCCGCCGTGGCCGTGGACGATCGCCTTGGGCAGCCCCGTCGTTCCTGACGAGTAAAGAATCCACAGCGGGTGGTCCGCCGGCAGGGCCGCCGGTTGCCAGGCCGCCGCGCGCGCGATCGTCTCCTGCCAGCGCACCGTCGTGCGGCCCGCGGCCTGCCCGGGTGGAAGTGCAGCCGCATCAAGATGCGGAATCCAGAGGATGCCAGTGACTGTCGGCAGCTCGCACAGGATCTCGTCCAGTGCGCCGCGGCGGTCGAACGGCTTGCCGCCGAAGCGATAGCCATCCACCGCGACCAGCACCTTCGGCTCGATCTGGCGGAATCGGTCGCCCACGCTCACCGGCCCCATGTCCGGCGCGCACAGGGACCACACCGCGCCAAGGCTTGCGGCGGCCAAGAACGCGACGACCGTCTGGGGAATGTTGGGAAGGTAGCCGGCCACCCGGTCGCCCTGCTGCACACCCAGGTCGCGCAAGGCCTGGGCAACCGATGCCACATGGTGCTGGAGCTCGCTCCAGCTCATGGCGCCGGTGCCCGAGGCCTCGCTTTCAAAAACGATCGCGGGCGCGGCGAGGTGGGCGTGGCGAAACACCTGGTCGACCAGGTTGAGCCGGGCGCCTTCGAACCAGCGGGCGCCCGGCATGTCTTCGCCGGACAGTATGCGTTCATACGGTGTTCGCAATGGAAGCTCGAAGAAGGCGAGGATGGCGCTCCAGAAGCCCTCCAGGTCGGTCACCGACCATTGCCACAGCGCCTCGTAGTTCTCGAAGCGAAGACCGCGTTCGCGATCCAGCCAGGCCTCGAAGTGCGTGATCAGGGCCCGTTCCTTGCGGCCGGGCGCAGGTGTCCACAGGGGCGCGTCGGGCGGTGCGGACGACGCCGTGCGAGAGGTGATTTCTGAATGTGCGGTCACCATGCAGTCTTGCCGGTGCGGGCTCGCGCGAGGTTCGTGGGTGCCACGCCGAAACGATGCAGCACATTGCCGAGCAGTTTCCCGAAGAGCGGGTCGCTGCCAATCACCCAGGCCGCGCCGACTGCGCCTGCATGAAACACGCGCCCGCCCTGCGGTCGCTCCCAATAGATCATTTCGGCCGAAAGTCCGTCGAGCGATTCGGTGAGCCTCGAGTAGTAGTCGAGGTAGGCATCCAGCTTGCCCGGGACGCGCCGGATGCCCTTGGCAATGACCTCGATGCCCTCTTGCGCGACGGGCAGGGAAGCACCTGGGGGGCTGCGCTTCGTCATCTTCGCGAGGGTCGAGAGGGTCAGGTCCCACTCGTGCCCGATGGCGCGCGGCAGCCCGCCGCCGGGCGCGTGGCCGAAGGTTTCGCCCTTGCCGAGGCCCAATGGCTGCGGCTCATTGAAGAGCGCATGCGCCGGCAGCTCGACGTGGTAGACGCCGAAGTCGTCGCCGTCGGCGAAGGCCCAGCCCGCGGTTTCGAGGCCGATGATGTCGGCGGCCGGCCGGCCCGATGCCTTGAGCCTTCCGCCGCGCGCCCAGTCCTGGCTGTGGTACTGCTCGCCGAACGCGCCTGCCGGCGGGCCGACGGGTGGCCTGGCGTCGTCGTGATCGGGCCCGTTCACCTTCCGCTGCTCCATGACGGTAAAGTCCTCGTCGTAGCTCACTCGCAGGTACATGGTGTTGCCCGACAGCACGACCGCATTTCCGCCGCGCTTCAGGAAATCGTCGAGCCCCTCCACGCCGGGCAGCGACCAGTATTCGCTGTGGCCGTTGATGAAGACGGTCTTGTAGCGCGCGAGCAGCGATGGGTCGCGGTGCAGGTCGATGTCGCCGATCACGTCGTAGTCGTAGCCCTGCTTCTCGAGCCACACGTGCAGGTGGCGTTCGAGCCGCGTCCACTGGCTGAAGCCGCTCGCGGCCGGGTCGTAGAGCGCATTGGGGCTGGCATTGGGCCAGGGCATGCGCAGGCCGACCTGGTAGCAGGGCTGGCCATGGCGGTGGTAAACGTAGCTGCTGTAGGCCGGCGCTTCAGGGTGGCTGTTCTCCAGGCCCTCCGAACGGCGCGGCCACACCGGATCGTCGACCACGTTCTTCGCGAATGGCGTGGTGGCGTAGGCAAGCCAGCTGTTGACGGCGCACAGCACGAGGAGGGGGGCGGGCGCCACGTGCGCGGGCTTGCGCACGATGAAGGTGATGTCGTAGTCCGCCTTGCGGCCTTCGATGTCGAAGCGCGCGCGGCCGACGTAGACGCCGGACCGGGCGTCGTTGGGAACGCGGAATTCGTGTACCGCGTCCCAGCGGCAGTCGTAGAGATCGTCGCCGGCGAAACGCAGGCCGTGCCCGCGCGTCGGATCGTGGAGCGGGTCGTAGGCCGATTCGTCTTCTTCGCAGTAGCCGACCTTGCCGGGCTCGAAGGCCGGCCCGACGATCATCCAGGTTGCGTGGTTGACGATGCGGCCGGTGCGTTGATGCCCGCTGGCATCGGCCACCTGCGAGCCGCGTTCTTCCCGCAGCGGCCAACAGGCGAGTACCGCGCGGCCCGTTGCGATCTGCAATCCGCGTTGTTCGCGGCGCGCGGAAATTTCGTGGCTCGACAGCGCCCGGTCGTACAACGCCGGCATGACGAGGTCCGCTTCGAGGAACAGGTTGGCCCGGCCGTCGATGGCGCTCGCGCCCAGCCGCAGCGGCGCGGCTGCGGGCTCGACGGCCGCCGGCGCAGGCCACTCCGCCACGCACACCCCATCGATGCAGAGCGCCGCGAGTTCGCCGTTCCACGTGGCGGCAATGTGCTGCCAACGACGCGTCGCGAGCCGGCCGTGCGATGGCGCGGCGTTGTCTCCAAGGTGGAACGACAGTGCGCCGCCTGGTTCGATGAAGAGCGCAAAGCCGCGGTGCGCGGGGTCGTCGTGCTGGCTGACGATGGTCTGCCTGACATCGACCGTCCAGGGCTTGATCCAGCATTCGAAGCTCAATCCGCGCAGCGGCAGGCCGGCCGGCAAACCGCGTTCGACATGCACGTAGGAGCCGGGGTGGATCGGCTGGACGCGCGCCTGATGCGGCGCGAACGCTTCGAGCGCCACGTCGTCGCTGCGTCCTTCGACGTCGCCGCCCAGCCGGCAGACTGCGAACTCGTAAGGTACGTCGCTGCTGACGTGGAAGCGGATGAGATCACCCGCCGCCACGGTCTTGGCATCGGCGTAGCCGTGGAGGCCGGGCAGCTGCAGCGGTTTGTGCGGCGGGATCGGGTGCGGGGCGGTCGCTGTCATTCCGACGTGAAGCCCGAGGCCTTCACCACCGGCCCCCAACGCTTGATGTCGTCGGCGATGAGGGCCGAGAGTTCTTCGGGCGTGCTCGGGTTCGGATCGCTGCTGAGCTTGAGCAGCCGTTCCTGCACGTCCTTGTTGGCAAGTGCCTTGCCGAGCGCCGCATGCAGCTGGTCGACGATGGGTCGCGGCGTGCCGGCCGGCACGAAGAGGCCGGTCCATTCCAGATTGTCGAAGTGCGGCTGGCCGAGTTCCTTGAGCGTCGGCACGTCGGGCAGCAATGCGGCACGTTTGGCGCCGTTCACCGCCAGCACCTTGAGCTTGCCCGACTGCTGGTGCGCGACGAGATCCGCAATGGGCATGATGCCGGCCGAGATCTGGTTGCCGAGCAGATCCTGCACCAGCGGCGCGGCGCCCCGGTAGGGCGCGGCCACGAGGCCGGCCTTGGCGTCGCTGCCGAGCCGGTAGCCCATGAATTGCGCGACGCTGCCCGGTGCGGGCACGCCGTAGTTCGCCTTCTTCGGGTCCTTGGCGGCGATGTCGAGCCATTGCTTCACATCCTTGGCCGGCAGCTCCGCGGGCACCGCGATGCCTACGTAGAAGCTCGCTATGCGGCCGACGGGCTTGAAGTCCTTGACGGGGTCGTAGCGCACCGACTTCGTGGTGAGCGGCAGCATGACCATCATGTGCATGTTGGCGAGCAGCACGGTGAGCCCGTCCGGCGGCGCCGTGCGAACGTAGTCGGCCGCGATCGCGCCGCCCGCGCCGGTGCGGTTGTCCACGACGACGGTCGTGCCGATTTCGGCGGCCAGCTTGTCGGCGAGCGTGCGCGCCTGAACGTCGGCCGAGCCGCCGGCCGGGTAGCCGACGATGAGCTTCAGCGGGCCGTGCGCGGTGTTGATCTGTGCCGCGGCCGCGGCGGCGAAGGCCAATGCGGTGCAGGCGAGCGCGGCCTTGAGAATGGACGAGAGCTTCATCGGAGGCTTTCCTGGGTGGTGGGGTTGCGAAATCGGTGCGGTCGCCGGGTTCAGCGCGAGAGGCCCTTGCGCGCGACCTCGTCGGCAAGATCGGCCAGCGACTTTTCGAGCAGATCGGCCAACTCGTCGATCTCCGCTTCGGTGATCGTGAGCGGCGGCGTGATCATCTGGAAATCGCCGAAAGCGCCGAGGTTCGCCCGGCGGTTGTAGAGCGCGATGCCATGCTTCAAGCCGTGCTCGGTGAGCCGCGCAGGTGCGTTGAAAGCGACCGGCAGCTGGCTGCGCGTGGCCTTGTCCGAAACGATCTCGATGGCCGTGAGCAGGCCCTTGCCGCGCACGTCGCCGACGATCGGCGATCGCGATGCGATGTCGCGCAGACGCGCCATCAGCAGTTCGCCCATGTCGCGTGCGCGCGTCACGAGGTCTTGCCGCACGACCTCGTCGACCACCGCGCGCGCAACCGCACACGACAGCGGATTCGTGAAGTAGGTATGGCCGTGCACGAAGCCGCCGGCACCCGCGATCGCATCGACCATCCGGTTCGGTGCGAGCAGGCAACCGAGCGGGGTGTATCCGGCGGCCAGGCCCTTGGCGAGCGTGACGAGGTCGGGCCGCGCGCCCTCCCAGTGGTGCGCGGCAAGGAAGGCGCCAGTGCGGCCGGCGCCGCTCATGATCTCGTCGAAGATCACCAGCACGCCGTGGCGGTCGCAGATCTCGCGCACGCGTTGGAAATAGGCCGCCGAGGAAACCACCGCGCCGGTCGAGAGGCCGCCGATGGGTTCGAGGATGAAGGCCAGCACCGTCTCCGGGCCTTCGCGCAGGATGGTCTGTTCGAGCGCGTCGGCGCATGCCTTCTCGTGCGACTCAACCGTGTGGCCATCGGGCACGCGGTATGACAAGGGCGCCGGCACCTTGGGCATCGGGCGGACCATCGGGCCGTACAGGTTGAGCGTGTTGGCATCGCCCGTGACCGCCAGCGCGCCGAGCGTCGAGCCGTGGTAGCTCGGATCGCGCGAGATCACCTTCGAGCGGCTGCCCTGGCCGGTCACGACCGCGTACTGGCGCGCGAGCTTGATCGCAGCCTCGTTGGCCTCCGATCCACCCGACACGAAGAAGGCGCGGTCGAAGCCTTCGCCTGCGAGTTCGCAGACGCTGTCGGCCAGCGCAATGTTGTGCTCGCTCTCGAAAAAGCGCGGGTATGCAAAGGTCACTTTCGATGCCTGTTCGGTCATTGCGGCCAGCACGCGCGGGTTGCCGTGGCCTATGTTCGCGACGACGGCGCCGGCGGTTGCATCGAGGTAGCGCTTGCCGTTCGCATCCCACAGAAAGATGCCTTCGCCGCGGGCGACGCGCGGCGGGCGGGCCGACCCCTTGGGTGCGTAGAAGCCGAGGACGGAGCCGCCCTTGGGCTCGTCGCCGATCCGGGCGATGCCGGCCGCGTGGGAATTCGAGGTGTTCATGCCCCGACGATACAAATCGCGGTCGCTTTGCGGTAGACGCATGGAGTGATGAAGTGTTATACGTTCGCCGTATGAAGCATGTACATGACCGGCTCGACCTGCTCGACACGTTCCAGAAGATCGGCGAGAGCGGATCGCTCAGCAAGGCGGCGCGGCTGCTGGGCACGACGCAGCCCACGGTCAGCCGGCGACTGCTCGAACTGGAGCGGCTGCTCGGCTGCAAGCTGGCGCTGCGCACCACCGCGAGCTTTTCGCTCACCGACGAAGGGCGCTCGCTGCTCGTCGAGGCCCGCGACCTCGGCGACCGCTGGTCAGGCCTGTCGCAACGCCTGAAGGGCGGACAAAGCCAGCCTGAAGGCACGCTGCGCGTGATCGGGCCTTCGGGGTACGGGACGGGCTTCCTGACCGATGCCGTGACCGATCTGACGGCGGCACATCCCGCGTTGCGCGTCGAACTCACGCTGACCGATCGGGTGCTCGACCTGACTGCATGGGGCGCGGATTGCTGGGTCTGCGTGGGGGAGGTGCGCGATCCCGGATTGGTGAGCCGCAAGCTCGGCACAATGGAGCGCGTGCTGATTGCCACGCCCGAGTTGCTCAAGAAGCTGGGGCCCGTCAGCATCGCGCGTCTTCCGCAGTTGCCTTGCGTCGGGCTCGTGCCCTACGTGACCGGCAACGTGCGCATGCTGGATCGATTGGGCCGCCCCCGCATGTTGATGCTCGACACGCCGATCCAGACCGACAGCCTGCTGTCGAGCTACCGCGCGATCCTCAACGGAGCGGGCATCGGCGCGGCGGCCCCCTGGATGTGCCAAGAAGACCTCAAGACCGGTCGGGTGCAACGGGTGCTGGCGAATTGGTGGCTCGAACCCATCGCCATTCATGTCGCGCTGCCTCCAGGCATCTACAGGCCCGCGCGCGTGACCGCATTCATCGAGGCTCTCAAGGCAAGGATGGTTGCCCTTTCCGGCTTCAAGCCATCGCGCTAAAAACAGGCTGTAAAGATGGTTCGCCGCGCAGATGTCACTCGCCGTCGGCGAGGATCAGGCGGATCGATCCCAACCCTTCTATCGAGCCATCAATCACGTCCCCCGCGACCACGGGACCCACTCCTTCCGGCGTCCCCGTGTAAATCAGATCACCAGGCTGGAGGTGATAGAAGCCGGAGAGATGCGAAATCAAGACTGGTGCCTTGTGAATCAGCAAGCTGAGATCCGACGATTGCTTGGTCGCCCCGTTGACACGCAGTTCGATGCGGCCTGACGACAGCGGACCGACCTCGCTCGCCGGGACGATTTCCGCCATCACCGCGGACTGCTCGAAGTCCTTGCCCAGATCCCAGGGGCGACGCTGCTCGCGGGCTGTCAGCTGCAGGTCACGCCGGGTCATGTCCAGGCCGCATGCGTAGCCGTAGACATGCTCCAGCGCCGACTTCTCCTCGATTCGAAAGCCGCCTTTGCCGTTGGCAACGACCAGCTCCATTTCGTAGTGGTAGTTCTTGGTCCCCGGAGGGTAGGCGATCGTGGCGCCGGAAGGCACGAAGTACTCCGCCGCCTTCGTGAAGTAGAAAGGCGCGATGGCGTTGAAAACGGGTTCGAGGAGACGGACACCTTCGCAGTTCCGACGCACAGCAAAGTTCAGATCGCCAACGCGTCCAATCAATCGCCGGCCTATCTCTTCATGGTGGACGACGCACCGCTGCAGAGAAAGCTCGGCATCTACCAAGTCTTTGAGTGAGAACCCAGATGAGCAAACTACTTTTCCCCGCGGCTGCACCAACCCTGGCTCCGGTTCGTGGATCCGATGCGTCCTTCCCGATCCGTCGCATCTTCTGCGTCGGTCGCAACTACGAGGCTCACGCGAAGGAAATGGGGGTCGCCGTGGACCGCGAGGCGACAAGCGCCGTGCCAGCGCCCTCCACCACGTGGACCACCGCGGACGCTGAGCGCTTGGACAGTTTGAGTTCCTCGCCGGGTCGCAGCTGTATCGCCGAAAACCCCAGCATGGACAGGCACTCGCGCCCCGTCTCCGGATTGACGTAAGCGAGTTGTACCGGCTCGCCGAGCGACGTTACTTCCGCCAGGTGATTGAGCGCCAGCTTGACGTCCTTCCAGGGAAAACGAAGCATCGGAAAGCGCTCTCGCGCGGCATCCAGAGAGCTATAGGGAACCACACCGCCCTGACCGAAGCGAGCGGGACCGAAGCCGATCGGCTTCGTGATCGCTTGCGATGGCCCTTCCATGCTGTAGGAGGCCTCCATGCCGTAGACAAGTGGCAGGTCGAGCGCATCGAGCCAGATGACAGGTCCTTGGCCCTCGTGTCCGTGCTCGTGCCACAGCCCGGGAGGCGTAAGGGATCAAGTCGCCCTTCTCCATCGGGAGCTTCTCGCCGTTTACGACCGTGAAGCCTCCGGTGCCTTCGACAACCACACGGACCGCCGACGGCGTGTGACGATGGTTGGGCGCGACCTCGCCGGGCAATACAAGCTGCATGCCGATATAGATCGTCGGCGTTGCTCGCATCGTGTCCAGGCCGAGTCCAGGGTTGCACAGGACGAACACGCGGCGCTCTGCCTTCTCGATCGGCGCCAGGTCGCCTGCGCGCATCAGGTTTGGGCGGACATCCTTGTAGCGCCACAGGACCGGCTGCGTGCTGCGTGCAGGAATGCCATGTGGGAGCATCGCCCGCAGGGATGGCCACAGCGGAAGCGTGTTGTTCTCTCGAAGCGCCTCTACGTACTCGGTCGGAAGGTCTTCGATCCTGCCTAGGTCGCTGCTCATGGTCGGCTCGCTCAGAATGTCAGTTCAGGGTGGAGTTGCTCATAGGCCGCAGCCAGCTTGGGATCGCGCTTGCGGACCTCGGTGTGGTCGACCCGGCCGCTGCGCGTGAGGTAGTCGTAGGCAAAGGAGATCGGGTCCAAGTGCAGCTTCGGGCCCAGGTCCTCATACCACTCGGTACTCTTGATCGCGGCCTTCTGCAGCGAATCGGAGCCCGGCTGACGGATCTTCACGTACTCCTCAAGCATCGCGGGCACATCAGGGCCGCACTTCTTGTAGGCATCAAAGAGCGCGATCGAGTCCTGCATCGCAAGGCGAGTGCCGGAGCCGACGGAGGGATGGCCGGTGCGCAGCGCGTCGCCCATCAGAACGATGTTCTTGTAATGCCAGTGCTTGTTCTTGACGATGGTGTAGCGAAACCAGTTCGACTTGTTCGAGAGGAGTGCATTCCCGTCGAGGTCCTGCGCGAACGCCTTCTCGCAGTAGGCCAGCGAATCCGCCTCGTTCATCTTGTCGAGGCCGGCCTTGCGGAACGTCTCTGGGTCGACCTCAACGAGGAAAGTGCTGTGCGTCGGACTGAACTGGTAGGTGTGCGATATGACCAGGCCGTCGTCGTTCTGGCGGAAGATGAGCGAAAGCGCAGGGAACAGTTTCGTGGTTCCATACCAGGCCATGTAGTTCGGCCGCTCGTCCAGCGAGGGTTGGAACTGTTCCTTGTAGCGCGAACGGATGGCGCTGTTGGCACCGTCCGCAGCGACGATCAGGTCGGCATCCGCGAACGAATCGACATCGCCGAACCTGCGTTCGAACTCGATCTCCACGCCGATCTTGCGGCATTGCTCGTGAAGGCCCTTCAAGAGGTCAATGCGCGCCATGCGATGGAAGGTGTTATGCGCCAACGTGACGTTCACGCCCTGGTGCACCACCGCCATTTCGTCGAAGACGACCTGTTTGCGGGTGATGGCTTCGTAGAGCTCCGGAGCCAGGTCTTTGACGAAGGACAAGGCCACGTCCGAGAACACGACGCCCCATCCGTACGTGGCATTCTCGGGATCGCGTTCGTAGACCACGACGTCATGGCTCGGATCGTCGCGTTTCATCAGGTACGCGTAGAAAAGTCCCGCAGGACCGCCACCGATCACTCGAATCTTCATTGATGTTCTCCTTGGTTTGTCAAGTGCTGGGCGCGAGCACTACGAGAGCGTCCAGCGCCAGGGCGCCTTCCGTATTCACACGCAACGGGTTGATCTCGACCTCGGAGATCTCGGGATGCTCGATCAGCAACCGACCCAAGGCCACTGCCGCCTTGCGGATGGCCGCTCGGTCACAACGAGGAAGATTGCGGAAGCCGTCCAAGAGCTTCTTGCCTCTCAGGCTTTCCAGCATCTCTGACACGTCCTCTTCTGCAAGCGGCGCGAGCCGCACGGCGGAGTCGGCCACCGCCTCAGCGAGGACGCCGCCCAGCCCGATCACCACGCATGGACCCCAGGATGAATCGCGCACCGCGCCCACGATGAGCTCGACGCCCAGGGGCGCCATCTCTTCGATAAGCACGCGATCCGGGGTAGATGTCGGGATCCTTGCGATCGAGTCAAGGGCCACGTTCAGCCCTGCTGCGTCGCGCACGTCGAGAAAGACGCCGCCAACCTCGGTCTTGTGGGGCACATCGTCCGCGGAGATCTTCACAACGACCGGCTTTCGCAGCTGCTGAAAGGCCTCCAGCACGGCCGCGCGGCCGACGCACAACCTGCGTTGCGGACTGTCGATGCCGTAGGTACCGAGCAGCTCCTTCGAGCGGTCTTCGTTGAACGGTCCGACGAGCTGCTGGCCGACCTTCACAGCACCGTCGCCGCTCAGACGGGCGAGCCGCCATTGGGCGCGCGAATCCGCATCAAGGGCAACGCCCGAGAGGACGAGGCGCTCCGGACTTTGAACGGCAGGAATGCCGTCTCGACGCAGGTCCTCGAGCGCTGGCACCAGGTCTTCGGCCATGCCCAGCGTACCGAACACGATCGGCTTCCCGGTGGCAACGAACGCAGGCTTCAGCGCAGTGGATGGATCCAGCACGGCGGGCTCACTCAATCCGAAGACCAGAACCGCGTCGATACGCTGATCCTCGGCCACATGCTGCACCACCAGCGGAAAGCTTGGCCCTGGACGACCCGTGTCGACAGGATTCTTCACGAAGGTCATTGGCGGCAGAAGGGCTTGAATCTTCTCCATCGAGGCCGGGCTCAGTTCGGGGACATCGACACCGGCGGACTTGAGCCCGTCGACGATCAACAGCCCGGGCCCTGCCTGACCCGTCACCAATCCGAAGGCATTGCGCTCCTTCGGAGCCAGACGTCGATGGGCCAGAACCACCGCGGCCTGCGCCAGATCCTCCGTGGAGTCGACCACGACCACGCCCGCCTGCGCCAACGCAGAAACGGTGCGCTGATGCGATCCCATCAGGTTTCCGGTGTGCGACACGGCGAACTCACCGATGTCGGCCTTGCCAGCCACCAGGACCACCACCGGCTTGCGTGGCGTGACGCGTTTCAACGTGTCGAAGAGTTCACGCCCGTTCGGAACACCTTCCAGGTGGAGCGCGATGGCCGCAGTGGCCGGATCGTCGGCCAGCATTTCGAGCACATCGGCGCTTCCGACGTCGACCGCGTTACCCAAGCCGACGGCCAACGAGAGCCCGGCGCCCAGCCGTTCCACCAGGAAGCTGATGCTCAGGTTGACGCCGCCCGACTGCGCAATGACGGCTACGTTGCCCTTGGGCAGCTTGTCAACGCCGGGAACAAAACTGGCGACGCAAGCATTGTGCGGATTGATGAACCCCGACGTGTTGGGGCCCAGGAGGCGAAGCCCCGTTCTCCGGCAGATCTCGGCGAGCTGCGTCTGGAGCGCAGCGCCGGCTTCCCCCGTTTCGCCGAAGCCACCGGAGATGATGAAGATCCCCCCTACCCCTCGTTCGGCGGCGTCGGCTGCCGCCTTCACGCAGTGCTGCGCGGGTATGGCAAGAATCGCCAGATCGACGGGCTCCGGCAGCGAAGCGAAGTCGGGATAGCAAGGAAAGCCCTGGATCTCCTTTTCACGAGGGTGCACGCCGACAAGGCGTCCCGGAAAGGTGGAAAGCGACTTCATCGCCTGCGAGCCGGCCTTCGACGGATCTGCCGAGGCACCGACCACAGCGATGGATTTCGGCGCCAACAGGCGGCGAAGGTTGGCCCGACGGATGTCGTCGACTGCGCCTGCCGCGGCGAGCGAAAGATTGCTCATGTATATGTCTCCTATGCGCCTCGCCGTGTCTTGCCTCGGCTATGGGTGTGAATGCTAGCCAGTGAAGGGTTATCAGAATAATGCTGGCCGGCTATAGTTGTTATCCAATAATCGGAGAACACCGAGATGGATTCCAAGTTGCTCGAGTACTTCCTGCGTATCGCCGAACTGGGGAGCATCAACAAGGCTGCGTCAGACCTTCACCTGTCTCAGCCAGCCCTCTCAAGACACGTGGCATCGCTCGAGCACGAAATGGGAACGAAGCTCTTCAATCGCACCCAAGGCGGAGTTCATCTCACGGATGCAGGGACACTGCTCGCGGACCGTGCACGCCCGTTGCTGAGGCAGTTCACGATCCTGAAGGAGCAGGTCGGTGAAAAGGCCGCGGGCCAGATAGCCATCGGAATCCCCACCTCTTGGCAGCACGTATTCACCTCGCCGTTCGTCGAGCACATGGTGAAGCAGTACCCGAATGTGACGCTGCGCGTCTACGAGGGCGTGAGCAATGCTTTGCGCGACTACATGTTCGCCGGCCTTCTGGACCTGTGCATCGTGCCCTTCGACACCTCACCGGCTGCCGGCTATCGGCAGACGGCTCTATTGAGGGAGCCGCTGGTCCTGGTGGGGGCCAAATCCGACGGGATGCGGCCGGACGAACCCGCGCCACTTTCAATGCTCGATGGCGTCAAGCTCGTCCTTCCGGCGCGGCCCAATGTGCTTCGCGCACATGTCGAGCATTCGATGATGCGCAAGGGCATGAGCTTTCAGCTAGCCGTCGAGACTGACACGCTGACGCTCTGCCTGGACCTCGCGAGGCGCGGGATCGGTTTCACGGTCGTACCTGCATGCTCCCTCTACAGCAGCGGCATGGCAGATTCAATCAGCTGGGCGCCGATACGCGGCCTCTATCTCACATGGGCACTATGTGAGAACCAGGCACGGAATCATTCGCAGGCCGTGCGCGAAGGCCGCCGCCATGTCATCTCCACATGTGCCGAAGCGCTGGCAGGAGAGATCTGGTTCGGAGCAGAGCCGGTGGGGACCGCTCTGACGAAGGCCACTGCATCCAAGGCTTGAGCACGCGGAGGCGACGGCCAGCAGGAACCTGCCGGCGGCATGCCCGCTATGTCAATTGCGACTAACGTAGAACAGGCCACGTCGGCACGCTCACGATTACGATCGCGTCCGCTCAGCGAGCGCGGGAGTTCACCCTCGGCTGGCTTTGCATCAGACAAACGAGACAAGCCTTGCCCATTAACGCCAAGCCCGAGAAGCGCATCGAGAAGCGCACCGTGAGCGCCGCGGCGCCCGTCGATGCCGCCGCCGGCAGCGAAGTGCCCGCGCCCATCAAGAACGACACCAAAGGAGCCTGAGATGCCCTGGACCCAAGACTGGATGGCCGCGCGCGCGGCCCAAGAACTCGAAGACGGCTTCTACGTCAACCTGGGCATCGGCATCCCGACGCTGGTGGCCAACCACACCGGCACCAAGGAAGTGTGGCTGCAGAGCGAGAACGGCATGCTCGGCATCGGCGCCTTCCCCACTGAAGACAACGTCGACGCCGACCTCATCAACGCCGGCAAGCAGACCGTGACAACCATTCCCGGCTCTGCCATCTTCGGCAGCCACGACAGCTTCGCGATGATCCGCGGCGGCAAGATCAACCTGTCGATCCTGGGCGCCATGCAGGTGAGCGCCAAGGGCGACCTCGCCAACTGGATGATCCCCGGCAAGATGGTCAAGGGCATGGGCGGCGCGATGGACCTGGTGGCCGGCGTCAAGCGCGTGATCGTGCTGATGGAACACGTCGCGAAGAAGAAGGACGGCACCGAGGACCTCAAGATCCTCGAGCAGTGCACCCTGCCGCTGACCGGCGTTGGCGTGGTCGACCGCATCATCACCGACCTGGCCGTGATGGACGTCACGCCCGAGGGTCTCAGGGTGGTCGAGCTCGCCGAGGGCGTGAGCTTCGAGGCGCTGCAGGCCAAGACGGGCGTCAAGCTGGCAAATCTAGTCTCCCTCAAGGCCTCAGCTTCTCGGCTGCAATCTACTACTGCTTGACTGCTTGCGATAGCCCCGCCAGAACAGATCGACGCAGCGAGCGACATAGGCCTCGCGAGCCTTCCTGCTCAGGGCTACCGGCAGCGATAGTAGGGCTCGCTCTGCTCGTTCCCCCGAACCAGCGCTAGGAATTGTTCAGCTCTGAGCGAAGCGACGCGCCGACGCGCCTATCGCGCTTCGCGTCCATTTGGACGACCCAGGCCGAGGGTCTGCAAGCGGCTTATCTGCCGAAGGCATGTCAAGGTGAGGTTGACGCCCAGCGTCTCCGCAGATGCAGGACACCAGGGCGTGCGGCGTCTCAGAGCGTGGATGGTCAGAAATTACGAAAGGCGCGCGCGCTTCATAGTCCGTCAGGCGAGCACAGGCGAGAGACGTAGTAGCTCCCGTCAAGGCGCCCGAACACTTACTTGTCCAAGCCCGCCAAGCAGACGTACTTGACCTCGAGAAAATCATCGAGTCCGTACTTTGAGCCCTCGCGGCCCAGGCCCGATTGCTTGACGCCGCCAAAGGGCGCCTCGGCGGTCGAGACCAGGCCGGTGTTGACGCCGACGATGCCGGATTCGAGCGCCTCGGCCACACGCATGATGCGGCCGATGTCGCGGCTGTAGAAGTACGCGGCAAGGCCAAACTCGGTGTCGTTCGCGGCGGCGATTGCCTCCTCCTCGGTGTCGAAGGCGAAGATCGGCGCCAACGGACCGAAGGTCTCCTCGTGGGCCACCAGCATCTGGGCGGTGGCGCCGCCGATCACCGTCGGCATGTAGAAGTTGCCGCCCAGCGCGTGGCGCTTTCCGCCGGCCAACACCTTGCCGCCCTTGGCGACGGCGTCCGCCACGTGCTCCTCGATCTTGGCCACGGCCTTGTCGTCGATCAGCGGGCCCTGCGTCACGCCGGCCTCGGTGCCGTTGCCGACCTTGAGCGCGTTCACCTTGGCCACCAGCTTCTGCGAGAAGGCCTCCAGCACGCCGCGCTGCACGTAGAGGCGGTTGGCGCAGACGCAGGTCTGGCCCGTGTTGCGGTACTTGGAGACCATGGCGCCTTCGACCGCGGCATCGATGTCGGCATCGTCGAAGACGATGAAAGGCGCATTGCCGCCTAGCTCAAGCGAGAGCTTCTTGATGGTGTCGGCCGACTGCTTCATGAGCGTGCGGCCGACCTCGGTCGAGCCGGTGAACGTCAGCTTGCGCACGATGGGGCTTCGCGTCATCTCGCCTCCGATCTTCGAGGCCGAGCCGGTGAGGACCGACAACAGGCCCTTGGGCAGCCCGGCGCGGTCGGCCAGCTCGGCAAAGGCCAGCGCCGAGAACGGCGTCTGGGTGGCGGGCTTGACCACCATCGCGCAGCCGGCGGCCAGTGCCGGGCCAGCCTTGCGCGTCAGCATCGCGGTCGGGAAGTTCCAGGGCGTGATCGCCGCCGTCACGCCGACCGGCTGCTTGAGCGCCAGGATGCGGCGGTCGGCCTGCGGCGCCGGGATGGTGTCGCCATAGACCCGGCGCGCTTCCTCGGCGAACCATTCGATGAAGGAGGCCGCGTAGGCAATCTCGCCCTTGCTCTCGGCCAGCGGCTTGCCCTGCTCGCTGGTCATGATCAGCGCCAGGTCGTCCTGGTTGGCCAGCATCAGGTCGTTGAGGCGGCGCAGGATGGCCGCGCGCTCCTTGGCCGGTCGCTTTGCCCAGGCTCGCTGTACGACCTCGGCGGCGGCGATGGCGCGCACCGTCTCTGCGGTGCCGCACATCGGAACGGTGCCGATCACTCGCCCATTGGCCGGATTGGTGACAGCGACAGTCTCGCGGTCGTCCGCATCGGACCATTCACCCGCGATAAACGCCTGCTGACGCAGCAGGGTCGTGTCGCGGAGGTCGAAAGAAGCAATCTCAAGCGTGCTCATACAAAACCTTCGAGTGTGGACATGCACCATCTCGCCACAGAGCGTGGCGCCTGCGGGGAACCGAGAGCTTCACCTTGTCAACCGTGGAGCGTGTCTATGAACGACATGACATGGGACTCAATAACACGCCTTGCTGTCGGACCATCCCGCCAAGTGAGCACCTCTGCGATTCGTCGATGTTCCTCAACGGCCTCCCAGAAACGCATGCCGAAGGGTCTTGTGCCTATGGCGGTCGCGATATAGAAGTCCGCTCGATCGCTCAGACTAGCCGTCAGGCCTGCGACCATGTCCGAGTGGGCAATCGAATGCAGGTGATGGTGGAAATCACGGTTGTGCAACCTGAAAGCGTGCGCGAGCGAATCGCTCGACTGGTCGGTGCTGAGATGCGCGGTGAACTCCCTTACCTTCAGCTGGAGCTCTTCCAACTCGGCGTCAGTGGCCCGCTCAGCGGCCAGTTCGGCGCATGTTCCTTCGATCGAGGCGAGCATGCGTAGAAAGTCGCCAATCTCGCGGCGATCTGGCTGAACCACGAGGCATCCAACCTGGGGCACTACGTCGACGAATCCCTCGACGGAAAGCCGGCGCATGGCATCCATGACCGGCTGACGGCTCGCGGCAATAGCGTCCATGACCGACTCCGGTGCGATCCGCTCGCCCGGCGAATACCGTCCTTCCAGCAAGCGCTCCTTCATGAACTCGTAGGCGGCGTCAGTGAGTCGCCCGCGTGTATTCACGTCGCGTGGCGACGAGGCAGGGTTCGCGGCGAGCGGAGCAGTGAACAGTTCCATGTTCGAAATAACAGTTGCCGAGTTCATAGATCGCGGAATGAGCAGCGCGCGCTGGACGAAGTATCGCTTCGCCGAGGCGCGGATGCCTGCTCCGATTCTTCTGACATTCTGCCATCTAACATTTAAGTCGACCATAGGGTCAGCGACAATGGCAGTCATTTTCAGGGTAAACACGCATTCCTACACCAAACGACGCTACATCTAATATGTTAGTCGCGAACGCAACTCGCGAATCTTGCGCAAGGGCCCGGTGCGATCCGACGGGATTTACTCGTAGCGCTCAACCCTCAAGGAGACAACATGACTCGGCAAATGCGCGCTGCGCGGCTTCATAAAGTCGGCGGACCCTTCCAAATCGACACGATCGACGTTCCCGAAGTGAGGCCAACCGATGTATTGGTCGAAGTGAAGGCGGCTGGAGTAGTGCCGAACCTTCGCAATGTCGTGACCCATTGGCCAGACTGGTTTCCGTTCCTGCCGCTTCCCAAACTACCCGCGATCTACGGACTTGATTCCGCAGGCGTGGTCTCCCAGGTCGGCAGCCAAGTTCGATCGGGGATCAGCGTTGGCGACCGGGTCTATGTGAACCCGGGTCTCTCATGCGGCACTTGCACCGCATGTCGCAGGGGCGACCAAATCCATTGCTCGGACTACACCTTCATGGGCTACTTCGGGTTTGGCCCGGGCGCCCAACATCTCTACGAAGACTATCCGTACGGCGGCTTTGGCCAGTACGTCTTGGCGCCAGTTGCCAATCTCGTGAAGCTTCCGGCCTCGGTCACGTTCGAGCAAGCGGCGAGGTTTGGATACCTTGGCACGGCTTACTCAGCACTCAGGAAGGCGCAATTTTCTCCAGGCCAGACTGTGCTGATCGACGGCGCCACAGGCACGCTTGGCCTGGGTGCCGTCATTCTTTCGCTTGCCATGGGCGCATCCAAGGTGTTCGCAACCGGCCGCAATACCACCCTCCTCGACAAACTGTGCAAACTTGATGCCAAGCGCATCGTCCCAATCGCGCTCGGCGGACGTCCCACCTCCGACAGTGTCATGGAAGCAACCTCGGGTTTTGGCGTCGACACGCTGATCGAAACACTCGGGCCTAACGCACCAGTGGAAACCGTAGTCGATTCATTCAACGCGCTAAAGCGCGGGGGCAAGGCAGTCAATGTAAGCGGTGTCGCGGACAAGATTCCCCTGGATCCGTTCCCCCTTATGTGCCTGCAGAAGTCGCTTATCGGCTCCAACTGGTTCACGCCCGCTGAGGGCGAGGACATGGCCGCGATGGCCCATGCCGGCACCTTAGACCTGGGCGTATTCGAGCATGAGGTGTTCAGACTCGACCAAGTCAATGAGGCGATCACCGCGGTCGAACAGCGTACTGGTGGCTTCACTAACGTCGTGATTGTTCACTGACGCCGAACACGCCTCAGAGCTTTTCGCCCGGGACTCTGGCGCCTCGGTCGGACGCGGCCGGCCGCAAGATGGACGGATTCGCCCATCTAACATTTCACTATCCAACCAAAACGCCAGCTCGTCCGAGCCCTCTCCAAGAATCTCCATTGGAGAATAGCCGCTATGTCGCATTCGGATAATCCACCTATCCCGCCTCAACTAACATTTTAGTAGACTGGGCTCGACTAGAAAACTTGTCGCTGCCCTATCGATTGCCTTTCCATGGAGACGACCAGCATGATCCGAGAGACACTGTCCCCCGCCGGCGCACAGCCCCCTGTCACACCAGACAAATCCACAGTTGCCCACGTGATGGCAGCAGCCCTGCGTCGACACGGCGTGACCGAAGTCTTCGGACAAAGCATTCCTGCCGCACTGTTTGTGGTCTCGCACCTCTACGGGATTCGTCAAATCGGCTACCGGACAGAAAACGCAGGCGGCGCAATGGCCGACGGATACGCCCGGGTCTCAGGAAAAGTCGGCGTTGTGGCAGCGCAGAACGGACCCGCAGCTACGTTGCTCGTGGCGCCCTTGTCTGAAGCGTTGAAGGCGTCCATCCCGCTGGTGGCGATCGTGCAAGACGTGCCGCGCAGCATGACGGATCGAAATGCATTTCAGGAACTTGATCACGTTAAGCTGTTCGATTCCTGTTCGAAGTGGGTGCGGCGCGTCGAAGACCCGTCGCGGATAGACGACTACGTCGACATGGCATTTACGGCTGCTTCGAGCGGACGGGCCGGCCCCGCCGTTCTGATCGTTCCGATGGACTTGTTCCGGGCTTCGGCACAGAGTTCGCCGACGCGACACAGTTCGTGCGGTGCGTTCCCCCTCGATAGGCCAGTACCCGCGCCCGAGTTCATCGAAGCCGCGGCCAAAGTTCTGGCCGAAGCGAAGCGTCCCCTCATCTTGGCGGGCGGCGGCGTACACCTGTCGCATGCCTCTGCGCAACTGGTGGCCTTCAGCGAAGCAACGGGTTTCCCCGTCGCAACAACAAACATGGGCAAGGGCGCCGTCGACGAGACTTCGCCGCTTTCAGCCGGAGTTTTCGGCAATTGCATGGGACCGGGCACTGTGTCTGGTCATCTTCGAGCGCTCGCAGCGGAAGCGGATGTCGTGCTTCTCATTGGAACTCGTACGAACCAGAATGGTACGGACACCTGGAAGTTGTTCCCATCCTCCGCGCGTATGGTCCACCTGGACATTGACGCGCAAGAGATCGGGCGAAACTACGACTCGGTACGCTTGGCGGGCGATGCTGCGGCCACGCTACCGCTCTTGGCGGCGGCCATGGCCCGCCTGGATCTTTCGGCCCATCACGCGCGTGCCGTGGAGCTTAAAACCCTGATTGAAAGAGCGCGCGAAAAGGCTACATCAGAGCGCAAGGCGATTTCGAAAGGTCGCGAAGGAGCCCTGCGTCCAGAGAGGCTGATGCTTGCCCTGGACGCGCTGCTTGAACCCGACGACATCGTCGTAGCTGATGCAAGCTACTCCACTAACTGGGTCAACACATTTCTCACATCGAGACGCGCAGGATCCCGTTTCATCACACCGCGAGGTCTCGCAGGCTTGGGTTGGGGTTTCCCGATGGCGCTCGGCGCGAAGGCCGCAAAGCCGAAGAGCCGCGTCTTTGTGCTTGAAGGGGACGGTGGATTCGGCCACTGCTGGTCAGAACTGGAAACCGCTCGACGGATGAACCTGCCGGTTGTCCTGATGGTGCTGAACAACGGCATCCTAGGCTACGAGTTGCACGCCGAGCACCTCCACTACGGCGTTCACTCCGACGCTTGCACTTTCGACCCCGTCGACCACGCCGCCGTCGCCCGTGCTTGCGGTTGCCACGCCGAATCTGTGCGTGTGGACGAAGAACTGAAGCCTGCGCTGCAGCGGGCGATTGCAAGCGGCACGATGGCGGTGATCGACGTCTCGATCGACGCCGATGCGTATCCGCCGATCTCCCTCTTCGAAGGCAAGGAACCTACCGGTCGCCAATTCCAAGGGGTGGGCCTGTGACCGAAAGGGCAAAAATCTGCTGGATCACCGGCGCCTCGAGCGGCATCGGAGCCACGGTCGCAAGACAGTTGGCGGCACAGGGTCATGCGGTCATTCTGTCGGCAAGAGGTTTGGAGGCTCTCGAGACGGTCGCCTCGGAGATTCGCTCCGCCGGTGGCCAGGCGGATGCCGTCCCCCTCGACGTCTGCGATGCTGACCAAGTGCAACAGGCAGTTCGTCTTATTCAGGAGCGGCACGGTCGGATCGACGTTCTGGTGGCCAACGCCGGACTCAATGTTGCAACCCGAGCATGGGGCAGCGTGACGGTCGAGGACTTCGACCGGTTGGTGCGAGTCAACCTCAACGGGGTCTACTACTGCATTGATGCGGTGATCCCCGGCATGCGTCAGAACGGCGGTGGGCTTGTCGTCAACATCGCTTCATGGGCTGGAAAATTCGCAAGTGCGAAACCCGGACCTGCATACACGGCGGCGAAGACCGCATTGGTCGCCTTGACGGCCAGTCTCAACATGTCGGAGTACGCAAACCAGATCAGGGCGTGCGCCATCTCTCCTGGAGAGGTGGCCACCCCTGCCATGGCAAGGCGCATCCCGCCAGTACCGGAGGCTACTTTGGAACGCATGCTTAAACCGGAAGACGTCGCCGCAGCGGTCTTGTTCGTCGTCAGCATGCCTGGGCGTGCCTGCGTCAACGAGATCGTTCTTTCTCCCACCTGGAATGCCGCGTTCGGAGCGCTGTCGCCAGCGCAGCCGACTTGAGTTGACCACCATGATCAAGGCTCTTGGATATGTTGGGATCAGGGCGCCCCATCCCAGCGATTGGGTGGACCTCGGCACAAGGCTGCTTGGACTTCAGGTTACAGACTGCGCTGACGACTACGCGACATTTCGAATGGACGAGCGCGTCCAGAGGCTGACCGTGGTCCCAGGCGAGCAAGGGGGCGTGGCCTTCCTTGGTTGGGAAGTTGCCGACTCCTCTGCCTTGGATCAACTCTGCCACGCGTTGGAGGCAAAAGGCATCGAGTGGAAGCGAGAGCCTTCCGAACTCGCCAGGCTGCGCGGTGTCACTGCCGTAATCAGCTTCAGCGATCCAGAAGGCAACCGACTGGAGGCCTACTGGGGTGCCCTGGATGCGGACACCCCGTTCTTGCCAGGACGGGCGATTTCCGGATTCGTAACCGGGGATCTTGGGCTGGGCCATATCGCACTGACAGTCGGAAACATCGAGCCCATGATCACGTTCTATCGCGATGTGCTCCAGTTTCGCCTCTCTGACTGGGTGGTAAATCCGTTTCCCGTTCACTTCTTCCACATCAACGCGAGGCACCACAGCTTTGCGCTTGTCGGGACCGGCGTGAACGGGGTGCACCACCTGATGCTCGAGACGTTCCAGCTTGATGATGTTGGCCAGGCCTATGACCGTGCACTGCTCGAACCCGGTCGTCTCTCCGTAACACTCGGTCGGCACTCGAACGACCTGATCACGTCTTTCTACGTGAACACGCCTTCGAACTTCCTCTTGGAGTACGGATGGGGAGGACTGAACCTGGAAGAGAGCACCTGGAAGACACGCGAACTGGTCGAAGGCCCCAGCATTTGGGGTCATGAGCGTTCATGGCTGCCCCCCGAGGGCCGCGAAGCGGCGCTGCGCATGAGGCTGAAGGCGGCAGACGACGGCGTTCGTTCACCTGTGCAAGTGTTGCCAGGCAATCACCGCTTGCCAAATCCGAAGGGGCAGGCGCGGTAGCGACCTTGCAACTCAATCATCACTACAAGGATTCGCCCATGAAAATCGCCAGCTACATACATGACGGCCAAGCGAGCTACGGCATCGTCGAAGGTCCGACTCTGAACGACATCGGGTTCGTGCTTCGCTCGTCCTACCCAGACCTTAAGTCGTTGCTCCGTGCAGGCGTAGACACGGCGCGAGCGGCCGCATCTGACGCCCCCCGTCTGGCGCTTGCCGACGTCAAACTTCTTCCGACGATCCCCAATCCCGACAAGATCTTTGGCGTTGGCTATAACTACCTGAGTCACATCGAAGAGACCGGGAAGCCGGTACCCGAGCATCCCTTCATCTTCGCCCGCTTTGCCGATTCTCAAGTCGGCTCTGGTCAAGCGATGGTCCGTCCGCGGGTCTCTGCAAAGTTCGACTACCAGGGCGCACTCGCTGTAGTCATCGGAGCGCCGGGAAGGCACATCAGACTGGAAGACGCCCTCGCCCACGTCGCAGGGTACGCCTGCTACAACGACGGCAGCGTGCGTGACTGGCAGAAGCACACGACGCAGTTCATTGCGGGAAAGAACTTTCCCTTGAGCGGCGGCTTTGGCCCCTGGCTCGTTACCAGCGACGAGTTGCCGGATCCGGCTTCCCTGGAGGTAGTGACGCGCCACAACGGCACCGAGGTCCAGCGCGAGAGCGTTTCGCACATGATCTTCAACGTCCCCGCTCTGATCGCCTATTGCTCGACCTTCACCAACCTGAACCCTGGAGACGTGATCATCACCGGCACGCCAGGCGGCGTCGGTGCACTTCACACGCCGCCGCTTTGGCTTCATGCAGGCGTTGAGGTCGAAGTCGAGATTTCGGGAATCGGAGTGCTGCGCAACCCCGTTGTCGATGAGGCGCTGTCCTAGAACCCCAATTCGGCTATTGCCGCTGCCTGGCCAAGGGCCACCTCGAGAAACTACAGGAGACAAGAATGAAGCGCAGAAATCTGTTTGTACTGGCTGCTGGCGCCCTTGCGGGCGGAACGGCATTTCCACAAGACACCTTCAAGACGGGTGTCATCACCATCTACGTGCCGTTCGCCCCCGGGGGACCGACGGACCTGATGGCCCGCGTCCTTGGCGAGGTCGTCACTGAGCGCAGCGGTCAGAGCGTCATCGTTGACAACAAGCCAGGCGCGGGCGGTCAACTGGCTGCATCAGCAACGAAGCAAGCGCGCGGCGACAGCATTAGCCTGTTGATCGGCGATTGGGCAGTACTGGGAAGCAACGCGGTCCTGTACAAAAAGCTCACCTACAACCCAATCGCCGACTTTCAGCCTGTCACCACCCTACTTTCGTTTCCCATGGTGCTCTACGTGAACGCCAACAACCCTGCAACTTCCTTGAAGGAACTCATCGCACAAAGCAAGGCCAAGGGCCTGACATACGCGTCGCAGGGTGCAGGAGCTGCAGGCCATCTACTCGGCGCCATGTTGAAGCGCCACTTTCAGGCAGACATGGAACACGTGCCGTACCGCGGATCCGGGCCAGCAATGCAGGACCTCTTATCGAATCAGGTTTCCATGCTATTCGACGGGCTTCCAGCAGGCATTCAGCACGTCAAGGACGGACGCCTTAAGGCGCTGGTCATCACATCTGACAACCGATCGGAACTCTTGCCGAACGTGCCAACAGTGAAGGAAGCTGGCGTACCAGATCTCGCGATGAACGTCTGGTTCGGAATCGTCGCGCGCAACGGCTTGCCCAAGGAGACTGTTCAACGGCTTAACAAGGACTTTGTTGACGCGCTCAGCTCCCCAAAAATCGTCAGCCGATTCAAAGGTCAGGGCTACGACATCGTCCCGATGAGCACGGATCAGTTTACCTCCTACATGAGGACCGAACTGGCGCGCTGGGGCGAAGTCGTCAAGGTCAACGAGATCTCTGTTGACTGAATCGGCCGCTTTGCCGAGCGAATCCCGTACCGAACCAGCCAACGCATCATGAAGTTCCAGGCCCTCCTCGTCGGTTTGACCGCCGCGATGCATCTCGCAAACCGCACGGACGCCAGCTTCCGAAAATGGGCGGGCGCCCGCTCCTACGTTGCCCAGATCCGGATCAAGGAAGGGGGGCAAGGGAGGGTCTTTCGCTTGGAGAAGGGAAGAATCATCACCTCTCGAAAGCTGGTTTCTGCTCCGCTGGTTCAGATCGAGTTCGAGACCGCTGAGCTCGCTTCACGACTTCTGATGCCACCGACTGATTGGCTGGCGTTCATCAATGCCGGCAAGAACTTTCAGGTCGTGGTCACCGGGCCCGATGAAGACACCTTCCACTTCATGCAGCTGCTCAACTCCATCCAGCGACTTGGTTGGAAGGCCGGCACGCCCGCAGCGGACGGAAGCATCCGATACACGACTCAGACCAACGGGGGTCCTTGCTTCGTCTATGTGAAGGACGGTCGAATCCTGCGGGTCACGCCCATCGACCTCACGCCTGAGGACGGATCGTCATGGACCATTCGCGCGCATGGCCGCGACTTCACGCCGCCTCGTAAAGCTACAGTGTCGCCCCATGCGCTGAACTGGAAGTCGATGGTGTACTCATCCGAGCGCATCCTCTATCCGCTGAAACGTGTGGACTTCGATCCCCAGGGCGAACGCAACCCTGGCAACCGTGGTACCTCTGGATATGTCCGCATCTCCTGGGACGAGGCACTAGATATCGTGTCGGGAGAAATTCGAAGAGTAAAGAAGGACTACGGCGCCAGCGCGATCACGTTCAACCATCCATCGCACCACACTTGGGGGAACATCGGCTATTGGATCAGCGCGATGAACCGATTCGCGAATGCCATCGGTCATACGAAGATTCACCACAACCCCGACAGCTGGGAAGGCTGGTACTGGGGCGCAATGCACCACTGGGGAAATTCCCTTCGACTCGGGGTTGGAGAGCCGTATGGGACGGTCGAGGACCTCATGCAGGAAGCCGAGATGGTGGTCTTCTGGTCCAGCGATCCGGAGGCGACCAACGGACTGTACGGCGGGCAAGAGGGCACGATCCGACGCTCGTGGCTGAAAGAGCTTGGAATTCCGGTCGTTCACATCGATCCCTTCTTCAATCACACTGCCGCCTTCGTCGGCGGCAAGTGGATCGCCCCGCGCCCTGGCACCGATGCGGCAATGGCTCTCTCGATCGCCTACGTCTGGATCACCGAAGGCCTCTACGACAAGGACTTTGTCGAGAAACGCACATTCGGCTTCGACGTCTGGCGCGACTACATCCTGGGCAAGGACGATGCGACGCCTAAGACGCCGGAGTGGCAGACCAATGAGACCGGCGTGCCCGCGCATACGGTGCGGGCCTTGGCGCGCGAATGGGGCAGCAAGAAGACTTACCTAGGCGCCGGAGGTATGGGGAATGCCTTCGGAGGCGCCGGGCGCAGCCCCACCGGACAGCAATGGGCTCGGGCTATGGTCTGCCTGATCGCCATGCAGGGCCTCGGCAGACCTGGCGTCAACCTGGGCAACATGCAGTGGAGCACCCCTGTTGACCACACCTTCTGGTTCCCCGGCTATGGCGAGGGCGGCATGTCGGGTGACCTGAACTTCACGGCGGCATCTCTCGCGGTATACCAGCGCATGCCAAATCTGGTGTCCATGAACTCCGTGACCGGGCCGCCGATCCCACGTTTGCGTCTTCCTGAAGCGATCCAGGGCGAGGCAGTTTCGGGACAGTTGCGCGATGGGCGCTCGATCGAGGGACAGTTCAACAGTCCTCGCTACCCAGCCCCGGGGCACTCGCCAGTCAAGCTGTTCTACAAGTATGGCGGTAGCAACTTCAGCACGATGCCTAACAGCAACCGCTACGCCGACATGTACCGATCCGAGAACCTCGAGTTCGTCGTCAACCAGTCCGTCTGGATGGAAGGGGATGCCAAGTTCGCCGACGTCATCCTCCCAGCGTGCACTAGCATGGAGCGATGGGACATCAGTGAGTGGGCGAACGCTGGAGGCTTCATGCCCCACCTTCAGACGCAGGTCAATCACCGCGTCGTGACGCTCCAGCACAAGTGTATCGAGCCGCTTGGTGAATCGAAATCCGACTATGACATCTTCCTGGCGCTCGCCCAGCGTTTAGGCCTCGGGCTGTACTTTTCCGAGGGGAACAGCGAACTCGATTGGGTCAAGCGCGTTTTCGATTCTTCCGACCTGGTGAACGTCACGACATGGCGCAAGTTTCTGAAGAAAGGGTATCACGTCATCAATGCACCCAAGAAGGAGCTTCGAACCACTGTGGCCTATCGATGGTTCTACGATGGCCGTGCCAAGGACGTTCCTGAGCCGCACCCCCTTCCGTCCGAATACCGTGAGAAGTGGCAAGAAGGTTTGCAGACGCCTAGCGGAAAATTCGAGTTCGAATGCCAGACCTTGAAACGCTTTGCGCCAGACGATGAGGAACGACCACCAATTCTTAAGTATGTGCCCTCCTGGGAAGGCCATCGCAGCGCGGGAATGGAGCAGCATCCCCTTCAAATGATCACGCCACATCCGCGCTACAGCTTCCATACTCAGGGGGACGGAAAAGACAGCTTCATCAACGATCTGCAGGAGCACCGGGTCGAGGTCAAAGGCTTCTTCTACCTCATTCTGCGGATGAACACCGCCGACGCCGCTGCGCGCGGTATCAAGCGGGACATGCTCGTACGTGTGTTCAATGACCGGGGGGCGGTGATTTGCGCAGCGAGACCCACCGCGCGCTTGCGGCCGGGGATCGTCCACGGATATGAGTCTTCAGCGCGCTATGACCCTATTGGAAAACCCGGCGAAAGCCCGGATCGAGGAGGATCCCTGAACCAACTCACGCCGTCTCGAACCCAGATTGCACGGGCACACTCGATGGCAACAAGCGCGTGCCTGGTGCAGGTTGAGCCGTGGGATGAGTTTAACCCAGACAAGCAGATGACTAAGGCGAACGTCGCCAAGGCCGTAGAAGAGGAGGAGGCAAACATATGAGCGCAATGACGGACAAGTGGGTCTTGATCTTCGACACCGCAAAATGCAATGGATGCTGCAACTGCGTGCTCGCGACGATGGACGAGCACGTCGACAATGCCTTCCCAGGCTACGCGGAGTCGATGCCTAGACACGGCCATAAATGGCTCGACATCGAATGCCACGAGCGAGGAGCATTCCCAGTGGTCGACGTCGCCTATCTTGCAAAGATGTGCCAGCACTGTGAGGACCCTCCCTGTGCGAAACCTGTTCCTGGCGCAGTTCGAAAGAGGCCTGACGGCATCGTCGTCATTGACCCTGAGCTTGCTCGAGGTGCTCGCGCCATCGTGGATGCTTGTCCGTATGGCGCGGTGCACTGGAATGATGAGAAGCAAATCCCTCAGCACTGGAACTTCGATGCTCATCTGATCGACCAAGGTTGGACCGACACCAGGGCGAGCCAAGCCTGCCCAACCGGGGCAATCGAAGTGAAGAAGTGGAGCGATGCACACCTCAACGCAGCGAAGCGCATCGACGGCCTGGTCGAGCTAAGGCCTGAGCTCGCCTCGAACCCGCGAGTGCTGTATCGCAATCTACATCGAGTCCAAAGCGTATTCCTTGCGGGCACCGTCGTAGAGGATAGCCACGGCGCCATAGATGCATCGCCCCACGCGACAGTTCATTTGATTGCAACAGACGGACGTGTCGTGAACAAGACCCAAACCGATACCTTCGGTGACTTTCGGTTCGACGGACTTTCTCGATCCACCCTCCCCTGGTCGATTGAAGTTCGGACCCCAGACGGTAGGCACAAGGCAGTTGCAGCGACGTTAAAGTCAAGCAACCACGTCGGCGAGATTCTCCTTTCGTGAATCGCAACTCTGTCCCTCGCAGCCGGACAGTCAGCGGCCAAAGCGACGGAAGGCCCGTTCAAATCCTGTTCTTCGAACCGGTCGAGGTACAAAGACTTCAATGGATTCCCTTGGCCGTTCGCTTCAAACTAGACATCTGCAATTTGAAGTTGAGGCTGGAGCAATGGAGCGCATTGACCCGCCGGGAAAAGCTCAAGATCGTCCGGCTGCCCGCATGCTCGCCAGCCGACCTTCGCGCTCTTTGCGCCGTGCTCGAAAGGCGGTGCAACCCGCATTGTCGCGAATGCGGATCTCGAGCTGAGCGATCCGGTGCGTCTGATGCACCAAATGCGGACGGCGATCAATTGGAGCGACGCACAGTCCCGCGCGCGCTTACCTTGCACGAACCCCTTTCAACAGTATGTCTGCGGAAACTTCTCCGGAACAAGTCGATGGACGAATTAGATTGCGAGGCCACCATTCTCCGATACCTAGGCGAGCCCGAACGGTCAGCCCGCGTCCTTCCTAGCAATGCGGTGCAATCCGGATTCCATGCCTATTATCCGAGCCGGCGCGCAGCCTCGCGCGCGATGACGGTGGTGGTCGATGCCATTTGCTATCGCGCGTGAATCCGCATGCGCATGAACCAACCTGTCAGCAGCGTGGACATCACCCACATTCGAAACGCATAGCGACATTCCACCTGACCGCATGCAGGATGCCAGCTACTCTGAGCAATGCCGGATGACATCCTTGCCGAATCGCCATCGGACAGCCGCACAGCCGTCATGGCGGACCACGGCAACGCGGAAAACAGCGCCTCGCTCTTTTTCGGGATGACCCCGAACAGCTCGAGCGTTTGCATGGAGCGGTTGGCGCCAGCTTGGGAGAACGCCTACCGAGATCGCTGCCTCCATTGCATCCGATCTGGTCTGCGCTGTACGCGGTCTTCAAGGACGCAGAGTGCCCCTCGCTCGGGCTGGAGGCAGCGCCGCTTCTGGCCTTATTTCTTCTGCGAAAGCACCCAGTGCGCGAGGCTCTGCGCCTCCGCGTCGCTCAGTGCTGTTTGGGCTGGCATCGGGACTGGTCCCCATTTGCCACTTCCGCCCTTCTTGATGGACTCTGCGAGCTGGATGGCTGTCTTGCTGCGGTCTGCGTACTTCGTGGCGATGTCCAGCCACGCCGGGCCAACGGTCTTTTGAGTCGCTTGATGGCAGGCCACGCAGGCGTACTTGGCCGCAAGGGATTCGCTGGCATGCACCTGGTTGCAGGAGGCCGTGGCAACGCAGAAGATTGCAAGCGCGTGGGGAAGCTTCATGGAAAGGGGACCTTTGATCAACGAGATTGCAGGGCTGGCGCTTGCCACGATCAGAGAAGCGCCGGCATCAGGATCGAACCGGCAGTGAAAGTCGGTACGAAGGAGATGGTTGTCGAACGGCAATGCTAGAGATCGCAGCCGTGCGTGGAGAAGGCGGACCTGCACGGCCTTATGAACCCGGTTCATGAGTTCTTCTTCGAGCGACCAGCCACGAAGACCACAGCAGCCTCATCGCGCGCGTCAAGTTCGCGTAATCGGCAATTGCGCCCGCGCGTCTACAGAAGTTTCTCCAGCACATGGTGTTGCGTGCCTCAGCGGCCGCGCGAGCACTACGCCGCGAGCACCCGTTCGGGGGTGAATGGCATGTGCCGCAACCGGCGCCCTGTAAGCTTGTGAAAGGCGGATGCGATGGCCGGCGCCACGAGCGGGGTCGTCATCTGACCGGCGCCGGTCGGCGCGTTGTCCGTCTCGATTACCTTGCAATGAATGGGGGGTACGTCGCGCATGCGCGGGACAAGATAGTCGTAGAAGTTGGACTGTTGAACGACGCCGTCCTGCAGCGTGATGCGCTCGGACAGTGCCAGGCCCAATCCATAGACGATCGAGCCGGTGCTTTGCGCGACGACATTGCCAGGCTGCACGGGAATGCCGCAATCCAGCGTTACCCAGATGTTCTTCACGACAATCCGGTTGCCGGCATCGACGGCCACCTCGGCCACCAGGGCAATCTCCGTTCCGGCATAGTTGAGGTAGGCAAGCCCCAAGCCCGACGGTGCGCCGGCGGTGCCGTATTTCGAGCGTGCCACCACATCCTCGATGACCGCCCGGGCGCGGGGCGCCTTGGCAAGCAGTTGAAGGCGCAGGGCCACCGGATCCATCTTCAGGTGCTCGGCCACCTCGTCCAGCAACCCCTCGTTGGCGAACGTGGTGGGGCCGAAGCCGACGCCGCGCAAGGGCGAGGTGCGTACGCCTGTCTTCTGCGCCAGGTGTTCCGCGCCCCGGTTCGGGATCTCGTAGGTCTTCAGTTCGGAGCCCAGGATGGCGATGGCGTCGTTGCCGCCGTTCAGCTTGTAGCGGACAGGGTCCATGAAGGGCATGACCTCGTCGCACGCCATGCGGTGGTGCCAGGCGGTCAGGCGTCGTGAGTCATCCAAGCCCGCTCGCAGTACGTGCACCGACATCGGCCGGAAGCGGCCGTTCTTCACATCGTCTTCGCGGGTCCAGATGCACTTGACGGGCCGGCTCACGGCCTTGGACAGGAGCACGCCGTCGACCACGAATTCCATGTCGCGATTGCCGCGTCGGCCGAACGCCCCGCCCATGAGCATCGAGTGCAGGGTTACGGCTTCCGGCGCAATGCCCAGGGCCTCGGCGACTGCCGTTACCGCCATCGTCTGTGACTGCGTCCCCGCCCAGACTTCGCATTTCGATCCGTTGGCGGACACCGAAGCCACCACGTTCAACGGTTCCATCTGCCCGTGGTAGGCGTAGTCGCAGCGGTACTCCCGTTGAAGGACCGTGGCCGCACTGGCCAAGGCGGCAATGGCGTTGCCCGCCTGATCTTTGGTCCAGGGCTTTCCTGCGGTCGCCAGGTCTGCCGCCTGCTTCGCGTACGCGTCCATCTGGGTGCCGCTGTCGATCCCCCAGGCCCGACCCTCGCGCCGCCACTTGATCTTCAGTGAATCGCGAGCCTTGGTGGCCGTCCAGGGCTTGTCCGCGATCACCCCGACGCCGAACGGCAGGCGCACGACATCAACCACGCCTTTCATCTTGCGGGCGGCCCTGTCGTCCACCTCGAGTGGGCCGGATCCCTCGACCGGGGATCGCGTCACGGCAGCGTATAGCATGCCTGGCAGCTGGACGTCGATGCTGTACTGTGCGGTTCCGTTGACCTTGGACGGTACGTCCACCCGCCCGACGTCCTTGCGCCCGATCAGCCTGAAGGCGGAAGGCGACTTCAGTTGTTCGGGTTTGATCTGGGGCGCTGTCGTGGGCAGCTCGAGGAACTCCACGATATCGCCATAGCCGATGCGGCGGCTGCCGTCGCGCAGCAGCACGAAACCTGGCTCCGTTCTGAGTTCGGACAGCGGCACGCCCCAGCGGCGGGCCACGTTGTCGAGGAGGACGTGTCGGACCTGTGCCCCGAATTTCCTCAGATGCAAGAAATAGCCCCAAACGGCCGCCGAGCCCGCGGTGTATTGCAGCTGCAATCGCAGGGGGTTGCCGTAGATCGCGTCGCTCGCCGGCGCTGGCACGATGACCACTCGCTCCCAGTCGGCGTCCATCTCCTCGGCGACCATCACCGGTAGCGACGTCAAGCTTCCCTGTCCCATTTCCGCGGCCGGCGACTGGATGAAGACGCGCCCATCGCGAGCGAGGCTGACGTAGGCATTCATGGTCTTGGCCGGTACGCCGGTTTTGCTCAATGCATCCTGCTCGAGGCTTGCCGCCAACGCCGCCGGAATGTCGGCAATGGACGCAAAGGTCAAACCCGCGGCGCCTTGCATGAACTGACGGCGACGGAGGCCGCAATGGGCTAAAGGCATTTGGGCACTCATCACGCACCTCTCTCGATCACTCGCTCGATGGCCCGGACGACCTGGGGATAGGTCCCACAACGACAAATATGGGCGCTCATGTGGTCAACGATCTCGCTCCGGGACGGCTTGGGCGTCTTCGCGAGCAGGGCCGCGGCGCTCATGATCTGCCCTGACTGGCAGTAGCCGCACTGCGGAACCTGCTCCTCGATCCAGGCCGCCTGCAGCGGGTGGGGCTTGCCTGCGGACAGGCCTTCGATCGTCGTGATCACCCGGCCCTTGACCTCCGAAATCGGCACTTGACACGAGAACATCCGCTCTCCGTCGAGATGCACCGTGCATGCGCCGCACATGCCCGCGCCGCAGCCGAACTTGGTTCCAGTGAGCTTCAACTCCTCGCGAAGCACCCAGAGCAGGCGCACGTCCGACGGCACGTCGACGCGTACCGTGCGGCCATTGATCTTAAGATTGATCGCCATCTGATTTTCCTTCGTGATTAGGGGTCTAGAAGCTGTGAGTGATGCCCATTTGCAGGCCGCTGGAGGACCACCCGGCAACCCCGCCTGGCGAGCCAGTGGTCGCGTAGCTGGCAGCCCCTTCGTTCTTGATGGTCGAGTAGGTGGTGATGGATGATTGAGAAAATGCAGGCAGGCAAGCCATCCGCATGGACAGTGAAAATGCGATTCGTTTCAATGTGGTCTCCAGTAGTTCTTCGTAGTGATCGTCGTCGTTTCGGACTACAGGGCTCGGGGGCCGAGTACCGTGCTGTCGTCGGCTACGAGTCTGTCGGAGACAAGAGCGCTACACCAGATAGCAGTGTCGTCCTTGCGATTCCTGTTGGTGATCACCGCTTCGATCACGGTTCCACGGAATCCATCAGCACAAATGCAATTCGGCACGGTACCGTGCCACGGTTGATCCAGGCGTGATTGGTCGCCTGTTGGACGACGAAGTCGCCGGCCTTCAGATGAACCTCTGTTTCGTCGAGCATCATGGAAATCTCACCCGACAGAATGATGGCGTAGTCGACCGTGCGGGTGCGGTGCATGAACGGATGCTTGGGTGGACGGCCTTTGGCCGGCGCGTCCGCGCCGACCATGTTCATGATCATATTGACATCGAGCTTGTCGACCCCAGGCGCTACCGGTGGGAATTCGACAACGCGCAGCGAAGTGCCTCCCTTGGGCGGGCTGAATCCCTTGATCAGTTTCGCCCTATCGTCCGTCCACGAAAAATCTGCCGGACCTGTCTGCGTCGCCCAGAGATCAAGGTTGGAATTCGGGGGGCGCGGTCTTGACAGCTTGAGCTGGTCGTCGAACATCACCACGGCTTTTCCGCTTTCGTCGAGTTTGGTGACGACACGGCGTATCGCATTTGATTCCTGCGACTGTGCGGACGGCGGTGCCTGCGCAAATGCGATTGCCTGTGCCAAACCAATGGCGGTCAACAGGACTGCTTTTCCAAATTGAACTTTAAGAACCCGACGCATATTTGTCTCGTCCGTGAATTTTGGAACAGATGCGGATTGCAGGACCAAAGTCTGTTGGAGAGCTGAGCGTTACACCAGATTGCAGTGTCGTCCTTGCGATTCCTGCTGGTGATCACCATCCATGGCACTTGGCCAACCAGTCGGGACCGGCAACGTCAAGCGCGTGGGCAGTACTCGTGGCCTGGAGCGTGAGCCTTTTCCGCCCAAGCCTGCGCTTTACGACGTAATCCTCAACAGCTTCATCAAGTTGCCGCTCAGGATCTGTCCCTTTTCGGCGTTGTTGAGGACCGGCGCGTTCAGCACCAAGTCCACCTTGACAGGCCGGTTGAACGGGTTGTCCGTGCCGTAGATGATCTGGCTGGCGTGCGTGCCGCTGCAGTTCCCGGACTTGCGGCGGATCGCCACGAACCGGTTCGGGTGCCTATTGACCCAGGCGGCGAGCCCTTCGTTTTGCGCGGTTCACACCGCGCGGGCAAGGCTGCGATCCTTGATCTCGTACCACCGGAGCCGTTGCTGCTGAGCGCCTGGGTATCGAGGTCCTGGCTTGTCCATCGCGGCGAGCCGGTCGTCGAGCTTCGGGTCGAGGTTCACCGGATCCTCGTACGGGGTTCCCATGACGACCGCGCCGAGCGGCATTTCACAGTGCGCGTGGACGTCGATGATCCGGATGCGTTTGCCGCCGATGGAGAGTTCGCGACGGCCCTACGCATGCAGCGGAAGCCCCGAAAGCCCCAGCCCTGGGACGTGGGCACCGCCCGCAGTCCTGGCGACTTTCTTGAAGAAATCTCTCCGCTCGGAGTTGAAAGGTGCCGCGGATCATTCCGGCTTCAACAGGATTTTTCCAGAAGCCATCCCACTTTCGAACAGCACATGCGCGCGCCGCACTTCGCTGAGCGGTATGCGCTCGAAGATCGGCGGGCTGATCTTTCTCGCTTCGAGCAGTGGAATCAGTTCGTCCATCGCCGCGCGCCGCAATGCGGGCGCCTTGTCCAGACTATGCATCGAGAAGAAGCGTAATCCGATGGATGCGCCGCTGCGTTTACGCATTGTCTGAACACTCAGGTCACCAACGGGCCCGGCCAGGGTTCCGTAGCTCACCACCGTGCCGAAGTTCGCCAGCAGGTCGAAGTTGAGGTGAAAGTCGTTTCCGCCCACCGGATCGAGGATGAGGTCGACGCCTTTGCCGCCGGTCAGGTCGGACACGGCCTGGTTGAGATCACGATGCTGGCCCCGATCGATGCAGTGGTCGGCGCCTTGCTGCAGCACGAAATCCGCGCGCGCCTTGCCGTTGGCTATGCCAATGACGGTGCGGCCTGCACGCTTGGCGAGTTGCGTGATTGCGGTGCCAACGCCACCGGCGGCAGCCCACACCAGAACCGTGTCGTAAACCGCGCCGGACACGGCGCTGCGCAGCAGGTGCCAGGCCACCTGGTAGTTGCACAAGCACGCCGCGGCGTCCAGGTCCACGCCCTCGGGCAGTTTGTAGACCGCATCGGCCGAGGCCTTGACGAACTCCGCATAACAGCCGCCGCGCACCGGCAATTCGCGCGCGGTGACGAAGACCTTGTCGCCGATGGCCCACTTGGACACGCCCTCACCGATGGCCGCGATGCGACCAGCCATTTCGATGCCCGGCACCGCCGGCAAGGGCGGCATCCACGGATACGTGCCTTTGCGAACGGATATCTCGGGGTTGCCTACGCCGATGGATTCCGACTTGACCACCACTTCGCCAGGGCCGGCGGTGGGGGTCGGAATGTCAACGTAGTTCAGAACTTCAGGACCACCGGTTTCAAACAGTTGGACAGCTTTCAATTACGACTCCTTTTTTTTGGCGTTGGCGGGCAGGACCATCAATCCTTGAGAACGATGTTCTTTTCCTTGATGACCCTGGCCCATTTCTCCTGGTCTGCGCGCACGCCGGATGCCGCTTCTGCAGATTCTTCGTTGATGATGCGCAGCGATTGCGCCCGCGCGAGTTCAACCATCTCGGGTGTGCGCAATGCCGACTGCAGACTGTGGTGCAGCTTGTTGATCACATCGTCTGGCGTGCCCTTGGGTGCAAACAGACCTTGCCACACACTGGCGGTCAGGCCCGGATAGCCCGCTTCGATGGCGGTGGGCACGTTCGGAGAACCGGCATTGCGGCTGGACGACAGCGCCGCGATCAGACGGATCCTGCCATCGGCCACGAATGCGGCGGCGCCTTCTTCCGACATGCAGCCCACGTCGGTTTCATTGCTCAGCAAAGCCTGCTTGGCCGCCCTGGTGCTGTTGTACGGAATCACGCGCAGCGAGACACCGGCGGCCGACGAGAAGGCTTCGCAGGCGAGGTGTGAGATCGAGCCGACCCCCGGTGTTGCCTGCGTCAGGCCACCACTTTTTTGTTTTGCTTCTTCAACCAATTGCTGCAGGTTCCTGGCCCTGATTGCCGATCCCGTCATGATGAACAATGGGTAGTCCACGGCGCGCGCAATGGGGCTGAAGTCCTTGACTGCGTCGAAGGGCACCGGGTTTTGCAGCATCGCGCTGGTTACCAGCGTGCTGACACCCGTGAACAACAAGGTATAGCCATCGGGTTTGGACCTTTGAACCGCCTTCGAACCGACCAGCCCGGTTGCGCCGGGCCTGTTGGAAATGATCACCGGCTGCTTCAGGCCGTCTTGCATGCTCCTGGCCAGTACCCGCGCAATGATGTCGGAAGTGCCGCCTGCCGCCATCGGGACCACGATCGTGATCGGACCTGCGGGGTAAGCAGGTTGGGCATACAGGCTCGTCGTCAGGGCTTGGGCCAGCACGACCATGGCCAGCCATTTGTCCGATCTCGTCATGTGTTACTTGTCACTGGCAGGAAGACTTGGCGTGCGAACCAAAGCACCGAGGTCACGCTGATCAGCTGCTCGTTGCCGTCGAACAGCGAAGACAGCACGCCGCCAGATGCGCGGAAATCGATCTCCTTCAAGCGCGCGGAGCGCTGTGGGCCGGTGATGACATCGATGCATTGGTCGTATCGATAGATGCGGTGGAAGCCGGGTTTGGCGGCTGAATATGTCCGGGCTTCAGCCTGCTCGCGCTGTACCGCACCGGGCAGGTACTCGATGTCCAGCGATGCGGATATGCCATCGTCAGATCGAAACTTCCAGGTGGCGCTCTCGGTGCGCGTGCCAGCCATGTTCGAAACTGACTTGCGTTCAACATGCGCAGCGGCTTTTGCATTGACCTCATAAGGTCCTTTGCCGCCGGTGGACAGGCCGGTGAATAACAGCGTGGTCCTCATCGCGGGGCCGGCCTGGCGCATCGGTATCGAAAACAGTACGTAGCGGATCGGCTCTTGCGCGTCGGCCCCCGGCACGCTGGCCTGCAATTGGTCGACAAAGGTCACGCGCAGATTTGCGTCGCCCGATGGGCCGGACGCCGGCAAATCAAACTCCCAACCGGACGGCAGCATGTGGTGAACCAGTCGTGGTGCGACTTTAAAGTTCAGGATCGTCCTGACGTCGACGCCAGATCCGACCAGCTTTTCGCCTGCGTGGGAGGGTGATGAGCCCGAAGGCGCTTGGGAAACGGGTTGCATAAGGTCTTTGACTGGCTCGATAAAGTAGTACCACAACAGGCGCATGCCCCATCGGCTTGGCAGGTGCCCAATTTTCTGAACGCGACGCAACCGGGCCGTCAGCTGAACCCAATCTTCTTCAATTCGCCGATCAGTGCGTCTTTGGCCTCGCCTTTCAATTGCGATAAAGGCGGCTTGACCGTTTGCCATCCCGGCTCGCGGTAACGCAGCGACAGGAAATGCTTCATCGCGGAAATCATAGGCCGCGACTGGAACACCTTGCGAATCTCGGTGGCAGACCCTTGCGCGGACTCGGCTGCAGCCGCATCCGTGGCAGCACCGTCGATCACGGCACGGATGCCGCGAGCATTGACATTGGCCGTGGCGCTGATGCAGCCGGCGCCACCCAGCGCCAAGGTCTGGCTCAGGAAGATCTCGCTCGCGCAGAACACGTCGAAGCCCTGCGGCGCAAAGCGCTCCAGCATGCGGGACGTGTTGGCCCAGTCCCCCGAAGAATCCTTCAAGCCGGCGATGCATTCCGGGTAATGCTGCAGCAGCGCGTCGATCAGCTCTTCGGTGATGGGTACCTGGGTGTACTGCGGAATGTTGTAGAGGTACAGCGCCACTGAAGCGCCGCCCAGCCGTTCGATAACCGTGCCGTAGTAGCGCAATAGTCCGGCCTGATCCGCCTCTTTGTAAAAGAATGGCGGAAGCACCAGCGCATTGCGCACACCCAGGGAAATGGCATGGCTGGTCAGCGCAACGGTTTCCTCGATGGAGCAGCACCCGGTGCCCGGCATCAGGCTGTCTGCAGGGATGCCGGCCTGCAGCAATTGCTCGAGCGCTGCCATGCGTTCGCGCGGTGAGATCGATGCGGCCTCGGAATTGGTGCCGAACACGGCAAGTCCCGCGCCGTCGGCAACCAGTGCCTTGCAATGCGCGATGAACAGGCCGGAGTCGATGCTGAAATCGACATTGAATGGGGTGACCACTGGGGCCAGTACCCCTCGAAGTCGCGCTGCGTTGCTGTTGCTGTTGCTCTTGTTCATTGGATTCTCATTGGGATTGCGCAAATTGTGCTGTTGGGTGCACGTATCGGGCAGACCCCAGTTTTGTCGCGGTGATCACTGAACTGCGATCAACGGGACAGAATGCACATCTATGCAGGACTGTGGGCCATCACTATGGTCTTGCAACTTCAGACCAACTACGCCATGCAGGCCCAACACTTCCGCAGCGAAAAACCCATCCCCGCCAATGGCCTGGAACGCCCGACCTGGACGCTGCCGGCCGGCGCTTGCGATGCGCACATGCACGTCTTTGGCCCGCCCGCACAATACCCGGCCGATGTCGCCGCCCGCTACACGTGTCCGCCAGCGTCGCTAGCGGATTACCGGGGGGTGACAGCCGCCCTAGGGTTGCAACGCGCGGTATTCGTGCAGCCCAGCTTTTACGGCACGGACAATTTGTGCCTGCTGGATGCGCTGGCGCAAACGCCCAACGCACGTGGCGTCGTGATGATCGGTGGCGGCGTGTCGTTGGCGCAGTTGAGCGAGTGGCATGCGGTTGGAGTGCGTGGCCTTCGCGTCGACCTTTTCAGGCTGGCGGCACTTGGGCGCACGCTGGGCGAGATCAAGGTCGAGGTGCTTGCCAAATGCGAGTTGGCGGCTCGGTTGGGCTGGAGTGTGGACCTGTACGTGCCGGGCGGCATCGCCTGCGGCTTGGCCGATTCGTTTGGCGCGCTGCCTTGTCCCCTTTCTATCGCCCACATGGGCTACCTGGGCGTGGACCAGGCGTCCGATGCGCAATGCGCGGCGTTCCTGGACGCCGTGGAGAGTGGGCCAGTGTGGTTCAAGCTGTCGGGCCTGTACCGCTACGGACCGGGGCAGGGCCAGGCGCGGGCAGAGTATCTCGCCAAACAATTGATCGCGCGGGTTCCCCAACGCCTGTTGTGGGGCTCCGACTGGCCGCACGTGATGGACAAGCCGCAGGATCCCGGCGCGATTTTGAATGCGCTGCATCGACACTGCGGTGGCGACGCCCGCCTGCTCGCCCGTATCCTGGTCGACAACCCGGCGACGCTGTACGGCTGGTGAGTCGCCGTTGCCTCAGAGAGGCCGCCTCCGCTTGTTTTTAGCCTGCATTGTGGGTGATTTCAGCGCCGCCTTGTTGCACCGCGGCGCGCCTGATCAAATCGCAGAAGTGTTCGGCTGCCGGCGTCAGCGGCAGCGCGGTGCGCGTGATCATCACCATCGCTGGCGCGTCCAGTTCCTCCTTGATAGGGATTCGCACGAGACGCCCCACATAAGGTGCGAATTCCAGCACCTGGCGCGGCGCGACCATGAGCATGTCCGTGTTCAGAAGAAAGATCAGCTGGCTGTGAATGCTTCCAGCAAATGTGATATGGGCCGGCAATTTGGCGTGGTATTGCTTGAACAGCGCGGCAAAGCTGCTGTTGACAGTTGCCGTGCTGGAGACGATCCAGTGCGCGTCGACCAACTCGTGCAAGGACCCCGCGCCTGAGTGGAGATTGCCGCTGCGGCCGACGACATAACGGCGGTTGGTGAACAGTGATTCGACTTGGTACTCCGTCGAGATCTTCGATTCTGGCGCAACCCCGATGTAAGCGTCGATTCCGCCAGCGCGCATCTGGGCTTCGGTGCTGTGAAACCCCAGAGACTCCAGCACCGTGAGCTTGATCTCAGGGTACCTGCGAATGAATGCCCCGATGACCGAAGGCAACAAGGCCATGTGCGGCACCGTCGACAGGCTGACAGTCACCCGGCCGACGCCTGCGCCGCGATGCTGGCTGATTTCTTCCTGTGCGCGCTCCAGCTCGCCGGCCGCCGCGCGTGCTCGTTGCAGGAACAGCGTGCCCATCGGCGTGAGCACGGCCCCGCGCTTGTGCCGCTCGAACAGCGGCACGTCCAGTTCTTTTTCGAGCTGGCGAACGCTCTTGGTGATTGCCGATTGGGCGATGTTCAGGTGCCTGGCCGCTGCGCGCAGGCCGCCGAAGTCGGCCACCGCGATGACGTCCCTGAGTTGATGCAGCTTCAATTGATATCCAACGGTGATCGAGCGAATAGCTTTGACATCTAGCGGATGTCTATTGTGAAGACAAGAATAGCCACGGTCAACGGCACAACAATACTTAGGGGACAGACCCACATGACAATCCAAACTCGAATCTCGCGGCGACTGATCGTTCAAAACGCTTGTCTGACCGCATTGCTCGGCAGCATGCCTGGCTTGGCCTCGGCGCAGACCGGGCGTGTGGTGAAAGTGCTGGTCCCCACCAGCGCCGGCAGCAGCGCCGACATTGGCGCGCGCGCCGCCAGCGTGGCAGCACAAAAGATCCTGGGCCGCCCGCTCATCGTCGAGAACAAGGTCGGCGCCGGCGGCAGCATTGCCGCAGCGGCACTGGCAGTTGCGGAACCCAACGGCGACACGATCGGCGTCTTCGGCAACTCATTTCTGCTGTTCCCCGTCGAATTCCCGCAGCAGAAGTTCGATCCGATGCAGGACGTCACCCCCGTGGCGATGGTCAGCCGCGGTGCCAACGTGCTGGTGGTGGAGGCGTCGTCGCCTTACCAGTCGCTGGCAGATATCGTCAAGAAAGCCGCTGCCGCACCGGGCACGCTGTCGTATGCCTCGGCAGGACTCGGATCGAGCACCTTCCACTCGGCCGAGCGCGTGCGCACGGCGGCGAAGCTGGAGCTGATCCATGTGCCATTCAAGGGATCGCCTGAATCCATCAATCAAGTTATTGGCGGCCGGATCGATTTTGCCTTTGCGCCAGTGTCGGTGGCCGGGCCCTTCATTCAGAGCGGTCGTCTCCGGGCGTTGGCGGTAAGCACGTCCAAACGCAGCAGCTTTCTGCCGCAAGTGCCGACCACGGCCGAGACGGTGCCGAACTCGAGCTACGAATCCTGGCTTGCCGTGCTGGTGCCGGCAAAGACGCCGCTTGCTATTCAGCAGGAGCTGAACAAGGCCTACAGCACGGCGATGCAAACGGCGGAGATCAAGACGCTGTTCACCACCCTGGGCGTGGAGCCCGAGGTCATGCAACTCGATGAAGTGAAAGCCTTCGTCCGTAAGGAGTACGCGCTGGTGACGACGGATGCCCACCCTTCCAAGCCGCGCTGAACTGAGCGGCTCGTTACGGCCTTCAAACCCCTCTTTCCACCATAGTTCCACACTCTTATGCCTATCAAACTTCAACGCCTTGGCCACCTGTTGATCGCCGTTCGCGATCTGGAGGTATCTAAAAAGTTCTACATGGATCTGCTGGGATTCAAGCTGCTCGAACAGGACCCCGAGCATGGCGGCGTGTTCCTGTCGATTGGCGAGTACGGCAACACGCTCGACATCTTTCCGAGCGACGACCCTTCCGCATCGCCGCCCAGCTCCGGCGTCGAAGGGGCGATGCTGGGCCTGGGGGTCAAGCACTTCGCGTTTGCCGTCGAAACGGAAGAACAACTCAAGGAGGCTTACTTCGAGCTGCAAAACGCCGGCGTGAAGATCATGCGTGCGCTCGACCATGGCAGTCAGCGAAGCGTGTATTTCCTGGACCCCGATGGCAACCAGGTCGAGATCGTTTGGGAGCGCCCGAATGCGCGCCAATTGTTCTCAGAAGGCCGCCACGACAGCGACGAGCCCCTCAGCTACCAGCGCTAGTTTTTATTCACCAACATCAGGCACGCAGCATGGCATTCGCGAAAATCAACGGCATCGATCTCTACTACGAAGTGCACGGCGAGGGGCCCCCGCTGGTGCTGTCGCACGGCATCGGCAGCAACCACTTGCACTGGTGGCAACAGATTCCGGCGCTGTCACAGCACTTCCAGGTAATCACATTCGATCACCGCGGCTTTGGGTTCTCCAAGGACACCAACAACCTCGGCCCGGCGGCTTTCATCGACGACCTGGAAGGTTTGGTCGGCCACCTGGCGATCAAGAAGGCTGCTTTTGCCGGCCAGTCGATGGGCGGGGTGACGATCGGCGGATTCGCATCACGCCATCCGGAGCGGGTGACGGCGCTGATTCTCAGTTGCAGCGGCGGCGGTTTTTTTCCCGTGCCGCACGCCGATGCCTTCAAACAGGCCATGGCCAACGTAAAGAACTATGCGGAGTTCTCGACGCTCTCCATCGAGCAGGACGGCTTTCCGCAGCGGCATCCCGTGCTGCGCTTCCTCTTTGAATCACTGGCGCAGCTGAATCACCAGTTCGACATGAAGCGCCTGCCCGAGCTGCGCGCGCACAAGTTCGATCTGGACGCCATCGTCGGCGCCAAGACTCCCGTGCTGCTGATCGGGGGCGAGGATGACAACGGCGCCAACAGTGCGCTGGAGAAGATTCGCGAAGCCGTGCCCGGCTCCAAGTTGCACATCGTCCCCAATGCAGGCCACCTATTGTTCTTCGAAGCGCCGGACGCCTACAACAAGCTCGTGGTGGACTTCTTGACGAGGTGAGTTCTCTTCATACGCTTGAGCAGGACGCGCGACTATGCGGCTGCGCCGCTGCTCGCATTGCCCGACACCGATCTCACGGGCTACTTGATCGGCGCGACCATCCCGCTTGGCCCCGGCCTGATCCGCGCCTCCTATGCGCGCGTGAAGTACGACTTGAATTCGGTGGCCAGCGCCGCGGCGCTGCCCGCGCCCGACCCGAAAGCCAGCAAGCTCAGTCTTGGCTACGTGCATAACCTTTCCAAGCGCACGGCGCTGTATGCAACGCTCACCCGCATCAGCAACAAGAACGGAGCAGCTATGACGGTGGGCGGGCCAGCATTCATCAGCACCAGTGTGTTCACGCCGAAGACTTCAACCGGCTACGACTTCGGTATCCGCCATGCGTTCTAGTGCGCCGCCGGCGGCGCGACGATGAAGTCGACGAAGCCTTGTGCCGCGTGCGAGAGCGCAAACGCCTGCGCGTTGCACGAGCGCGACCTCGCGATCGATCAGCGGGTTCTCCACCCGGCGCCAGCCGATCCGCGCGGGGTCTGCCAGCTTCACTGCGTAGCCCGGGAGGATGGCAACGCCGAGCCGGGCGTCCACCATCCCGGTGATCGAGCCCGCATAGTTGGCCTCTCCCGCGGGCTTGAGCATCAACCGGGGGCGGCGAAGCCTGCTTCGGTGAGGTCGCGGAACACGCTGCCGCGGCGCAGTGCAAGCACCGGCTCCTGTGCGATGTCCGACCAAGTCAGTTTCTTAGGCGGCTGAACGCATTAAAGAACTACGCCGAATTCTCGAAGCACGTCGGACAGCGGATCTCCGATTGCTTGCCGCGCCCTCTCCCGGTAGGAACGCCGAATACCCAGAGGTTCACTAAGGTCGGAGGACGCCTGTCAGCAGGTGGCCCGCGTCCGAATAGCTGCCTGGACCTATCTCACGCTTTTCTGTGACGCGCCATGGCTCTCCATCAACGCCCCATACGAGGGAACGATGTGGTCGATCATGACCTTCGCGAAATCCATTGCTTCTGGGCGATTCCAAGTGTTCATCAACTCAGACATGACCGCGAACGTGTCAATCGGCATTGCTCCTGCCTGCGTGACCCGGGCAATGGTGATGTCGGTCGCCATCTTCGACCAATTTCCCGATGCATCCACAATGCAGAACACTTTGTATCCTGCGGCAAGGGCGCTGAGTGCGGGGAAAGCCATGCAAATACTCGTGAGCGTGCCCGCGATGAGCAGTGTCTTCCGCTTGGTTTTCTCGATGGCTTCGACAAAGGGGCGGTGATCCCACGCGTTGATCGGCCCAACGCGCGGAACGTGCACCGCATCGGGGTTGCTCTGATGAATCTCGGGAATGATCGGACCATTCGGACCGTCGGGAACAGATGCCGTCGTAATGGTCGGAATCTTTGCGATCTGCGCCACCTTCGCAAGCGTAGTCACGTTATTGCGGAGGGTCGAATACTCCATATCGCGAACCAGTTGGAACAGTCCGCTCTGATGATCTATCAGTAGCAATACCGCGTCGTTTACGTCAATCATCCACTTGTTTGATGTCATGTTATTTCCTTTGGGTTGGGGAACTGAATATGCTGCCCTCGGCAGCGGGGATCGTGCCATTCCAGCACACGAAGACGTCGCCGGCAGTCAGTACATGGGTCATGGAGCAACCCCGGCGGACAAAGAGTTGTCGATCGGTGGTTGCGACTGAATTTGCGGATAACTCGGTGGGAACCGACCGGTCGACGCATACGACGGTGCTTTAGCCGATCCGCTTGTCACGTCGCAGCTCGGCGCCGATGCGCTGAATTTCGGCCTCCCCCTGTGCGAGGGCGGCCCTGTTGGTGTGCACCGAGTAGTAGCCCATCACCAGGTCGTGTGGATGCTTCACCGCCGAGCCGAGGACGAAAGACGTGTCGCCGTGGGCCACGGAGTCGATGACCTCTTCCGATTCCTCGAACACAGCGAGCTCACCGGTGCCGACTATCCCATTCACGTCGAGTCGTCCCGCGCTGACCGCCAACCACGCCACGGTGTGGCCGGCGGGAGGCGTGTATCGCCAGCGCTCGCCGTCCTTCAAACTCACGGCAAGGTAGTTCATGCCCGAAGGTGCTGGAATCGGGCTCCGGGCCTTGCCGTAGCTTCCGAGCAGCACACGGGCCGGGCCTTCGAGTGGAACATCTGAAGGTGCCAGGTAAAGGCTTTCCGCGTGTGCGTTCTCTTCCGAGGGAGGCAAGGCGACCCAGAGTTGAAATCCCGACATCTGCAAGTCGCCGACGGGTGCACCGATGTGCCACACGCCGTTGCCGGAGCGCATCCACTCTACGCCGCCAGCGAGCAGCACGCCCGTCTTGCCGGTCGTGTCTTCGTAGCGAAGGTTGCCCGTCATCACGAAGGTCAACGTGGCGATGCCCGAATGCGGATGCATCGCGAAACCCTGGCTGTCAAGACCGGGGCTGAAACTGTTGAGGTCGAGAAACACGAATGGCTTCAAGAACTCGCCGAGGCCACTCGGGCTCACCAGCCGCGTGATCGGTCCATGGGTGCTGCCATGTGTGCGGTGGACGATTGCGCGCACGTCGGCGCTCGATGCTTGATCAAGGTTCGGATTGTCAGGAATGGCTTGTGATGCAGTCATCGGTCGTCCTTGTAGTTGAAGTGAAGTGGGCTCGGCGAAGACATGACGTCTTCGCGGCTGCAGTCGACGTGTGAACGATAGGAGCGGTAGGATCGACTTACTAGCCGGTGCAATCGGAGCGCACTCGTCCAAATTTCAAAGCAAAAGGATTTCATGCTCGATCTGAACGACATCGCCTTGTTCGTGCAGGTCGTGCGCAGCGGCAGCTTTGCGGAAGCGGCGCGGCGCCTCGGCGTGCCATCGAACACCGTCAGCAGACGCGTCCTGGGGCTCGAGGAACATCTCGGCACCCGGCTGCTTCAACGCTCGACCCGCAAGCTCACCCTCACCAACGCAGGCGAGGAGTTCAACGCACGTTGCGCCGATGCGGTCACCGGACTGTTCGAAGCCGGGCAAGAGCTGAGCTCGGGAGGCCAGGAACCGAGTGGGCTTGTCCGCGTTGCCGCACCGGCCGACTTTCTCGACATGTTCGTGATGGAGTGGGTCGCCGAGTTCCTGGCAACCTATCCCAGGGTTCGACTTGCCTTGGTGCTCAGCGATTCGAAGGCGGACCTGATCGCGGATCGCATCGACGTGGCGTTTCGTGGCGGTCCCCTTGAGGACTCGGAATACATCGGGCGGCAGGTTCTGTCCGCGGGCAACGACGGGCTGGTGGCCAGCCCGAGCTACCTTGCAGCGAGGGGCGCGCCCAGCACACTGCAGGACCTGCTGGAGCACGATTGCGTGACCTTTGCGCAGTCTGGCAGCAGTCATGTGACCTGGCGGATGGCCGGACCCGACGGCATCGATGAAGCTGTGCAGGTTGCCGCTCGCTTCAGCGGCAACACGGCGCAGGCCCTTCGCAAGGCCACGCTGGCTGGGTTGGGGATCACGCTGCTTCCGAGGGCCATCCTCATGAAGGACTTGCAGGCCGGACGCCTTGTTCCCGTGCTGCCCGAATACCAGCGTCCCGGCCACGGCCTCAATGTCCTGTATCCCAGCCGACGCCAACTGCCGCTGGCTGTGTCGGCGTTCATCGATCTCGTCGTCGAGAAAGTCGGCGAACTGGATGCGACATTGACACCGCTGCGCCCATAGGTTGCCCGCCAGGCACGCGATGAATGCTGGGGTCACAGCGCTCGTGGCGCCCCTGGAAGAAGTGCCTGAGCCCGAGATCGAAGTCGCGTGAATCGCCGCCTGCGCGGGGAGGCGGCTGATGGGGCATGTTGGGTCTCAATCCTCGAGTGAACGGGACGCCGAGGAGGGCCCACGTGCGGCGACGAATGGATGGCGACCGCCCGCGCCGATTGCTTCAAAGACTGGACGAGTGCAATCCAAGCCATGAGCGAAGCCGCCTGATCCCTATCTTCAATCAACACATCCGAGACCAAGTCATGTCCACCAACAACGCTCCGATCACTGAATCCGACACAAGTCGCTTCGTCCGCATCAAGGAAGGAGACCTTGACCTGCAACTGCACTGCAACGACGCCGGTAGCGGCGCCGAGACCGTCGTGATGCTCCACGGCTCCGGCCCTGGTGCCAGTGGATGGGCCAACTTCAACCGCAACGTGGAGCCGTTCGTAGCCGCCGGCTACCGCGTCGTCTTGATGGACTGTCCGGGCTGGAGCAAGAGCGATCCGGTGGTCAGCACCGGATCGCGCTCCGACCTCAACGCACGAGCGCTCAAGGGCCTGATGGACGCCATTGGCCTCGACAAGGTGCACATCGTCGGCAACTCGATGGGTGGGCACAGCGCCGTGGCCTTTGCGCTGGCCAACCCCGAGCGCGTCGGCAAGCTGGTGCTTATGGGCGGCGGCACCGGCGGGCTCAGCCCGTTTGTGCCCATGCCCACCGAGGGCATCAAGCTGATTGGCGCCCTGTACCGGGATCCCACGATCGAGAACCTCAAGCGCATGATGAACGTGTTCGTCTACGACACGAGCAACCTCACCGAGGAACTCTTTCAGGCGCGCCTGGACAACATGCTCAGCCGCCGCGATCACCTCGAGAACTTCGTCAAGAGCGCTGAGGTCAACCCGAAGCAGTTTCCGGACGTGGGACATCGGCTCGGCGAGATTGCGTCTCCAACGTTGGCGGTCTGGGGGCGCGACGACCGCTTCGTTCCGCTGGACATCGGCCTGCGGCTGGTGACAGGTCTGCAGAAGGCCGACCTGCACGTCTTCAGCCGCTGCGGCCACTGGGCGCAGTGGGAGCACGCCGACAAGTTCAACCGCATGGTGCTGGACTTCCTGGCGCGCTGAGCCCACTCGAGCGCTGATCTTTCCTTGAACGCCTCGCTCGATGCGCGGCGATTGGACACCCGCGTTCGAAGGTCTGCGCGAATCGAAAGGAGCGACTGGCTCGTCAAGCGATCCCCCGGCCGGGCGTGGAAATCCGGCCATTTTTCCCTAGTTCAACGGAGACTTCCATGACCAAGATGATGAATGCTGCGCGTCTGCACAAAATCGGTGAACCCTTCCAGGTTGACACGATCCCGGTACCCGAAGTTCGGTCCACCGACGTGCTTGTCGAAGTGAAAGCCGCGGGCGTCGTGCCTAACCTGCGCAATGTGGTCACCAGCTATCCGAAGTGGTTTCCATTCCTGCCATTGCCTGCGTTGCCCGCAATCTACGGCCTCGACTCGGCCGGCGTGGTGACGCAGGTAGGCGGCCAAGTCCGCGCAGACATCAAGCCCGGCGACCGCGTCTACGTGAATCCGGGGCTATCGTGCGGAAGCTGCCTCGCATGCCGACGCGGCGATCACATCAACTGCACCTCCTACACGTTCCAGGGCTACTTCGGCTTTGGCCCGGGCTCGCAGCAGCTCTTCGAGGACTACCCATACGGAGGCTTCGGGCAGTACCTGACGGCACCCGCCGCCAACCTGGTGAAGCTGCCCGACAGCATCAGCTTCGGCAAGGCGCTCGCTTCGGCTATCTGGGCACCGCTTACTCGGCACTGCGAAAGGCGCAGTTCTCCCCAGGTCAGACGGTGCTCATTGACGGCGCGACGGGCACACTGGGGTTGGGCGCAGTCATCCTTGCGCTGGCCATGGGCGCGGCCAAAATCTTCGCGACGGGTCGCAACACCACGCTGCTCGAAAAGCTGCAGCAACTGGATCCGCAGCGCATCGTCCCGATCGCGCTCGGATCGCGGCCGACTTCCGAGATCGTGATGGAAGCGACCCGGGGTTTCGGTGTCGATGCGCTCATCGAGGCGCTGGGCCCCAATGCTGCGGTGGCGACGGTGCTCGACTCATTCAACGCACTGCGCCGCGGTGGGAAGGCGATCAACATCGGCGGCGTTGCCGATCCCATACCGCTGGAGCCATTTCCATTGATGTGCCTGCAGAAGTCCTACATCGGCTCCCTGTGGTTCACAACCGCGGAAGGCGAGGACATGGCGGCGATGGCCCACGCGGGCACGCTGAACCTCGGGGTCTTCGAGCACGAGCGTTTTCCACTCGAGCGCGTCAACGAAGCGCTGGATGCGATCGAACAGCGCAGCGGCGGATTCACCAACGTCGTGATCATGCATTGAGCGGCACAAAGGAGCACACCATGCACATCCGACGCATCGTCACCGGCCACGACCGGAAAGGAAGCGCCGTCTTCGTATCGGACGCGGCTGCACCGCGTACCACCGAGTTCGAACACGTCCCAGGCTTCGTCACTTCGTTGTTGTGGGAGACGGCTCCCAACGCGACAGTGCCCGCGGGCGAGGGTGACCCGGCAGTTTCTGCCGTGTCATGGACGCCGCCGCCAGGTGGCACGAACCTGATGTTCATCACGTTCCCTCCCGACGCTGTGATGATGACTCCCGACTTCGATCCAGCTGCCGCCGGAGGTGAGTACATGCGAGTGCTGCCCGGTTTGGCTGAGAAGTTCGAAATGGATCACCCCGGCATGCACACCTCCGACTCCGTTGACTACGGCGTGTTGATCGACGGCGAGCTACACCTCGAACTCGACGATGGCGCTACGAAGAAGCTTGCGCCGCGCGATGTGGTCGTTCAGAACGGCACACGCCACGCCTGGCGCAACAAGAGCGACAAGCCGGCGACCATGCTGTTCGTCCTTGTCGGGGCAAAGCGCTCCTGAGCTGGGAATCGGAGTCGTGGCCCCGACATCTCCCACCGCTTTCGATCGCACAGCTGCCGCTCGTCGGTCGAGGGTGGATGGCGGGTCAGGGCCTGGTCAGGGCCCGTTGTTGACTTGTGCTCTCGTCCCCGAAAGTCCGCTTTGCGTTGAAGAGCGACCGCCGGATGGTACGGCGACCCTCTCGGGGGACACCAATCAAGTCACCGATGGACTACCCTCTATTTACGCGCGTTCTATTTCTTGGCAAAAAGCCGCTCGCACAAGCCGCGCAACCAGCGATTCGCCGGGTCTTGGTTGTAGCGCGCATGCCAGTGCTGCTTGACGGTGAACGGCGGCACAGGCACCGGGCAATCAAAGACAGCGAGTCCGTTGGTGCGGGCCAGTGTCTCGCCGATCTGGCGAGGCACCGTGGCCACAAGGTCAGTGGTCGACACGATGGCGGCCAGTCCCAGGAAGCCGGGCAACTCCAGCAAGATGTGTCGTTCGACGCGGTGCCGCAACAGCGCCGCCTCCAACAATTGAACGCCCGTACCGCCGACGATGCCGATGTGTGCTTCGGCCTTGAAGTCGCGCAAGCCCATGCCTTTTGCGGTGATCCGCGGGTGTCGGGCATTGACCAGGCACACCCAGTCTTGCGGATACAGCACCTGTTGATAGAAGCCTGACTCGAGCCACGGCACCAGTCCGATCGCAAGATCCGCCTGGCCGGACTGCAGCGCCTGTCCAGTTTCCTCATCGATGCGCGCAGCCTGCAGGCGGATGCAGGGGCCCACGGCGCGCACGTGCGCCAGCAGTTGCGGCAGCAGCGTGATGTGGCTGGCATCCGTCATGCAGATCCGGAAGCGCCGCGTTGAGCTCGACGGGTCGAACGCTTCCGGTGGCGCGGCCACACGGCGCAGCGCCGCCAGTGCCTCGCGCGCCGGAACGATCAGTTCTTCCGCGCGCGGCGTCGGCTGCATGCCTGCCGCGGTGCGCACGAACAACTCGTCGCCCAGATGCCTGCGCAGCCGGCCCAGCCAATTGCTCACCGTCGGCTGGCTCTGGCCGAGCTGGTCGGCCGCGCGCGTCACGCTCTGCGTGGTGTAGATCAGGTCGAACAGGCGCAGCAGCTTGAGGCTGAGCAAGCCCGCGCTCGCATCGAGGTTGTCGTCGTCCGCATTCATTTCAAAACGGAATGTAGACCATTCGATCCATGTCATGGACGAAATGTTTATCGAAACCTATCTTCAAGGCATTCCTTCGAGACACCCCTTCGAGAGACACGCATGAAAATCTACTTCCTCGGCGCTGGCGCCCTCGGCTGTGCCATCGGCGGCACGCTTGCCGCCGGCGGGTCGGACGTCACGCTCATCGATCCGTTTCAGGCGCACGTCGACGCCATCAATCGCGACGGCCTCCTCATGCAGGACGGCGACTCCGAACGCAGCGTCAAGGTGCGCGCATCGACAAGCGTCGAGGGTCTGGCGCCAGCCGACCTGGTGATCGTGCTGGTCAAGTCCTTCCACACGCGCTCCGCCATGGAAGGCGCGTTGTCGATCATCGGGCCCGACACTGCGCTGATGTCGCTGCAGAACGGAATGGGCCATGAGGAGATCCTGGCCGACGTCGCCGGCCGCGCACATGTGCTGGCTGGCAAGACCTACGTTGGCGGCGTTCTGCTCGGTCCGGGCCACATCATTGCCGGCACGCGTGGCAAGCGCACGGTGATCGGCGAGCTCGACGGCAACCTGAGCGAACGCGCCAGGGCCATCGCAGCCGAGTTCGAGCGCGCCGGGCTGCCTTGCGAGGTCAGCGACAACATCATGGGCGTGATGTGGGACAAGCTGCTCATCAACGTCTCGACCGGCGCACTGAGCGGCATCACAGGCCAGGTGTACGGCAGCCTCTACGCGGTGCCCGAGATCGAGGCCACGGCCATCGCGGCCGTGACCGAAGCGATGGCCGTCGCGCAGGCGATCGGCGTGAAGCTGTCGATCAAGGCCCCGCGCGATGCATGGGTGATGGCCGCCGAAGGCCTGCCCTACGAGTTCAAGACCTCCATGCTGCAGAGCTTGGAGAAGGGCTCCATCACCGAGATCGATTTCATCAACGGTTCGGTGGTGCGCGCCGGGCTCAAGCACAACGTGCCGACGCCGGTGAACCAGACGCTGGTTGCCGCCATCAAGGGCATCGAACGCCGGCTGGAGGCGAAATGAGCACACCGCGCGCCTATGTGGAACACGTTGCCATCTGGGTGAAAGACATCCATTGGCACATCAAGTTCTTCCACGACGTCTGCGGCATGACGATGCGCGAGGTACAGGGCACGCTCGAAGAGCCGGTCCAGTACTGGACCCTCGGCGGCATGCAGTTCATGGCCAAGCCGAACCACGCAGGGCCTGAAGGCCGCCTCGGCCATCTCGGCGTGATGTGCGAAGACCTCGAAGCCGCACTCACCGCAGCACAGGCCTTCGGTGTGACCGAAATGCCGCAGGGCCGCAACTGGCTGCGCCTGCCGGACGGCCTGGCCGTCGAATTCATGCAGGCCAGTGCTGGCGCCGTGGCGCGCGCTCTCGCCATCGATCCCCGCGCCTGAAGAACCGCCGACACATAGACACATAGATAGATAAGAAACACACCATGACCGCCTTGACCATCGAAGACAAGTACTGGGACGACGCCGTCGTCGGCCAGGAGTGCATCAGCCCGCCCTACGAAGTGACAGAGGCGCGCGTGATGGCGTATGCGGACCTCACCGGCGACCACACCCCCGTTCACATCGACGAAGCCTATGCGCGCACCACGCCGTTCGGCACCCGCGTGGCGCATGGGCTGTTCGGCCTGTCGGTGGCCGACGGGCTCAAGACGAAGAGCGACTTGCGCTTCATGCCGGGCATGTCCCTCGGCTGGGAATGGCGCTTTGTCGGACCGATCAAGCTCGGCGATACGGTGCGCGTGAAATTCCACGTCGGCAGCAAACGCGAATCGAAGAGCAAGCCGGGCTGGGGCATCCTCGTGCTGCCCTCCGAACTCATCAACCAGCGCGACGAGGTCGTGCAAAAGGGCGAGCACCGCGTGATGGTGCCGAGGAAGCCGGCATGAGCGCCGCGCCGGGCCGCCCAAAGCAAGCTCGCACCGCAGTGCGAAGCACGAAGGTACTCCAATGAGCACGTCGCTCCAACAAGCTCTGCCGTTGGCCGGCTTCCGCGTAATCGACTACAGCCACTTCCTGGCTGGCCCTTATGTTGGCCGCTGCCTCGCCGCGCTCGGTGCGGAAGTCATCAAGGTCGAGCGCCCCGGCACGGGCGATGCCGGGCGCCAGCATGCGTGGTTCGTCGGCGACCACAGCGGCTACTTCCTGCAGCAGAACATGGGCAAGAAAGGGCTCAGCGTGAACACGAAGGACCCACGCGGCCGCGCGTTGATGAAGAAGCTGGTCGATAGCGCCGACGTGTTCGTCGAGAACTACCGCCCTGGCGCGCTCGACAAGCTGGGCCTGGGCTATGCCGAACTCGCAGAAACCAACCCCGGCCTCGTGTACTGTTCGATCTCGGCCTATGGTCACACCGGCCCCGATTCGCACCGCGCCGGCTTCGGCCTCATCGCCGAGGCCAAGAGTGGCATCATGCAGATGGTCGGCAACCCGGGCGAGGCGCCGCCGCTGCTGCGCATCTCGCTCGGCGACATGTACACCGGCATCCACGCGGTCGCCGCGATCAATGCCGCGCTGTTGGGGCGCGTGAAATCCGGTCGCGGGCAGCACATCGACATGGCCTTGTACGACACGCTGGTGTCGATGCACGAGTACGCGGTGCAGTGCTACACGCTTTCCAACAGACAGGAAGTGCCGGTGCAGACCGGGCATGACATGCCCAATTCCACGCTCTACGGCGTGTTCCGCGCGCAGGACGGTGACCTCGTGATCGCCGCGCAGGTGGACGACGCGTGGAAGCGCTTTGCTGCGCTGGTCGAAAAGAACGGTGGCCCTGCGGGGTTCGGCAGCGACACGCGGCTGCACGCTTCAGCCGGGCGCAATGCCCATCGCGCGGAGATCCTCGAGGTGGTGAAACCGTGGGTTGCGGCGCAGCCGGTCGCGCAGGTGCTGAAGATGCTGGACGGCATCGACGTGCCCGCGGCCAAGGTTCAACGCATTGACGAAGTGCTGGCCGATCCGCAGATCCGTGCGCGCGGCATGGTGGTCGAGCAGGACCACCCGGCGCTCGGAAAGATCCGCCTGCCGAACCTCCCCTTCCGCATGTCGGGGTGCGACACATCGATCACGCAGGTAGCGCCCGAACTGGGTGAGCACAACGCGGAGATCGCAGCCAGCCTCGGTTTCGACGCGGCACAGATCGCCGACATGCAGGCCGATGGCGTGCTCTACAGCAAGTAAGGAGACAGTGATGACCGACAAGTACGCCCTGATCGGCAATCCGATAGGACACACCAAGTCGCCGATGATCCACCGCAGCTTCGCCGAAGCGACCGGCCAGGACATCGACTACCGGGCGATCGAGGGCTCGCTCGACCGCTTCGCCGACGACGTGCACGCATTTCGCAAGGCAGGCGGGCGAGGAATGAACGTCACGGCCCCCTTCAAGCTGCAGGCCTGCGCGCTGGCCACCGAACGGCTCGAACGCGCCGAACTCGCCGGCGCCGCCAATGCGCTCAAGTTCGAGGGCAACCGCATCATTGCCGACAACTTCGACGGCTTGGGCCTGACCAACGACATCCAGCGCAACCTGGGCTTCTCGCTCAAAGGTGCGCGCATGCTGGTGATCGGCGCTGGCGGTGCGGTGCGTGGCGCACTGCTGCCCTTTCTCGCGCAACAACCGAACGTAGTCGTATTGGCGAACCGCACAGAGATAAAGGCCATCGACCTTGCAAAGCAGTTCGCCGGGCACGGCCACGTGCAAGGCTGCGGCTACGACGATCTGGCAGGAGAGCGATTTGACATCGTCATCAACGGCACCTCGGCCAGCCTCAAGGGTGAACTACCGCCCCTGCCCGCCGAGACGCTTCAGGGTGCGAAGCTGGCCTACGAGCTCGCCTATGGCAAGGGTCTTACGCCCTTCCTGCGCCTGGCGCAGCGCGCCGGCGTGCCGAAGCTGGCCGACGGCGTCGGCATGCTCGTGGAACAGGCTGCGGAAGCCTTCTTGTGGTGGCGCGGCGTGCGGCCCGAGACGCGCGGCGTCATCAACCGCATGACCATCCCCTTGGTCTGACGCAACGAGACGCAGACATCCCCATGAAGATCCTCATGCTGCACGGCATCAATCACAACATGTTCGGCAAGCGCGACCCGAAGCAATACGGCACGATGACGCTGGCCGAGATCGATGCGCAATTGCAAGCACTCGGCAAGGAACTCGGTGCCGAGGTCGAGAGCTTCCAGACCAACAGCGAAGGCGCGATGTGCGAGCGCATCCACCGCGGCTTTGTCGAGGGTGTGGACGCGGTGCTCATCAACGCCGGGGCATGGACGCACTACAGCTACGGCATCCGCGACGCACTGGCGATCCTTACGGTACCGATCGTCGAACTGCACATGTCGAACATCCATGCGCGCGAGAAATTCCGCCACCACTCGGTGTTCGCGGAGATTGTGAAAGGACAGATTTGCGGATTTGGCGTCGACAGCTACCTGCTCGGTCTGCGTGCCGCGGTATCGGCCGCCGCGCAGGCGCAATGATGCTCACGTCGGTTGGTGTGTCGGCCTTCTCTTGTCACCATCACGGGAATCCCCGTGAGGGGCCGTCTTTCCAGACGCCCCGTCAGGCCTCGAGATTTCTTGCAACACGGTGGTGGCCACGTCAGCGGTCGAGGTGCGTGGCTGACGCGGCTTCAACCGAAGGCTAAGGTACTCCGATGACTGCTACTGCGCCTGAAACAGACATAGGCCGTAGCGACGTGAATGTCCGTACTCAACGGCCGCTTCCGGGCCCCGTTGCCGGCCGCTGTAGGCCCGGTTAGGGCCCCGAACTGCCGCTCGGGCGATCACGCTGAACGTTGGAGATCAGTCGTGATGAGACCTTCACCGGCGCGCTAGCGAATGGCAGAGCCACGGACTGTGACCGAAGTCCCTCCAGCGTGGAGGAGTGTCGGGCTGTCGCCGCAAGGCAGTCCCGGCAGGAGCACAAGGAAGGCCGTACGGCCATGATTGCGCTTCCGTTTCACCGGACCTGCGGCGCCGGTGGCTTGGTGTCGCTGCGCTCCAGCGCTCGGCTTCTGCCCTGCTCTCTCCAGCGGTCAGCCATTCGCTGCGCATCGGTCTGCACGGCCGGCATGCGCGCTACGAAGCGATCCACCTGGGCGGCCAGATCACCTTCACCCTGCCTTCGAAGTGCATCCGCCGTGGCGCGCCAGTCCGCCGCCACTTCCTGCCGGGTGCCCTGCATCGCCTCCTTGCCGGCATCCAAGCCGCCTCGGCCCAACCGAAGGACCCGGACCACGCTGTCTAGCTTGGCGCGCATGAAGGTGGAGGTCTTGGGCGGTTGACGCTTGGCCCGCTCGCTGGCCGGCAACTGCCCGAACGCCCGAAGCGCCCGGAGCCGGTGACGGATCGCATCGCGGTACGGCCGCCGGATCTGGCCTCGCACCTGTCGTGGCGTGGCATTGGCCGCCACGCCCTGGTCGCGCATCAGCGCGGCGAACTGTTCGCGCCATTGCCGCAGCGTGTCCTTGCGGATGTAGAGGCGCTTGCCGGGCTCGAACTCGTGCTCGCACTTGACCACCAGGTGCACGTGCGGGTGCGGCTGGTCGGTGTGCAGCACCATGGCGTAGCGGAACTGCAGCGCGAAGTTCTCGCGCGCGAACACGCGCGCAGCAGCCAGCAACTTCTCCGCAGGCGTGCCCGCCGGCATCGACAGGACAATGTTGTGGACGAGCTTCGCACGGGTGTCCTTCTGGCCCTCGGCCGGTTTGGGCTTGTACTGGCTTCTGCAAAGGTCCAGCTGCCAGTCGGCCACGACCTCCTTGGCGGCGCCTCGGCCCTGCAGGGCCACCCCCTCGTCGGTTTCCATCGGCAGCTTTCCGTGCCGGCCGATGTAGCGCAGGTGCGCGTCGACCCCGCCGACGTCCCGCCCGCCGCCGGAGACCTTCACCATCACTTCGGGCGTGCGGCCCACCGTGCGCTGGATCTGCGCGATCTGATCGGCTCCGAAGCGCAGCGTGCCGGTTGGTCCTCGCCGGCCGTAGCTCACGATGTCCAGCGCCATGTCGCGCGTGCCGCCGGCCGGTCCGCACCCGCTTCGCCCCAACCTCATCGTCTGCTTAGGCATCGCCCACCTCGATGCTGTTCTCCCAGCTGATGAGGTTCCGGCGCACGACGGCGGTCGTGGCTTCGCGTGCCGCCTCGATCTCGCGCCGGACGAGCGCGATCGCATCGCGCAGTTCCGACGCCGTCGGCTCCGTCAAGGTGTTCAGCATGCCGAGCATTCGAAGCTGCCGTCCGAGTGCAGCCAGTTGCGCACCGGTCGCCTTGATCTGGTCCAGCTCCTTCGGCGGGAGCACCGCCGAGCCACGAACATGGTTGTGGATCAGCATGGTGAGGTAGCTGCCGGTCCTCATTCCACGAGCACCGGCTCGCTCTGCCGCCAACGTTCGATCGCCATTGCGAAGCCGCAGCGTGATGCGATCCTCTGCAACGCCGCCAACGCTCGAACCACGCGCGACCCGTTGCTCACTCGATTCGCGCGCCACCGGGCCGTTGGCCGTCAGCACTGCGTCGACCAGTTTGGCGAGCAGACCCGACTCGCTGAGTTGATGGCGCGCGGCCAGCGCGGCAAACCGCGCCCTCGTGTCGGACAACACCCTGGTCCCAATCACGCTCGATCGAGAGGTCTTGGTCATCGCAACGCCATGGCTGTTAACAACGTCTGACGGCAGTCTATCCTGCCCTCAACACCGCACAAGGCCTTGGCTGTCGGCATGCCGACACTTTTCATCCGCACGGCACCAAGAGCCCAAATTCGATGCGCTTCCCTGCCCAGCGCGGGCTCCCCACCATGACAGGACCGCTGCCTCAAACAGAGAAGCCCGCCATCACCGATGACGGGCCTCGCCCGATCTCACTGCCTGCCGCCGGCGCGGATGCCCAACATCAGGGCAGGTGTCGGCAGGTCGACCCTTTCGATTCGCACGACACCCAGAGTCCAAGCTCGACCCCTTCTCATCCCCACGCGAGGTCGGCGACCAGGCAACGATCACAGCGACCGCAGGCGCAGAAAAAAGAGGCCCGCCATCGCCGATGACGAGCCGCGAGCGGTTTCGCTGCCTGTTCCGGACCGCCCTCGATGCTTCACATCGAACAGGGTGTCGGCATGCCGACACTTTCAGTCTTGCCATCGTTGCGCCAGCCGCCGCGCCTGCTGCACGGCGCACTCCGCATCGCGCAGGAACTCGGCGATCAGGCTGAGCGTCGGATTGTCGGCGTGACGCTCCTGCGTGTGCTCCACGCCGAGCACGGCCAGTTGCAGCGCCTCGTCGCACTCGCAGGTCCGGCGGTACAGGCATCGGCCCTCGAACCGGGACAACGGCGCGGGCCCGTCGGCGGGTGCCGCGTCAACGCCGTCGGCTGCGCGCTTCATGGCGATCGCTCTCGATGGTCCTGCCGCCGGACGGCGAGGACTCCGTGTGCTGGGCTTCCCCCAGCGGCACCGGCGTCAGATCACGCGTGCTGCCAATGCCCTCCAGCACCGGCTGGAGCCGGGCATCAAACGCGCCATGGGTCGGGCGAGCGACACGCTCGGAGGTTGTGGGCCGTGCGGCGAGGCCGAGGATGGCCAGCGCTGCGATACCGCAGACGGTGACCAGGGCCGTGATACGTGCATTCATGTGAGCCTCCATGGATCGAAGAGAGTCAGCGCGCCGCCCATACGTCACACCAAGCGTCGGCGGCGCGCCATCGGTGCTATGCGATGTCTTCGGCTGTGAGCGGCTGTGCGCTTCGGGCTCGCAGCGGGGCGGGCAGCCAGCGCGAGCCTTCCAGCTGGCTGGCGCAATGTGCCACCGCATCGGGCTTCTTCATCCCGGCCACGGTCTTGGTCGAATCGATGCCCGTGGCTTCCTTCACCGCTTCGAGCGCCTTGGCCTTGCTCACGCTGCCGAGGTAGTTCGCGGCGCTCGGCACCCACCAGTCGGCCATGTCCACGCCCAGCGCCTCGGCGATCGCATCGCTCTGGTCATGGCTGCGTTCGTGGCCAGTCACCGCATCGATGCTGCGGGCCGTGCAGTAGGCCAGCAGTTCGAGCAGCGTGCCCTGCGCCTGGCCGAGCAGCCAGCTGAACAGGCTTTCCGAATCGCCGGGGATGCGGTCGCCCCATTCGGTGGCCGCCTGTCCGAGCAGGACGCCGGCGGGCGAGTGCGCATAGTCGCTCGCGTGCTCGGCCAGCGTGTAGTCGCCGGTCACCCGCACATGGATCTTCACCACGTCATGGCCCCGGCTGTACTGGTCGAACACGGTTTCCGCCATGCGGTGCACCAGCGTCACGAGGGCCACATGCGGGTTCTGCATCAGCGCGGCCTGGAGGGCGGCGGTCCGGTGCGCCGTCAGGTCGCGCATCAGCTTCTCGCTGAACTCGGGCCTTCTCTTGGCGTTCTCGTTGCCGTCGTCGGCGCTCCCGGTCGATCCCTTCGATGCATCGCCGCCATCGCCCTCCCCTGCCGTGCCGCCGGTTGCGTTCGCTGCTCGCGCTGCTTTCTTGTCCTCGGGCCGGATCAGGCCCCGATGGACTACGACCCGCCCGCTGTGATCGATGTGCAGCAGCACACCGGAACGGGCCATCTGCTCGGGCGTCCATGCTTGGAGGGCAGCGCGTGCGGCATCGAGCCTCTCATCGAGCGCATCCAGCGCACCCGAAAGCCGCTGTTCCTCAACCTCGTACGCATCGGGACCGGGGTCGCTGTCCTGCGAGGCCTCCTCGCTCTGGTCGTAGGCCTTGGACAGGGCCGCGTGCTCGGCCTCCATCGCCTCGATGGCTTGCGCTTCCTCGGGCGTCGGCGCCCGCTCGGCCTGGACTTCATGCCCGTAGCGGCGCAGGGCCAGGTGGTCGCCATCGGTCAGGCAGTCCACCCAACCCCAGCCCTCCGCCCGCACTTCCTCGGCGAGGCTGCGAAGCCTCTTCATGGCGAGCGCCTGCAACAGCACCGGGTCGTCCAGGTAGACGCTGGAGGCATCGCCCGCTTCCGCGAAAAGATCTCTTCGCACGGCGCCGCCCCGGGCCTCGTAGGCCTCGATGCCCACGAACCGGGCCAGCCGGCTGTCGCCCGAACAGGATTGCTCGGTGACGAGGCGCCGCAGGGTCCACGCATCGCGGTCATAGGACGGCAGGCCATCCCAGATCGCTTCCTGCGCTGCGTGATCGTCCACCAGGGCCAGCGCCTGCAGTTGCTCGGGCTCGATCTCGTCGGCCCGGTACATGGCAATGAAGCGGGGCGCCAGGCGCGCCAGCTTGAGGCGCCGCTCGACCGTCAGCGCGCTGACGCCGAAGCGCCCGGCGACCTGCGCCACCGTCAGGCCCTCCTCCACCAGCGTGCGGAAGGCTTCCATCTGGTCGGCCGGGTGCATGGCCTCGCGCCCGGAGTTCTCGGCCAGCGACACCTCTACCGCGTCTGCATCGTCGTAGCACTTGCACTCCACCGACTGCGAGGCCGACCAGCGCCCGCTTTGCGCGAGCAGCTGCATGGCACGCAGGCGTCGGCCGCCCGCCACCACGGCAAACCGGCCATCGGACACGGCGACCACGCTCAGGCGCTGCAGCAGCCCCTGCGCTTCGATCAGCGCGGCAAGTTCCACGATCCCTTCCGCGTGGTGCACCCTGCGCACATTCGCTTCGCTGATGAACAGCCGGTCCAGCGGCACCAGCACATCACGCCCTGCGAGGTCCGCCGCCACGGGCGCCTCGATCTTCCCGGCCGCTGCCTGGTTCCCCGTCTGGTGGGCACGCGATGCAGCAGCCTTCTTCGGCTTGGCAATCACAGTCATTTCGGTTTCCTTTGCAGTTGAAGTTGAAGACATGCCGGGTTCCTAGATTCAGAGCCCTTGGTGAAAGGGTTCCGGTTCGCATCGGCCTCCTACCCGGAGCTGGCCGCCGTTTTCCTGAGTTCTTCGCCCGGTGAACGACAGCGACCGCGATGACGGGGGAGCAAGGGGGAAGCCTTCGTAACGCGCCAGCGTTATGAACACCCCCTTGCAGGCGAAGCCGGTCCCCCGGCAGCGCGGGCGCAGCGTCACCGGACAAGGCGAAGGACTCAGGCAAACGGCAGCCCTGCAGGAGGTCGACGCGTACCGGAACCGCCGCGCGGCGAGCGCCGCTACCTGCCGCAGGCAGGTCTGATCAATGGAGGTTCAAGGGGCGCAGCCCCTGCGCCAGGGATGCGCAAGGCGGCCGCAGGCCGTCCCCGAAGGGGATGAGCGCGCAGGCGCGAACCTGGAGCAGCCCGACAGCGGCGCGGCCGCTGGGGCGCCCGCATCAGGCACCGCTGTGCACATCGCCGCGGCCCTTGCGTTTCACCGATCGGCCCTTACTTTTTCAAGATCGGGCTGCCCGGCGCACAGGTGAGCCGGCCGGCCGACAAGGCGAATCAGAAATCACCGACGGCGCCGTTTTTCCGGACGGAGCAAAGCTGGAACGGCGCTTGCAGGAGACCGCCATGCTCACCACGGACCAGAAAGCGACCATCCTTCGCCGGGCCGGCGTCGCCGTTCCAGCCTTTCCCGCCCGCCGCCCTTCCGATCAGCAGCATCAATCAGGCGCCGAGTCGAGGCTCAAGAGCAACCTGCAGGCAGAGGGCCGACGGATGGCCGCCGAGCAGTGGGCGAGGACCATCGACACCCTCTTCGTCGAGTATTCGGCCGCCCGCGCGGCCAGGAGCCTGCGCGACGCGGAGGAAGCTCGGCAGCTGGGCGCATTGCGCCGTGCATCGGACGGCTCGACCGCGTGACACAGCCGTCAAACGACAAACCGGCCCCGGCGCAGCAATACCCGCTTACGCCCGACGGGCGCTACCTCGTCGTGCGCGGGCGCCTGTGGCGCGCCGCCAACCCGGGTCTGGCGCGCGAGGAGCGCCAGTACCTGGTCGACCGGCCGATGGACGCACGCCGTGCGGTGGCGGCAGCCCGGCGCAGCGGCGAAGCCGCAGCGCTGCGCCAGGCCCGAGATCAGGTCGATGCCGCCAAGCTCGCCCTGGGCGAGCGCGGCCAGGTCTGGTGGACCGACGGCGCGCCGGACCTCAACCGCCCTCTGGTGCGCAACACCCAGTACGCCGGCTGGTTCGCAGAGCGCACCGGCAAGGCCCGTGCGGACGCGCCGCAGCCAAGCTGAACGTGTATGCAAGGAGCAACCAAATGGGCATGGGCTTTCTTTCCAGCATCGAGCGCATCGACGCGGCCGAGAACGAGGACGCCGATCGGGTCGGTGGGGCACGAGACCCCGTCGCGCGCTTCACCGACGCCGCCGTCGACCTCGGCTTGATCCGTGCCGGCGACAAGCTCGACCGCAACGTGGTCGAGCTGTGCCTGCGGGTCGTCGAGATGGCCGCCATCATCGGCGACGGCCACCCCGCAGCCGGGTGTCCGCAGGACACCGTAGGGACCCACATCCGGGGCTGAGCTCAGGCAGTAGGAAGGCGCTGGCCATATCGAGATCGCGCGGGCGGGGCCACCGGCGACGAAGCGAAGCCAAGGCGCATAGCCCGGAGCGCAGGACCCAGCCAGCCACCGCAGAGGCCTTCACCGCTTTCGGCTGCCAGGCTTCTTGTCTTGGGCTTCCGAAAACGTCTCTCCGCGGCGTAATGCAGCGCGCCATCCTTCGCCACATCGGGCACTCGACCGACCAGCGATTCGCAAGTGCCTGTGCCAGTCCCTGGCAACCGTTCTTCATGAGGACAGCGACGTATTCCTCGCGGGTGAGTTTCGGGGCCTTGAGTTTCCTGTGGCAGCCTTCCGCCAGCTTTGCCACCAGGTCCGGCGCCTCTGCGTGCAGCCCTTCAAGATAGGCTGCCATGGCGTAGCGGACGACCTGCGTGTCCTTGAAGGCGCGCTGCGGAAAATCCTTGATGTTCTGGGTGACGAGGGCGACCGGTTGGCTTGGCCAATCATCCAGCGAGAGCTTGTAGGCCGCTGCGGCGACATGGCGGTCCTTTGCGTCCACGAGCTCGAATCGGCCGGTGTGCTTCGCGTAGCTGGCCACTTCCCAGCCTTCGGCGGCCGCTCGCATGCCCTCCAGGCAGTCCTGGATGGCTTGCGGGTCCGCATTCTGTTTGGCGATCACGTTGCGCGTCCATTCCGCCTAAACACTTCCGCCGCATGCAGGTGCATGAACAGGTCGCGCATGCGAGGTGCAAAGAACACGTTCGCATCGACCAGGACGATGCGAGGCAGGACGGGCGCCCCGCTCGATGCCTTCCGGTTGGCCATGTTCAGCGCTTTGCGCGGCGCGGCACACCCACCAGTTCGTCGTTGTCCAGGCCGATGCGCTGGCTGGCCTGAGCCATGGCGTCGAGGCCCTTGGCCTGCCGCACCTTGCTGTCGGCCTGTGGGGGCCGTTCTCACCCCGTTGATCAGCTCGCTCGTCGCCAGCAATGCGCGCATCGAAGTTCGAATCGCCATAGGTTCGCGCCCCACTGAGTCCTGCGCTGAATTCCGCGGTTTCCTCCCTGGGGGCTTATCCAACACCTGCCCTCAACCCGTTGTCGTGCCGCCGCCTGTGCGCCCCAAGGGCAGGTGTCGGACAACCCTTCACCGGAGCAGACGTACGCCGACCTTAGTTCGACTCCGCAAAGCGGACGCAGGCGAACGAATAAGCAGCTCAGGGCCGCATCATTGGCGAAGGTAGCGGGCATTCCTTGACCTTCATGCGCCCTATGCTCCTATTCCATAAGGCGCCTGTCACGCGAGAAGGCGCAGCAGCGCTTCTCTGGCGCGGAGCCTGACAGTCAGCTCGCTTGAGATGCGCAACCTGCCGGAAGGGCCCGGCGAATGGCCTAACTGCCGGCAGCCCGCAAGCCGACACCATAGCCAGCACCCATCTCCGAGACGACGGCCTAACGTTCGAGCTGCCCGTTGTGCCAAGGCCGCGGCTAGATCTGCGAAGACCACCCCGACCAGCTGAGCGCTCCGTCGCCCCGCACCCGCTTTGCGGTGAGGGCGGTTCGGAGATAGTCTCGGCGCATGAATCCGCGTCCGGACGGCTTTGCACGCCGGCTCATCGTGCTCGGTGCGGCAGCCGGCATCGCGCTTGGCGTCTGGCCAGCCGACCGCCCGCGGCGCATCGGCTACATCTCGTTTTTTCCGCGGCCAAGCGCCGGCGCCGTGCCGGTCTTCGATGCCTTTTTCGCCGGCATGCGCGAGCAGGGCTACGAGGAGGGCCGCGACTATGTGATGGACTGGCGGGACACCGGGGGCAAGCCGGAGGGTCTCGACGCGCACGCCGCCGCACTGGTGGCGGACGGCGTCGACCTCTTCTTCTGTCTTACCACCGGCGCGGCGATGGCCGCGAAGCGTGCGACGAGCGCAATCCCGATCGTGTTCTCAGGGGTGAGCGATCCGGTCATCAGCGGCCTGGTCCCGTCGTTGGCGCGCCCCGGGGGCAACCTCACCGGCATGTCGGCCGTCGACGACGAGCTGCACGGCAAGCGGTTCGAGTTGCTGCGCGAGTTGCTGCCGCAGGCCCGCGAGGTCGCGGTGCTGTGGATGCCCGACTGGGTGGTCAACCGCAACGAGCTGACGCAGATCGAGGCGCTGGCGCCTCGGCTCGGCCTCCGCATCCGGCGGGTCGAGCTGAACCGTGTCGAGGACATCGCGGCTGTCATCCCGCCACTAGGGCGCACCCGCACCGACGCGTTGTTCATCCTCCCAGCGCCCTGGCATGTCTACTCGAGCGCCGAACTGGTGACCGCAGCGACGCAGGCACGCCTGCCGACCATCGGCGTGGAGCGCTACCACCATGCCGGTGGCGCCTTGCTGACGTACGGGGCGGACATCGCCGCGCTGGCGCGCCGCGCCGCCGGCTACGTCGACCGGATCTTCAAGGGCGCCAAGCCCGCCGACCTCCCGGTCCAGCAGCCGCAAAAGTTCGAACTGCTGATTAACCTGAAGACTGCCCTTGCGGTCGGTGTCGCGGTGCCCAGTATCCTCTTGTTGCGCGCCGACGAGGTCGTACGTTGAGAGGCTGCGGGGCGCTTTGACCGCCGGCCCTCCTCGCCTGCAGCCGACCTTCGCCACCACCCTCCGATTCCAATCTCATGACCGACCCCATTCGGCGCCTCACCAGCGATGAGGCGAGTTCGCTAGCAAAGGCACTCGCGTTGGAATTGCCATGGCGGAACTCAGACGAGAGCGGACCCAAGATTCACTTGACCCGGCCCCTGCGGCCGCCTTTACAAAGGCAGTGTTTGGTCAAATCATGAGGTGATTCTTGAACGCTTCCGTTCGATTCCTGAGCCCTGCGGAGGCCGCCAACCGGCTCGGCGTCTCTGCCAAGGCCCTGCGTCTCTACGAGCAGCGCGGCCTGGTGAGCCCTGTTCGTAACGCGGTCGGATGGCGGTCCTATGGCCCTGCCGAGATGCAGCGTGGCGCTGACATTGTGGCCCTGCGCGCGCTTGGCCTCAGCCTTGCGCAAGTGGCGGGAGTGTTAGAAGGCGAGGCCGAGGGTCTGGAGCCCGCCTTGGCCGCACATCAGGCAGTGCTCGAAGGTCGCGTTCGTCAACTTGCGGACACCATTGAGAAAGTGCGCGGCCTGCGCGCCAATCTCGACCGGGGTAAGAAGCCGACGGTTGAAGAGCTAACGCGCTTGCGGGAGTCGGCCACTGAGCTCAGCATCGAATTCGAACTTCCCTGGCCCTGGGGTGGCGAACTATTCAAGCTGCGCGACATCCGGCCGCTGAACTACATCGTCGGTCCATTGGGCAGCGGCAAGACTCGGCTAGCCCTGCGCCTGGCCGAGGTTCTGCCAGCTGCTGCATTCCTGGGTCTGGAGCGGCTCGGGGACAGCGGCACGACGGCGCGGCTGGACGCTGACCCGGCCCTCAGATTGCGCGTCAATCAGACGCTGGCTTGGCTTGTCGAGGACGGCGCTACCGTGTCCGACGCGTTAATCGCTTTGCTTGCCGGACTGGAAGCCGAAGGCCCGGCCACCCTGGTCGTCGACATGGTGGAGCAGGGGCTGGATTCAGCTACACAGCAGGCCCTGGTCGTCAATCTGCGTCGCCGCAGGTCCGACAGCCGCCCCCTCTTCCTGCTCACGCGTTCCTGTGCAATTCTGGACTTGGCAGCCGTAGGCGCTGACGAGGCCATCATCCTCTGCCCTGCCAATCACAGCCCTCCAACGCGGGTTGCCCCCTACCCGGGTGCTCCCGGCTACGAAGCAGTCGCTACCTGTCTGGCCGACCCGGAGGTGCGGGCGCGGACGGAGGGCGTCATCGCTTGGCGCCCCAAGTGGCGTGAGGGTTCTCAAAAGCGCGTCTGTGCTGTGAGAGGCTAGAGTCGGCCAACACCGGACTTTGGCGTGTCACGAGCCGGAGAAGGACGATGCCTGAACGCAGGAGGGACAACATCGGAGCGCATGCCGCAATCTCATGCGCGACTTGCACTGCGAGGCGCGCCCCACGCGAGACAGCTCCTCGAACTCGAGGATTGCAAGCGGCTGCTATGCGCACTGCATCCAGTCCGCGACCTGAGGCGCAGGAGCCGCTTTGCACAACCGCCCGCGCGGAGCGTCCCGGCACGATGGCGATGCCCAACGGCGAGCGCGTGTTCAATATCTCCGCGCGAGACGCTCACTAGACCTCGAATTCCTTGTCCAGGACGAATATCTTGACGGTTTCTCTCTTTACGCCATCGAAGGCCATGGCTTCAGCCGTCGCGGGGGAATCCATGCCCTTCATGAACGCGTCCAAGTCATCGGGCTCGGCGCACACCGCGACTTGATTGCCAGCGATGGTCGCGAAACTAATTGGCTTGGTTACGGTTTGGCTCCTGAAAAGCGGACCGTGGGTCCGGAAACCCTTCTCCCACTTGTCCGGGTCTTCAATCTGCGCTGTGATTACCACCTTGGGCATGTCATCTCTCCTTTGAGCAGGCACCCGCTCAGATGGGAACTTTGAAAGCCTGATTGCTACGCGCCAAGGTTGCCAGGCTGGCTTGGAGGCTCACACACCAGTGGACGAAGTTCATGTGGGTCTCGTTGGTGGTTTCAGGCCAGGGCGAGGCGGGTGGCCTTGGCCATTTGACGGCCGCGATACTGAACTAGTCAATTTGTATTACATTTTGACGTTCATGGACGCTCGCAGGGCTTGACGCAGGTGCGGCAGGAGCCGGTCTGGCCTTCCGAGTTCGTGGCCTCGGTGGTCATGTCCAAAGTTGTCGACCGTTATCTCGAGCTTCCGTCAAGGCGCGTTGCGTGTTTGCAAAGACCGACCTTGAACGTTCGACTTCTGAGTTCTTCGGCGCTGTGTCGTTTGAAGCTGGCAGAGCTCCTTTGAGCGCGGAGCGCAACTCGGAACGTGGACGACCTACGACAAGAATGACGCGGTGTGCAAAGTCGCGGCCATTAGGCCAAACGGCAAGTGACGGCCAGCACCGGCCTTCGTTCACCAGGCTCATTCGCCCTGATTCGACCTTCGCGGCGCGGTGCACACAACTTCTGCTGGTTCTGTGAGCGCTTGGCCTGAAGCGCGTGCACTCAGCGCCGCGGCCCCCGTCATGCGCGGGCGCCATGGCGCAAATAGGTCATGCTCCCGCCCTGTACCTCGGACCGGCTAGTCTTCACTCTGCCGCTACGGCTCGGGCAGGACGTTGAAAGTCCGAGGCGGCATAGCCGCCGCCCCTGAGCAGGCTGGTGTCCGTCGATTGGAACTTGCAGAAGGCCGGCACCGGCGTCAGTGATCTGCTCATGCCGAAGCCGAATCTCAAGGCGCGCTCCTGATTTGGCTCGATCGTGACGGTGATCACGGCGTCCGGAATGGGGGTGCCGTCCGGCTGAGTCTCCTCCGTGTGGTAGGTGACGGTCACTTCCCTGGCGACGGTGCCAAGGTTCAAGAGCGCACACGCGCCAGTGAGATTGGTCTCCAGGAAGAAGGGTGGCGTCGCCAGGACCGTCGGCGCCCGTTTGCCCGCGCCGCCGGCGCGTTGGGGATCGCCCTCGTTCTGGTCGGCCGAGACGGGAATCGATGTCACCATCGATCCGATGGCCGCCAAGGCGCATGCGGCGGCCCGATGAGCGAACCCGCGCTTTGTGCGTCGTGCTGCCGAAAGAATCAGGTTGTTCATAATCGGGTCTCCATCTGAATTGCCGCGATCGGGACTGACTCGGATCTGCGGCGAAGTGGAGTCGGGGTGCAGGCAAATACCGACGGGCTTCACTGAGCCACTATGGTGCTGAGAATGCGATCTCCATCCCGGATCGCGGCGCTCGCCCGGAGCACGCTCGTGTCTGCCGATTCAAAAACGCACCAGTTCCCCGTCGGAAAAGGCACCACTCTCGGGACGCTGAATCCAAAGGACCGGATGCGCCCTGGCGGCAGGGTGATGTTCTCGACGATATCCGGAAAGGGGCCTCCCCCGCCGATGAGCCTGAACTCCGTGTGCATAGTCACAGTGACTTGCTGAGGTGCCGTGCCGACGTTCGCGACCGAGCAGATGAAACTCTCGAGGTTGTTCCAGTACAGCGGCGGCGTCGCCAGGAGCGTCGGCGGGTCCTTGCGCGATCCGCGGTCGCCATCTGCGCGTGGGTTCTGGTCGGCCGATGCGGGAATCGCTGTCGCCATCAAACCGATGGCAGCCACGGCGCAGGTGGCCATCCGATGCGCAAGCTGGCGGCCCGTGCCGAGCGCGGCTGAGGGAACAAGCTCTTTCATGGCTCGACCTCCAACTGAGGTGCCGCAGGGTGGACGACTCGAATGTGCGGCGGACCTCGAGCCGGGGCTCACGCTGGCAGGACGACGACGGCGGTCGTCGAGATGGACATGCCCGTGGTTGCGAAAGTGTAGGCGTCGCTGGATGGAGTTCAAGCTCAGAACTGGGGTTGACAGCCCTGGCCGTTTTTGCGGATTGGGTGATCTCGGCGCCTAGGCCGGAGTTGACGATTTGTTCACCCCCTCGGGGGGACCAGCCCGTGTTTAACAAGGGAAGTGAATCGCGCAACCCGGACGCCGTGCGGCGTGCCGCTGGGTTGCCCTCCGAACAGGCGAGCCGCGACTTGGGCGGCGCCTGGGCGGTCGGGATGCGCCGCCTGGCGGGCGCAATCTTGTGGCCTTGCCCCGACTAGCCGAAGTGCCAACCCTCCGGGTTGCCGACTAGACTTCGGCAGTCGGCTGCGGATTCAATCGGTCGATGCAACACATTAAAAACTGCGTAGGCAGAAGGAGTGTTGCAGATGGCGTACCGGACGCGAACCTACTACACAGACAGCCAGAAGGCATTGATGTGGGAGCGATGGAGGCAGGGATGGACCCTCCATCAGATCACTCAGCTGTTCAATCGGCCACACGCATCGGTACAGGGAATTCTGTCGCGTACTGGCGGCATTCGGCCGCCTGAGCGAAGCCGTTCATCGATGGCGCTGACGCTGGCCGAGCGCGAGGAGATCTCGCGTGCCATGGCGGCTGGCTTCTCGATTCGCTCGATCGCGTTGATCCTCGGGCGAGCTCCATCCACGATCAGCCGCGAGATCAAGCGCAATGGTGGTCCGGAATGCTATCGAGCGCCCCAGGCCGACCAGGCAGCATGGGATCGGGCTCGTCGGCCCAAGCGCTGAGACTGGCTGAGAACCGGGACCTGGCACGCGTCGTCACGGAGAAACTTCGACTGCAATGGTCTCCGGAGCAGATTGCGGGGTGGCTCAAGCATACTTACCCGTGCGACGAGACCTCCCACGTGTCCCACGAGACCATCTACCGCAGCCGGTTCATTCAAGCCTGCGGGGCCTTGAAGAAGGAGCTGTTGCAGCATCTCAGGCGCACCCGGGGCATGCGCCGCTCGCGCAATCACACGCAGAAGACAGACGACCACGCAAGAATCGTCGACGCCGTTTCCATCAGCGAGCGGCCAGCCACAGCTGAAGATCGAGCAGTTCCCGGCCACTGGGAGGGCGACTTGCTCTTTGGAAGCGCCAACAGCCAGATCGCCACGCTGGTTGAGCGCCAGACGCGATATGTGATGTTGATCAAGCTGGATGGCAAGGACTCTCAGACCGTCGTCAACGCACTCATCAAGAACGCTCGCAAGCTGCCACAGGAGCTCTACAAGTCACTGACCTGGGACAGAGGAACGGAGATGCACGCTCACAAGAAGTTCACGTTGGCCACCGACATTCAGGTGTACTTCTGCGATCCGCAGAACCCGTGGCAGCGCGGAAGCAACGAGAACACGAATGGATTGCTCAGGCAGTACATGCCGAAGGGCATGGACATCTCAGGGTTCTCACAGCTTCAACTCAACGCGATCGCGAGACAATTGAACGAGAGGCCGCGCAAGACGCTCGGCTTCCAAACACCCGCTGAGATGTTCAGCGAATGTGTTGCATCGACCGGTTGAATCCGCAGCCAAAACCGGAAGTTCCCCATGGTTCTCTGTTTTCGCTAAAGGGCGACGCTGTACCTCAAGCAATGACCCTTGCACGCAACCGCTCAATGCCTGACACCGTTAGCCACTACTAGCAGCCCAGGGGAATCTGTTTGACGAGTGGCGCCCACACGTTGTGGCCGAAGCTGATCATTTCGTCGAGGATGGTGTCGTCCGCAAGGAGAGCTGGCGCACGGCATCAGCACCATCGTCCGCACGCAGCTCGGCGGCCAGTCCTGGCTCACCGGCGGCGCCGACCCGCAGCGCGATGGGCATCGTGGCGGCGACGGCATGGTGGCTTGAGGGCCTGTGCTGACCATGCCCTGAGGGCATGGCCGGTGGTCCATTTGTAATGGCCGCGCGCGCGGCGGCGCCTCTAGACTGGGCGCCGTCCCACTTCCAACGCGCACTCCATCGCCATGCCCGTCGCCATCTCCCGCTTCCCGCTCCGTCGCAGCGTCGCCGTGCTGGCGGCGCTACTGCCCCTGGCCTTCGGCGTGTCGGCGCGCGCCGTCGACGAACCTGTCGCGCTCGATCTAATCATCGAAGGCGGCACCATCTTCACCGGCGACGACGCGCCGCCGCAGGTGGGCGACGTCGGCATTGCCGGCGACCGCATTGTCTTCGTCGGCCGGGCTGCGCCGCATCGCTTCGTGGCCAAGCGGCGCATCGATGCGCGCGGCCAGGTGGTGGCGCCGGGCTTCATCGATCCGCACACCCATGCCGACCGCGACCTGTTCCAGGCCGACGCGCGCCGCCGGCTCAACGTGCCCTTCCTCACCCAGGGCGTGACCACGGCGGTGATCGGCAGCGACGGCTTCGGCGGCGCCGACATCGCGGCGCAGGCGCAGCGGCTGAGGGACAACGGCGCCGGCACCAACACCGCGATCTACGTCGGCTTTGGGCCGGTGCGCGCCGGCCAGCTCGGCGAGGCCAACCGCGCGCCGACGTCCGAGCAGCTGGACGCCATGCGCGCCCAGGTCTCGCGCGCGATGTGCGAAGGCGCGCTCGGCCTGTCAACCGGGCTCTTCTATGCACCGCAGAGTTTCGCGCGGACCGAGGAGGTGATCGAGCTGGCCAAGGTCGCGGCGCGCCACGGCGGCCTGTACGACAGCCACATCCGCGACGAGTCCATGTACAACATCGGCCTCAAGGGCTCGATCGACGAGGTGATCCGCATCGGGCACGAAGCTAGGCTGCCGGTGCACGTAGCCCACATCAAGGCGCTGGGCGTGGCAGTGCATGGCCAGAGCGGCGACATCATCCGCCGCATCGAGGCCGAACAGAAGCGCGGCCTGGCGATAACCGCCGACCAGTACCCGTGGACCGCATCGAGCACCCGCTTCTCGGCCGCGCTGGTGCCCGGCTGGGCGGTGGACGGCGGCCGCGCCGCGATGCTCAAGCGATTCGACGACGCCTCGCTGCAGGAGCGTCTGCGCAAGGACATGCGCGAGAACCTACGCCTGCGCGGCGGGCCGGAGGCGATCCTGTTCTCGGCCGGCCCGAACACCAAATACATCGGCCGCACGCTGGCCGAGGTGGCGCAGGGCGGCGATCCGGTGGACGCCGCCATCGCGGTGCTGCGCGAGGCCGACTTGGCGATCGCCTCCTTCAACCAGACCGACGACGACGTGCGCAACTTCATGAAGCGGCCGTGGGTGATGACCTCCTCCGATTCGTCGGAAGGCCATCCGCGCGCCTACGGCACTTTCGCGCGCAAGTACGACCAGTATGTGGCGAAGGAAAAGGTGATCTCGCTCGGCCGCTTCGTGCGCGCCAGCACTGACCAAGTGGCCGACACCCTGGGACTGACCAAGCGCGGCTACCTGCGCAGCGGCTACCACGCCGACGTGGTGGTGTTCGATCCGGCGCGCTACGCGGCGCGCGCCACCTATGCGCAGCCTACGCTGCTGTCGCAGGGCGTGACGACGGTGCTGGTGAACGGCGAGCTGGCGGTGGACGGCGGCGAAGTCACCGGCCGCGCCGCCGGCCGGCCACTGCTGCGCACGCCGCGCGAGGGAAGCTGCCCGGCCTGAAGCCGGCGGCTGGTCAAACGCCAGATTGGCTACGGCGACGAATTTCTACCGGAGGTTGCCGAAACAAGCGATGTAGAACACTTGGTCATGCTCTCAATCCGCGGACTGGTCGACGCGTTCAGTCGTGGCATTGCGGCGACGCTGTAGGAAATCAAGGGTGACGATGAACGTCGGAAGCTGTTCGCGGATCGGCTGGAGAAGATGGTGCACGAACTGCCGTATAACGACTGACGTTCTATCCTCAAGATGAGGGGCCGCCTCAGCGACGATTGCGCAATGTTTTCGTTGCGCGCAGTCCGAGTTGGCGTCCGCTTTGAGGACGGGGCGAGCGACCGTTAAGGGCCCGGCAGAGCCGTCGAGGATGTGGCAGGATGCGGGCTAATACCGGACGGTCGCGTTCAGGTCAGAATTTCAAGGACGCAACCGGTGGGCACCAGGAACAGCAACTATCCTGAAGGGAGAGCGGTGAATGCCTCGTCCATCTCGCTGGAGGCTAACCATATTTGCCTTCTTGCTGACCGCCACCGCATTCCTTTTCCATTGGCTCGGGGCGCTGCGGCAGTTGGCCAGAAGCACGTTCGTCAACACGGTCTCTTTACAGGTCGAGGAAGCATGTCTTCGCTCATACGATGTCGAGTGCCTGCGCGCCAGCTGGAAGATTCGGGAGGCCACGGCTACGATGCTCGCGCGTGGGCGCGTGGGCGCGTGGGCGCTACCGCGTCGGTGCCGCTGGACGCTGAACTCAAAACCTACCCTCGGTGGGCCAAAAATCTCCCTGTTGGAGTGAAGTAGATTCAGCTTCCGGCCATGACCGACCGTTCGCTAGGCTACCTGACGAACAGGATGCTCTGGCGGTCATGGCTGTCGACGAATACGCCGTTGTTGTTTTGCGGGAAGGCGACCGGCAAGCCCAGGTTGTTCGCGACTGTGAATGCCGCAACGAAGTCGACGCCGACGGTGGCGAGCCCGACATAGTCGCCGGGGAAATAGCCACGTGCGCCGGTCAACACCATCTGGCGCGTGTCGAAGGACTGAGGCGTGAGCCGGCGCTCGCCCAGGTAATTCAGGTTGGCGTCGAACAGCGACAGGAACACGTCGGTGGACAAGGGTGCGTCGCCAAGTACGTCGTTGCGCCAGTCGTAGAAGAGTACGCCCACCATGCCCTGCGCGTTCACCGCCACCACCGGCAGGAAAGCCTGGACCGAGGCGTTCGTGGCTTGATTGACGCGTACCGGCGTCGACCACGTGGCGCCACCGTCATCCGAGCGCGCGACGACGACGCCCGCCAAGCCCGCGCTGTTGGCATTGCCGTCCTGCCAGGCCATGTAGAGCTGCCCGGTCGCGCGGTTGGCGGCGATGCTCGGCAGTTCCTGCGCATCGCGCACGGGGATGCCGAGCTCCGGGTCTACCGCCGTGATGCTGGCGAACGAGGCCACCCGCGAGTCGACGCGCTTCCAGTGGCGCCCCTGGTCGGTCGAGCGCAACACCGCCTGCTCGAACGTGACGCGGCGCCTGGCTTCGTCGAACACGATGCGGAAATAGGCGTTCACCAGCGACCGGTCCGGCAGCACGACGATCTGCGCGCCCTGGCGGAACACCGCGTGCTCGGCGGGCGCCGTATTGCCCATGGTCGCGATCGGGATGGGCGGCGACCAGGTCAAGCCGCCGTCGGTCGAACGCGAGAACACCACCGAAGTGACGCCGGTGCGGAACAGCGTCCAGGTGGCGTATACGAGGTTCGAGTCGAACGAGTCGGCCGTGATGGTGTTCTTGTCGTGGAACAGCGAGCGCAACGTCGGGTCCTGCGCTGGCGAGCGGGCAATCACGACGGGCGCCGACCACGCGGCCCCGCCGTTGGTCGAACGCGCGACCACCATGGCGTTCGCGTTGACCGTTCTGTCGGTGACGAGCGCCATGTAGTGCGCCGTGCCGTTCGGGCTGAAGCTGATCCACGGATCGGAGCCGCGTTCGTAGTCGCCGGCCGAGCCCGGCGCGGCGCCAGAGCAGCGGGTGAACGGAATGACCACCTGCTGCCACGACAAGCCTCCGTCCGTCGTGAACGCGGCGCCGAGACTTTGCGCGCCGCCCGTGCTCCACCGGTCCTGGTGCCAGCCGGCGATCATGTTGCTCGGGTTGGTGGGGTTGACCGCGAGGTGCGGCTCGGCCTCGCTGTTGCGATAGACCACGCCGGTCTGCGGGGCGCCATTGCACGCGGTGACGGCCAGCGGGTCGTTCGGGTTGCCGCCGTCCGGGTTGGTGCTCGTCCCGCTGATCAGCACCTGCGCGCGCAGCGCGACGGGCCAGGCGGCGGTGAGCAGCACCATGCCGAGCACGGCAGTGCACAGGATGGCGGGCCGCGCTGACAGCCATTGGCGATGTGACATGACCGTTCTCCTTGCACTGATGGAGGGCGGACATCGTACACCTGCAGCAGGATCGTTGAACACCCGCATCCAGCTCGCCCATCAATGAAGCGCTCGAACTGCTTGGAGTTCGAGCAACCACCGCTGAAGCCGACGCGTTCCAAACTGTCGGCCTCGGGGGGCACCGATGAATTGATGACTGGCTCGGCCTGGCGGACGATGACGACTGAACCGGGGCCGCTGTGGCAGCATGCGGGCCATTTCCGGTCATACGAACGATCAGGAAATCGCCGCGCCAACGGCAGGTTTCAAAGTACAGCCGCCACAGGGCCTCGGCCGGTCGAACGCGACCGATCTCCAAAGCGGTCGCTCATGGTCTGCCGGCCCTGATCGACTTCGGATCGACTCTGTCCGTCAGCAGTTGGATCAGCCGAAACTACGCTGACGGCCCAAACCGGAAGTCGACGCGGCCCAGGTCAATCGCCATAAAGCCGACGGTCAACGTCCCGCTCGACGGGTTAGCAGCACTCACCACAACCCGGACGCCACCGCAAGAACGGGCCGCCGGATCGGCAGCGCCTGTCTAGGCTTCGATGCACACCACCACGGTCTCGGGCAGCACGCCGTCATGGGCCATCGCATCGGCCGCGTCCTTGGACTGCATCGCGGCGCCAAACTTCTCCATGTCGGGAACGTCCATCATCAACGCCACGGAGGTCGGATCCGTCGGGTTGATGAATGTGCGGATGTTCGTTACGCCGATCAGTTCGAAGAATTCCTTGCGCTTGGGCGAGGCCAGCCAGTGCTTTTGATCCTTGACCTTGTGGTGGGCGACGATCGTAGGCATCGAAGTCTCCTTTGCGTTCCGAAAAGCAAGCGGTGTTGCACCGATAGCGCCGCGTTCAAGCCGGCGCCCGCTTGAAGTAGACGCTCATCGTTCGCCCATGTCCAGCGCGCTGCGTTCACATCGCCCGCATTGGATGACTCTAGCGAGCGGCACGTTGTGGCCGCCACCGGTTTTCGCTGGGGGATGCCGCGAGCTGACTTTGGCCGCCAGGGCAATCGCACCAAAAGTCAGCTTCCTGGCGCCGCCTCGTACTCACACTGGCGGCCATCAACCGTCACTCGCGGTCGACCGCTTAAAGCATGTCGGTGCGAGTCACCCGCTGCGGTCACGCGCTAACGCGCGTGCTCTCGAAGTACCGGCTTGTCCTCGCTGCGCGCCTTGGTGAACGCCTCGTCGCCCCACGGATACCAGTCGACCGGGTTGAACGCGTGCTGCAGCAGATAGGGGCTGGTCTCGCGCTCGAGACGGTTGGTGCGGCGGGTGGAGTTCATTCGATCACCGCATCCGCGCGCAGCAGCACTGAGCTTGGAATCGAGATCCCGAGTGCCCTGGCGGTCTTCAGATTGACAACCAATTCGAAGCGCGTGACCTGCTCGAACGGGATGTCGGCCGGCTTGGCCCCTTTGAGGATGCGGTCGACCTGATGGGCAACGCGCTTGGTGATTTCGTCGGAGATGGGTCCGTACGAAACCAGACATCCGTCGTGTGCCTGGAAGCGGAACGCGCACACCGTCGGCGTGCGACTGGCGAGCGCGAAATCCGCCACCCGCTTCCAGTTCGCAAGAGTCAGGTAGTCGTTGAACATCAGCAGCGCGCCGACCGGATCGCCGGCGATCGGCGTGAATACGCTGTCGTAATCCGCGGCCGTTCGTACTCCGAGCGGCACCACACGAACACCGAGAGCGCGTCCCGCTTCCTGCGTGTGCTTCAGATGCACCAGCGAGCCGCGATCGTCGACGTTGTACAGCGCGGCGACGCTCGACAACGCCGGCACGATCTGCCTCAGCAGCTCCATGCGCTTCACGTCCAGCTCGGGCGCCAGACTCTCGATGCCGGTCACGTTGCCGCCCGGGCGTGCCAGACTGGGAACGAGGCCGGTGGCCACCGCGCCGTGGGCAAACCCCACGACGATCGGAATCGTGCTGGTCGCCTGCTTGGCGGCAAAGGCATGCAGGTTCGTGTAGGCGACGATGACGTCGACCTTGGCGCGCACGAGATCGGCGGCCTGCTCGCGCGCGCGATCCGGCCGCCCCTGCGTCGTGCGGACCTCGAACACCGCGTTCCGGCCTTCGACGTAGCCGAGTTGTCGCAGCGCCTCGTCGACCGGACTCGCGTCGTTGGCGCAGAGGAAGCCGATGCGGAATGGGCTGGCCGGCTGTGCGTGGACCACCAGCAGCGGCAATGCCAACACCAGCGCCAGAGCGAATGCGCGGGCCAGTGGTCTCGACTTCGTAGTCATCTCGGTCCCTCCTTCATCCGTCGCGATCCGCCGCCGGCTGAACCAACGGATGTGCCGGCGAGATTTGCTGCCGATGCTGGAATGTCCCAGCGCATGCATTGGAGAGTACTCCGTCCGGCCGGTCTATGCCACGTTCGCAAACAGAACTCGCCGCCACGGGACACCGAGTCGGCCATCCACAGTCAGACGCCCGATCAGCAAAGTTCGGCTTTGCGGCGCGGAATCTCGACCGCCGTGTGACCGCTTGGGGCCGGCAGCGCTGCATCGTGACCATCGGGTGCAGCCGTTCGGCCCCGAAATTGTCGCGATCGTCGTTCGGCATGCGCGAACGACTGCTGTCGCAATCACTGACGTTCTTGGTGGCGTCGGCGAAGGTCAAGTTCCAAGGTAGACCGGTCGTTCGCTGAGAAAACCGCCGCTGGCTCCTATGGGCCCCGAACTGCCGTTCGGGCGATCACGCTGAACGTCGGAGATCAGTCTCATCCTGCCACATTCGCGTCGTCGCCGCTGCCCACTTCGCCGACCTTTCGCCCAATGAGCCACGCCTGAACCGGGCGGACCATCCTCACAGCAATGTCGGCTTCACGACGCAGCAAGTTGGTCAGCTGATCGCTCGCCACCAACTCGACCGCAATGCCCGGCTCCTGGCGGTGCAGTTCCGCGATGAGGGGGTGGAAGCAGGTCGGTGGGGGCCACCATGCTGGTCGTCAGGCGCACAGTGCCGGTCGTGCGGTCCTGCTGGCCCGCAAGCGTCCGGGCCACGGCTTCCGCGCCCTCTTGCATCCGCCTCGCCCCCTCGGCAACGGCAAGCGCGGATGGCGTTGTGAGACATCACGCCCCGTGCGCTCGAACAGCGGCGTACCCCACTGTGCCTCCAGCTCCGAGATGTGCCTGCTGAGCGTTGGTTGCAGCGCTCCCGTCTTTCGAGCCGCCCCCGTCAGGCTGCCGGCATCGAGCACGGCAAGAAAGCTCTTGACCAGCGCCCAGTCGAAGCGGTTCAGTTCATCTGTCATGCAAAAGTGTATGGCTGGACTGCCGGGATGCGCAATTGCGGAATGGCGCGATCTTGCCGAGACCGAGGCCATTCCTACTGCACACCAGCCTGTCGATGAACACTCCTGTTGCTTCACCACCGAGCGTCCTGATCCTGGGCGCCAACGGCCGCCTTGGCTGCGCCCTGGCGCGGGCCTTCCATGCGGCGGGCTGGTCGGCCCTCGCGCAAGTGCGGCCTGAAGCCTCGCCATTGCTGCCGCCGAAAGTCATCCTGCTACGCGTCCCGATCTCAGACGTGGATGCGCTCGCCAACGCCGCGCGTTCTGTCACCGTGGTTATTCATGCAGTCAATCCAGCGTACACCCGATGGAGCACAGAAGCGCTGCCTGCGCTTCGGGCAGGCCTCGAAGTCGCCCAGCGAACGAACGCACATTTCATGCTGCCCGGCAACATCCACAACTTCGGCGCTTCGATGCCGCCACTGTTGAGTGAAGACACGCCGGCACGCGCCAGCACGGAGAAAGGGTGCGATCCGAGTGGCGTTGGAGAAACTCAAGGCCGAGCAGGCAATGCAGGGCGGCTTCCCTGCCAGCGTCGTCAGGGCCGGCGACTTCTTTGGCAGGGGCACGGGAAGCTGGTTGGATCTTGTCATCCTGAAGTCATTGCCGGCCGGCAAGCTCGTCTACCCTGGGCCAATGGACGTTCCCCACGCCTGGGCCTCTTTGCCTGATCTGGCTCAGGCATTCGTGAGCGCAGCGCAACGGCCACGTCACAAGGGACTTCAGACGTGGCCTTTGCCGGCTACACCCTCACCGGCAATCAGTTGCTCGGCCACATCGGCAGTTGCCAGCCTGGGCATTGCGCCCTCCCAGGGCTTCCGGCGCGGCAGCATGCCGTGGATGCTGATTCGTATCGCTGGCATGGTGGTGCCGCAGTGGCGTGAACTGGCGCGCATGGCCTATCTTTGGACCGTGCCGCATGCACTGGACGGCCTTCCATTGGCAGAGCTTTCGTTGCCTTCATCGCACACGACTCCCGTGGAGTGCGCACTTCGTGAATCCTTGATTGGACTGGGCTTCGGCTCCTCCTCTGAGGTCTCCTCGAATCGACGAGCCGCATCGATTGGCGCAAGATTCCAATGAGCGGCGCGATCGCGCGCTGGTCGTATGAAGCCAAGCCGCAAACGTGCACCTCGATCAACTGCAATCCGGCCGAACGTGCGCCGGTCGACCGGACTCATTCTTTCGGTGGAAGGAGCGCCGCAGTGTCCAGCAGCGGCATCTCCCTGGCCAGGATGAATTCGAAGGCGGCTCCGGCATGGCGCGCCGCCGTGAAGATCGCCGTGCGATCGCTCTTCAGCACTTGCAGCCAGCTGTCCAGGTAGGCCGCATGGCCCTCGATGGTGGCGTCCACCAGGCCGCAGTGCCCCATCACGAACGCCGAGCCCAGCTCGGCCACCAGTTCCTCGAACGCATAGGCCGCATCGCCGAAACGTTGCCCGAACTGACGATTCAGCCGGCTCGGATGGCCGCTCCAATGGACCAGTTCGTGCAGCGATGTGGCGCAGCAGGCTTCGGCGCTGGTGAACTGGCTTGGCCACGGCAACCGGATCTCGTCGAGCTCCGGCAGGTACATCGCCCGCTCAAAACCATGTCGGATCGTCGCATTGCAACCGCCGAGCAGGCGCAATGCGCCCTCCACCGGTCCCCGCGGCGGCTTGGCGGCAGGGACGCAAAGCGCGACGACCTCGGACGGCAGGCCGTCGATCTGCGCGACGTTGAACACCCAGAACGGCATGGCCAGCAGCACACCGCCGCGCGACGATGCCTCCGCCCTGCCCTCGTCCTCGTCGTCCTGGAGCGTCTCGGCGCCGTCGGCGTCCTGCCCCTTGCGTGACTTGCGTTCGAAGTGCGCGCACATCACCGCCCGCTCGCCGCGCCGCACCTGCGCCCCCAGGCTCGATGCCTGCTTGTAGGTCAACCAGACATTCGATCCATAGCCGTGCTCGATCGCAGCATCCCACAGCAGCAGCACGTTGGCGCCGTGGTAGGGCTCGCCGGTCTTGCCGTTGCGCGGCACGCCGCGCGAAGCGGCCCGCGTCCAGCGCTCCCGGAACACGTTGCCGCCCTTCTCGAGCAGGCCGACGATGCGATCGGTGATGACCTGACGGACATCCAGCCGGCCGCTGCTGCGACCGGTCCGGATTTCGCCTTCAAGCTGGCCTGCTTTTGGTGAGTCCTCGGGGGGTACGGGGGGAACGCCCGTGGCTGTTTGGGTATGCGCAGGGCGCTGACGGGTGGAAGAAGCTGCATGCATGGCTGGTCCTTTCTGCGGGGTGTGCCGCGGTGGTTGAACATCTGCTTTCGGAGCCGCCTCGACGCATGAAGAGCGAGCGCAAGGGCCGATGTCCAGGGACCGCCCGGAGGCCGCAGCCGAGCTCAGCGAGGACCGGGCGAGGACGGTGGCGCAGTCCAAAGCCCTGGACAGCGGCCCGTGCGAGCTAGGCGTCGATCAAGAGGTGGGTCTGAAGGCAGATGTGCGCGGCATGTCCTGCCGGAGCAGCGCATGCACGCCACCCGCCAACGTCACTTGGCCGCCTGGCCGAGTGACGACGCCTACCTCCGCAGGACGGAGGCAAATGACACTTCGACAAGGTTTTCGCTGCCGTGCGCCTGTCGCACGGCCTGACCGTCGCCCCCTGCGCGCAGCGCGGCACTTTGCAATACCGTCATGCCATCGACGTGCGCAACGAGCTCAGTGCGCGACGTCAGTTGTGTGTACGCGAGCATGTACCGAGGTCTCAACGACCAGGACCGGCGCTTCGGCGCTTCATCCGCCTGCAGGGCGATCAGGCGATGCGCCCGCCGAGGGTGTGCCGCTTGGCGAGCGCACCCTGAATGATGGAGATGGAAGGGCGGCCGCCGCCGCCAGGAATCGGGCCGCGCCCCTCAGGGACGGGAATCAAGGCCGAGCGAATCGCTCGGCAAAAGCCCTTTGGAGTTCGACCAGCATCCCGCAGTGACTCGTCCAAGCTTCGTCTCCTAAATGCATTCCTCCGGTCAGGGGCCATTCACGTGTGGTTCAGCAAGGTGCGCCAACCTCGATGGTTGCCCTCCCAGACCTCCTTGGCTCCCCAGACCGATGAAGACAGTCGCCAGCCGGCGTCAGGACCATGCCGCCATTGCGCTGCCCGGTCCCCACAGGATGCCGCCTGCCGCGGCACGCTCTCATGACCTTGCCGCCTGGGCCGCGGCGGCGCTGCTGCTGCTGCTCGGCCTGATCTGGTTCGGCACACTGGGCACCCGCTCGCTCATCCATCCCGACGAGGGGCGCTACGCCAGCCTGGCGCTGGAGATGGCGCGCAGCGGCGACTGGGTGACCCCGCGCCTGAACGGCCTGCTCTACTTCGAGAAGCCCGCGCTTCAGTACTGGATCGGGGCCCTGTCCTTCCTGGGTTTCGGCGTGTCCGAGTTCTCGGCGCGCCTGTGGCCTGGCTTGGCGGGCTTCCTGACGGTGCTGGTGGTCGGCTTCACCGCCGCGCGCCTCTGGGGCCGCGCGACCGGGGTCCGGGCGCTGGCGATCGCGGCCTCCATGACCTGGATCCAGGTCAACAGCCACTTCCTCACCCTCGATGCGGGGCTGACGCTGTTCCTCACGCTGGCACTGTGCGCCGTGCTGCTGGCGAACAACGGCGGGCCGGACGCGCGCCAGCGCCGCCGCTGGATCTGGCTTGCCTGGGCCGCAATGGGCGCCGCGGTGCTGAGCAAGGGGCTGGTGGGCATCGTCATCCCCGGCGCGGTGCTCGTGCTGGTCAGCCTGTGGCGACGCGACACGTCGCTCTGGCGGGGCCTGCACTGGGCCTCGGGCCTGCTCATCTTCCTGGCCATCACCGCGCCCTGGTTCGTGCTGGTGTCGCTACGCAACCCCGGCTTCGCGAGCTTCTTCTTCATCCACGAGCATTTCGCGCGCTACCTGACCGAGGTGCACCAGCGCGAAGGCGCCTGGTGGTACTACCTGCCCTTCGTGCTGGTCGGCATGCTGCCCTGGACCGGCGCCCTGCCCTGGCTGCTGCGCAAGGACCGAGCCGAGGCCGGGATCGCCCCCCGCCATCTGCTGGCGGCCTGGTGCGTCTTCGTGCTCCTCTTCTTCAGCGCGTCGGGCTCCAAGCTGCCGTCGTACATCCTGCCCATGTTCCCGGCGCTGGCTCTGTTGGTCGCGATGCAGCTGCGCGACGTACAGGCCGACACGCTGCGCCGGCACCTGCTGCTGCCGGCACTGGTCTGGGGGCTCGCCGCGCTCGCCTCCAACCAAAGCGGCCGCTTCGTCTCGATCCTGGCGCCGGCGGAAGTCCTGGCGCCGCTGGCCTCGGCCCTGCGCATCGGTGCCGCTCTCATGCTGGCCGGCCTCGCGCTCAGCTGGTGGTGCCTGGGGCGGCGCCGCATCACGGCCGCGGTGCTGAGCCTGGCGCTCAGCCAGGTGACGGCCACGGCCGTGGTGCTTCAGGCCCACAACGGCTACGGCCAGCTCAAGAGCGCGGCGGCGATCGCGGCTGTCCTGCAGCCGCTGATCACGCCGCAAACGCCGGTCTTCTCCGTGCGCGCCTATGACCAGACCCTGCCCTTCTATCTCCAGCGTGACGTGGTGCTGGTGGACTACGAGGATGAATTCGCCCTCGGCCAGCAGCACGAGCCCGCGCGGTCCATCCCGACGCTCGACGCGTTCGCGGCGCGCTGGAATTCCCTGCCCCATGCGGCGGCCTACATGAGCGTTTTTGCCTGGGTCGAACTGCACCAGCGCGGCCTGCCGATGCGCATCGTGTTCCAGGACCCGCGGCGCGTCGTCGTCGTCAAGCCATGAAAGCACTCGACTTTTTCTGGGTCCTCGGCGGCGTGCTGCTCAACGCGGCGGCCCAGCTGCTGCTGAAGGCCGGCGCCAGCAGCAGCGGCGAGATCGTGCTGTCGGCCGGCGCGCCCGCCCTCTGGCGCACCGCGCTGGGGCTGGCGCAGCACCCCGGCATCCTGGGCGGGCTGGCCTGCTATGCCGTGAGCGTGGTGGTGTGGATCGTCGCGCTGTCGCGCGTCGACGTGAGCATCGCCTATCCCATGCTCTCGATCGGCTACGTCGTCAACGCGGCGCTGGCCTGGTGGCTCTTCGGCGAAGCCGTCAACGCGCAGCGCTGGCTGGGCATCGGCGTCATCGTCATCGGCGTGCTGCTGGTGGCGAACAGCGGGAGCCGTTCATGAGTCCGGCGCCCTTCCTCCCCTTCACCCGCCCCTTCATCGACGAGCGCACCATCGCCGAGGTGGGCGAGGTGCTGCGCTCGGGCTGGATCACCACCGGCCCGCGCTGCCTGGAGCTCGAGGCCGCCTTGACGAAGCGCCTGGACGGCCGGCCGGTGCGGCTGGTCAACTCGGGCACCGCGGCGCTGGAGCTCGCGCTGCGGCTGTGCGGCATCGGCCCGGGTGACGAGGTCATCACCACGCCGCTGAGCTGGGTGGCGACGGCCAACGTCGTGCTGGCCGTGGGCGCGACCCCGGTCTTCGTCGACGCGGAGGCCGGCACCCGCAACATCGACCTCAGCCGGGTGGAGCGCGCCATCACCGCGCGCACGCGGGCGCTGATCCCGGTCGACCTGGCCGGCCTGCCGGTCGATCGCGACCGGGTCGACGCCATCGCCCGGCGGCACGGGCTGCGGGTGATCGAAGACGCCGCCCAGTCCTTCGGCGCGCGCTGGGGCGGCCGCGAGATCGGCAGCTTCGGCGACCTGGTGTCGTTCAGCTTCCATGCCAACAAGAACCTCTGCACCGCCGAGGGCGGCTGCCTGGTGCTCAACAACGAGGTGGAAGCCCGCCGCTTCGAGAAGCTGCGGCTGCAGGGCGTGATCCGCCTGCCCGACGGGACCATGGACGTCGAGGACTGGGGCAGCAAGGCCAACCTGACCGACGTGGCCGCCGCCATCGGGCTCGGGCAGCTGCGCCGGATCGACGAGTTCACCGCGCGGCGACGCGCCCTGGCCGAGCGCTACCTCGCGCGCTGGGACGGCTCGCTCGGCTTCGAGCTGCCCCCCGTCGACGCCGCCCAGCATGGCAACTGGCACATGTTCCAGCCGCTGCTGCCGCGCCGGCTGGCGCCGCGCCGCGGCGACTTCATCTCGGCGATGCGCGAGCGCGGCATCGGCGTCGGCGTGCACTACCCGGCCATGCACCTGTTTTCCCTGTTCCGCCGGCGCGGCCACGCCCCGGGCGACTTCCCGGTGGCCGAGGACATCGGCGCACGCACCGTGACGCTGCCCCTGTACCCGGCCATGGCCGACGCCGACGTGGACCGCGTGTGCACGGCCGTGGCGGCGACGGTCGCCGCACTGGACTGAAGGAGCTTCCGATGAAGATGAACGATGCCCCCTCCCTCGCGAGCGCGGCGCCGCTCGAGCGGTCCGACGGCCCGTCCCTGAGCGTCGTGATCCCGGTCTACGACGAGGAGGCCGGGCTGTCTGCCCTCTTCGAACGGCTCTACCCGGCGCTCGACGCGCTGGCCCTCGACTACGAGATCGTGTTCATCGACGACGGCAGCCGCGACCGCTCGGCCGCGCTGCTGGCCGGGCAGTTCGAGCGCCGGCCCGACGTCACCCGCGTGATCCTGCTGAACGGCAACTTCGGCCAGCACCGCGCGATCCTCGCGGGCTTCGAGCACTGCCGCGGCGCGCGCGTGGTCACGCTCGACGCCGACCTGCAGAACCCGCCCGAGGACATCCGCCTGCTGGTCGAGGCGATGGACCGCGGGCACGACTACGTGGGCTCGATCCGCCGCGACCGGCAGGACGCCGCCTGGCGCCGCTGGGCCTCGCGCGCGATGAACGGCCTGCGCCAGCGCCTGACCGGCATCGTCATGACCGACCACGGCTGCATGCTGCGCGCCTACGACCGCGACATCGTCCGGCTGATCAACCAGTGCAACGAGATGAACACCTTCATCCCGGCGCTGGCCTACCAGTTCGCGAAGAACCCGACCGAGGTGGTGGTCGGCCACGAAGCCCGGCATGCGGGCGAATCCAAGTACTCGCTCTACAGCCTGATCCGCCTGAACTTCGACCTGGTCACCGGCTTCTCGGTGGTGCCGCTGCAGGCCTTCTCGATGCTGGGCATCGTCGTCTCGCTGCTCTCGGGCGCGCTGTTCGTCCTGCTGGCCGCACGCCGCCTGCTGCTCGGCCCCGAGGAGGGCGGCCTGTTCACCCTGTTCGCGCTGCTGTTCCTGCTGGTCGGGCTCGCGCTCTTCGGCATCGGCCTGCTCGGCGAGTACATCGGCCGCATCTACCAGGAAGTGCGGGCGCGGCCGCGCTACCAGGTCAGTGCGATCCTGGAGCGCGAGCGGTGAGCGAGGACCGCGGTCGTCCCGCGCGCGCGATCGTCTTCGCCTACCACGACGTCGGCGTGCGCTGCCTGCGCGTGCTGCTCGATGCCGGCGTCGAGGTCCCGCTGGTCCTCACCCATGCGGATGCGCCGGGCGAGACGATCTGGTTCCGCAGCGTGGCGGCAGTGGCCGCGGAGCACGGGCTGCGCTGCGTCGCGCCCGCGGATCCGCACGACCCGGCGCTGCTGGCTGCCGCGCGCGCGGCCGAGCCCGACTTCCTGTTCTGCTTCTACTACCGCCAGATGCTGAAGCGGGACTGGCTGGCGCTGCCGCGGCGCGGCGCCTTCAACATGCACGGCTCGCTGCTGCCGCGCTACCGGGGCCGCGCCCCCGTGAACTGGGCCGTGATCCATGGCGAGCGCGAGACCGGCGCAACCCTGCACCGGATGAACGAGAAACCCGACAGCGGCGCGATCGTCGATCAGTGCGCCGTGCCCATCCTGCGCGACGACACGGCGCAAGAGGTGTTCGGCAAGGTGACGGTCGCGGCCGAGATCGTGCTGGCACGCAGCCTGCCCGCGCTGCTCGACGGCACCGTGGTGGAACGCCCCCAGGACCTGTCGCGGGGCCGCTACTTCGGCGGGCGCAGGCCGCAAGACGGGCGCATTCCCGGCGACGCCGGAGCCCGGCAGATCCACGACCTGGTGCGCGCGCTCGCGCCGCCCTACCCGCCGGCCTTCCTCGAGCTGCATGGGCAGCGCGTCTTCATCCAGCGCACCCTGCCGGCGCCGGCGCCGGCCGATGCGCCGGGCCGCGGGCTGCGGCTCCTGAGCGACGGCGCCTCGCTGTGGCTGATCGCGGCCGACGGCAGCGCGCTGCGCGTGCTCGCGGCGCGGCGCGACGGCGTCGCCGGGCCGCTCCACGCCGGCAACTTCGACAGCATTTCTTCCGGCCGCTGGCTTGCGGCCGACGCCTGACACCTTCTTGTTCTCCTCCGACGCAAACCCCATGCTCAAAGTCCTCATCCTCGGCGTCAACGGCTTCATCGGCCACCACCTGACGCGCCACATCATGGAGCGCACCGACTGGCAGGTGCACGGCATGGACATGCAGTCCGACCGCGTCGCGCCCTGGCTCGACCACCCGCGCTTCCACTTCTTCGAGGGCGACATCACCATCAACAAGGAGTGGATCGAATACCACGTGAAGAAGTGCGACGTGGTGCTGCCGCTGGTCGCGATCGCGACGCCGGCGACCTACGTGCGCGAGCCGCTGCGCGTGTTCGAGCTCGACTTCGAGGCCAACCTGCCGATCGTTCGGCAATGCCTGCGCTACGGCAAGCGCGTGGTCTTTCCCTCGACCAGCGAGGTCTACGGCATGTGCACCGACGAGAGCTTCGACCCCGAGGCCTCCCACCTGGTCTACGGCCCGATCAACAAGCCGCGCTGGATCTACGCCTGCGCCAAGCAGCTGATGGACCGGGTGATCCACGCCTACGGCCAGCAGGAGGGTCTGCGCTACACGCTTTTCAGGCCCTTCAACTGGGTCGGCCCCGGCCTGGACAGCCTGCATGCGCCCAAGGAAGGCTCGAGCCGCGTGCTCACCCAGTTCCTCGGCCACATCGTGCGCGGCGAGCCGATCCGGCTGGTCGACGGCGGCCGCCAGCAGCGCACCTTCACCTATGTCGACGACGGCATCTCGGCGCTGGTGAAGATCATCGCGAACGAGGGCGGCATCGCCGACGGCAAGATCTACAACATCGGCAATCCCGACAATAACGTTTCGATCCGCTCGCTCGCCCGGATGATGCTGGACCTGGCATGCACCCTGCCCGAGTACCGCGATGCCGCGGCCGCCGTGGAGCTGATCGACGTGACGTCCGCGGACTACTACGGCAGCGGCTACCAGGACGTGCTGTATCGCGTGCCCGACATCCGCCGCACCACGGCCGAGCTGGGCTGGCGACCCACCGTCGGGATGCCGGCGGCACTGCGCGAGATGTTCGCCTACTACCGCGACCAGGCCGCGGCGGCCGTCGACCTGGAAGCCTGAAAAAGAAGGTGCGGCGACGATGGCGCGGATCGCACTGAAGGTCGACGTCGACACCTGGCGCGGCACCCGCGAAGGCGTTCCCGCCCTGGTCCGCCTGCTGGCGTCGAGCCGCTGCGGCGCGAGCTTCCTCTTCAGCCTCGGACCAGACCACACCGGCCGCGCCATCCTGCGCGTGCTGCGCCCGGGCTTCCTCGGCAAGGTCTCGCGCACCTCGGTGCTCGAGCACTACGGCCTGCGCACCCTGCTGCACGGCGTGCTGCTGCCCGGACCGGACATCGGCCGGCGCGAGGCCGCCACGCTGCGCAGCGTTCGCGACGCCGGCTTCGAGGTGGGCGTGCATTGCTGGGACCACGTGCGCTGGCAGGACCGCCTGCTGAACCGGGACGCCGCCTGGGCCGAGCGCGAGATGCGCCGCGCGCTGCAGCGCCATGCCGAGGTGTTCGGCGCCCCGGCGCGGCTGCACGGCGCCGCAGGCTGGCAGTTCAACCCGGCGGCGGCGCAGGCCGAAACGGCGCTGGGCATCGAGTTCGCCTCCGACACACGCGGCAGCCACGCCTTCGTCCCGGTGGCGGACGATGGCACGGCCCTCGGGCCGCCGCAGTACCCGACCACGCTGCCGACGCTGGACGAGCTGATCGGCCTCGACGGCATCACGGCGGACAACGTGCACCAGCACCTGCTGGCGCTGACCGGGCAGACGACGCAGGACCAGGTCTACACGCTGCACGCCGAACTCGAGGGCCTGAAGCTGCGCAAGGTTTTCGAGCGTCTGATCGCCGGCTGGCGGGCCCAGGGGCACGAGCTCGTCGCGCTGCACACGCTGCACGCCGAGCGCATCGGCGCGGCGCTTCCGCCGCATCGCATCACGCTCGGCAGCGTCCCCGGCCGCTCCGGACTGCTCGCGCTGCAGGGTGCGGCCTGGCAAGGCTGACCCGGGGGCCGCGATTGATTGCGGCTCGGACTCCTAGATCTCGGCCCCGTCAGGGCCGCCTGCACGTTGCGCTGCGGCTGAGGATGTGTTCCTCCAGCAGCGCGAAGGCGGTGTCGGCGTCGCGCCGCAGGTGAGCCAGCGCCACCAGCTTGCTCAGCGCACCGCCCATGCACCGCCGATCGGACGCCGCTGCTTCGGTCACGGTCCGAACGGCTTCGAGCAGAACCAGCAACCGGCCGTCGCTCGGCCGAGGCCGGTAGCTGGCTCGGTCGTGTTGACCAGGCATAGCGGGCCCAGTGTCCTACGCAAACGCGCAACCAAGACTGGCGCCCCCGGTGTTGCCGGCGGAGCAAGAAGGATCCTCCCACTGGATGCGCCAAGGAGTTCAGTCATGCGTTATCGGCCGGTTCTTCTCATCTGCTCATCCCTTCTTTGCCTGGCCGCGCAAGCGCAGGCGCCGGCGAAGGCGCCCGCTGGCAGCACGGCGCAATGCAAGGACGGAACGTATTCGAGCGCCACCAAGAGGTCTGAAGCATGCGCAGGGCACCGCGGGGTCAAGACCTGGTACGGAGCCGCTGCAGCGGCCGTGCAGACCCAGTCCCCCGCGGTAACGGCGACTGGCGCTGCGCCTGCCACTGGCGAGCCCTCCAGGACCCCGGCGACCCCGGAAAACCCCGTGAAGCCTGCGCCATCGGGAACGCAGAAGTAGATTGTCACTCCCGGGCTGGCGATGCCCAGTAGCTGCGCCGGCAGATGGGAAACGGCCGTGCGCGCGCCTGCCAACTCGAGCGTGGTGGGGGTGTGAATGGGTGATGGGCCAACATGCCACCACCGGTCAAGCGCACCGGCTCTACGTCGAGCGCGCGGCCTGCCCTGACCATTCAAGAAGCGTCCCGCCACGCGCGCCGACAACGTGATCGAGCCAGTGATATCGGCTGATCTGTGGAAGCAGGTGCAGGCCAAGCTGTGGGACCGTCGCAGGCTCCGTCGGGACAAGGAGCAGCTGATCCAGGTGCTTCGTGAGAGGCTGGCCGAACACCCCAAGTTGAACGCCCACGATCTAGAAGCGTTGGGTCTGCATTCGAAGAAGGCCTATACCAACGCCTTCGGATCAGTGTCACGAGCGCTGGAGTTGGCTGGCCGTGACCCAAGGGCAGTCCGAGCCCTCCACGAGCGAAGAAAGCTGGTCGGCAGAAAGGTCGGTGACCGGATGACCTCCGATATCGCGGGCCTGCTGCAGCGGCTCGGAATGGACTGCCGCGTACACCCCCGAAGCCGGGTGCTCGTGTTCGCAGCGACAGTGAAGGCCCGCCTGCAGGTTCTCTGGCCACGAACTTATCGAGGCGTCCGGCGGTGGCATGTACTGAAGTCGGGGCGGCCGATCGCGCAACTGGTACTGCTCGCGCAGATGGATGACGCTGAGCGCGCGATCCGCTTCGTACTGCTCAACCCTGAGGAGTATCGGGAAACAGCGCCGTGGCTCGACGAAGAACTACCTCCGTACCTCGCGCCGATTGCCACGGGGGTTGAGCTTGCTCAGGCAGTGCGAGTCAGACTGGCTGGCGTGACGCGCCGATCTGGTTTCGCTGGCGTCGAATTTGGCGACGGCAACCTCAAGCCAAACTGTCGTAGCCCTCGGGCAATAGCGTGATGGGGCCGCCTCAGGCGTATGGGTTCTTCAGAGGGCCGGGCAGCGACTTGCATACTGCTCTTTCAGCATCACCCGCTTCGCCGTCGAAGGTTCCGCAGAACCTCAAGTCCACCGCGATTCGGTAGATCGATCATCGGTTCTGTTGCGACTGGAGTGCGTGAGGTTCATGGCGGCAGCTGGTCCAGTTGATCGATCGTGTCGCGCAGACGGTCCAGGTCAACAAGTGCATTTGCGAATGCCTCCTTCTGGATCCCGTGCTTGTCGAGCACGTCGAAGACGAAGGCCTCGAAGGCGTCGCCGATGGGGCCCTCGAGCATTCGGTGCTCCTCCAGGAGGACGTTGCCGCGTATCAGCAGATCCGCCATCGCCCGCGCGACCGGCGCATGCGCCTTCTCGAAGGCTGCGACGAGTCGCTCCATCTCTTCAGGCGTCGCTGGCACGATGGATTCCTTGTTGAAGATGAGGCGCCGACGGCCAGTTCAAGGGCAGGGCCGCCGCTCGACGTCGCCGCGAGCGAGGGCGTGTCGCCCTGTCCCGCGGCCGCTGACCGCTGCAAAGCCCTCTTCGGACACGTGATGAACCACGGCAGCCCCGGAAAACCATCGAAGCCCGGCGTCCTCCAGCATGGGCGGGATGTCTGCCTCGACGAGTTGCGCAGCGCTCAAGACGGACAGCTTCTCGATCTCGTCTTCGTCCGAGACGTGGCACGGCATCCTGGCTTTGCAGAGCCGGCTCAGCAGTTCCATCGGCATTGCTCGCCTCCTTTCCCTGGGTGACAGCCTTCACTTTCTCATGACGACAACGTAGCGCGCTTCGTCCAGGCAATCCATTAGGAACAAACACCGATGCGCCCAGGCTTGAGGGGAATGCGGTAACGGTCTGGTTCAGCGAAAGCCATCATCGACCTCGCGCTTTCCTCGTCCGGACGGCCGGCGGCAAGTGAGTTGTCGCTCGCATCATTTTGTGGACAACGTGGAAGGGGTCGCACCAACATGGCGTGCTGCGACGCGTTGCCGTCACGCACTTAGAACGTGCCAGTCCTACGAAGAACAGGCGTTGTGCAGTGCACCAAAATACGAAAGTCAAGGCCTTGTTTTCCCCGTGGCCGGTGTATGACTCTGTGGATAACCGGGTGAGCATCTCGCCGGAGCCGCGACCGGCTTGGCCTTTCATTGCGATGCTCACTGAACGAGCAGCCTGCTTGAATTTGTTTTTTTGTAGGCCTGAGCCGACAGGAAGACCCCGCCAACGGGGGCGAGTGGCGCATTTGAGCGCGACGATGTGCCTGGGGGGGAGGCCGTCGCTGCCGGCCGCGGCGCAATCTCGCGTGGTACTGCCCCCCTTCTCCAGGCGCTCGCGATCTCGAAGCCCTCCTTGCAGGCCGCACGTGCTCTCTCGTTTCCACGAGGCGCAGGCCAGGATCCGCACGAAGGCGCACAGGGGCATAGCGAGCCGGGAGTGGACGCCGGCTCGACGCGACGCCAGGCGCCCCGCGTCACAGGGCCGGAGCCCCGGCTCCGGCCCAGCCGCGTCAGCGGCCGATGCGCTGCAGCGCCAGCCTCCACAGGCCGGTGTTCAGCCGCACGAGGGTTCGGCCGACGGCACAACTGTCAGCCTTCAGCTTTTCCGAGCATCGACGATAGCGGTCACGCGCCACGTCAAGGTTCCTGGGGCCGCCCATCTGTTCGACCCGGAATGGACTGCGTACCTGGCTCGTCGTCGAGCCGCGAAACGTTCCGTCAACCTGTTCGGTGCCAAAGCCTGGTGCTGAAGAATGGCTTGAGCCGGATGCGGGGTGACTCGCACGTCCGGTTCTTAGGCGGCGGCGGCGCAGCAATGCGCCGCTGCTATCCGATGGTGTCGAATAGGAACTGCCCAGCTTCGACGAGCGAGTTCAAGCGGGCACGAGCGGCCGCCCAGGCGTTGAGCCATCCGCAGGCGTTCAGAACTGGAGGTCCTGGCCGGTGAGGTCGCCAGCGGAGACATCTGCCTGCCGCGTGGTGACGGCATCCGTGGTGCTTGTGGCCTGCAAGCTGTACTTGCCCGCCGCGGCGGCATCTGCCGTCAAGGGAATGGGAAGGGACGTCTGGTAGGTCCCTACCACCGGCGCCGCCGCCGGCAGCGCCGGCTGTGTCGCGAAGAGGCTGTAGGCACCAGTGTCGGCGGTGGCCGCGGTGGCGGCGATTTCGTAGGTGCGCGCGCCGCTCGACTGCAGGGCCCGGACCGTCGCCTGCGCGCTGGCTGGGCTGACGGTGCCCGTCACCTTGCGGATGGGCGAACTCGGCAGTGAGATGGGATTGTTCGTGCTCGCCAGGGTCGTGCTCGCGCCGGCGGTGACCGGCACGTCGCGGATGATGCCGGTGGCGCGCCCGTTGGCCGAGGTCGGCACGATCACCACGTCCACCGTGCCCACGCTGCTGCTCTGCTCGATCGGCGACAAAGTGAAGTTACCATTGCCGTCCGCCACCGTGGCCTTGACCACTTGGCCATTGCGCTGCGCGTACACCGCGGCGCCCGGCGCGCTGGCCAGCACACCGATGACCGAGCCGCTCACGGTGCTCGGTAGCGCAGTCACGACCGGCTTGAGGCCGTAGCTGCCGTTGCCGCGCGTCACGATCGATTTGCAGGCATCGAAATCCAGGACCAGTTCGGTGAGCGTATCCGCCGCCACGGTGAAGGGGCGGATGATCTTGATGCCGGCCTGCACCGCGCTCGGGGTGTCGAGCGGCTGCTCGGCGCCACCGGTGGGCACCACCGCGTTGGCCGTGGCATTACCGGCGCCGTTGGCCGAGAGCACCAGGCGGACCTGCTGGTAGGTGCCAGCCGAGAGCGGGGTCTGGCCGAGCGTCGTCAGCACGCCATTGGTCAAGGACAGGAGATCGATGCGCCGCGCCGGGCTGACGGTGATGTCCACCCACCCGGCTCCACCGGTGTCTGCGCTGGCATCACTGTGGACCCGCACTTTTTCGACCGTCACAAAAACATTGTCGAAGCCGCAGGCGGGTGCATCGGTCATCGCAACTCGCAGCGTGCCTGTAGAGCTGGTTGCAGTGGTCCCGGTGCCGGCCCAGAAACCGCCACCACCGCCACCACCTCCCCCACCTCCGCCTCCGCAGGCCGAGAGCGCGAGCGCGCCGCTCAGCGTCAGGATTCGAAATGACCGTGCCAGGATCTTGTCGACGTTCAGCATTTCGCCTCTATTGCCTCGAGTTGGGGGAGTTGGAGCACGGAAAATGTGAAATATTCACATTCCATCGGCTGGATCGTACAAGGCGGGCATGCGGGCCGCAAGACAAACAATGGTGCTATTCACCCAAGGCTCGACCAAAAAAAATCGCGCTACCGCATCCGATAGCGCGATCTTGGAATTCAATGCTGCAAAGGGGTCAATGCGTTGAGACGTGGTCCAGACGAATGACCGGGCCTGCGCTTGAGCGGAGCGGCTTTAGCAAGCATCTCCTCGAACGACTACTTCGCTGAGAATCTTTCGCTGGTGGCGGTCGAGGCTGGTTACGTTCCAAAAGCGGTTCCAAAAGCGCCGCACCTGGCGCAACCGCCGGATGGACTGCTGTCTGCCTCTTCGCGGGCCATCGCGCTGGACGAGTTGCGCGCGATTGCTTGCTGTCCCACCCGCCCGACGAGCTGTACCCGCAAGGGGTCTCAGCGGGCTGGTGGGCCAAGGCGGTGCAGGTCGATCTGGAGGCCAGGCGCGTCGTCGTGCGCAAGAAGACACGCCGCCCCTGCGCCGGGCCCGACCGTCAAGGTGCGACGAAGGAGTCGCGCGCGAGCTTGCCGAGGTGCGGATGGTCGGTGAAGAATCCGTCCATACCGAGCTTGAGGAAGGCCTTGATCTGGCCGTCGAGCTTGCCGAAGGCCGCCGGGTCGGCACCAGCGTCGAACTCGTTCGGCAGGAAGGTGTTCTCGGCGCGGAAGGTCCAGCCGTGCACGATCAGACCGGCTGCGTGGGCGTCGCTGACGAAGCTCGTCGGTGTGCCGAGCGTGCCGGCTGTGGTGAGCGGAATCATCACGCTGGTGTTGGCGCCCACCCCGTTCGCATAGCTGCGGATCTCGGCCAGCCCGGCGGGCTTGGCCAGATCGGCGTAGGTGCGCGGATCGCCGCTCGCGACGAAATCCCACGGCTTGCCGCTCGCGCTGATGAGCTGGACCAGCGGCACCTGCGTCATGCGGTTGAGCTTGCGCAGGTTGGCGGTCTCGAACGACTGGATGAACACCGGCGCCTGCGGCCCCACGTAGCCGTGGCGCGTCAGCGTGCGCACCAGCGGCTCCTCGAGCGGCAGGCCGATGCCTTGGAAGTAGCTCGGGTGCTTGGTTTCCGGGTACACACCGATCGGTCGCCACGCCGCCGGACGACCGCGCCCGGCGTGCGCCTCGGCGCGGCGGCGCTCGTTGGCCTGCGCGACGAGCTGCAGCACCTCGTCGAGCGTCGGCACCTCGAACATGCCGTCGAAGCGCGTGTTCGCGGTGCGCAGCGCGGGCAGTCGCTCGCGGGCACGCAGCGTCTTCAACTCGGCGAGCGTGAAGTCCTCGGTGAACCAGCCGGTCACCGTCACGCCGTCGATCATCTTCGCGGTCTTGCGCGATGCGAACTCGGGACGATCGACTACGTCGGTGGTGGCTTCGCGCACCGAGCCGTCGGCATTGAGGATCGCGATCGCGTTCTCGTGCCTGGCCACGAGCACGCCGTCCTTGGTGATCACGAGGTCGGGCTCGACGTAGTCGGCGCCTTGCTCGATGGCCATCCAGTAGGCAGCCAGCGTGTGCTCGGGCAGGTAGCCGCTGGCGCCGCGGTGGCCGATGACCAGCGGCGGCGCCGGCGGGCGGGCGCCGTGCCGCTCACCTGGCTGGGCGCAGGCGGAGATCGAGACGAAGGCGAGAGTGGTCGCGGCGAGCAGCGACAGGAGCTTCATGTGCTAGTCCCATGGCAGGTGGAAAGCGCCAACCATAGGATCCGGCCGTGACTCCACCATGACGCCGCGTCCGCCAGGAGCACACCGCGACGCGTCTCAGATCGGCGAGACCCCTCGAATTCGCGACCGATGTGCGGTCCATGTCGAGGAGGTGGTGGGCCCGCTAACTGACCGTGTGGCGCTCAGGCCGCTGTACCTCGGCTGCGCGTTGCTGCAGTACCGGTGCCGCTCTGTCCGCGTGGGCCGACGGCGAGTGACTGCTACGTCAGATGGCCAAGGTCCGCGTTGGTCAAGGGTGGTCCGACACCTGCCCTCGCGGCGCACGTTGGCATGGCGCTCTCGTGTCGGTCGGGCACCGGTCCTAAGGATGCAGAGCCTTCCAAGTATGGAGAATCGATTCCTCAGCCGTCGACTTCACGCGGCGCCTCAAGTGTCAGGCTGCATACGCCTTCCGGATCGAGCAGAGCATCCTGCTCGAGCGAGAGGGCGAGGTCCTGGGCACCGATCCGCTCTGCCAGCAGCACCCGGTTGATGACCGTACTCCGCGAAGTCGAACCCGAATCCTCGCCAGTTCCGCTCCTTCGAGACGCAGGCATAACCCAGCAGAATCGAGGCTGCCTTGAAGCGAGTTTCGCGGGGCCGTTCGGATCGCCAACGCCTGCACGAATCCGGAACTGTTCTGGGGCCTCAAGGGTGGCGGAGGCGGCAGCCTGGGCGTTGTCACCCGGCTCACGTTGCGGGTTCATGAACTGCCGGGGTCGTTCGGCGCGGTGAACATCACGATCAAGGCCACTTCAGCGACGGCGTTCCGCCGACTGGTCGGCATGATCGCCGACTTCTACAGCCGGAGCCTGCTGAATCCGCATTGGGGCGAACAGATCCGCCTGCGCCCCGACAACGTGCTCAGGATTGCGATGGTGTCCAGGGACTCAGCCGAGCCGAGGCGATGTCGATCTGGCAACCGTTCCTGGATTCGGTCGCCGGCGCGCCGGCGGATTTCGAGGTCGAGTCTCACCACTGAAGATCGTGTCGAGCTGCGCTCGCAGCTTCTGGGCACCGCTGTTGAAGAGGCTGCTCGGTTTCATCAGCACGGACGACCGCCCCGATGCACCGCAAGGCAATGTGTTCTGGCCGGACGATCAGGGGCAGGCGGGCCAGGTCTTGCACGGCTATCAGTCCGCCTGGCTTCCCACGGCCCTGCTGGGCCAAGACCGGCGGCAATCTCCATGTGACGCGTTGTCGGCCGCGAGCCGGAATTGGAACGTATCCCTGCACGTCAACAAGGGCCTCGCGGGCGCTCCTGACGAAGCGGTCGCTGCCGCTCAGGACACGGCGATGAACCCCGCGGTGCTCGATGCCTTCGCGCTGGTGATCTGCGCGGCAGCGCAAGGGCCTGCCTTCCCGGGCGTCGCAGGTTCACGAGCCCGATGCCGGCCTGGCTCGCCAACGCGCGCAAGCCATCGGGCGCGCCATGGATGAGTTGCGCAAGCTCGTTCCGGATGCCGGCGCCTACGTGGCGGAAAGTAACTTCTTCGAGACCGCCTGGCGGAAGTCTTTCTGGGGACCGAACGATCCGCGATTGCGGGCGGTCAAGGATCAGTACGACCCCGAGGGACTCTTCTTCGTCCATCACGGCGTCGGCCGCGAGCGCTGGAGCGCCGACGGGTTCACCAGGCTGGCGTGACGGCGTGCAAGCGGCCCGGCGCGCTCAGTGCGGGCCGATGCGCGAGGCGCGCCTGCGCAACACGGCGGTACGCGACAAGCGCGCCACAGAGGCTGATGACGGAGCTTGCCGGGTGCTGCCCTTCAAAGTGGGGCATCCCAGCGCCTGTCTAGTCCCACACAGGAAGGGTCTGCAAAGCAGCATGGGGACGAACCTGAAGAACATGGCGCCTTCGCCGAGGTCTGGCCGACGAGGTTGTTGGCCGCTCCCCTTTCCGCAGAATCGATGTTTAACAAGACATCGCTTCGATTTCGCGCCCGGGAAGGCGTGAGCAACGCGTCCAGGCTCAGGCCTCGCCGGATCGCCCCAGCGCCACGGCCATGACCGGCTTGGCCCACTGCGGCACTTGGTCGAGCGCGATGTGAGAGACGATGCGCCCGCCGTCCATGTGCAGCAGCAGCAGCGGCTGGGGCCGCTGCCCGGCCTTCGGATCGCCTTCGGCGCTGTTGTCGTAGACGCGCAGGCTCACCAGATGCGGTAACAGCCGGATCAGGTTGGCGCGGCTGGTCTCGTAGCGCTCACGGATCTTCGCTTCGGGAACGTCATGGCCGCCAGCCGCCACCCGCGCCCGCACGCGCTGGAGGTGCAGCTCCGGCGACGACAGCCCGGCGTACCAGAGATGGACCTGCGCCCCCTGGCGCGCGCCGTCGAGCAGCATCTGCGGAATCGTCCTGGCGCCCAGTGTCGTCTCGAAGGCGAAGTTCAGTCCCTCCGCCAAGGCCCGCTCGAGCCCCTTGCGGCCGAACTCCCAGGCCTGGGCATTGGCCGCCTCGGCCGACAGTCCCGGGTTGGCATCCAGCAGCGCGTGGGCGGCCAGGTCGGGGTCGAAGTAGTCCACTTTCTTCTGCAGCAGTGCGGCGCCGCCCACGCTGCTCTTGCCGGCGCCGTTGACGCCGGCCAGCACGAAGATCCGTGCCGGCATCAGCGGCGTGTCGCCGCCTGGGCAACAGCCGCCACACCGAGTTCGGCGGGATCCATGGCGAACGCGTCGGCCATGGCCTGTGCGGCCGCCTCGCCCTGCATGCGCGCGAACATGTCGTCGAAGTGGTGCGTGAGCGCTTCCAGGTTCGGCTCCGACGCCTGCTCCAGCTCCAGGTAGCGTTCCACGGACATCAACACCATCGATGGCTTCTCATGGCGCGTGATCACCACTGCGCCTCGTGCCATCACCGTGCTGCTCACCGTCTGCATGCCCGAGGCCAACTTGGTGGCGGAGAACGACGGCAGATCGCGCGTCAGGCGCTCGATCTCGGCGGGTCGGACAGAGGCAGTGTGGACGGCCATCGCAAATCCTTGAAATTACAGGTTTTGCCCATTTTACCCATTTTCTGGCAGCTTCCTTGGTCGCCATCGCGTCTTGACCCGGGGCAACAAGCAATGACTTACTTTCGCCCGCGACGAGCTGCACCGGGAAGCCGGCCGGCCGGAACGTGCTGCCATGGGCAGCGCCAGGGTCCCGGTGGAATCGCGCTCTCGCCCCTCTGTCAGCGTCTGGGAAGCCAACACCCCTGCACCGGATGGCTCGGCTATCCCTTGCCCTGCGTCTTGAATGGCTTGTCCGGCGCCGTCGGCTCATCGCTGCCGTCCGCGTCCTCCATCCAGTTCGGAATCGACGAAAGACGGCGAGCCTCCACTTCGCTGAACTCCTGCTCTGCGGCGATGAAGCGCAGCTCGCATCCGCCAACGTTCAGGACATCGCCGTCGACGAGCACCTGCGTCTGGACGCGTTCGCCATTCACAAAGGTCCCGTTCTGGCTCCCCAGGTCCTGGATGATGGTGAACGCGGGTTCGACAACGATCACGGCGTGCGTGCGGCTCGCGAAGATGGAGCTGAGCACGACGTCGTTGTGCTTGCCGCGGCCCAGCGTGGTTTCCATCGGTCCGAGGTCCACCAGGCCCGTCTTGCCTGCCGAGGTAATCAGGAGCTTGGGCATCCGCCATGTTACGGAGCCCACGCGAGATGGGTCGAGCCGGACGCCTGCCTGGCTTGCTGTCGGACGCCACCGTATCTCAGTCCCATACAGTTTCGCGGACCGGCGCCCTGCCCCACCCCCCCCCCGAAAACGGGACACGCGAGCGCTTGGCAGCACGATCTCTCGACCAGATCGGCAGACGTCGCCTCCAGCTACGCCTTGCGTTGAAGCCCAAGCGTGTGCTCACACCGATAAACTTCGAAGCACGGCGCTGTGTGGATGCACCCCTTGCTCAACGAGTCCCAGGTGCGAAGCACGAGCACGATGAAGACGTTCTGGTGGATCTTGTGCTGCAACGGGTAGGCGCCCCCCACGAGAAGGCGCCTGACCTCGTGAAAGCTGCGGCGCCTCTGCGCGGTGGTCGGCCGATGCGACGGACCAGCCAGGATGGCCCCGCCAATCCGGTCACATGCCGGCGACGCCCTGTGCCAGCGCAAAATCCAGCAGCACCCGGTCGGAGGGTTCCTCGGGCCAGGTGACCTGGGCCAGCCATCGATGGAAGGTGGTGGCCGCGATCCGACTGGCCGGCCCGTCGCGCCGCCAGGCCCGGGCGATGGGCACGGCGATCTGGTCGAGCCGATCGGCCTCGAAGCGCGAGCGCATCTCGGCCTGCATGGCTTCGGGCATTTCCAGGTAGAGCGATTTGGCCTTCTGCATGCGATCGTTCTCCCACAGCTCCCGGATCCGGTGCGTGCGATCCTCGTCGCCGAGCGCGGCCGCGGGGCGTGCCTGGGACGGCGAAGGCAGGGCGGCCGGCGCGGCCGGCTCGACCGCTCCCCTCACGCCGGCATAGCCCTTCTTCAGGGCGTCCTTGAAATACGCTGCCGGCGACTTCAGCATCGGCAGCGTCTGGCTGCGAAGCCGCTGCTCCACATGCTCGAGCGTGCCGCGCAGCTGGCCTTCGTCGGTGGTCGCATACAGGTCCTGGGCCTCGTCCTGCTTGAGGCCGAGCGCGATCAGCTTCCCGACCAGCTCCAGGTCGAAGACGTTGCGGCTGGGGTCGTCGGCGGCACCCAGGCGCTGCTGCAGCTTGGGCACCACCCGGAACTGGATCTCCTCGATGCGCCGGCCGCGCTTGTGCTCGATGAGCTCAAGGCTGAAGTCCTCGCACAGCGCCTCGATCTCGGCCAGCGCCTTGCTGATCACGTCGCGCTTGAGAAAGCGGTAGTCGACCTCCGTGATGTCGCTGCGCCCGGTCAGGACAGCCGCCCACCACAAAACGTCCTCGCGCATCGACAGCCGGCTGGGTGAGGTCAGGTAGCGTGCGCCGATCTCGTAGAGCACGGCCGCCGGGTAGCTGCGCATCTGGGCGCTGATCTCCAGCAGCACGCGCGTGTACTGGTGGGGCTTGACCAGCCGTTCGCGGATCTCTTCCGGGTAGCGCCAGGAGATTGTGCAGGGCCGTCCCCTGCCCTGCTCCTCGATGGTGACGGTGCCCAGCAGCTGCGACGACACCCAGCGCTTCAGGCTGGGGCCGCTGGTCGACCATTCGATGGTCGTTGCCTGCATGTCGCGCAGGTGCGACTTCAGCAGCTCGGTGTTGTTGGAGTTGAAGCGCGCATCGCCGATCAGCTCGCTGAGCGCGAGCTTGTAGACGGGCTCGTCCACCCCCTGGCGCTGCGAGTGGTAGAGCAGCGCGTTGTAGATGCGCCGGGACAGCAACGTCAAGCGGCCGCGCTTGGGGCGAATCGCGATGGCCTCGTTCGCCTTGGCGACGCTCTGTTCGTCCGGCGGTGGCGCTGGCTTGGGCGGCTGTCGCGGAACTTCGCCCTCTTCCATGGGCCTCTTTCAGGGGATCAACGGTTTCACATCATGCCTCCGGTTTGTGAATTGGTCAATTCACAGATCTCCGCAGCGTGTGTCTTGAGACATTGAAACCAAACACTTGAGGGAATTGAAGAGTTGGTGCTCCAGATTCTCGAAGCCCGACAAGCACTTGCGAAGCATTTCGTGAGTACGTCTGGGAATTCGTGTGAGAGAGTTTGGGATTGAATGTGAGGTCGGATGGGATACGGAGTGCCGCAACGTGCGCATGCTTGGGATTTGACGTGAGTGGACAAGGGGTGCGGCGCCCAACCTGCGCGTTTTCGGCCCTGCGGCCCCTGCCGAACGCCGGCCTCTCCGGCCTTGAAGCCCCCTGCCCCACCGGATTGGCCGGTATCTGCTCTGCCGGGGCGCTGCGCAGGGGCCGAAATCCCAAGGGATCTCACCTTGGTCCCCAAACGCTCTCACAGTTCGCACTCCCAATCCAGTGCTGTTGTTCGCGTATCTTGTTCATTCTACGGATTCCAATAGAATCGCCGGATTCCGTCGAATGAGGTTCTCTTAAATATGGCGCTGCCCGTTCCCACCGAGGCTGGAAACCAGGTTTCCACCCCTCCCCTCACTGCCCTGCCCTCCTCCGCCCGTGCGAGCATCGACATGCCGCGCATTTCGGCCCTGGCGACCCGCGCGAGCTCCATGGTCGAGCAGATTCGGGGCCGCTTGCTGGCGCCGGAGGCCAGGAAGATTGCACCGACCTACTCTACCGCGCAACTGGCCGCCTTGTGCGCCGTCGACAAGGCGCATGTTGCCTATCGGATCACCAAGGAGGACCTGCCTTCCGGTCGCCTGACGCCAGCCGGCGGCAAGCGCATCTTCGAGTTGAATGAGCTGCGCTCGTGGACGCGAACCTACCGCGCCGACAAGATGCGCCCTGCCGGCAAGAAGGCCTTCACCATTGCGGTCGGTAACTTCAAGGGCGGCGTGGCCAAGACCACCACCGCGATGGTCCTGGCCCAGGGATTGAGTCTGCGCGGCCATCGGGTGTTGGCCATCGACACGGATCCGCAGGGATCCCTGACGACCCTGCACGGCCTGCTCCCCGAAGCCGAGATCACGGAGGACATGACGATCGCGCCGTTGTGTGACGGCAGTCAATCGGACATCCGCTATGCGATCCGCTCGACCTACTGGGAAGGCCTGGATCTGGTGGCCGCTGCCCCGTTCCTTTTCTCGGCGGAGTTCGCGCTGCCGGCACGCCAGATGCAGGAGCCCGGCGCGAAGTTCTGGGACGTGCTGAACATGGGCCTGGAGAGCGTGCGCGATCTTTATGACGTGATCGTGATCGACACCCCGCCGTCGCTGTCGTACGTCACCATCAACGCGCTCTGGGCCGCCAACGGCATCATCGTCCCGGTGCCCCCGTCGGGCTTGGACTTTGCATCCTCGGCGCAATTCTGGTCGCTGCTGGCCGACCTGGGTGGCAACCTGGATGCGCAAAGCGGCGACCGTGCGGGCAAGGCCTTCGATTTCCTGCATGTGCTGCTCAGCCGGGTGGATCCGAGCGACCCGGCCACGCCGGCGGTGCGCCAGTGGATCCAGGCCACCTACGGCGAATACACCCTGCCGGTGGAGATTCCGAAGACCAGCGTGACCAGCAACAAGGCGGCTGAGTTCGCCACCGTCTATGACGTGCAGAAGTACGAGGGCGCCGCCAAGACCTACAAGCGGGCGGTCGACGCCTACGACTCATTTGTGGAACTGGTTGAACAGTCGGTGGTAAGTGCCTGGCAGGACAAGGCCCAAGTGCAATGAGCCGCTACTCAGGAACCTCAGAAAACACGATCGCAGCCGGTGGAAACCAGGTTTCCACGGCGCCGTTCATGATGGCGCAGGGGCAGTACTTCGGCGGCGATCGGGCGAAGCGCCGGCCGCGTCGCGGGATCCGGTGGGCGGCCGCGGGGAAGGGCGCAAGACCAGCTTGTCCGAAGATCCCCTGCTGCGCCAGGCAGCGCAGGATCGGTGGAAACCTGGTTTCCACATGCGGCCGGCCGTTGGCGCCGCACACCTGGAAACCAGGTTGCCACGGTTCTCGGCACAGGCGGATGTGGCCGCTCGACGCGGAGACAGTTTCGGCTCGCCGAGGGGGTGGCAACCAGGTTTCCACGCCGCCGGCGTTGTCGGCGCGCCGGCCACGCTTCGGCGGCGACTTGCCGGGATGCTCTGCATGTCACGGCACCTGGGGAGAGGCCGCGCGGGCGGGCGCACGGGCCGCTTGTCCGAAGAACTCGGAGTCCGCCATACGTCGCAGCAGCAGTGGAAACCTGGTTTCCACGGTCACCCGTGCGTCAACGCCTCAGGCGTGGAAACCAGGTTTCCACGCCGCCTGGCGCACACGGTTCTTGCGGCTCGGCACAGGGCCCCGTTCGCCCCGCCGCAACGTCGGTGGAAACCAGGTTTCCACCCCCATGGAGGTTCAACATGGCTAATACCCGCAAGCGACTCGAAGCCCTCACAGCGGGTTTGTCGATCCCTGAGGTGCTGCCGGCCGCCGCGCCAAGCGCAGCCCCGGCCGCGCCGGCGCCCCCAGGCTTCCCCGGCGCCGCGCCGCTCGTGGAAACCAGGTTTCCACCGGCCCAGGTCGGGCATCCCGCGCCGCGCACCGGACCCGGCCAGATGCTGGCGTTTCGCGGCCAGATCCAAGCGGTGGAGGGCGAACTCTCCGCGCTGCGCGAGCGTCTTCGCCAGTACGACGGCTCGACCCCGACACGCAAGCTGGATCCTTCGAAGATCCAGCCCACCCGCTGGGCCAACCGCCACCCGGACTCGTTCAAGAATTCGGATTTCGCGGGCCTCAAGGCCGACATCGACCAGGCCGGCGGCAACGTCCAGCCGATCCTGGTACGGGCCGTCCCCGACCAAGCCGACCACTACGAGCTGGTCTTCGGGCATCGGCGTCACCGTGCCTGCCTGGAGCTGGGCATTCCTGTCCTGGCGGTTGTCTGGACCGATGAGCTGGGCGATGCCGAGCTGTTCGCGGCGATGGACCGTGAAAACCGTGAGCGTGCCGATCTCTCGGCTTACGAGCAGGGCCAGATGTACCTGCGCGCGATCGACGAGCAGCTGTTCCCAAGCCAGCGCCAGCTCGCGGAGAAGCTGGGCGTGAGCCACACCTGGGTCAACAAGGCGCTGATGGTGGCGCAGCTCCCGTCGGCCGTGGTCGAGTGCTTCCGCAGTCCGCTGGAGATCAATCATCGACATGCGGCGCAGCTCAACGCGGGCCTGGAGCAGGACAAGCGCGGGGTGCTCAAGCGGGCCGAAAAGCTGCGCGGCCAGAAGCTCGCCCCGGCCGTGGTGGTGGCGCGCCTGCTGGGGCTCGATTCGGTGCTGAAGGCGCAGAAGATCCCGGTGCAGAGTGAGGGCAAGACCTTGGGGTCGTGCCAGCTGGCAACGGATGGCGGCGTGACCATCTCCCTGCTGCCCGGCCCGATCGCGGACCTGCCCCCCGAGGCAATCTCGGCCGCCATCGCCGACGTGTTGGGAAAGCTTCGCGCACAGGGGTAGGGCTCGCCGCAGGGGCAGGGCAGGGCAAATGTGAGTACCAGTGGGAAACTTGCGCCGCCTGGGGGTGGTCTGCGCGATGCGAGGTAGGCGCCATCTTTCCCTGTCCCGGCGCAGCCTCTGCGAGGGGGCGCGCCCACCGGCAGCGCGTCCATAACCGCCAACAAGCGAGGCGGCGACTGCGACCCGCTTCCGGCGCGAGCCGGCTCGAGGACAAACCCCTGCGTCTGCGTGATCGGCGCGGGATTCTCCGGATGCGTTGGCGCAGGCGTCGCTGGGAAACCTGAGGGCCTCCCGCGCAGGCGGCGCTTGCGCAGGGGGCACGACGGAAGACGGCGATGGCCAAGCGCATCGCCGCGCGCGTCGTCCAGCACAAGAGGACCGGTTTGTACTTTGGCTGCCGATGGCAAGGCCAGAAATGCGGCCCACATCAGCGGCGGGCCTGATGGCAACCGGAATGTGAACGCTCACCCACTTTCGCTGGGGGTTAGCTGCTGATCGGCTCGAGAGGACGCGAACACGTGGTCACACCCGATCAAGGCAAGCAAATGGTCAGCCTGCCGAGTACCGTGACGCGGCGTTCCTGTCTTCTAGCTTTCCCCCCCTGGCCAACGCGCGCGGCCTTGTCCGGGCGCGGTTAACTTGGGGCGTCGGCAGAGATCGGACAAATCCGCGGACGCCGTCCGGGCGCACCTGGCGGCCCCGTGCCAGGCGAGCCGTCGCAGACGCTCAATGTGAGGATGATTGGGAAATCCACGCGGCTGCTCCGAGCGCCGCCCTGAGTCAGCTGCTGCTGGCCGCGACTGCGCGCCTTGGGCCAACGTGGCCGGCACGCCACAAGAATCAACCGATGTTCGCCCCGATCCTGTTCGCTTATATTCCGGGAGCGGGCCTATAAGTCCTTGATTTCATTGGACTTTCAGTGATGTGTCAAAGTTTTTCCGATTCTGAATCCGATTTCCTGCATTGATGATTATGTAGATAATCATCACGCCGGAACGCCCGGAAGAGGACATCCGCTTGGCCATGAATGGGGCGGGGAGTGTTGTCCTGCAGGCATCGCGCCCGAGCCTCCAGCCGAATTGTCCAGGTTTTAATCGGCCCTTTATTGAACATGACCACGTTGCCGACGCCGTCCCAGATCGCCAGCCTCGATGACGAGCGCCTCGAGCAGCTCGCCGCCAATTGGCGCGCACAGGCGCTGCGCGGCGACCGGCGCGCCTTCGGCGTCGCCCACGCCTTCGAGGTCGAGCGGCGCAAGCGCCTGCGCGAGAGCCAGCTGCTGCAGCTCGAGCCCCTGGACCCGGTCGCGCCGCGCAAGGCCTGGTGGAAGTTCTGGTGACGAACCAGCACGGCGCGCCCGCGACCCCGAAAAAGGGCAAGGTGCGGCCGGACCGAAAGCTGCACCGTGGTCATTTCGCCTTCATGCGCGCGCTGGCGCAGGGCCTGGACGAGCGCGCGAGTTGGGACCGGTACCTGCGGCTCGAAGGCGAGCACACCGACCTGAGAACGGTGCGGCGCACGATCGCCTGGATCCGCGACGAGTTCGCCGCGGCTGCGCGGCGCGAGCAGAAGCCCGGCACCGCGCGGCTGATCCTGCTGGATGCCGACCGCTTCGCGGCGGCGCCGGCGCTGCCGAGCCTGGCCGAGTTCGCCGCCGCCCAGGGCCTGGAGGACTTCTCCGAGGCCGAGCAGATCGAGGCCTATGAAGCGGCCTACCCGGGCGGTGGCGCAGGAGGAGGGCAGGGCGGTGCCCGACCGTCGCGTCGCGCCCGCGTCATCGAGCACCAGCTGCAGGCACTGCGCTGGCTCGAGGGCTTGGTGGTGCAGGATCCGCGGCCCGGCGACCGCGTGGCGGCCTGGCTCAATCCGTCGTTGGCGGCCCGGCTCGAACGCGCCGGCGTGCCGACAGTCGTCGATCTGGTCGAACGCATCAACGGCATCGGCGCGCGCTGGTGGGTGCAGGTGCCGGGGGTCGGTGAACTCAAGGCCGCCCGGATCCTGGACTGGCTGCAGGCCAACGAATCGGTGCTCGGCTTGCGCGTCGGTGCGCACGCCACGCAGCCGCGGGCCCAGCTGCCGCCGGCGGCGCTGGCCGCGGTGGTGCCGGCGGCGACAGCGTTGCGACCCTACGAGAAGTTCGTGCTGCCGGCCGAGCTCGACGGCAGTGCAGGGCTTTTCCGCGCTCCACATGCCAAGTGCCTCTTGATGGCCGCGAACGATCACCAGGCCGTCGGCGCATGGCTCGCCGCCAAGCGTCCAGGCAAGGTCGAGGGCGACCTGTCGCCGACTCAGCGCTCATACCGCAAGGAAGCCGAACGTCTTCTGCTCTGGTCGATCCTCGAGCGCAAGAAGGCGCTGTCCTCGTTGTCGGTAGAAGACGCCACCGCGTACCGCAGCTTCCTTGCCGATCCGCCCTCGACCTGGTGTGGACCCCGGCACCACCAGCGCTGGTCGCCGCTGTGGCGGCCGCTCGAAGGACCGCTGACGCCGGTGGCGCTGCGGCAGTCGCTGATCATCCTGAAGAGCTTGTTTGCTTTCCTGATGAGTCAGGGCTATGTGGTGGGCAATCCGTTCGCAGCCGTGGCACTGCCGTCCAATCCGCAGCGCCCGTTGGGCTCGAGCCGCAGCCTGACGTTTGCGCAATGGGACCACATCGACACCTTGCTGCAGGACCTTGTCGACACGGAACCAGGGCGGCGGCTTCGGCGCAGCATGCGCTGGCTCTACGCGACAGGGCTTCGTCTGTCCGAGATCACGAGCGTGAAGTGCGAGGACCTGCAACAGGTCGACTACAGGACGGCGGGTGGGGGCGTGGCCACTGGCTGGCTGTTGTCGGTCATCGGGAAGGGTGGCAGGAGCCGCCAGGTGCCGGTACCGGCCGAACTGGTCGATGAGTTCGGGAGCGAATTGGCTCGGCATGGTTTCGAGCGGCACGTCGGTGCCGTCAGCAACCAGGGCATTCACCTGCTCGCGCGCTTCGACACGGTGCTCCAAAAACCCACCCCGTGGTCTGCTTCAGGCCTCTACCAGTCGATGAAGGCGTTCCTCGCGCAGGCGGCCCGCGGCCTCGAAGGTGCCGACGCGCAGCAGCTGCGAAAGGCCAGCACGCACTGGTTGCGCCATTCGCATGGCTCACACGCGCTGCAGGGCCGGGAGGGCCAGGCGCCGGTGCCGATCCAGGTCGTGCAGAACAACTTGGGGCATGCCTCGGTGGGGACGACGTCGATGTACCTCACCACCGAGAGGGAGTCCAGGCTTGCCGGGATGCGGGGGTTTTGGAAGTCAAATCAGGACTGAGTAAGGTTTTTTCACCCGATGATTTGCACATTCAAACAGCAGCGGTTCACCACGGAGGGCCAGAAGAGATTTCGGGCCGCATGTTTCGGCAGCGCGCAATGGCTCGCCTGTGCTCGCCGTCAAACGCGGGGCCGGTGACCTGGTGGACGAATTTCGCAAAGGAACATCAGCGTGAACTCCGGCAAAGCGACGGCGAAGGCACGTGCGCTCGCCGCTCAGGTCATGGTCCAGTCTGGCTCCCGAGCCCATCGAAACCTCGTTCGCTGAAGTGGTACGTCTCATTGAGCAGGCCAGGAGCCGGGCGTACCAGGCGGTCAACTCGCGCGTGCCAAGGCCCAAAACAGGCATGGATAAGGTACCGCTATCTATGCCTTTTTTGCTACGCACGTGTCAGGACCACCGACGAGGTGTTAGGGCAGCGCGGGGTGCTCGCGCTGGAGGGATAAGGGCGGCAACTCCCCTGGAGCCCGGCAAGGCACCGTTGTGTCGACTATCAGTATTTGATAGTCTGGAGCTCAGAGGTCCGCCATGCCATCGAGTTACGTTTTAGGAAATCATTTCGAGAGTTTTGTGCGTCAGCAGCTGGACTCCGGGCGTTATCAGAGCGCGAGCGAAGTCATCCGCGAAGGCCTGCGCTTGCTCGAAGAGCAAGCAGCCTACAAGCAGGCGAAGTTGGATGCCCTGCGCGCCGACATTCAGGCCGGCATCGACAGCGGTCCAGGTCGACCGCTCTCGGAGGGAGCTGCCAAATTGAAGTCTCGCTATCGCTACTGGGCTGACAAGGGCGCGCCACCAGGTGCGTTGTGAGATTTCGCCGCTGGCCGAGGCGGATCTGCTGGAAATTGGCGACTACATCGCCCAGGACAAACCACGTCGAGCCCCAAGCTTCATCGATGAATTGATCGAGCAGGCCGAGAAGATCACTCAAATGCCTCGTGGCTACACCGCGCGTGAGGATCTGGCTGCGGGACTGCGCATGTGCACGCACGGGCCATGCATCCTCTTCTTCCGGGTCATCGGCACTGTCGTGAGAGTCGAGCGTGTCTTGCACAGCCGGCGCGACATCGACGCTGACGATTTGTCGAGCTGAGGATGCGCGTGATGTCGGTTTCCCTTCAATGTGTCACTTTTGCTCTTTCGTTCTGTCAGCGCCAGAGCATGGAGAGCCTGGATGCGCGGCGGCGCTTTCACGGCGAGCGCTCGCCACCACACCCTTTGGCTGCCACATTGATTCGCAGGAACGTGCCAGAGCCCGCTGCGGCGGTGCCAACACCCCGCCGGGGGATCAAGGACGGGGGCAAGTGACGGCACTGCGGCGTGTTCGACATTGGCCAACACCCCCCACAGGCCAGCGCGTCGCAGGCGCGGCCCTTGCGCAGGCCGGTGACGTTTGCGCCAGAAAATTTTCCCATGGCTGATCTCGCTCGCGATATGCCTGCCCCCCAGGGCGATCTCGTTGGCCTGGCTCTGGACCTTGCCATCTCGCCTGCCGGCCAGGCCTACCTGGAGACTGCGCGCGGCGTGACCGAGGCCCCGGAATCGCCCGCGGCCACGCGCATTTGCAAGGCCTTCGATCGCAGCGGCGCGCATGGCTTGCTGCAGCTCGGTGCGGTGGAATTGGGCGGCGTCCTGACTCCCGCGCTTGCCTTCGGCCGCGAGTTCGCCCATCTGTTCATGGTGCGGTTGACAGGCCTTGCCACGTTGGCCGACAACTGGGCGAGCGTTGAGTTGCCCGCGCCCCGCGCAGCGCTGGAACAACTGGCCGCCGCAGCGCCACCCATGACGGGTGCGGAATACCTCGACGGCGCGGTGCTCGCTGCATGGTGGGGAGACCTGCACACGGCAGTGCGCGAGGAAATCGCCGCCGGCGGTGGCGAGGTCTATGCCTGGTTGCGAGGCAAGCACCCGAGCTGGAACCTGGTTGGCCGGGTCTGTTTTCATCTCGCCGAGAACAAGGGCAACGAGCAGGCACCGTTCGCCTTTCTCGCCACCTGCGCGAGCCATGTGTCGAAGGACGCTCGCGTCCAGCATGTGCCGCTGGGGCGAGCGCTGCACAGCTATTCCGAGGCCCAGGATCGCGCCGGGCTGTTGAAGTTGCTCTTGCCGGTGCACAAGGCGGCCGAGCAAAGCCCGTGGCTGAAGGCGTTGGTCGATGCGGGCAAGGTGTTTCATCCGCTGGCCTGGTCGCCGCCCGAGGCATACCAGTTCCTGCGCAACGTGCCCCTCTTCGAAGCCAGCGGCCTGATCGTTCGCATCCCGGACTGGTGGAAGCCGCGGCACCCACCGCGCCCGCAAGTCCGGGTGAACCTGGGTGAGCACGCCTCGGGCCTTGGGCTGGACACGATGCTCGACTTCAACGTCGAGCTCACGCTCGACGGCGAAGCGCTTTCCGAGGAGGAGAGGAAGCAATTGGCAGCGGCCGGCGACGGTCTGGTCCGGCTCAAGGGACGCTGGGTCGAGGTCGACCGCGAAAAGCTGGAAGCCGTGTTGGCCCATTGGAAGAAGGTGCAGCGCTCGGCCGCCGACGGTATTTCCTTTCTCGACGGGATGCGCCTGCTGTCGGGCGCCTTCATCGACGCCAAGTCCAATGCAGAGCTGGCGCAATCCAGCGCCGACTGGTCGACGGTCCTGGCGGGCGACTGGTTGCACAACACGCTCGCGCACCTGCGCGAGCCTGGCGAGTCAGGTGAGGCCACCGATCCGCAGCCCGAACTCAAGGCACAGCTGCGACCCTATCAACGCAAGGGGGTGCATTGGCTGTGGTTGCTCAACCGCCTGGGACTGGGTGGCTGCCTTGCCGACGACATGGGCCTGGGCAAGACGGTTCAGGTGCTCGGTCTGCTGTCGCTGCTCAAGCGTGAGCGCGATCCGGGGCCCCATCTGTTGGTCGTGCCCGCTTCGCTGATCGCCAATTGGCAAGCGGAGGCAGCGCGCTTCGCACCCCACTTGCGGCTGCTGGTCGCGCATCCGTCGGCGATGGCGACCAAGGAGTTGGCGGTGCTCTCCGAAAAACGGTTGGCGGGCGTCGACGTCGTCGTGACGAGTTATGGCACCGTGACACGCCTTGCCTGGATGGGCGAAGTGCAATGGTCGGTGGTCGTGCTGGACGAAGCACAGGCCATCAAGAATCCCGGGGCCCAGCAGACGCGCAAGATCAAAGCGCTCAGGAGTCGCGTGCGCATCGCGCTGACGGGCACGCCCGTGGAAAACCGGCTCGGCGACTTGTGGTCGCTCTTCGATTTCATCTGCCCGGGGCTGCTCGGCCCCGCTGCGACCTTCAACCGCTTCGTGCGCAGCCTGGCGAGCAGGGAGCACGTCGACTACGCGCCGCTGCGCAGCCTGGTGCGACCCTACATCCTGAGACGCCTGAAGAGCGACAAGCGGGTCATCGCCGACCTGCCCGACAAGACCGAGGTCAAGGCGTACTGCGCACTCAGCAGGCTGCAGGCGAGCTTGTATCAGCAGGCGGTCGACGCGCTGGCCACGCAGATCCAGACCTTGGAGGGTATCCAACGGCGCGGCCTGGTCCTGGCCTTCCTGATGCGCTTCAAGCAGATCTGCAACCATCCTTCGCAATGGCTGGGCGACGACGCGTACGGACCGCACGACAGCGGCAAGTTCGCACGCCTGCGGGAATTGTGCGAGGCGGTCGCTGCGCGCCAGGAGAAGGTGCTGGTCTTCACGCAGTTCCAGGAAATGACGGGGCCGCTCGCGCAGGTTCTGCAAGGCGTTTTCGGGCGTCCCGGACTGGTGCTTCACGGCGGCACCGCGGTGAAGGCACGCGCGGCGCTGGTCGAGGCCTTTCAGCTCGAGCAGGGGCCGCCATTCTTCGTGCTCTCGCTCAAAGCGGGAGGCACAGGCCTGAACCTGACCGCAGCATCGCACGTCGTGCATTTCGATCGGTGGTGGAACCCGGCCGTGGAAAATCAGGCGACCGACCGCGCCTATCGAATCGGGCAGAAGAGCAACGTGCTGGTCCACAAGTTCGTCTGCCGTGGTACGGTGGAGGAGAAGATCGACGCCCTCGTCGAAGGCAAACTGGGTTTGTCGAACCAGGTCATCGATGGCGGCGGCGAGGCACTGATGACGGAGCTGAGCAACGACGAGTTGCTGCGCATGGTCGCGCTCGATATCGGCAGCGCCATGGACGAGGCCAAGGCCCGCTAAGAACGCGTCTTGTTTGGAAGAGGTCGGGGCAACACATGGGACGAAACGACTACGGCGGCTGGGCGCCTTACATTCCCGTGGCGCAAAGGCAGCGCCAGGCCAAGCTAACGGTCGCGGCGCTGAACAAGAAAGGGCAGGGCTGCCAGCCGGTCACGATTGAAGGCCGCGCGATCGCCAAGAGCTTCTGGGGCAAGGCCTGGTGCGACAACCTGGAGTCCTACAGCGATTTTGCGAACCGACTGCCGCGCGGGCGGACCTATGTGCGCAACGGTTCCGTCATCGATCTGTGCATCGAGAGCGGCCGGGTGTTGGCGCGCGTATCCGGTTCGGATGTCTACAGGGTCGAGATCGGTGTGCAGCCACTGCCGGCGACGAGGTGGGGCGCGATCATCAAGGAATGTTCGGGCAAGGTGGCCTCCCTGGTCGAATTGCTGCAGGGCCGCCTGTCCAAGGCGGTGATGGAAACGGTGACGCGCCGCGGCGAGGGGCTGTTCCCGCTGCCGCGGCAAATCAGCATGTGTTGCAGTTGCCCGGACGCTGCGTCGATGTGCAAGCATGTCGCGGCGGTGCTGTACGGCGTGGGTGCCCGCCTCGACAACGAGCCGGAGCTGCTGTTCCGACTGCGCCAGGTGGACCCGCAGGAGCTGACTGGACAATTTGGCGACATGCCAGCGATGGCGCCGTCCGACACGCGAGGTGCCTTGGACGGCACAGATCTGTCGGCCTTGTTCGGCATCGATCTCGACGATGGATCGACGACGTCGACAGCGCAGCCGGCGCCCGCCATGGCGCCGTCTCGCAAGCGCTCGCGAGAGCCGAAAGCCGTCGATCCGCTCGGGTCGGCTGTGTTGGCGAAAGACAGCAAGACGGCAGCAGCTCCGCGACGCGAGCGAAGCAAGGCCATCACAGCCAGCGAATTGATTGCGCGCGGCGTCGCGCGGCACATGATTCAGAACTGGATCGTTTCCGGTGTCTTGCTGCGCACCGAGCAGCGCGGCCTGTATCGGACAACGGCACAGACAGAAACGCGGATCGTTGCGTACACAGCTCGAACCGTTCGCATCTGACGGGCTGTTTCCTGGGTGCCGTCGACGACGCTCCATGACGCCTGGTGCACGCAGCGCGGGGGAAACGGCGCCCTAGCGCGGGGAGCGCGGGCTCGGGCAGGCTCGCCAGCGGAGAACACTCGCGAGGTGCAGTGTGGCAAGCGGCGCCTCCGGAGCCAGCCGTCGCCAAGTACGTGCCCCTGCTTGCGGACCCGTTCAACCCTCTCGCCGCCGAGGTGGGTAAAGGCTGTAGCGCGCGAGGTAGCTGAAGTTAGCCGCCCAAAATCGAGGTCCACCAATGCACCCGTTGGCCTCGACATCATGGCGGCGCCGACCAGCGTCGACGCACTCGGCGCGCGCATGACCGTCTTCGTGGCGAAGGTGCTCGAACAGTCACTGAGTGCTCGCACTGTCCAGGGCAGGGCGCTGCGCATGGTGCTTATTTGCCAAGCTGGCAAACGAAGAGATTGGCAGTGCGGATGCGTTCCCGGTTGTTGCGCAACATGCGATCACCGATGTGCTGCTGACAACGGTGGAGGCCGCCGCCAAGCTCAAGGTGAGCCGACCGTACGTATCGATGCTCGGCAAGGCAGGCAAGCTTGGCGTAGTCGTGATGACCGAGGGAGGGCATCGGCGCATCCGGTCGTCTGCCGTCCAAGCTTTCCTGGCGACCCGCGCGAAGCAACATGAAGGCGCGATGTCGCCGCGGCAGGCAGGTGTCGAGGCCGGCTTATATAAGCGGAGCAGAGCAGAGAACAGTGGTTGATACGCCTAGCCAGGCCAGTAGCGCTATCATTGATAGCATTAAGGCATGGAGGCTATCGTGGCAACCCTCATCATCCGAAACGTACCGGACGACACCCACGCGAAGCTCAAGATTCTGGCCGCCAGAAGGTCAGGGCGTGCGAGCGTCGAGGGCTTGGCCAGATCGCTACTCATCGCCGCGGCGGAAGAGCAGGCGCAGGGTAATTGGGTGGATCGCATGGTCGCCCGTAATCAGGCATTGATCGAACGCTTCGCTGCGCAGGGCGTCGAGCCGATCAGCCGCGAAGAGATGGACGTGATCTTCGCCCGCAACCAGTCACCGGCCGAGTTCCCTGACTTCAGCGGCTCCGAGTTCGACCCGCCGCAATGATCCTGCTCGACACCAACGTCATTTCAGAAACGATGAAGGGAAGGGCGGCTGATTCGGCGGTTCTCGCCTGGCTGGCCGCACAGCGCCAGGGCGATCTCTACACCAGCACGATCACCGTCATGGAGATCCTCAACGGGGTGGCCCTGCTGCCTCTGGGCGCGAGGCGTCAGTTGCTGGACCAGCAGGCCCAGCTGGCCATCCAGGAGTACCAGGGCCGCATCCTGGCCTTCGACATGATGGCGGCCGTCGCACACGCGCAACTCATGGAGCACACCAGGACGCGCGGCTTCACCGTCACCTATGCGGACAGCCAGATCGGAGCCATCGCTGCAGCCAACGGCTTCGCAGTCTGCACTCGCGACGTGACGCCATTCAGGGCGATGAACATCGTCTGCGCAAACCCGTGGACTGATCCACCCGGCTGAGAAGATAGCACCCGTCGAGGCCATGTCAGTGCCCCACCGCGCTTTGACCTTGCCCCTGGAATCCGTATCCCATAGATGAGCTCATGAGTTGGCTTGCCTGGGTTGATTGGCAAGCCAGTCCTGCTCGAACTGCATCGCACTGACGTAGGCCAGCGTCGAGTGCAGTCGAAGCACGGTTGTACCAGAGCAGCCACGCAACGGTTTCGTCCTTGGCCTCGCGCTTGGGTCTTGAAGCGTTGTCCGTGCAACCGCTCCACCATCAATGACCCGAACAGCGCCTCGCTACAGGCGTTGACGCTCCTATGTCAAGCAGGACGCAGCTCCCGTGCGTTCCAGAAGAAAAGGCGGTGCTGTCCTCCAGCCCCAGCACATCCATCTCCGGCGCGGACACGGCCCGATCAATTGGAGGATGCGCGATGTGACAAGCACCTGCCCCGCATCGCCGAGCTGGTCCAGCATGCTCACCGCCGCGTGATGGCGACCGATTCTCAGACAGAACGCGCCGATCCGCGTGCGTCCAGGTCCTTGCGGTTTGTTTTGTCTTCAAGCTGACCCAAGCGCTTGTGCCAAGACTCACATCTCACTTCGAGCTTCCGGCGCTCACCGTAGGTGCCCCAAATGCCAGCACTGCGACTGTCAACAAGTGTTGAAGTCAGTTAAAGCCGCTAGCCAGGTCAACGAAAGCCGATCTTCAAGCCACAGGCACCGTGCCGCCGTCAATGACGTACTCCACACCGTGGATGGACGCGGCCCGCTCCGACACCAGAAACCCGACAAGCTCAGCCACTTCACGCGGTCTTGCAGGGCGTCCGATGGGTATGCCCCCCAACGAGGCCATGAGCGATTTCTCGGCAGCTTCGTAGTCCGTGCCGTTCTGCTTGGCGATGCGCTCGACCAACTGAACGCCGAACGCTACGCGGAGGTCTTCGAGCACTTCCCGCTGCTCCAACGCCGGCTGAACCAGCGGGCGGGGTCGCTGAGCGGCGGCGAGCGGAAGCTGTTGTCCTTCGCCCGGACCATGGGGCTGAAGGCGAAACTCGCTATGCTCGACGAACCTACCGAAGGCGTCCAGCCAGAAAACATCGACCGGATGGCCGCGATGGTCACCCGCAGGAAGGCCGGCGGCGATTCATTCATCATCGTCGAGCAGAACCTTGAGTTCGTGGCAGCCTTTGCCGACTCGGTCCTGGTCCTGGACCACGGCGAAGTCGTCCTGCAAGGCAGCTTCGCCGCCCTGGGCCGCGAGCGGATCGAGCAGCACATGGTCGTCTGAGCATCTTCGCTCGATGCGTGCTTCACGTTGCTTCACGCTGCCGTCAGCGCGCGGAGCTCCTCGAGCAGCTTGACCGAGGGGCCCGGCAGCATGCCGGCCCGCCTGCGAAAAGCGGTCAGGATTCTTTTGTCGCTTGCGCCGGGGATGTCGAGGGCATCGATCAGCCCGGCCTTTCGCTCCGCGTCGTACATCGGCGCCGGCATCCACCCCAGAAAGCCCGAGTGGCCGATCAGGCTCTTGAGCGCCATGACCGAGCGCGTCTCGACGACCACGTTGGGCAGCGCAAGGTTGTGCCGCGCAAATACGCTCTTCATGTGCTCGAACGGTGCAGTTCCCTTTGGAAGGATCGCCCAGCGCTCGGCCAGGGTGTCCGACAGCTTCAGCTTCGGCTTCTTGCGCAGAGGGTGGTGACGGCCAGCCACGACGTAGCTGGTGTCTTCCCATCTGCAGTCCTTGACGGCGGCGATCTCGTCCGTGTCCTCGGTGTCGACCCCGAGCGCCAGGTCGATCTCGTGCGAGACGAGCGCGTCCGCAAGCCGGTCCCAGACGCCTTCGATGATCTGAACCTGAAGGTTCGGCCACTTCCTGCAGGTCCGGCCAATGGCCGAAGGAAGCACGAGACAAGCGATGCTCCCGACCGCACCGACCCGGATCGTGCCCTTCGCCAGCCCGAGCATGGCCTTGATGTTCTCGCTTGCGTGCTCCGATTCGCGCTGCAGCAGGAGTGCATGCGGCTGCAGCGCGCGGCCGACATCGGTGAGCTGCATTCCCTTCGAATGGCGCTCAAACAGCGGTGCCCCGGCCTGCTCCTCCAATCTGCGGATCGTGCGACTCAGCGCGGGTTGGGTGATGTTGAGTGCGTCGGCCGCTCGCCCCAGGCTCCCCGAAGAAACGATGGCGTTGAAGGCGACGAGGTGCTGCAGATCGAAAGTCATGCCAAACAGTAATGACTTTTTCTCAAAAAGGCAATTTTCAAGATGGGCGCGCGATCCCACACTCCCCTCATCGAGACAGCATTGCGAGTTCGCGGTGCACAGCAGGAAAGCACGAAATGACCGGACCCATACCGCAAGCCGCTGCCGCGACGCCCGCGCAACCCGCCGGCACCACCACCGTTCGCGAGGCCGTGTTCGACTTGATGCGTCGCTTCGGAATGACCTCTGTGTTCGCGAATCCAGGGTCGACCGAGCTTCCCATGTTCCGCGACTTCCCCAGTGATTTCCGCTACGTCCTCGGCCTGCAGGAGGCCTGCGTGGTCGGTATGGCGGACGGCTACGCGCAAGCGACCCGGAACGCTTCGTTCGTGAATCTCCACTCGGCTGCCGGTGTGGGCAACGCCATGGGCAACATCTTCACCGCCTTCAAGAACCGCACGCCCATGGTGATCACCGCCGGGCAGCAGGCGCGTTCGATCCTTCCCTTCGACCCGTTTCTGTCTTCGGCCCAGGCCACCGAGCTGCCGAAGCCGTACGTCAAATGGAGCATCGAGCCGGCCCGTGCGCAAGACGTGCCGCTCGCGATTGCCCGCGCCTATTACCTGGCCATGATGCCGCCTTGCGGTCCGGTGCTGGTTTCGGTGCCTGTGGACGACTGGGATCAATACACCGAGTTGGTTCCGACCCGGATCGTGAGCACTCGAACCCGTCCGGAGCCCGAGCTCATTGCCCGGATCTCGGCCGCATTGGAAGCAAGCGAGCGCCCGGCGTTCGTGGTGGGCGCCGCAGCGGACCGAGACGACGCGTGGAACGAAGTCGTCGCGCTGGCCGAGGCCCACAACGCCCGGGTGTGGGTCGCTCCGATGTCCGGACGTTGCAGCTTTCCGGAAGACCATCGCCTGTTCGCCGGCTTCCTTCCGGCCATGCGCGAGCGCATCGTCGAACTGCTCGAGGGCCACGATCTCATCCTCGCCATCGGCGCGCCGGCATTCGCATACCACGTCGAAGGCGCGGGACCTCATGTGCCTGCCGGTGCCGCCCTCTGCCAGTTGACCGAGGATCCCGATACGGCGGCCTGGGCGCCCGTCGGCATCTCGGCAGTCGGCAGCGTCCGGTTGGGATTGCTTGATCTGCTCGCCCTGCCGCCCAAGAAGACCCGCCCGCTCCCCCCCGCGAGAAAGGCCGCGCCGCGCGCAGAGCCGACGCCGTTGATGTCGGTGGCCTACGTGCTCCAGACGCTCGCGGAAGCAAGGAAGCCGGAACACATCGTGGTCGAAGAGGCGCCGAGTGCAAGGCCGGTGATGCAGGCCCAGCTGCCGTTCACACGCAGCGAAACCTTCTACACGATGGACAGTGGCGGCCTTGGCTACGGCATGCCCGCGTCCGTGGGCGTTGCCTTGGGAAAACCCGGCAGCCGGGTCATCTGCCTGATCGGCGACGGATCCAGCATGTACTCCATTCAGGCGCTTTGGAGCGCGGCGCAGAACAAGCTGCCGATCACCTTTGTGATCTTGAACAACCGGCGGTACGCCGCACTGCAGGATTTCGCGCCGGTGTTCGGCTTTTCGCCCACCGATGTCGTGCAGGGCACCGAACTGCCCGACCTCGACTTCCAGTCGCTGGCCAAGGGGATGGGGTGCACCGCAGTGCGCGTGACCGACCCGGCCGATCTGCGCAAGGCGCTCGACGAGGCTCTGTCCAGTGACAGGCCCGGCGTCGTGGAGGTCCGGGTCGCCTGACGCCGCCAATCATTCCCGTTCCAAGGCGGAAGCATTCTTTCAAACCACCCTACGGAGACAAGCCGATGAAGATTTCGATGTTGATCAATGGCGAGCGCACGAACGCTCGCAACGGCGCAACCTTTGAGCGGCGCAACCCTCTGGACGGCAGCGTGGCAACGACCGCACCCGCGGCGACGACAGAAGACGCCGTTGCCGCGGTGGATGCCGCGGCCGAGGCTTTCAAGACCTGGTCGACCACCGGCCCCGGCGAACGCCGGGCGCTGCTCATGAAGGCCTCGCATGCGCTGGAAGCCAAGGCGGATGCCTTCGCCGCGGCCGTCGCCGCCGAGACCGGCGCATCGGCCATCTGGGCAGGCTTCAATGTCCACCTGGCCGCCGGCATGCTGCTGGAGGCTGCGTCGCTCACAACCCAGATCAGCGGCGAAGTCATTCCCTCCGACGTTCCTGGCAATCTTGCGATGGCCGTGAGGCAGCCCGCAGGCGTCATCCTCGGCATTGCACCGTGGAATGCACCGGTGATCCTCGCGGTTCGCGCCATCGCGACCCCCCTGGCCTGTGGCAACACCGTCGTGCTCAAGGGCAGCGAGATCTGTCCCGCCACGCATGGCTTGATCATCGAGGCGCTGCAAGAGGCTGGTCTGCCAAAGGGCGTGGTGAACTTCGTCACCAATGCGCCGGCCGACGCTGCCGCCGTGGTCGAAGCAATGATTGCGCATCCGGCCGTGCGCCGCGTGAACTTCACGGGCTCGACGCATGTCGGCAAGCTCATCGCTGCAACCTGCGCCAAATACCTCAAGCCCGTTGTGCTTGAACTCGGCGGCAAGGCCCCCCTGGTCATCCTGGACGATGCCGATGTCGACGCAGCCGTCAATGCATCGGTGTTCGGTGCATTCGCCAATTCCGGACAGATCTGCATGTCTACCGAACGCATCGTCGTCGACGAGAGCATCGCCGATGAGTTCGTCGCCAAGCTCAGCGCACGGGCCGCAAGTCTTCCGCTGGGCGACCCGCGGCGGGGACCCGTGGTGCTCGGTTCGGTGGTCGACATGGCCACGGTCAAGCGCTGCAACGAACTGATCGACGACGCGCTGTCCAAGGGCGCCAAGCTCGTCACCGGCGGCAAGGCGAAGGACACCCTGATGCCCGCGACGCTGCTCGATCACGTCACCTCGGAAATGCGCATCTTCCGGGAGGAGGCTTTCGGCCCTGTGAAGGGCATCGTTCGGGTCAGCGGTGTGGAAGCGGCCGTTGCCTGCGCCAACGACAACGAGTACGGCCTTGCGGCCGCGGTGTTCGGACGGGACGTGGCGCGAGCCATTCAGGTGGCCGGGCGCATCGAGTCGGGCATCTGCCATGTGAACGGCCCCACCGTCCACGACGAAGCACAGATGCCGTTCGGCGGCGTCAAGGGCAGCGGTATCGGTCGCTTCGGCGGAAGGGCCGGCGTGGAAGCCTTCACCGAACTGCGCTGGCTGACCGTGCAGACCACGCCGCGCCAATACCCCTTCTAGCAGACGCACAGGCGCATCGGCGTTCTTGCCGGGCGCCACGCCACTGTCGGCAAAACGCCGAGATGGACGAGCCGACGCCTGCGGCAGCGAAGCTGCCGCACCCCGATTCTTAAAACCGGAGACAAGAGAAATGAAGTTTGCTTCGATGAACCGCCGGGTTCTCGCCTGCGCCCTGATCGTCATGGGCACCACGCCTGTCGTGGCGCTCGCACAGGACCAAAAGCCGATCGAATGGGTTGTCGGCTATGCAGCGGGCGGCGGCTCCGATACCGTGGCACGAACGATCGCCGAGGAGATGGGCAAGTCGTTGAAGCGCACGATCATCGTGAACAACAAGCCCGGCGCTGCAACGAACATCGCTGCCGATTACGTGGCGAAATCAAAAGACTACGGGAACATCATGTTCACCGCCGACTTCGCCACGCTGGCGGCCAATCCGGCACTGTTCGCCAAGCTGCCCTACGACGCGGAGAGGGACTTCATGCCGGTCGGCATGCTCGCACGATTTCCGCTCTTGCTGGTCGTTCATCCGAGCAACCCGGCCAACAACCTGAAAGAGTTCATCGCATGGGTCAAGGCCAACCCCAATGGAGCGAACTTCGCATCGTCGGGAGCCGGCAGTCCTCAGCACCTAGCCGCGGAACTGTTAAAGGAACGCACAGGTCTCGCGCTGCAGCATGTGGCCTATCGCGGCGGCGCGCCAGCGGTCATCGATCTTGTGGGAGGCCAGATCCCGTTCGCGCTCATGGACAGCGCCACGGTCCAGCAGTACGTGATGTCGGGCAAGCTCAAGGCGCTCGGCGTGGCCAGCAAGGAGCGCCTGAAGAACTTCCCCGACGTTCCGACGCTCTCCGAGCAGGGGCTGATCGGTTTCGACGCATCCGCCTGGCAGGGGCTGGTCGTTCCCAAGGGAACCCCGCCCGAAACCATCGCCGCCCTGAACAAGACGCTGCAGGCTGCGCTTGCCTCCACGCCGGTGAAGGCGCGGCTGGAGACGCTGTCGCTCGAAGCACTGCCGGGTACGCCGCAACAGATGACTGCCTATGTGCATGCGGAACGCGAGCGATGGGGCGCGCTGATCCGAAAGAACCAGATCCGCCTCGACTGAAGGTGCCACGTGAACGGCCCCACGGTGCACGACGAAGCCCAGATGCCGTGCGGAGGCGTCAAGGGCAGCGGCATCGGACGTTTCGGTGGCAAAGCCGGCGTCGATGCCTTCACCGAACTGCGTTGGCTGACGGTTCAGATCGCGCCGCGTCACTACCCCTTTTAACTTCCCGTCGCCAGCTATCACTGCCCCGGCCGCCTTTCGGCCGGGCGTGGAGCAGTGCACATCAAAATTTACAGGAGACAAGAGTGAGCTTCAATCAATTTCGGTTGTCCACGATGACGTCGGCTGCCCGGTGCGCGGGCTTGGTCGTCTCTGCGGCCCTGGCCTTCGCCTTGCCCGGTGCCGCCTTTGCCCAGGCTTGGCCGGCAAAGCCCATCAAGGTCATCGTCAACTTCCCGCCGGGCGGTGCGGCTGACCAGATCGCAAGGTCTCTGACGCAGCCGCTGCAGGAAGCGCTAGGCCAGCCGGTGGTCGTCGAGAACAAGAGCGGTGCCGGCGGCAACATTGGTGGCGAGGCAGTGGCGAAGGCCGCGCCCGATGGCTACACGCTGCTGATGAGCTCCGGCGGCATGGTCTCGGTCAACCCGCACATCTATCCCAAGATGCCGTTCGATCCGGCCAAGGACCTAGTCCCGGTGGCTTCGGCAGCGCGCGTGCTTGTCTTCCTTGTGACACAGCCATCGTTTCCTGCGAAGGACGCCAAGGATTTCCTGGCCCATCTCAAGGCGAACCCGGGCAAGCTGTCATTCGGCTCGCCAGGCAACGGCAGCTCACCTCATCTGGCGGCCGAGATGATGAAGTCGCAAGCGGGCGTCTTTGCAACGCACGTCCCCTACCGCGGCGCCGCACCTGCTCTGACCGATCTGCTGGCGGGCCAACTGGACTTTCTGTTCGATCCCGGCGTAGCCATCCCACACATCAAGGCGGGCAAGGTCAGAGTGCTTGCTGTTGGCAGTCCCAAGCGATCGCCCTTGTTTCCTGATGTGCCGACCCTCGACGAGGTGGGGCTCAAAGGCTTCGATGCCGACACGATATTCGGCCTCTACGCACCTGCCGGCACGTCCCCAGAGATCATCGCCCGCTTGAATCGTGAGATCAACAAGGCACTCACGTTGCCGGGCCCGCGTGAGCGGATCGCAGCGCTCGGCGGTGAAGTGGCGCCCATGACCCCGGCCCAGTTCCATGACAAGGCGCTGGAGGACGGCAAGCGATTCGGCAAGGTCATTCGCGAGAGAAAGATCGTCGGTGACTGAATACCGTTCGCACGACCTCATCACGCCATCCCACGCGGAACCGAAGGAAACAAAAAAAGTGCGCACCCAAGTAGCCATCATTGGTGCCGGCCCAGCCGGCCTGATGCTCTCTCACATGCTGTACCTGCAGGGCATCGAGTCCATCGTGCTCGAAACCCGCAGCCGGGAGGCCATCGAGGCCACCATCCGTGCCGGCGTACTTGAACAAGGCACGGTGGACCTGATGAAGCAGATGGGCATCGGCCCCCGCATGGAGCGTGAAGGCTTTCGTCACGAAGGAACGATCCTGCGCTTTGACGGCATTGACCGGCGCATCGACTTCCCCGAGTTGACCGGCGGCAAGGCCGTGATGGTCTACGCCCAGCACGAGGTCATCAAAGATCTCGTGGAAGCCAGACTGGCCACCGGTGGCGACATTCGGTTCGAAGTCAGCGATGTCAGTGTGCATGGTCTGGACTCAAAGACGCCGAGCGTGCAGTTTCGTCAGCAAGGCGGCGAACTTCAGACGATCGAGGCGGACTTCATCGCCGGCTGCGATGGAACGCAAGGCGTGAGCCGTCCCGCGATCCCAAAGGGCGTGCTCAAGGGTTTCGAGCGCCTTTACCCGTTCGGCTGGCTTGGCATCCTGTGCAAGGCGCCAGCCTCGTCTGATGAATTGATCTACGCCTTGAGCGATCGGGGGTTCGCGCTCGTCAGCACGCGTTCGCCTGACGTGCAGCGCATGTACCTGCAGTGCGAACCCACCGACAAGATCGAGAACTGGTCCGACGATCGTATCTGGAGCGAGTTTCGCGCCCGCCTGGCGACGCGCGATGGCTGGGCACCGAAGGAAGGTCCGATCTTCAGCAAGACGGTCGTGGGCATGCGCAGCTTCGTGACCGAGCCGATGCAGTACGGCAGGCTCTTTTTGGCGGGGGATGCCGCCCACGTGGTGCCACCGACAGGCGCCAAGGGTCTGAACCTGGCCGTCGCAGACGTGCGCGTGCTCTCGCGTGCCATCGGCGAGTTCTACAAGACAGGTCGCGAAGATTTGCTTGTCCGTTACAGCGACACCGCATTGCGGCGCATCTGGAAGGCCCAGCGCTTTTCCTGGTGGATGACGTCGATGTTGCACCGCTTCCCCGGTGCCGATGAATTCCAGCACAAGGTCCAGATCGCCGAGCTCGACTACGTCACCGGCTCGCGCGCCGCTTCGACCGCCTTGGCGGAGAACTACGTCGGGCTGCCGTTCGACGACCTCGCCAATTGACTCGTGCACACCGCTCACCAAGAGGCGGAAAAAGAATGAGTCGACACACCCGTGAGCGCCAGACAATGGCGAGCGCCCGATCTGGAGACGAGATCACTGCCCATGTTGTTGAACATTGAAGACTATCGCCGCAGAGCCCGCTCGGTGCTGCCGCGATTCGTCCATGACTACATCGAAGGATCTGCCGACGATGGCCATTGCATGCGTCGAAATGCAGGCGATCTGTCGTCCATCGAGCTCACGCCGCGCGTGCTGCGCGACACCACGCATGTCGACACTTCCGTCGAGGTCTTCGGCCGGAATTGGGCGCTGCCCATCGGCATTGCGCCGACCGGGCTCAACGGCCTGGTCCGGCCGGAGGGAGACCGCCTGCTGGCGGCCGCGGCCGCCGATGCGGGCATTCCTTTTTCACTGTCGACCGCTTCCAACATGCGGCTGGAGGATGTACGCGCAGCCGCCCCAGGCGGCGTGCAGTGGATGCAGCTGTACGTCATGCACCGCGAGATGGCGAGCCAGATCGTCGAGCGTGCCCAGAATGACGGCTACCAGGCGCTGGTGCTGACCGTGGACGTTCCCGTCAGCGGCAACCGAGAACTCGACCTGCGCAACGGGTTCCGCATGCCGTTTCGGCCGACACCCCGCCTGGCCTGGGACCTGGTGAGTCACCCCAGGTGGTCGCTTCGGATGGCCCCCCGCGGCGCGCCGGACTTTGCCAATCTGACGCCCTCGGGGAGCGGCGCGGGTTCGACCAGCATGCAGGCGGCCTTGCTGGCCCGCGCCATGGACCGGTCGCTCGTCTGGGAATCGCTGGCATGGCTTCGCGGAATGTGGAAGGGACCGCTCCTTCTCAAGGGCGTGCTCCATCCAGACGATGCACGCATGGCGGTCGACCACGGCATCGACGGCCTGATCGTGTCGAACCATGGCGGCCGCCAGAACGATGCGTCTCCCTCGGCGATCTCCGCGCTGCCGCGCGTCGCGGGGGCAGTCGCTGGACGCATTCCCGTGTTCATGGACGGCGGAATCCGCCGTGGTGGCGACGTCGCGAAGGCCTTGGCCTTGGGGGCCACGGCTGTGTTCGTGGGCCGGCCCACCCTTTACGGCCTGGCGGTGGGTGGGCAGCAGGGCGCGGCAGCCGTGCTGAAAATCCTGGCCGACGAGCTGGTGCGCAACATGACCCTGCTCGGTGCCACAACGGTGCGCGATCTTCCGGCTCGCCGGGTGGCGGGTGACGCCTCAGGCGGTTGAAGCGGTCGAAGGGGTTGAACCCGTCGAGACAGCGCCGCTTGCGCGGTACGCGCGGGGCGAGAGGTCGAACCGTTGCCGGAATGCCCGGCTGAAGTGGCTCAAGTCGTTGAAGCCGTGCGCCATCGCGATCGCTGAAATGCCGAGGCCGGCGCGCGCCGGATCCTGAAGGTCGGCCGCCGCACGCTCCAGGCGCCGTCGCCAGATGTACCGGGTCAGGGATGTGTTCTCGGCTTCGAACAATTTGTTGATGTAGCGCGGCGACAGATTCAAGGCGGTGCTCACCATGGACGTGTCGAGTTCGCACACGTCGAGATGGCGCTCCACGAAGTCCCTCACGCGCATCAACGCGGTTGCACGGTATTCGGAAAGCGGCAGCGGTGAGGCCAGGATGACTTCGTCCAGGGCGGCAGCCAGCAACTCGGTGAAGTTCCGGACCACCTTTTCCGACGCGGCCGGCGCCAGAAGCGAAGCCTGCTTGCTGAAACTGACCAGGTACCCGAAAAGGATCGGGCACATCTGGCTCGATTCGCCAAAGCTTGTGGCCGTGATGCGATGGATGCTCCCGGCCCGGTGCGCGATGGCCGAACGCGCCAGCTTGATCGTGATGATCTTGAACGTGTCGTCGAATCTGAGCGAATAGGGGCGCTGTGCATCGCAGACGGCGCCGTCGCCCGCCCTCAGCACCACGCTTCTCCCATCCTGCTGCGCCATGGCCACGCCCGAGAGGACGAAATTGAAGATCAGCGACTCTTCGCTGGCGCGCGCTATGGCCGAAGGCTGGCGCTCGACGCGGTGCGCCGAAGCTTCGATCCGGGCAACGCTCAGCCCCTCGAGGCGCGATCCCTCGACGGAGGCCTCGAAGGCCATGCCGCTCACCGGCCTGCACTCGAGATCGACCAGCGCACGGCACACGACGTCCTGCCAATAGCCGAATTTGTCGTGCTGATCGAGGCCGGCAGTGGAAGCGAGGATCGAGGTCGAGTTGACGGTGGAAGTCGACATGGCGGCCCGCCTTGGGGCTGACGTTGCACTTGCTCGGTGCCCGGGTAGCGCAGGCCCGGTGCATGAGTCCGGATGTCCGGAGTTTGATGGAAATCACGCAAGGTTGATGCCAAGAAAACCCTAGGTCACGCCTCGGTGACGCGCGTGTTTCTGCCCTCGGGCAGGGCCGTTCCAGTCAACTTTTGCGGCCGAGCCAGCAAAGTCGCGCGTGCCGGAAAAAAGCAAAGTTCGGGCAGGCCTTCGCGGAGGGCTGTAACCGCAACGGAGCGCACCTTGAAGACATCCACTTACATGCAGAACGCCAGCTACACAGGTCTCCTGGGCAACCGCCGCCAGCTGCTTCGCGGCGCGGCAGCGCTCGGCGCGGTGGCGGCCCTCGGCCAGGCCGGCAAGGTCTGGGCAGCCGACAAGGACACGATCAAGATCGGCTACATCAGCCCGAAGACGGGGCCTTTCTCTCCCTTCGCCGAGGCCGATGACTTCATCCTCGACCAGGTGCGCAAGTCGCTCGCGGACGGCCTTGTCGTCGGGGGCAGGAAATACAAGGTCGAGATCCTGGCGCGCGACGACCAGAGCAGCCCCGACCGGCAGTCCAACCTGGCGGCCGAGCTCATCAACAAGGAGAACATCGACCTGATGCTGGCGCAGGTGGCGATCGGCCCCAACGCATCGCAGCAATGCGAACTGAATGGCGTGCCCTGCATCTCGACGGTCGGCCCGTGGCAAGCGTGGATGTTCCCGCTCAAGGGCGATCCGGCCAAGGGCTTCAAGAGCGTCTTCCACTTCTTCTGGGGCCTTGAAGACATCTCCGACGTGTATCTCGACATCTGGTCCGGCGTGCCGTCGAACAAGGCGGTCGGATCGGTCTTCAGCAACGACGTGCCGGGCAACGCCATGGGCGACCTGAAGCTCGGCATGCCCGGCGCCTTCGCCAAGGGGGGCTACAAGATCGTGGACATCGGCCGGTTCCCGGTGGGCGCCGACGATTTTTCCTCCTACATCCAGGCGTTCAAGAAGGACAACGTCGAGATCGTCACCGGCCTGTTCAATCCGCCCGAGTGGGCTTCGTTCGTCAAGCAGTCCGCGCAGATGAACTTCAAGCCGAAGGTCGCGACTGTCGCCAAGGCTCTGCTCTTCCCGGGCGGGGTCGCCGCACTCGGGCCGCGCGCCGACGGCATGTCCACCGAGATCTGGTGGACGCCTGCCTATCCGTTCAAGTCGAGCCTCACCGGCCAGACGGCCAGGCAGTTCGCCGATGCCTACACCGCCGCCACGAAGCGCGAGTGGACCCAGCCGATGGGCGTCGTCCATGCGCTGTTCGAAGCGGGCATCCAGGCGCTCAAGGCCAGCGGCAACCCCAAGGACCCGGTCAAGGTGGCCGACGCCGTGCGCGTGATGAAACACGACACCATCATCGGCAGGCTGGACTTCACGTCGAGCGGCATCAAGAACGTCTCCAAGATGCGTGTCGTCGGCGGCCAGTGGCGGGTGAACGCTGCAGGCAAGCCGGAGCTCTTCATCACGAACAACAAGACCGCGCCGGAGATTCCCGTGCAGCGCAAGTTCGAACTCCTGAAGCTGGGCTGAGGAGCTGCCATGCTGCTCGAACTGCGTGACACAACCAAGCGCTACGGAGACATGGTGATCATCCCGAAGCTCTCGCTTTCAGTCGAGGAGGGCGAATTCATCGGGGTGATCGGCCCCAACGGCGCCGGCAAGAGCACGATGTTCGGGCTCATTTCCGGCAGCACGCGCTGTGACGGCGGCAGCGTCTTTCTCGATGGTATGGACGTCACCACGCTGGATGCGGCGCAGCGTTGCCGCGCCGGCATCGGACGCACCTTCCAGATTCCGCAGCCGTTCGAAGGCATGACCGCCTACGAGAACGCCCTGGTCGCCGCGAGCTTCGGCAGCAGCGGGACCGGGAGTGCCGCACAGGCCCTGGCGGTCGATGCGATCGAACGCTGCGGCCTCGCTCCGGTCGCGGACAAGCTGGCAGGCACACTCACGCTGCTTCAGCGCAAGCGGCTCGAGCTTGCGCGCGCGATTGCCACGCAGCCGCGCCTCTTGTTGCTCGACGAGGTGGCCGGGGGCCTGACCGACGGCGAGATGCAGCAATTGCTGCAGCTGATCGTCACGATCCATCAAAGCGGCGTCGCCATTCTCTGGATCGAGCACCTTGTGCACGCGCTGGTCTCGGCGGCGGACCGTCTCGTGGTGCTTGCCAGCGGCGCCGTCATCTGCGACGGCGATCCTGGATCGGTCATGGGCGACCAGACCGTGCGAGACACCTACCTCGGCTCCGACATCGGCGCGGAGGTCGACCATGCTGCGCACTGACCGTCTCGATGCGTACTACGGCCTGTTCCAGGCGCTGTTCGGCTTCACGTTCGAGGTCAGGCCAGGCGAAACCGTCGCCCTGATCGGATCGAACGGGGCGGGCAAATCGACGCTGCTTCGTTCGATCGTCGGTTCAGTCCGTACCCGACCGGACGGGGTCCTGCTCGACGGCCGGCCCGTGGGCGGGGAGCCGGAGCGCAAGCAGCTCGATCGCGGCATTGCACTGGTGCCCGAAGGCCGGCGGCTGTTTCCCAGCCTGACGGTGCGCGAAAACCTTCAGCTGGCGATGCGCAACGGCCGCAAGGGGCCGTGGACCGTGGAGCGCCTGATGAAGGAAATTCCGGCGATGGAAGCATTCCAGCACCGTCCCGCGACGGCGTTGTCGGGCGGCCAGCAGCAGCTCGTGGCTCTTTCCCGCGCGCTGGTCTGCAATCCCGACTATCTGCTGTGCGACGAGATCTCGCTGGGACTCTCGCCGGTCGCCGTCGACGAAGTCTATGAACTCCTGGGCCGCGCCCGCAGGGACGGGCTGGCGGTCGTGCTGGTGGAACAGAACGTGAAGCGCGCGCTTTCCGAGTCCGACCGCTTCTATTGCATCCAGAAAGGCCGCGTGGTGCTGGAAGGCAGCTCCGAACACGCGGACCACGCGCAAGTTGCCCAGGCCTACTTTGGAATCTGACATGCAAGCACTACTCGAAACCATCGCAGGCGGGCTGATGCTCGGCGCGCTCTATGCCCTCTTCGGGCTGGGCCTCAGCCTGAGCCTCGGCGTGATGAAGATGATCAACATCGCGCATGGCGACCTGATCGTCCTGGGCGCCTACCTGTGCAGCACGGTGATGCAGCTCCTGGGCATAGGTCCGTTCATCTCGTTGCTCGCCGTGGTCCCGATGATGTTCGTCATCGGCTATGTGCTGCAGAGGGTCCTGCTCAATCGCGTGGTGGGCAGGGGAGCGCTTTCGCCGCTGCTGCTGACCTTCGGGCTCTCGATCGTCCTGCAGAACCTCCTGCAGGAGGTCTATACGGCCGATACGCGCAGCCTCCAGGCCGGCGAGTTCGCGCTGCAGGGATTCGACCTGCGCGGGGTGTCCATAGGTCTGCTGCCGCTCGTCTCGACGTTGATCAGTGTGGCCATCTTCGCGGGCACCAGCTGGTTGATCGGCCACTCGCATCTGGGCCGGCAGGCGCGCGCCGTCGCCGACGACCCCGGCACCGCGCGGCTGGTCGGCGTCAACGACCGCAACTTCTTCTCACTGGTCACCGGCTTCGTCCTCGCCGTGATCGCGCTGGCGTCGGTGATGTACGGCATCAGAACGCCGTTTTCACCCACGGCGGGGCCCGAGCGCCTGCTGTACTCGTTCGAGGCCGTTGTGCTCGGCGGCCTCGGCAATGTCTGGGGCACGTTCGTCGGTGGCTTGATCATCGGCGTGGCGCAGCTCCTTGGTGCCAAGGTGTCGTCGGGCCTCGGCCCGTTCTTCGGACACCTCGTCTTCCTGATCGCGTTGCTGGCCCGTCCGCAAGGGCTTTTCGGAAAGGGTTCGCGATGAACTCGATCGCACTGATAAATGGGACCCGGCCGCGCAAAGCGGGCAGGGCGGTAGTTGGCGTCGTGTTGCTCGCCGTGCTGGGCGCCCTGGCCTTGGCACCGTGGTTCACCAGCTTCGCGACCCAACGTCTCCTCGTGGAAGTCTTCACCGTCTTCGCGATGGCGCTGGCCTGGAACCTGCTCGCAGGCTACGGCGGGCTGGTCGTCGTGGGGCACCAGATGTTTGTCGGCGTGGGGGCCTATGCCCTTTTCGCCCTGTCCAACAGGTTGGGAATCAACCCTTGGATCATGCTGCCGCTCGCGACGGCGGCGACCGCACTCTTCGCATTGCTGAGCGCGCTGCCGATGTTTCGGCTCAGCGGCGCGCATTTCGCGGTGGGAACATGGGTGCTCGCGGAGATGCTGCGGATCCTGACGCTCAACAATGAATGGCTGGGAGCAGGGGGCGGCATGCCGCTCGAGGCGCTCGGGAGCTTCGATCGTTGGACGCGCAACGCGGGTGTCTATTGGTCCGCGCTCATCACCGGCGTCGGCGCGCTCTTCATCGCCCGCCTGATGCTCAGGGGCAAGCTGGGCCTGGCGCTGATGAGCGTGAGGGACTCGGAGGCCGCCGCGGCCGCATCCGGCGTTTCGATACAGCGTGCCAAGCTGGCGCTGTGGGTCATCGCGGGCTCCATCACCGGCCTCGCGGGCGCCGTGGCCTACATGAATACGCTGCAGGTGACGCCGGATGCGACCTTCTCGCTGAACTGGTCCGCCGCAGCCATCTTCATTGCGGTGCTCGGCGGTATCGGAACGCTGGAGGGCCCGATTCTGGGAACGATCCTCTACTTCCTCCTGCGCGAGTCCTTCGCCAGCTACGGCTCGTGGTACTTCATCGGCCTCGGCTCGCTCGCCATCGCCACCATGGTGTTCGCGTCCGGCGGCGCCTGGAGCCTCGTCACCCGGCGATGGGCCATCGATCCATTCGGCGTGCGACGCGACATGCCCCGTCGCTGAAATCCGTCCTTTTCAACCATTCACCCACAGGCAGGAAATCCAGATGTCCGAAACAGCTTTCAAGGTGGCCGTCGTCCAGGCCGCGCCGGCGTTCCTCGATGCGAAGGCCTCCACGGAAAAGGCCGTCGGCCTGATCGCCCAGGCGGGGGCCAACGGCGCGAAGCTCGTGGCGTTTCCGGAGGTGTTCATCCCGGGCTACCCCTGGTGGCTCTGGCTCGGCGCGCCGGCATGGGGGATGCAGTTCGTCTCCAGATACCACGCCAATTCCCTGCGGGCCGACGGGCCGGAGCTGGCGGCAATCGCCGCGGCCGCCAAGAAGTCGGAGATCAATGTCGTGATCGGCTTCTCCGAGATCGAGGGCGGATCGCTGTACATCAGCCAGGCGCTCATCAGCGACAAGGGCGAGATGGTGTTCAAGCGCCGCAAGCTGAAGCCCACGCACGTCGAGCGCACCCTCTTCGGTGAAGGGGATGGCACCGACTTCCAGGTCGTCGACACCAGTGTCGGCCGCCTTGGCGCGCTGTGCTGCGCGGAGCACATCCAGCCGCTGTCGAAGTACGCGATGTACTCGATGCACGAGCAGGTGCACGTGGCGTCCTGGCCCTCGTTCACCCTGTACCGTGGCAAGGCCTATGCGCTCGGACATGAAGTCAACCTGGCCGCCAGCCAGATCTATGCGCTGGAAGGGGGCTGCTACGTGCTCCACGCGAGCGCGGTCACCGGGCAGGACATGTTCGACGCGCTGTGCGACACGCCCGACCGAGTGGCGCTGCTCAATGCCGAAGGCTGCAAGCCGGGCGGCGGCTACTCGATGATCTTCGGACCCGACGGACAACCTCTGGTGCCGCACATGCCTCAGGACCAGGAGGGCCTGCTCTACGCAGACATCGATCTCGCCAACATCGCCGTGGCCAAGGCGGCCTACGACCCATCGGGCCACTACGCTCGCGGCGATGTCGTACGCCTCATGGTCAACAAGAATCCGCGCCGGACCTGCATCAACTTCGGAGAAGGCGTTACCGACGGGAGCCAATGGACAGAAGCAAAGGCTGATTGAGAAGGTGGGTAACCATGAAGTCACCAGACCTTTGTTCAGTCGGCGATGAACTGTGAGGCTGTCCCTGAAGGTGGAAGCCGAGGATCTGGCCATCTTCGCGGACGTGGTGCGGGTCGAACAAATCTTCTGGAACTTGGCGAGCAACGCGCTGAAGTTCACGCCGCCCAGGGGCACGGTCCATCTTCGCCTGAGCCGTGACGGCTCCTGGGCGTCGCTGGAGGTGCGGGATCCCGGCCGTGGAATCGATCCGAATTTTCTCGGGCACGTGTTCGGCATGTTTCAGCAAGGAGACCACAAGCCCACCAACCCTGACGGCCTCGAAGATCGCGCGGTGGTCGCGAACGGCTGCCTGCCGGCGCACAGCGTCGGCCTGGGCGACAGTCCGGCGCGACAGCACGATCTGCGCGCTCAGGGAATTGAGCATGACCTCAAGCCGCGAATTGCGCGCCGCCTTGATCAGCACCGAATGGAAGTCGTGCCCAACTGGGCCCATTTCGCGTCGTTCTTCTCGCGCTCGTATCGCTGGCACAGGCGCTCCAGTTCGGCGATTCGGCCGCCGTGGCGCGCAATGCGGCGTAGCGCGTGGCGCTGGCCTCGAGCACTTCACGCAATTCGAAGAATTCCCGCAAGTCATCAAGAGAACGAAGCGGCACGGCATATCCGCGCGAGGGCAACTGCTGCAGGTAGCCCTCACGGGTGAGCAGCTTCATCGCTTCTCGAATGGGGGTGCGGCTCATGCCGAGGCGGTCGGCCAGATGGATCTCGTACAGCGGCTCTCCCGGAGCCAACGTACCTTGCACGATGGCTTCGAGGAGTTGGTCGCAGGCGCTCGCGGTGAGGCCGGATGGCTTTGATGTTTGCATTGGCGGATTCGCTGTGCATACACAGAGTCCACGCTGTGCCGCCATTAGGTCGACGTGTCAACGGAGCGCCTCTAACTATGACGAGCTCAGTTACTCGCACGCCGGCCTGATCAAATCGCTTCTCGCCGATGCTCGTCCAACCCTTGTGACAACGGCGATGCCCGATTGCAATCGCGAGTCACACTGTTTTCCGATCGCTCAAGCAGGTGCGCAACAAGACGGCGCCGCCGCTGCCCGCGCCTGGGTTGCGTGGATCGCCGCCTTGGTTGGACCTCATCTGGACAAAAGCTCGTCATCGACCGGCGCGTCCAGCACGATCTGCCCGGCCGTCAGGGTGTTCACGGTCGCTCCGGCGATCTCCATCATGATGCTCGCCCGATCCGCCGCCATGTAGGCGGTCAGGTGCAGCACCGGACGCTCGCCCATGTCATGCATCAGCCGCACCAGCTTCAACAGCGGCGCACCCACCTCCGTCTGCAGCAGTGCGGCGCGATCCGGGTCGCTCACCGTCGCGCTGAACTCCTGCACGACGCGGCCGAACTCGACGCCCTGCGTCATCAGGATCTCGTAGAGCGCCTTCTTCTTGAGGGCAGCCGCCGTCACGCGCCGGCCGACGGCCGCGGGCACCCACGCGTCCGTCAGCATCGCAGGCTGGCCGTTGCGGTTGGATCGAATGCGCAACGCGTGCACGGCCTTCTCACCTAGCGGAAGTTGCAGCAGCCTCGCCACATCGGCCGGCGGGACGGTCTGCTCGACCTCGAGGACGCGGACGATCGTCTCGATCGCGGTCTTGCGCAGGCTGTCGATGACGCTGAGGCTGGGCACGGGCCGCAGCTGTCCGGGCTCGCCCCGCACGAAGGTGCCACGGCCGTGCCTGCGCTCGACCAAGCCCAGCGCCGCCAGGTCGCCCAGGGCACGCCGCACGGTGATGCGGGAGACGCCGAATCGCTCGCAGAGCGCTTCCTCGTTCGGCAACGCACCGTCCGGAAACAGGCCGCGCGAAATCTCGTCGCGCAGCACCAGGTAGATCTGCCGGTGCAACGCGGTGCCCCGTGCCCCGTTCATCGGCGTAGTTCCAGTCGACAAGTTCATGGCGCGAGCATAACTTGTTGACTTGTTGTTATGTTGTGATAGTCTTAGTACAACAGAGATCAACCACGTTGAAAGGCCGCCGCCCATGACCCATCCCTCCCTTCGCGAGTTGCTCGCCGCGCCCAGCATGCTCATCGCGCCCGGTGCCTATGACGGCATCGGGGCGCGGCTGATCGAGCAGGCCGGCTTCAGCGCCGTGTACATGACCGGCGCCGGCACGGCGGCGGCGCGCGGCTTTCCCGACTTCGGCCTGCTCGACATGGGCGAGATGGTGGCCAACGCCGCCACGATGGCGCGCTCGATCGGCGTGCCACTGATTGCGGATGCCGACACCGGCTACGGCAACGAGTTGAACGTGACGCGAACGGTGCGCGAGTATGAATCGCGCGGCGTCGCCGCGATCCACATCGAGGACCAGGTCTCGCCCAAGCGCTGCGGCCACCTGGATGGCAAGGAAGTGGTCTCGCGCGACGAGTTCGTGTCCAAGATCCGCGCCGCGGTCGGTGCCCGCCGCAGCAAGGAGTTCGTGATCATCGCCCGCACGGATGCGCGCGCCATGCTGGGCCTGGACGAGGCCATCTGGCGCGGCAACGCGGCGCTCGACGCCGGTGCCGACCTGGTCTTCGTCGAGGCCACGCAGTCGCTGGAGGAGGTGGCGGCGGTGCCGAAAGGCGTGAAGGGGCCGTGCCTGCTCAACGTGGTGCCCGGCGGCCGGACGCCGATCTCCGACCTTCGCGAAGCCGAGGCCATGGGCTACAAAGTGGCGATCCTGCCCGGCCTGATGCTTGCGGCCGCAATCAAGGCCGGCGATGCGGCGCTGGCCCAGCTGAAGGCCACGCACAAGGCGCCCGAGGTCACGCAGAGCGTTGCCCAGACCTTCCGCCGCTTCGGCGCCGACGAGTGGGATGCGCTGCGCAAGCGCTTCAATGCCGGCGCCGTCATGGAAGAGAAGTGATGGCCGCCCGCACGCTTTTCGACAAGATCTGGGACGCCCACGTCATCCGCGACCTCGGCGATGGCTGGGCGCTGCTACACATCGATCGTCACCTGCTGCATGACCTCTCCGGCCCGCCCGCGCTTGCCGAAGTGACGGCACGCGGCCTGCCGGTGCATGATCCGGAGCTGGTGTTCGCCACGCCCGACCACGCGATGTCGAGCCGGCCCGGTCGCAATGGCGTGACCTACGCGCCCGGCGGCAAGCTGTGGACCGCGCTGCGCGACCGCACCCGGTCTGCCGGCGTGCGCCTGTTCGACCTGGGCGAGCCGGGGCAGGGCATCGTGCATGTCATGGGGCCGGAGCTGGGCATCGTGCTGCCGGGCCTCACCGTGGTCTGCGGCGACAGCCACACCTGCACCAATGGCGCGCTGGGTGCGATGGCCTTCGGCATCGGCTCGTCCGAGAGCACGCATGTCCTGGCCACCCAGACGCTGCGCCAGCAGAAGCCCAGGCGCATGCGCATCCGCTGCGACGGCACCCTGCGCGCAGGCGTCACCGCCAAGGACCTCGCGCTGCACATCATCGGTAAGCTCGGTACCGCCGCCGGCGTCGGCCATGTGATCGAGTACGCGGGCAGCGCGATCGAAGACATGGAGGTCGAGGCCCGGCTCACGCTGTGCAACCTCACGGTGGAGCTCGGCGCACGCTGCGGCATGGTGGCGCCCGACCAGCGCACCTTCGACTACCTGCGCGGCCGCTCCTTCGCGCCGCAGGGTGCGGCCTTCGACGCGGCGGTGGCGCAATGGTGGCTGCTGGCCAGCGATGCCGATGCTGTCTTCGATCGGGAAGAGTCCATCGACGTTTCCGGCATCCGCCCCACCATCACCTGGGGCACGAGTCCGGAGCACGCCATCGCCATCGACGCCCGCGTGCCCGATCCGCACGCCGTCGCCGATGCCGCGCAGCGCGACACGCTGGCCGCCGCGCTCGACTACATGGGCTTGAGCGCAGGCCAGCCGATCGCCGGCACGCCGGTCGACTGGGTGTTCATCGGCTCGTGCGCCAACTCGCGCATCACCGACCTGCGCGCCGCCGCCGAGGTGGCGCGCGGCAGGCATGTGGCGCCGGGCGTCACGGCCTGGGTCGTCCCGGGCTCCGAGAACGTCAAGCGCGCGGCGGAGGCCGAAGGCCTGCGCGAGGTGTTCGAAGCGGCCGGCTTCGCCTGGCGCGAACCCGGCTGCAGCATGTGCGTGGCGGCCAACGGCGAGCAGGTGCCGCCGCAGAAGCGCTCGGTATCGACCTCCAACCGCAACTTCGTCGGCCGCCAGGGGCCGGGTGCCCGCACCCACCTGGCGAGCCCTGCGATGGCGGCGGCCGCGGCCATCGCAGGTTGCATCGCCGATGTCGGGAGCATCCTATGAGCATCCCGCCCTTCACCGTCGTCAGCGGCGCTGCGCCGTACCTGCCGCGCGCCAACATCGACACCGATGTGATCATCCGCATCGAGCGCCTGACCTCGCTGCCCAAGGAGCAACTTGGCGCCTACGCGATGGAGGCGCTGCGCTACCGCGCCGACGGCAGCGACGACCCGGACTTCATCCTGAACCGTCCGATCTTCCGAGGCGCGCCGATTCTGCTGGCCGGCGACAACTTTGGCTGCGGCTCCTCGCGCGAGGGCGCGGTGTGGGCGCTGCAGGGCATCGGCGTGCGTTGCGTCATCGCGCCCAGCTTTGGCGACATCTTCCATGGCAATTGCTTTCAGAACGGCGTGTTGCCGATCCGTCTGCCGGCGCGTGAGGTCGGGGCACTGGCCGCGGCCTGCGCCGACGGAGCGCCGCTCACGGTCGACCTCGAACGGCGCACGCTGACTGCGCCGTCGGGCGCGCAGACCGCGTTCACCATCGACCCGCTGCGCCGCGAAGCGCTGCTCCTTGGCCTGGACGACATCGGCCTGACGTTGCGGGACGAAGCCCTTATCCGCGCCTGGCAACAGGCAGACCGCGCGCACCGGCCCTGGGCCTGGACGCCGGCCGCCGTTCCTCGTTGAAGGAGACGGCTTCGCAATTGAACGCTTTCGAGGCAAGGATGGCGCGGCACGCATGCGGCCTGTGCCTTCAGGATCACAGAACCAAGGAGACATCCAGATGATGAAGTGCGTGTTTCAACCCGCGTCGCGCGTTCTCAGGGACGCCAGCCGGCGGCTCCGCGCATATATGACGGCGCTGGCCGCTGCCGTGGCGGCGGCAGGTCTTCCATTCGGCGCCGACGCGGCCGACTGGAAGCCGGACCACCCGGTGACGATGGTGGTGCCCTATGGGGCCGGCGGCGGCACCGACGCGCAAGCGCGGGTGATGGCCAAGGAGCTGTCGCAGCTCTGGGGCCAGCCGGTGGTGGTCGAGAACCTCGGCGGCGCCGACGGGCTGATCGGCACGCGGCGCGTGATCGACGCCAAGCCCAACGGCCTCACGCTGCTGGTGCAGCTGCCCTCGATCACGCTGATCCGGCACCTGCCGGCCTTCAAGGGCGTCGATCCGGTGTCGCAACTGGTGCCGGTCTCGGCGTTCTCGACGCTGCCCGGCGTCGTAGCAGCCAATGCCGCGCTGCCGGCCAGGACCATGGCCGAGATGGTGCGCTATTGCAAGTCGGCCGCGCCCCCGTGCTCACTCGGAACCACCGAGAACATGGCGCGGCTGCAGGCGCGGATGCTGGGCGCAGAGAGCGCGTTGCCCAACCTCATCGTCGTCAACTACAAGGGCGGCGGGCAGTTGATCACCGACCTGGTGGCCAACAACGTCTCCTTCGCCATCGCCGGCAGCACGGCGGTGCTCCCCCATGTGCGCTCCGGCGCGCTCAAGGTCGTCATGACGATGGGCGACAAGCGCTCGTCGGTCTTGCCGGAGGTGCCGACGGCGATCGAGCAGGGCTTTGCCAGCTTCGACGCCACCACCTGGTACGGCATCTTCGTGCCGAAGGGAACTCCCACAGAGATTCAGCAGGGCATCGCGACCGCGCTGCGCGAGGCGGCGAAGAGTGAGGCGGTGCGCAAGGCCTTCGCGACCATCGGCGCCGAGCCGCTCGGCAACACGCCCGCCGAGTTCGCGGCGATGGTCCAGCGCGAGCGGGAGCGGGTCGACGCCTTGGCCAAGCGCTTTCCGCTCGAATGAAATCCACAGGAAGCAACGCATGATGAGCACCGTGACGACCACCCCGGCCGCGGGCCGCGACGCAGCCGCCTGGCGCGGCGCCGACCTCGCCAGCGATGCACGCTGGATGATGCACTTCGACGATGCAGAGCGCACCGACCTGCTGCGGGTGCTGCGCGCCGGGCATCGGCCCGGGCAGTCGCTGCTGGCCTACCGGCGCAGCGACTTTCCCTTCGGTCCAGCGGCGCTCGCGAAGATCCGCCGTGCCGTCGACGAGGCGCAGCACGGCCTCGGCGTCGCGCTGCTCAAGGGCTTTCCGCGCGCGAGCGTCACGCCGGACGAGTTCGTGCTGCTGACCTGGGCCGTTGGCCTCTATGTCGGTGTCGCGCGTCCGCAGGACAGGATGACGCGCTACATCAACCGGGTGCAGGACGTCGGCACGGTCTACCGCGGCCCTACCGGCCGCGGCTATTCGTCGAATGCCGAGCTCGACTTCCATGTCGACGGCGCCGACATCGGGCGACCTGCAGATCCTCAGCAACTTCACTGCGCTGCATTCGCGCACCCAGTTCGAGGACGCCCCCGAGCCCGAGAAGAAGCGGCTGCTGTTCCGCCTGTGGCTGGCCACACCCGATTCGCCACGCTTGCCCGCCGGCTGGGATGGCTTCTACGAATCCACCGAGCCCGGCGTGGTGCGGGGCGGCGCCTACGGGCAGAACTACGACGACGAATGCCGGCGCTTCGATGCCGAGCAGGCGCAGGCCATGGGCATGCGGCTCGGGCCTGGATTCTCGAATTGACCCACTGAACCCACTGAACCCCACCCAAGGAGAAATCATGAGCAGACTCGACATTGCCGGCGACGCCCGCCGCACCATCGACGTGATCAAGAGCGGCGGCATCGCCATCGTGCCCAACGACACGGGCTACGCCTGTTGCGGCTCCTCCATGGATCCGCTGAAGAAGATCTACGACACCAAGCGCCGCGGCAGCCACAAGCGCAATGCGATGGCGGCGGACCTGGAGACGCAGCGCGAGCTGCATACGCTGCCGCCCCGGGCGCAGCAGATGGTGGAGGCGCTCGTCGTCGATCACGACCTGCCTCTGGGCGTGGTCGGCACGTTCCGGCACGACCATCCCTTGATCCGCAAGCTGGACGACGACGCCATCAAGGCGAGCACGGCCGCCGGCACGATCAGCACGCTGGTCAACGCCGGTGTCTTCCACGCGGAGCTGTGCCGCCTGAGCCGCGAGGAGGTCGTGCCGCTGTTCGGCTCGTCGGCCAACATCTCGGGGACCGGCACGCGGTTCAGCGTCGAGGACATTCCCGATGAACTGAAGCAGATCGCCGACATCACCATCGACTACGGGCTGCGCCGCTATCACATCTATCGCCGGGCCGGGACGCTGATCAACTTCGAGACGATGGAGGTGATCCGCATGGGCGCCTGCTACGAATTGATTTCCGGCGTCCTCAAGCGCTGGTTCGACGTCGAGCTGCCGGCGGATCCGGGCGTCGAGGCGCTGCCGTCCGGGCACCTCAACGAGTTCGCATTGAAGAACGTCAAATAGGGGTCGGCCATGCACGCAGCGCTCTTCGATCCGCGGCGCCGCTCGGCGCTTGCCGGCGGCGCAGCCGCTCTCGCGCTCGCGATGCTGGGCGGCCGCGCGCAGGCGCAAGCCTGGCCGAGCAAGCCGGTGCGCCTGCTGCTCGGCTACACGCCGGGCGGTTCCTCCGACATCCTGGCGCGCGAGCTCTCGGTGCCGCTCACAAAGCTGCTGGGCCAGCCCGTGGTGGTCGACTACAAGCCCGGCGCGAGCGGCACCATCGCCGCGTCCGAGGTCGCGCGGTCCGCCCCTGATGGCCACACGCTCGGCCTGCTCGACAACGCGCCCCTGACCATCGTGCCGTCGCTGCGCAACCCGGGCTACGACCCGGTGGCCGGCTTCACGCCGATCGCGATGGCGTCCCAGTTGCCGCAGGTGCTCGTCGTGCCGGCGGCCAGCGGCATTCGCAGCACGCGCGAGCTGATCGCGGCCATGCGCAAGGAGCCCGGCAAGTTGAGCTATGGGTCGGGCGGCGCCGGCAGCGTCAGCCACCTCGCCGGCGAGCTGCTCAAGCTGCGCACGGGGACCTTCGCCGTGCATGTGCCGTACCGTGGCGCCGTGCCCGCGATCACCGCGTTGATCGCGGGCGACGTGCAGTTCGCCTTCCTGACCTACACGGGCACCTCGTCCTTCATCGCGAGCGGCAGGCTGCGGGCCATCGGTGTCAGCTCGCTGCAGCGGCTCCCCGCGATACCGGATGTGCCGACCATCGCGGAGAGCGGTGTGCCCAACTTCGACGCGCCGGGCTGGTTCGCGCTCATGGGCCCGCCCGGCCTGCCGCCGGCAGTGACCGCGACGATCCGCAAGGCGTTGGCCGAGGTCCTGGCGACCCCCGCGGTGGTCACGCGCATGCAGGAGCTCGGGCAAACGGTGGTCACCGGCCAGGCCGACGTGGGCCGGACCATCGCCAACGAACTGGCGATGTGGAAGCAGCTCGTCGCCCAGAGAAAGATCGTTATCGACGGATGAAGGCCATCCTTCCTGCTCCCCGCAACAAGGATTGGTGACAAATTGCATTGCGCCTCATCGAAGATGGCCAGATCGTCTTGAAGACTTGGATGTGGTGCAACCACATTCGGATGTTCCCGCCACAGTGTCTGCCATGAGGGCCATCTCGTTGAATGGGCGGATTGCGATTCGACTGCAGCGGCAAGTGCACGCGCCACATCGCATTCGTGCAGCCCCTGCCCAAGCCCGCCGTGCCAAGATCCTGCGCAGGAAGCCGCGTGCAGCGGCGCTATAGGTCAAGCACCAGCACGGGCGTCCTCGAGCGCGAGCAGCAGGGTGTGAACTGGTCGTTCGCCGCGTGTTCGGCATCCGAGAGGTAGACGTCGCGGTGGTCCGGCGTGCCCTCCAGCACGCGCGTGAGACAGGTCCCGCAGACGCCCGCCTCGCACGAGAAGGTGATATCGATGCCTGCGCCCAGCAGGACTTGCAGGGCGGTCTGGCTCGCCTCGACCCTCAGCGAGTGACCCGAGTGCGCGAGGCGCATCTCGAATGCGGTGTCCGCAGTTGAAGCCGCAGCCGATGCGGCGAAGTATTCGCGATGAAGCTGGTCCTCGGCCCAGCCAAGGCACCGCGCCGTGCCCAGCACATGGTTCATGAAGCCGGACGGGCCGCAGACATACAGGTGCGTTCCAGACGGTGAATTCGTCAGCACATGGTCGGCGTCGAACTTCTGCACCGGCTCGCCGTCGTCGAAGTGGAAGCTGACCCTGCCGGCAAAGGCCGCAGCTTCGATCTCGTCGCGAAACGCGGTGCGTGCGGGAGCGCGCGTGCAGTAGTGCATGTGGAAGCTGCGGCCCTCGCCATCCAGCGCTCGCGCCATGGACAGGATCGGCGTGACGCCGATGCCCCCCGCGATCAGGAGGCTGTGGCGCGCGGGAACAAGCGCGAAGTGGTTGCGCGGCGCGCTCGCTTGCAGCACGGTGCCTGGACGGACGTGGTCATGCATGCCGGCGGAGCCCCCACGCGAAGCCGCCTCACGCAGCACCGCGATGCGCCAGCGCCGCCGCTCGGCCGGATCGCCGCACAGCGAATACTGGCGCACGATGCCCGGCTGAACGTGCACATCGATATGGGCCCCTGCGGCGAACGGCGGCAGCTCGCCGCCCTGCGCGGGCTCGAGTTCGAAACTGCAGATCCCTTCGGCTTCCTGCCGCCAGCCGCGAACGACCAGACTCAGCGCTTCCATTGCTTCATTCCTTCGGTCTCTCAAGCGCTCAGCGCGCGCCGCACGAGCACCTCGGCTGACCCGTCGTCGCGCAGCCCCAACGCGCGCGAAGGAGCGTCGTCCAGCCGCGGATAGCGGCCGAACACGTTTTCAAGTCCAGCTTGAGGGGCAAACTGCACCAGCTGACGGCGGTCCTCTCCGTACAGCGCCGCACAGATCTCGATCACCTGCGCCATCGACAGCCACAGCACGGGCAGGGGCCATGCGCGGGCGGGATCGGCCTGCGAGACATCCATCACGGCCGCGTGCACCAAGTTCTCGGCACAGCACTGTGCCGACATCCACCAGGCCGTGGCCTGCGGCGACACCGGGCATGTGAATGGCTCGCCAGCGGCCAGCGCGTGCAGGATGTCGCTCATGAACGCGGACGCCAGGCCCGAGGGCGCACGGGGCCTGGCGATGATCCCGGGCAGACGCACCGAACGCCCGTCCAGCAGACCCCGGCGGCTGAAGTCGGCCAGCAGTATCTCGCAGGCGAGCTTGTGCGCGCCATAGGTGAGCGGTGGATGAAGAGGTGTCTCGGGGCCGACCCGCTCGGGGAGGCTGCTCCCGTAGACCGCGATGCTGCTGGCGTAGACGACCACTGGCGGCGTGTCACCATCGGCAAGCATCTCGAACAAGGCCAGCGTGGCGTCGAGGTTCACGCGGCGACCCAGCGCGTAGTCCGCTTCCGCCGCGCCGCCCGGCACGGCGGCAAGATGGAAGATCACGGCGGGCGCGAAATCGCGGATCTGCTGCAGCAGCCGTGCGGAGCCCAGATCCCCTTCCAGCGCCAGCGCGCCTGGGGGAACGTCGGCAAGCCGCTGATCGGCCAGCGCAAGGGCGCTGACCGGCTGCTGGCCGATGCGGCTTGTCGTGCGCAGCAGCGCCGCGAGCTGCGTGCCGATGAAGCCGCCCGCGCCTGTGATCAATACCTTCATCTCAGTTGCTCCACCGCGGCTGGCGCGACCCACGACGCATGAAACCTTGCTGTAATTGAGGGGCGGCGTCCGGCAAAGAGGTCGGTTTGTACTTGGTGCCTCGAACCCGTATCTCAGTTGGACCCGCGGCCTCACGAGCACCCCGTACTGTCGCCTGCGGCCTCGGGCCGCTGAGCACGCATTTCAGACTTCGATGACGTGGGCCGCACGCCGATGTCGCCGCGACACGGAGGCGATCATGGAGGTCATCTACCCGCGCTGTGCCGGGCTGGACGTGCACAAGCAGACGGTGGTAGCGTGCGTGCGCATTGCCGGCGACGGCCCCCCGTTGCAGGAATTGCGCACCTTTACCACCACCACCTCGGGCCTGTTGGCCCTGGCCGACTGGCTCGACTCGTTCGGCGTCGAGCATGTGGGTATGGAGGCCACGGGCGTGTACTGGAAGCCGGTGTGGCACGTGCTCGAAGGCCACTTCGAACTGGTGCTGGCCAACGCCGCGCACGTCAAGAACGTCCCCGGTCGCAAGAACGACGTCAACGACGCGATGTGGCTGGCCGACTTGCTGGCGCATGGCCTGATCCGCGCGAGCTTCGTGCCGCCAGCAGCGGTGCAGGAGCTGCGCACGCTCACGCGCACGCGCAAGCAGTTCGTGCGTGAGAGGGCCTCGCGCGCGCAGCGCATCGAGAAAGTGCTCGAAGACGCCAACCTCAAGCTCGGTGTCGTGCTCAGCGACATCCTGGGCAAGAGCGGGCGCGCGGTGCTGCAGGCGATCATTGACGGCCAGGACGATCCCGGGCGCCTGCTCGGCTGCATCGGCTGCATCGGCCGCGTCAAGGCCAGCCGCGCCGAGTTGCTCGAAGCCCTGCGCGGACACGTGCGTGCCCATCACCGCTTCATGCTCAAGCTGCACCTGGGCCACATCGACGCCCGAACAAGGCCATCGCCGAGATCGAGAAGGAGGTGGGCCTCGGGCTTGAGCCGTTTCGACAAGCCGCCAAGCTCCTGAGCACCATGCCCGGCCTGAGGAGCGTCGGCGCGCATGTGGTTGTCGCCGAGATCGGCATCGACATGTCGCGCTTCGCCACACCCGGCCACCTGCTGTCGTGGGCTTGCATGTGCCCGCGCAACGACGAAAGTGCCGGCAAACGCCGCAGCACCCGGCTGCGCCGCGGCGGCAAATGGCTCAAGACCACTCTCGTGCAAGCCGCTTGGGCCGCCATCAAGGTCAACGGCAGCTACCTTCAAGCGCAGTTCCATCGCATCCGCGCGCGCCGCGGCGCCAAGAAGGCCATCATCGCCGTGGCCGCCTCGATGCTCACCGCCGCCTGGCACAGGCTGCGCGACGGCACCGAATGGCACGACCTCGGCGCCGCTCACTTCGACCGCGCCGACGCTACCAAGACCGCCAACCGCCTCATCCAAAGACTTCAGCAGATCGGCTACCACGTCACCGCCGTGCCGGCTTGATCGACGAGACAGTTTCATTTCAGTCCTCGAAGATGGCGACCGCCCGCGTCCAGCCGGCCGATGCGCCGCGGATCTTGTGGGGGAAGCAGCAGATGGTGAACCCGTGGCCCGGCAGCGATTCGAGGTTGTGCAGCTTCTCGAGATGGCAGTAGCCGATGTCCTTGCCCGCCTTGTGGCCCTCCCAGAGCAGAGACCTGTCGCCGGTCTGCGCGAACCTCGTGGCGGTGTACGAGAACGGCGCGTCCCAGCTCCACGCATCGGTGCCGGTCAACCGAACGCCGTGCTCCAGCAGGTACATCGTCGCTTCGTAGCCCATGCCGCAGCCGGCATTGACGTAGTCGCCGTGGCCGTAGCGCGACCCGGCCCGCGTATTGATCACCACGATGTCGAAGGGCTTCAGTTCGTGGCCGATGCGCCGGAGCTCCGCCGCCACGTCGGCCGCCGTGCAGACGTGGCCGTCGGGCAGATGCCGGAAGTCAAGCTTCACGCCCGGGCGAAAGCACCAGTCCAGCGGCACCTCGTCGATCGTCATCGAGGGGCGCGGGTCGCCCAGCTTCGCATCCTGCGTGGAATGGAAGTGGTAGGGCGCATCGAGGTGCGTGCCATTGTGCGTGGTCAGCCGCACCCATTCGGCGGCGGCCGCCTCCTGGTCCGGGTAGTCCTCCGGCTGCGTGCCCGGCAGCAGCTTCATGAAGTCCGGCAGCGTGTCGCCGTGCTTCTGGTAGTCGATCTTCGGCGCCAGCATCGGCGGATCCGACAGCACCTCGTTCTCGAGGTAGATCGACAGGTCGACGAATCGTGGCATCGGCCTACCTCGTTTCTTGCGGGGGCCCAGCCCGGACCACGCGCTGGTCGATCGCGCCGAACACGGACCGCTCCTGCCAGCGGGCCTCCATGCGTACGCGGTCGCCGAACTTCATGAAGGCAGTCCTGGGCTCGCCCTGCTCGATGGCCTCGATCGCGCGGCGCTCGGCAATGCAGGCGGATCCCTTCTTCCCGGATGCGTTCGACACGGTCCCGGAGCCGATGATCGTCCCTGCGCGCAGGCGCCGCGTGGCGGCCGCATGCGCGATCAGCTGGTCGAAGCCGAAATTCATCTCGCTGCCGTTCGGGTTACCGAACCAATGGCCGTTGTGTTCCACGTGCAGATCGAGGCCGATGCGCGCATCGCGCCAGGCGTCGCCGATCTCGTCCGGAGTCACGACCACCGGGGCGAAGCTGGACGAAGGCTTTGCCTGGAAGAAGCCGAAACCGGTGCGCATCTCGCGCGGGCCGAAGGCGCGCAGGCTCACGTCGTTGATCTGCACCAGCAGCAGGATGCGGCTGCGCGCCAGCGCCGCGCCACAGCGCATGGGCACTTCGCCGACGATCACGCCGAACTCCCCCTCGAAGTCGATGCCGTGCGCCTCGTCCGGCAACGGGATGTCGTCGTGCGCCCCGAGCATGTCATCCGACCCGCCCTGGTACATGAGGGGAATCGTGTCCATGTCGGGAATGGGCGGAATGTTGAAGGCCTTTTCCATCAGGCGCCCGTGGTTCAGGAAGGCCGAGCCGTCGCACCATTGGGGAGGGCGCGGCAAGGGCGCCGCGGCCCGGCGTGGCTGGAAGTCGAAGGCGCCCTCCGCCCGGCCTTCGTTCAGCCGCTCGTACAGCGCGAGCAGGCGCGGCGCGGACGAGTCCCAGGTCTCGACAGCGGCCAGCAGGCTGGGCGCGACCGGCACGGCGTCGACGGCGCGCTGCAGATCGCGCGATACGACCACGAGGCGGCCGTCCTTGCTGTTGTCCTTGAGCGTTGCGAGTTTCATGAGGAGGAGGTCTCGTTCCAGTGGATCGGCGCCAGCCCGGCGACGGGCGAGCGGAAGCTGGGCAGGGTGGTGCCGCGCAGGCTGCCGAGGTACACGGTGCGCAGGTCGGGGCCGCCGAAGGTGAGGCTGGCCATCCAGGGTGCGAGCGTGCCGGCGCAGGCGCCCATGATCTCGGGCGTGAGGGTGCGCGCTTCGTAGTGCTCGTTCAGTCTCCGTGCGGCCTCGGGGTTGCTGTCGTCCAGCAGCGTCAGGACTTCGCCTTCGGGGGTGATGGCGATGAGCTGGTCCGTCATCACGAGCGTCACCCAGAGATTGCCGTACGCGTCGAAGGCGAAGCCGTCCGGAAAACCCGGCAGCGAGCTCGGGCCGTAGATCTCCCTGTGCGTCAGCGAGCCGTCGTCCTGCACCCGCAGGCGCGAGATGCGTCGGCCGTTGCTCTCCACGACGTACAGCCATTCCTCGCGCGCATCCAGCCGAACCTCGTTGGTTCCCTCGAAGCCGTCGGCGACGATGCGCACCCCCTTGTCATCGATGAGGGCGATGTAGCCGTCGCGGGCGCGTGCGTTGATGGAGTCGGTCCACGGCTGCATCCGCGTGGTCACCGTGAGCCACACCCTGCCGCGGCTGTCGCGCAGCACAAAGTTGGCCTTGCCGAGCGGGCGCCCGTCAATGCTGTCGAACAGGCGGCGCGCGCGCCCTTCGCGCGTCATCACCTCCACGGCGTCGTTGCCCCAGTTCGCGATGACGAGATCGCCGTTGGGCAGGAAGGCCATGCCGTTGGGCAGCGAGCCCTGGCTCTGCACGTAGCGTGTCTGGAAATCGGTAGCGGCCGCCGTCGCGCCGGATTGCTGCGGCACGATGAGGCGCTGGCTGCCGTCGGGCGCGATGCGCATCACGCCGCCGCGCGCATCGGCGGCCCACAGCATGCCGTTCTTCTCGGCGAGGATGCATTCGGGGCGCTGGAGGTCTTGGCCGATAGGACGGATGGCGTTGCGGTCGACCTGCCAGCCTTGCAGTGGATTGCTCTTTGTCATGGCGGCTGGAGCATAGGGACCACGGGCGCGCTGCACCAATGGCATTTCGCAATGCGAGCCATCGGCCGGCGCGATACCTGCCGCTATGATCGCCGCATGCGTTACCAGCGCATCGACCTCAACCTGCTCGTGGCCCTGGATGCGCTGCTGGCCGAGCGCAGCGTGACGCGCGCGGCCGAGCGCATGCACGTCACGCAGTCCGCCATGAGCGGCGTGCTGGCTCGGCTGCGCGAGCACTTCGACGACCAGTTGCTGGTCCCCGTCGGCCGGACCCTGCGCCTGACGCCGCGTGCCGAGACGCTGGTGCAACCGGTGCGCGACATCATCATGCGGGTCGACTCCACCCTCGGTGGGCGGCCCGACTTCGAACCCTCGACGGCGCAGCGGCATTTCACCATCGTCGCGTCCGACTACCTGTCGCACGTGCTGCTCGCCGACGCGCTGGGGTGCATCGCGCAGGAGGCGCCGGGCCTGAGCTTCGACATCCGGCCCAGCGGCGCCGGCATGGTCCAGGATCTGGACCAGGGCCGGATCGACTTCCTCATCACGCCCGCGCACCTGATGCTCGACGAGCATCCGCAGGCGGTGCTGTTCGAGGACACCTACCACGTGATCGCCTGCCGGCAGCATCCGGAGCTCGAGGACGGCATCACGCTGGAGCAATACCAGGCCCTGGGCCATGTGGTCTACCAGAATGACCGAGGCACGAACCCATGGTTCGAGCAGTGGTATGCCAACGAACATGGCGATACGCGGCGCATCGAGGTGGTCACTCACGGGTACGGGATCATGCCGCGCTTCATCGTGGGAACGCGCCGCATCGCCACCGTGCAGACGCGGCTGGCGAGGCAGTTCGCGCAAGCCACGCCCGTTCGCCTGCTGCGGCCGCCGATGGAGACGCCGCGGCTGACCGAGGTGCTGCAGTGGCACCGCTACCGCGCCGACGATCCCGGCGTGCAATGGGTGCGCGACCGGCTGATCGCCACGGCTCAGGCACTGCCGAAGACCTGAGCGCTTCAATCGGCTTGCCGCGAAAGCGCGGGCGTGAGGCGGCGTTCCCGCGCGCCGGTGAAGAGCAGTGCGGACAACACGCCCGTGCACGCCACGACGAGGCCCAGTGCCGGATAGCCCGCCAACTTGACCGCCGAGCCGCCGAGGAGAGGACCGACGGCGGCGCCGATCATCAACATTGCAGGCGTGGCCGCCACGGCCCGGCCGCTGGCGTCGTGGCGCGCCAGCAGGCCGAACAGGAAGGTGTGCGTGAAGAGCGTCATCGCGATCAGCGTCGAGACCAGCACCGCATACAGGGGGAATGCGGAAGTGTGGGTGATGGCGAAGCTGATGGCCGCATGCAGCAGCGGCCCGACCACCACCACGGCCTCCGCACGCAGCCGGTGCTGCAGCCATCCCGCCAGTGGCGCGGGCAGGAGGTTCACGACGCCTGCGGCGACCAGTACGCCAGTCACGGCGGTGGTGCCGTAGCCGCGGTCCGCGCCGACGCGCTCGACGAAGCTGAACATCGCGGCCTGCGCCAGCGCCAGCAGGCCCATGCCGATCATCCCGAACCAGACCTGCCGTGGCAGCCGCGCCTGCCCTGCGTCGTGCCGATGCGTCGTGTCGCCGGCCCGCGGAAAGCCGATCGTCGTCGCCACCAACGCCACCAGCATGACAACGGCGAACAGCGCGAAGAGCGCGGCGCCCCCGTGCCCCGCCACCAGCCTCGAGCCTCCGCCCAGCATCAGGATGCCAAACAGAGCAAGCGCGAAGCCGGCGGTGGCGAACAGCCGGTGCGGATTGCCGCTGCGCCCGATCAACCCGTGTGTCACGCTCAGTGCACAGCCCGCGCCCAGTCCGCCCGTGAAGTGCAGGAGGGCCATCACGGGATAACTCGTCGACAGGCTCACCCCGAGGAACGACAGCGCGGCAACCGCGAATCCGGTCGTGGCGGCTGCGCGCATCGGCACGCGCATGAACTTCGGCGCAAGCAGGACGCTGCTGGCCACCTGGCCCGCGAGGAACAGGCTGGCCAACAGCCCGGCCTGCTGCGGATCGAAGCCGTACCAGCCGATGAGCGCCCCCACCCATACAGGCAGGGACACCAGGTCCAGCATCCCGGCGCAATGCGCTGCGAGCAACGCCCCACGGCGGGTTCGGGTGAAATCATTCATTGGCTTGGCTCCAGTGCGTTCGGATCGACGGTCAACCACCCGTCAGCGCTTTCCACCAGTGCGACGCGGGCCAGGGCCTGGCCCAGGCACGGCCCGAGCACGCACATCCCGGTCTCGATCTCGAACTGCGCGCCATGGGCGGCGCAGACGATGCGGCTCGCGTCGGCGTTCAGAAAGGCGTCCTTGCGCCAGGCCATCGAGGTGTCCGACCAATGCGGGCAGGCGTTGCGGTAGGCATGAAGGCCGTTGCGGCGCACCACGAACAGGGTGTCCCGGCCACGCTCGGCCGGATCGAAGCCGCGGGCGGCGCCCTCGGGCAACTCGCTCGCGTGGCAAAGGCGCACGAGACGGTTCATCGACTCACGCGGTGCGCCCGCCCAGGGTCTCGGCGACCCAGTCGGCGATGTAGTGGCCGGCGTTGGCGCTGTTATCGAAGCTGGAGTGCTGTACTCCGCCCTCGCGCTCGGTGAAGATCTTCAGCTCTCGCCTGGGACTGTTGATCAACTGCTCGTAGGTGCGCTGTGCCCACGTCATCGGAATCTGCGAGTCCTTTTGCCCGTGCGTCACGAGGAAAGGGACCTTGATGCGGTCCAGCACGCCGTCCAGGTGGACGTCCTCGGCGATGCGCATGAAGTCGTCGAGATCGCTGGCTCCCCATACCCACTGGACGTGCTGCCAATAGTGCGGCACGGGGAAGCTGCCTTCCTTCTGCAGGCGCTTCTTCTGCACGTCGCGCCAGTCGTGGTTGGCCCCCCAGACGACACCGCAGGCGAAGCGCGGCTCGAAGGCGACCGCGCGCGGGCAGAAGTAGCCGCCCAGCGAAACGCCTTCGAGCCCGATGCGTTCCCGGTCCACGTCGTCGCGCGTTTCGAGCCAGTCCACCACGCGGCTGGCCCAATGCTCGCTGTCGAAGCGCGCCGCGAGCCCGTGCAGGCGCAAGGCTTCGCCGCTGCCCGGCTGATCGATCACCAGCGACGAGACGCCGCGCCTGGCCAGCCACGCCGGCAGCCCGACCCGGTACTTCATTTCCTTCGTCGAATCCAGGCCGTTGACCTGCACCAGCACCGGCGCGCGGCCGTCCACGCCCTCGGCGCGCACGTACAGGCCCGCGATCACCTTGCCTTCGTACGGAATCTCGACGCGCTCGCAGTTCTCCCGGGCGAGCCCGACGCCGCGCGTGAAGACATCGAGGAAGCGCTGGTACAGGGCCAGCCGCCCCGGCTCGCCGTGGGCCTGCAACCGCTCGCAGGTGATGAGATAGGTTGCCGCGCGGTTGTACTTCTCGCCGGCCGCGAGCAGCCGCCCGCGGGCTTCGTCCTCCTCGGCCAGCGCGCACAGCTTCTCGGCCATCTTGGCCCACGTCTCGCGAAAGGCCTGCGTGCCCGCGGCATCGGGCGCCTTGGCCGCCTCCTGGAGCGGGGCGCACATCTCTTCGATCTCGCCGATGCGCGCACCCATCTCGATGGCGAGGTCGACGGACAGGTTCCAGACGTAGTTGGTGGGGAAATAGCGGAACAAGAGGGTTCTCCGAAAACGTGACGGGATTAGGCGGCGGCCTCGGCCTGAGCGAGGGCCGTGAGCTTGCGGCGGGCGCGCACGGCGCCGGCGTCCGGCGCCAGCAGGACCGGCTTGAGCGACCAGAAGTCCTGCTCGCCCATGCGCCGCTGCTGGGCCTCGAGCATCGGCTTGTCCTCATGGCGGAAGATGTGCTCCACCATCGGGAGGATGGCGGCATTGGCCTCGGGCGAGATCGCGAAGTCGCGCGTGGCCCAGTACCAGTAGTGCGTGTGCCCGGGGCGCTCGGGCGTGCCCAGATGCAGGTTCAGGGTGGCGACACCCTGGCTGCGCGGTTCTCCTTGAAGGGTCGCGCCGACGCGAAGCAGCATGTTGGAAGGCGCGGTCCAGGTCACCTCTGTCCATTGGTCGGTGGGCTGGCCCTGCTGGCGCAGGTGCATGTCGAACGCGCGCGGCGCGATGTCGCCGCTGGAAACCCATGACACCTTGACGCTGCGATCGGACAGGTCTTCCACGGCCGCCTTCGCGCGCGAGATCGCGCCGCTGCCCAGCGTGGTGGGGTGCAGGAAATCGACGTGCGACAGGTCGAGGATGTTGTCGACCAGCAGCAGGGTGTCGCAGGCGGTGGGCAGGTAGCCGCGGAAGTACGAATGCTCGGGCGCGGCCGCGACGGCGCTGAAGTCGGGAATCAGCGCTTCTTCGGCAAGCGCCGGTTCGCCCATCCAGATCCAGAGCAGGCGATGACGCTCGCGCACCGGATACGACTTCACGCAGGCGGCCTTCGGGATCGTGCCGTGCGGATTGCGCACGCAAGTCCCCGAGCCGTCGAAGGTCAGGCCATGGTAGCCGCACTGGATGCTGCCCTCGCGCAGCGTGCCCGCCGACAGCGGCGCGAATCGATGCGGGCAGCGATCCTCCAGGGCCTTGGGCGTGCCGTCTGTCTCGCGGAACAGGACCACCGGTTCGCCGAGATAGGTGCGCGGCAGCAGCGCCCCGCTCTGCAGCTCGTCGTCGAAGCCGGCCACATACCAGACGTTGCGCGGGTAGGCCATGTTTGTTTTTCCTTTCAGGTATGCGCCAGAGGGGCGGCGACAGGCTGGTGGGCCGCGACCGGCGCACGTCGCACCGGGTCGAGCAGGAAGTGGGCGAGCGCTGGCAGCAGCACCAGCGCGCCCAGCATGTTCCAGAGGAACATGAAGGCCAGCAGCAGCCCCATGTCGGCCTGGAACTTGATCGGACTCGCCACCCAGGTGACGACGCCGATCGCGAGCGTGACCCCCGTCAGCATCACGACCTTGCCGGTGAACTGGAGCGCGCGGTAGTACGCGTCCGACAGGCTCATGCCCGCGCGCATCTGGGCGAGCGTCACGGACAGGATGTACAGGGCGTAGTCCACGCCGATCCCCACCCCGAGCGCAATGACGGGCAGCGTGGCCACCTTCACGCCCATCCCGAGCGCCACCATGAGCGCCTCGGCCAGAACCGAAGTCAGCGCCAGCGGCAGCACCGCGACCACCACCGCGCGCCAGGAGCGGAAAGTCACGAAGCACAGCAGCACCACCGCCCCGTACACCAGCAGCAGCATCTGTCGCCATGCCTTCTGCACGACGATGTTCGTCGCCGCTTCGACCCCCGCCGATCCAGCCGCGAGAAGGAACTGCACGTCCGCCGTGTCATTGGCCCGCGCGAAAGCCTCGACGTGCTGCACGACGGCATTGAGCGTCTCGGCCTTGTGGTCGCGAAGGTACACGTAGGCGGTCAGCAGGCCGCAGCTGTCGTTGTACAGCCCCCGCGGCGCCCCGGCGGTGACGGTATTGAGCATGTCCTGGTTCGGCAGGAACTCGTACCACTTCGGATTGCCTTCGTTGAGCCCCGTGAGCATGCGCCGGTTCAGCAGGGCCAGCGTGTTCGTCGTCTCCACGCCGTCGAGCTGCCTGAGCTCCCACTCCAGCGCATCGACCTTGTTCAGCGTCTGGTAGCTCGAGCACTGGCCTTCCGGGGTCTTCACGAGAACGGCCAGCACATCGCTGGAGGCGCCATAGGCCGTGTTCATGAAGGCAACGTCCAGGTTGTAGCGGCTGGCCGGCCGCAGTTCCGGCGCACCGGGATCGAGATCGCCGATGGACAGCTGCGTGCTGATCGCCAGTCCCAGCACTCCGAGGACCGCCGCTGCGCCGATGGCCACGGCCGCGGGGCGGCGCCGGGTGAAGCGGTCGAGCCAGGCCCACACCGGATGCTTCGCCGTTGCCCGCATGTCGCCCTCTTGCGCGCCGAGGCTGCGACGGGCCGCCTTCGGGCTGACCCCCAGGTACGACAGGAGGATCGGAAGCAGGATCAGGTTCGTGAAGATCAGGGCCGCGACGCCCAGGGATGCGGCGACCGCCAGCTCGCGAATCACCTGGATGTCGATCACCAGCAGCACCGCGAAGCCCACCGCATCCGCGAGCAGCGCGGTCAACCCTGCGAGGAACAGGCGGCGGAAGGTGAGGCGCGCCGCGACCAGCTTGTCCACCCCGCGGCCGACGTCCTGCATGATCCCGTTCATCTTCTGGGCGCCGTGGCTCATGCCGATGGCGAACACCAGGAAGGGCACCAGGATGGAGTACGGGTCGAGCGAGTAGTCGAGCGTCGGCAGCAGCCCGAGCTGCCAGACCACGGCGACCAGCGACGCGGCAACCACCAGGACGGTGGAGCGAATGCAGCGCGTGTATCCATACACCATGGCTGCTGCGATCGCGACGGCGAGCAGGAAGAACGCCAGCACGGCGCGCACGCCCTCGATCAGGTCGCCGACGACCTGGGCGAAGCCGGTGACGCGGATGCGTACGCCCTGCGCCTCGTACTTCTCGCGCAGCGCTTCGATGTGCCCGGCGAAGCGTGCATAGTCAAGCGGGCGCCCTTCGGCGTCTCTCGCCAGCAAGGGGACGTAGATCACGCTGGAGCGGGCGTCGAACGCGACCAGCTGCCCGATCTCGCCCGAGCGCGCGATGTTGGCGCGCAACTGCTCCAGCGAGCGCGCGGAGCCGTCGTACCCGTCCGGAATGACGGGCCCGCCCTCGAGCCCCTCCTCCGTCACCCCGACCCAGCGGGTGGTGGGCGTCCAGAGAGATTTCATCTGGTTGCGGGCCACGCCGGAAAGGAGGAACACCTCGTCGCTGAGCCTGCGCAAGGTGGCCAGGTAACGGTCGTCGTAGATCGTGCCGCCGGGGTTCTCCACCGCGATGCGCACGGCATTGCCCAGGCCGTTGAGCTCGCCCTGGTACTTCAGGAAGTTGCCGATGTACGGGTGATGCGTGGGGATGGTCTTTTCGAAGCTGGCGTTGAGCTGCAGCTTGCCGGCCTGCCAGCCGAGCACGGCTGTCAGCAGCAGGCACAGGGTGACGATGAGCGCGCGATGGTTGAACAGGGCGCGCTCGACCAGTGATCCCGAATGCGCATCGAAGGCTTCTGCGGCCGGGGTTGGAAGCTTGGCGTTCATTGCGACAGCCCCTTGCGAGCCTCATCCGTGCCGCGTACATCCACACGCAGCGCGCCCTGCACGGACAGCGCGAGGACGCGCGCGCGCTCCAGCGGCAAGACGAAGTTCAAAGGCGGCAGCCCAGCCGCGTTCAACGGCTTCAGCATGCCCCCCGACAGGCCGAGGATCATTCCCGCCTGGTTGACGAAGAGCGGCTGCCCGTCCGAACCCTGTGCCGAAGCCGTGATCGACACCGGCCCGGGCGATGCGAGCTGGGTCCAGTTGGCGCCGGCATCCGTCGAGCGCCAAGCATTGCCGCGCAGCCCAGCGACGAGGATCGTCCGGTCATCCGTCAACTCCGCGGTGAAGAAGCTGCCGCCGTACGGCGTCGCCACGCGCCTGAAACTCTGGCCGCCGTCGTGTGACTGCAGGATCAGGCCCTGCTCGCCCGCGATGACGATGCGGCTGCCGCGCTGGCGAACCGCATACAGATGGAGTTCCTTGGGGTTGTCGAGTCGCCCTTGCCAGGAGGTCCAGGTCGCGCCCCCGTCCTCGGTCGCCAAGGCCAGGCCGTAGGCGCCCACGGCAAGGATGCGTTTCGCATCGAAGACGAGGAGATCGAGCAGCGGCTTGTCCGGGCCGTCGTCGACGAGGCGTTGCGCGGATTTCAGGGCCGCCGCGTCACCGCCGGCCTTCGCCTGGGCCAGAAGCACTTGTGCCAGCTGCCGGCCGTCCAGGCGGCGTGTCCAGGTCTGGCCGCCGTCGGTCGTGCCGAGCACCGTACCGCCGTGCCCGATCGCATAGCCGTGCTCACGATCTGCGAAGCGCACGGCGGTCAGCGTGACGCTGACCGGCGCGCTCGCCTGGCGCCAGCGCTGCCCGCCGTCTTCGGAGAGCACGACGAGGCCCCGCTCGCCGACTGCGACGATGCGCGAGCCGGCCTGCGCCGCGCCCAGGAGCACCGAGCGCTCCGGCTGCCGGGCGCCGAGGGCGGCGCGATCCAGCGCGTCGGTCACGGGAGCGGCGGCATGCCCCGCCAGCGGCGCGACCACGAGGCCGAGGATCAGCAACGCCCGGCCCAGGCCTGGACGGCGACCGTGCTTCAAGACTTCTTGCATGGCGTGGGTTCGCGCTGCGGTTCTCAGCGGACGCCCTCGCCAGCCAGCGCATCACCCGTGAACGTGCTGTCCGGGTAGCGGGGCTTGAGTGGGTACTGCGCGGACTTGGTGTTGTAGAGGTTCGATACGAAGCCGGTGCCTGAGAGCAGGTCGTTGAAGCCGAAAGTGCTTCCCACGGTGCCCGGAAGGTCCGGCGCGACGAAGCTCGTCTGCCACAGCGTCTTCCAGAGCTGCCCGTTGGCGTCCCAGCGGTCTCCCAGCGCGCACATCCACGTGTCCTCGTCGCAGTAGTAGCGGCTCTTGGGCGCCTGGTGGCGCTGGCCCGAACGCAGCGCCGCCTCCACCACCCAGACCCGGTGAAGTTCCCAGCGCACGTGGTCGGGGTTGAGGCCGTTCTTGGCGAGCACGTCGCTGTCCGCCTTAGGCTGCATCAGCCTGTTGCCGTTGTAAGGGATGAACATCTCCTTCTTCCCGACCAGCTTCCAGTCGAAGCGGTCGAGCCGCCCGGTCCAGACCTCGAGCTCGTCGAAGCTCATCACGCCCGCCGCGGCCGGTGTCGGCGTGTCGCAGCACGGATTCGGCAGCTTGCGCACGCGGCGTTGCCCGGTGAGATAGACCCAGGCCTCGTCCTTCGTTCCATCGAGCTTGGTGCCCCCGGCGATCGCCTCGCCCGCCCGGATGGGAGGACCGGCATTGACCAGCCGGACCTGCCAGTAAGGAAGGCCGCTCTTCTCGAACGCTTCCGGCGATCCATCGGGCATGTAGAAGGACATCTGCTGGTCGCCGATGCCGTCCGTCGTCAGCACGGCGCGGCCGTCGGCGGTGATCTGGTACATCGTCGAGACGAACTGCCAGGAAGAGCCGCGCCAGCGCAGCATGTGGTTCCACATCACCTCGGCGCCGGTCCTGGGGATGGGAAAGGGGATGCCCCCGTAGCCGCCCTGCTCGATGTCGCCATCGAGCTTGGCGCGCGTCGCGTTCTTGAAGGTGTTCTCGTACACCCATTGCGGCGCAGCGGCGGTGCGGTGGGTCTTGTAGACGTCGATGCGGTACTCGGGGTACTTCTTCAGCAGCGCCTGCTGCCCGTCGCTCAGCTTGTCGGCGTGCTGGGCCATGTTCTGGGCGGTGATCGAGAGCAGCGGCTTCTCGTCCTTGAACGGATCGCCGCGGCGGCCGCCCGGCTTGTCGCCGGCGATCGGCGTCGTGTGGCCGCCGGTCCACGCCGGGATGCTGCCATCCTTGTTGCCGGCCTTCTCGGCCCCCAGGGGCGTCAGCTCGCCCTTGAGTCTGGCGGCCTCCTCGGCGGTGACGGCCGCCAGCGCGGGCGCCACCGCGCCGAGCACGGCCAGCGTGGCGGCCGCGAGAATGATTTGCTTCATTGCATGTCTCCAGTCTTGAATCAGAAGGTCCGGCGCAGCGAGACCGCGATGTTGTTGCGGTCCGCCAGCGGATTGCCGGTCGAGAAGATGGGTGAGCCGCCGCTGAGCAGCGGCGCGAATTCCACGAAGGGGGCGGCCTTGCCGATGTAGTGCGTGTAGGTGATCGCGAACTGCCACACGCCCAGGTAGGTGCCTTCCACGCCGATCGTGGCGCTGCCGCTGCCCCGTGCGTCCCAGGCGGTGATCGCAGAGCGGCCGTCGAGCGTGTAGCGCAGCCCGACCGGGACGTTGATGTCGAGCCCGGGGAGGACCTGCCGGTAGCTCGGGCTGTAGATGAGTTGCAGGGCGGTGGCGCTGCGTGTGCGGCCGGCATCGAGTTCCCGGTTCGGATCGTTGATCTTCAGGACCCGGTTCCAGGCGAGCTCGCCGATCAGGCTGCTTTCCCGGGCGAGGAAGTTCGGACCGAGCGCCGCCAGCCACGAGAGGTTCACGTGCGCGGTGCGCCCGGTTGCATAGGCAGGCGCAGGGCTGAAGGCCCCGGGATAGATCATGTTCTGGCTGCGCAGCGGCATGTTCCAGCGCAGCGACGCCTCGCCGGCGAAGTTCACGTCGCCGATGGAGCGGCTGGCACTGACGCCCGCGGTCTTGATCGCTTCCGGGAACACGTAAAACCACTGGCTGGCCGCCGGAGCGAACACGTTCAGGTTGCCGTACAGCTGCCCGCCCTTGTCGTGGTAGCGCGCCGCATAGAAGCCGAGGTCGGTCTCGGCCACGCGCCACTTGAGCTGCGCTCCGAACTGCCCCGAGTTGCGCGGCTTCACGTCGCCGGCGGGGTTGAGCACGTAGTTGCCCGCGAGCGGGCCGGACTGGATGCCGACCAGTTCCGGTTGCGTCGAGCCCCAGGGAATGTTGGCCACCGAGTAGAAGCTGCCCGCGGGTGGCAGGCGGTCGGCCTCCCAGTGGAACTGGTAGTAGCCGCCGATCGACAGATCCGGCGACAACTGCAGCTGCGTGGACACCTGCGGTACGGGGCGGATGATCTCCTTGAACTGCGCGTTGGGCGAGGACTGCAGCTTGAAGACGTCGACCGGTCCTTGCGCGCGTGCGATCCCGTTGTCCCCGAAGAACACGCTCTCTCCGTACAGCAATGCATGCTGGCCGAAGCGGGCCGTGAGCTTGCGGCCTTCGCCCAGCTCCCAGCCACCGAACACGAACGCATCGAGCAGCTCCGCCTTTTCGCCGGCCAGCTTGCGTGTGCGGGAAGGGAATTCGTTGAAAGGCGTCTGGCCGTTCGCGCGGTCGGTGGCATCGCTGGTGCCGTGGTAGGCGCCGTCGTACCAGGCCGCCGCGCTCACGCGCAGGCCGAAGTTCCTTCGATAGACCGCATCGAATTCGCTCAGCAGGTCGAGCCGCTTCGACACAAGACCGCGGTTGCGGAAGTTGTCGTCCCCGGCATTGAAGTTCAAAGCCTGGGGAAAGGCCGAGGCGGGGACGCCCGGCACCAGCTGTCGGAATGAGCTCGCGAGCGCCGGGTCGGCCGCCTCGGTGCGGTAGATCGTGCTGGCCTTCACGGTGTTGTCGAAGCGCACGCTCCAGTCCGGGTTGCCGGTGTCGAGCTCGATCGCCCAGCCACGGGCCGCCGTGAGCGCGGCGGCCGCGGTGAGGGTGAGCTTGAGTCTCCTCGTCTTGTCCATGTCGTCTCCTCGTTTTGGAATGGTTTTGTGATTCGGTGCCGCAACGCTTCGAAGCCCTCGGGGCTGCGGCAGATGTCTTCTGGGTGCGGGACGGTTCGTTGCGGGAGGTCCTTGCGTCAGATCGGTTCGGCCAGGGCGATCAGCGACTCGCGCATGACCCGCGCGTGTTCGTCCTTGTCGCCGCCAGCGATCTCGATCTCGCCGAGGCGCGCGGAGTTCTGCACGACCATGCGACAGCGTTCCCAGCGTCGCTGCTCGAAAGCGGCCAGCGCGGGCGCCGGGTCGTCCTGGCGGGCAAGTTCCTGGGCCAGCACGAGCGCGTCCTCGATGCCGATGCAGGCGCCGGAGGCCAGGTGCGGGGTCGTCGCGTGCACCGCGTCGCCGATCAGCACGATGCGACCGCGAAACCAGGGACGCGGCACCAGGAGGGCCTCGAGCGGACGGTAGACCACCAGCGAATCCGGACCGAGCTGTCGGCGGATCTGCTGCAGCTCGGGCGCCGGGAAATCGGCCAGCAAGGCGCGCACCTGCTCGACGAAGGTGGCCGGATCCAGGCGTTCGTTCACCAGCCGGGGCTCGGTGATGAAGAGGTACATCTCCTCCTTCGACACCGGGTTCACGCCGGGCTTGATCCTGGGGCCGACCCACATGGTCGCGGTCCGGATCTCCGGCGGCCGAGGCACCACCGCGCGCCAGACCCCCTGGCCGCTGTACTGCGGCCAGGGCGCATCGGGGCAGACCGCCTGCCGCACCTTGGAGTGCAGGCCGTCAGCGCCCACGAGCAGGTCGTAGCGCTCGCGGCGGCCGTCGGTGAAGCGCACCTCCACGCCCTCGGCATCCTGTTCGATGGTGCTGAAGGTGCAGCCCAGGTGCACGCGGGTGCCCGCCCTGCGCGTGGCATCGGCCAGGATCCTCGCCAGCACCGGCCGCATGATGGCGCCGCCTCCGGGCACGTCCGCCCCGGCGATCCGGGGGGTGGGCAACTCGCCGATCTGCACGCCATGGGGCAGGCGGATGGAGACGCCGTCGTGCGCGCTGCCATGCGCCAGGAATTCCTCGAGAACGCCGAGCTGGCGAAACGCCCGAAGGGTCGCCCCGCCCAGGCTGATGCCGGCGCCGTAGTTGCGCCATTCCGGATCGATCTCGACCAGGTCGACCTCGGCCCCCGTCTTGCGCAGCTCGATGGCCGCGGACATGCCTGCAAATCCGCCGCCGACGATGAGGATGCGCCGCGCTTGTCTTGTCATGAATGAATCTCCGAACGGTTGAATGGATCAGCGCGGCAGCGGCATCGAAGCGGCCCAAAGCGCCATCAGCAGGTAGCCGGCGAGCGCCGCCGCGACGAGGGGGGCGCAGGCAAGGGCGTCACCGAGCGATTCGCTTCGCACGCCCATGCCGTTGCACCTCCCTTCGCGTTGCAGGGAGCGCACCGGCGTCACTTCGGCCCCTTCGACGGCGGGCCGCCCGGAGCCCATTTCTCGCGGTACTGGAAAAGAAAGGCTTGCGAGGCATCCGCGCCCATCGGCGATTCGCGCGCCTGCCAATGCTCGTCATGCAGGTCCATGTCGGCGTCGTATTCGACGTGGCAGCCGAGCGGGCTGTTGAAGTACCAGAACCAGTTGCTGCCGAACTTGTGGCGCCCCGGCCCCCAGAACGACTCGTAGCCCTTCTGCACGAATCGTGTGCCCGCCAGCATCAGCTCCGTGGGTCCGCCCAGGTGGAAAGTGAAGTGCTCCACGCCCTTCATGAACTCGGGCGTCTGGATCAGGAACAGCGTGTGGTGGTCCTGCGTGCCGGCCGGCCGCAGAAAGGGACCGCAGTCCGTGAACAGGTCGGTCCGCACAAACCCCAACCGGGTATAGAACGCCTCGGCCTTGGCCGCGTCCGGCACGAAGTACACGACATGCGACAGCGTGCGGGGGCGTGCCGCCATGTCCTCGCGCACGCCCGGCACGTTCAGCCCGCGCTGCGTCGGCGCGCCGGGTGCGTTCACGGTTTCGATCGGCAGCGCCAGCGGCCTGCGCACGCTCACCTGGAAGGCGAGCGCGAAGCCCATGTCGTCGACGCAGCGCAGGACCCCATCCCTGCGCGTCACCTCGCGGTCGCGGCGCAGTTCGTTCTCGATCTCGTCCAGCGCCGCCGCATCGGCGACGCCGTAGACCGTTTCACGCAGCATGCTGGCGGTCGCCAGCGGCGCCGGCAGGCCCGGATCGTCTTTCGGTCGCAGCACGACCGCCGTGCCGTCCAGCGCCTCGAAGCGGCCGTCGGATGACGGCACCAGGCCATAGTCGGTCAGGTATTGAGCACAGGCGGCGACGTCGTCGACGCCGAACACGAGTGCGTCGGGTCCGATGATCTTCATTGCGTTTTCTTGGTCCAAGGAAGGGTGGAAGGTGGTCGTCGCGCAGGCGCGTCAGCGCTCGCCGCGCTCGTAGATCGGGACTTCCGTCGCGTGGAGGAAGAACGATTTCGATGGCTGATAGAAGGCCGATCCGGGATTGGCGTTGATGGCGAGCAGTGCGCGCTCGTACGCGCGGAAGGCCCCCACGCTGGCCACGTCGTCGAACCAGAGGCTCGCCACGCCTTCGTAGAAGACCTCCAGGCCGCCGAAGTACGCGAGCATCTCGTTGAACTGCGGCAGTTGCCGGTTGTGCACGCAGCGGCGCACCGCCTCCGCGGCAGCCGGCGCCGCGGCGAGGGCCTGCGTGTGCGCACGCGCCCAGCGATCGAAGAACTCCGCCAGTTCCAGGCCGTCGGCGGCCCGTATGAAATGCATGACCTTGGCGCCCGCACCGCGGCCAGGGCGCTGGACCGGCTGCTCGTTCTCCTGTGCGACCAGGCTCAATGCCACGCTCAGATCGCTGAAGTTGGCGCCATCGGGACCGACCTTCGTGCGCACATGCTCGTGCGCGAAGTTGGCGGCCATGTCCTGCGGGCTGTCCCAGTACAGCTCCGTCACCGAATCGCGCGCCACCACCATCGAATGCGCGCGGTCGAAGACAGTGCCGAAGGCGGCATCGAACACATGGTTCTGGACGTAGCGCCTCAACGTGACCGGTGTCTCGGTCGCGATCGGGCCATGCACGTGCTGCACGTACGCCACGTACTCGGCGTGGGTCATGCCGGGGCGACGGCAAATGGTGGCGACCATCTTGATCATCGAATGGAGTTCCTGTCGAAGGTCGGAAGTGGGGTTGTGTGGGTCATGCCGGAGCGGCGAGGATCGAGCCGAGTTCGTGTGACAGTGCCAGCAGGTCCGTCGCCGGCTCCGGCCGTGTGACCCATCGCGCCGCGCGTTCGAGCAGGGCATGCACGCGGCGTGCGCGTTCGCCGCGCCTGGCCATGTACTGCTCCAGCAGCAACGGGCGCGTGAGGCCGGCGCCGACGAGTTCGCCAAGCACGACAGCGTCCTCCAGCGCTTGCGCAGCGGCCTGCCCGAACGGCGGCATCTGCGCGTGCACGCAGGCACCCACGCCTACGACAGCTCCCCGGTACCAGGGGAACTCGAGCAGGGCGGTGCTTGCCGGGCGCAGCGCCGCAGGCGTCTGCGGACGGATCAAGGCCGCGAGGCGCCGCGGCAGGCCACCCCAGCCGGCCAGCGTTTCGCGCAGCACAGCGCCCTCCGTCGCAGCGCCTTCCGCCTGCGTCCGGATCACCGTGATGCCCGCGCGTGACATGTCGACGGGAACGAGAAGCAGGCGGCGTCCCGGGGCGCCCGCCATCCAGGTGGTACGGTCCAGGCCCTCGGGACGCGGGAGCAGCGCATGCCACCACCACTGCGCGCTCGCGCTGGGCGGCGCAGAGCCGAACAGTTGCGCGGCGAGCGGCGAGTCGGCACCCGTGGCGAGGACGACCAGATCGGCTTCGATGCGGCCGCCATTCGACGTGGACACGCCGCCCGTCGTGGGATCGACGATGGTGGCGCGCCGTCCCGCGTGAATCGCCGCGCCGGCTGCTTGCGCATGTGTGGTCAGGACCTCCAGAGCCTCGTCGTAGCCGATGCCAGCGGCACACGGCAGATGATTGCCGGCGAGACGCGGCGTCGGCAGCTCGAAACCTTGATCGCCGTGTTCGTTGACCACCGCGAGCCCGTTGTAGGCAAAGCCGCGGCGCACGCATTCCTCGGCGACGCCCAGCCGGGCGAAGTCGCGCAGCAGGTTGGGGACGAGGTCCAGGTGCGCCGGCGTCAGAGCCGGCCGGTCCCGGGCCTGCAGGACGTCCACGCTCGCCCCGGCACGGGCGCAGGCGAGGGCGCACGCCAGGCCCGCAATGCCGGCCCCGACAACCACGACGCGATGCACGGTCATCGTCAAGCTGCTGCGCGCCACGCATGGGCGCATCCGGCGAAGCCGGGATTCGCGGGCACGAGCACGCCCTCCGCCTGGCACATGGCCATTCGTTGTCTCCTGTCTGTGGTGTTGAGCCGCTGATCGCGGTGTTGGGGCTGGAGATTAGGTGGGTGCGCGTCTTCGGAAAATCGCTTTCGATGAAGGCGAGCTTTCGGTGCCGCCGAACGATCGAGGGTTAACCCGGGACACGCGACTCGCGCCCGAGCTGCGCGCCGCGAGCCCCGACAATCACGCGCTGTAAACGGGAGTCCGCGCCGCGGAACCAGACCGGAGATGACGGAACGATGAGATTCAAGAAGCTCGACCTCAACCTGCTGGTGGCGCTCGACGTGCTGCTGAAGGAACGCAGTGTGAGCCGCGCTGCCGAAGCGCTCAACCTGAGCGCCTCGGCGACGAGCAATGCGCTGGCGCGCCTGCGCGAGTACTTCGGCGACGAGTTGCTCGTGCAGATCGGCCGCAAGATGGAGCTCACGCCGCGGGCGGAGGGGCTGCACGCCGCCGTTCGCGATCTGCTCTTGCGCATCGACAGCACGATCGCGGACCAGCCGGTCTTCGAGCCGAACGGCAGCGACCGCGTCTTCCGCATCTTCGCCTCGGACTACACCCAGCTTGTGCTGGTGCCGTCACTGCTGGCGCTCGCGGCGAAGGCGCGTAGCACGGTCCGCTTCGAGTTCCTGCCGCAGGTGGCGGCGCCGCACCGGCAACTGGAACGCGGGGAAGCCGACATGCTCATCATTCCCACCGGCTTCATGTCGCCGGACCACCCGCGCGAGCTTCTCTACCGCGAGGACTTCGTCTGCATGGTGTGGCGACACAGCGCGCTTGCACAAGGAGAACTCAGCTTCGAGCGCTACGTGAACGCGGAGCACGTCGTCATGCAGCCCGTCGGTGGGCAGGCCGACGCCTTCGAGGGCTGGTTCCTCAGGCGCTTCGGCGTCACGCGCCGCATCGCCGTCTCGACCTACAGCTTCGTCACGCTCCCTGCGATGCTGGTGGGCACGGAGTATGTCGCGACGGTGCATGCACGCGTTGCGCACCGGCTGGTCCAAGCGTTTCCGCTCGAGATCCGCCCGACACCGATGCAATTCGACCGCATGGAACAGTCGGTGCAATGGCACAAGTTCCGCACCAGCGATCCCGGGCTGGTCTGGCTGCGCGGATTGCTCGCGGACGCGTCAAGACACATGGACGAGATCTGATGCCGGGCGCCATGCAGACCATCGTCGACGCTCGGTGGCGGCTTTTCGTCCAGGTGGCGGACGCCGGCAGCATCTCGGCCGCGGCGGTGGCACTGGACGTGCCGTCATCCGTGCTGAGCCGGCAGATCGCCCAGCTCGAAGCCGAGTCCGGAGCGCGCCTGTTTCGCCGCACGGGCCGCGGCATGGCGCTGACCGAATTCGGCGAAGAGGTGTATCCGCGCATCCTGGCGTTGATCCGGCAGGCCGAGCAGCTTGCCGATGAAATGCGCACCCGCAGCGGCATGCCCATGGGAGACGTGCGTTTCGGGCTGCTGCCTTCGACGGTGCCCCTGCTGGCGGGGGCGCTCTTCTCCGAAGTGCGCAGGCAATGGCCCGAGGTGCGCCTGCACCTCACCGAAGGTTCCAGCGCGCAGCTGGAGGAGTGGCTGGGCCAGGGCCGGCTCGACATGGCGCTGCTGCTGCGCGAGGAGGACACGGCGAGACCGGACGAGCCCGTGCTGGTTCGGCTGCCGCTGCGCCTGGTGGTGCCCGCCGGGCACGCGGTCGCGAAGCGCAAGAGCATCTCCTTCGAAGACGTGACCAAGCTGCCCCTGGTGCTGCCCAGCGAACCCCACCCGCTGCGGGCACGGCTGACGGCGCTGGCGCGCGAGCACCAGTTGTCCCTGATCCAGGCGCTGGAGGCCGATTCCATCCGGCTGCAGCATGAGATCGTCGCCTGCGGGGGCGGCTTCGCGATCACCGCCGGGGCACTGATGCCACACGACGCCCACCGGCTGGCGGCGGTGCGTATCACGCGGCCGACCTTGTGGCGATCCATCGTGCTCGGCGCCACGGCCCATCGCCCCCACACGCTGGCCACCCGTTCGGTTGCCGGCCTGATCCGCGCCATGGCCACGACCGCCCTCAACGCGGCCTAGGCGCGGCGGCCAGCCACCCGATAACGGCAAAGCTGCTTTCGCGCGCATGCGCTCGCTGCGCGGGCCTCGCCTGCCTAGCATCGGCTCCGACACAAAGGAGAGATGGCCTTGGGCATCCAGACACCCGATACGGCGGCTATCGTCCCGCCCACCCTGTTCCTCGGCGACACCGACGTCGCCGAATTGGCCGACTGGAAAGCGGCTTTCGACGCCCTGCGCACCGCCTACGCCGGTACGGTCGCGCCGGCGATGGTCCCGCCGCGTTCGATGGCGCGCGGCGACGGCATCTGGCTGCGTGGACTCACTGCGGTTTCGCCGAGCGGCCGCCACCTGGGCTGCAAGCTCATCGCGGCCAACACAAAGGCCCGGCGGGCCAGCTACCTGATCTCGCTGTTCGACCAGGAGACCATGGACCTTGCCGCGCTGATCGACGGCAACCGCATCACGGGCATCCGGACCGCGGCGACCGCCGCCGTGGCCGTGGATGCGGCCGCGCCGCGCCGGCCATTGAAGGTCGCCGTGATCGGCTCCGGATTCGAGGCCCGGGGCTTGCTGGCCGCGCTGGCCGCGGTGCGCACCATCGGACACGCTTCGGTGTTCAGCCCCACGCCGTCCAGCCGCGAGCGGTTTGCTGCGACCTTCCGGGACGAGCAGGGCCTGGCCATCGACGTCGCCGCTTCGGCAGCCGAAGCGGTGGCGGGTGCCGACGTGGTGCTGTGCGCCGCGCGCAGCCGCGACGAGACACCGGTGTTGCGCGGCGAATGGCTCCAACCCGCAATGACCGTGGTTTCCATCGGCTCGACGCTGCCCGAACAGCGTGAAGTCGACGAGCAGGTGATCGCGCGCGCATCGCGCATCGTCGCCGACATGCCCGAGGAGGTGGCGCACGACACCGGCGACATGCTGGCAGCCGTCCGCGCGGGGGTCGACTTCGCCGACAAGCTCGTTGCGCTGTCCGACTTCGTGGCAGGCAAGGTCGCGCGCGCGGCGGAAGACATCGTCCTCTACAAGTCCGTCGGCTCCGCGCTGCAGGACGTCATCACCGCCGAGATGCTGCTGGCCCGCGCGCGGGCCCGCCATGTCGGCAACGAGCTGGCACGGAGCATCGTGCCGGTGGTCAAGTAAACGTTAGGAAAAAAGGAAGATCCTCATGCCCGCGTACCAACGCCGCGATGCCCGTGCCTGGGCCCGCGAACACCTCGTCGGCTGCTCCGCAGTGACCATCCCGAGCTACTCCGCCGATCTGGCGCGGCTCAACGAGCGCGGTATCCGCCATGACGTGGCACTCGCCAAGGAGCTCGGCTACACCTACACGCTGCTGTGCTCGGAGGTCGCGATCACGCCGGAGGAGAACGCGCAATTCACCGCCTGGGCGCGCGACACCGCCGGCAGCGGCTTCGGCCTGTTCTTCCACGCGGCGTTCGGCACGCTGGCCGAGAACATCCAGGCCGTGCAACTCGCCGAGCAGACTGGTGCCGACATCGTGCTGCTGTCCTACCCGCCGCAGTTCTGGCCCACGACCGAGCAGGAGATCTACGACTACACGAAGCAGTTCTGCGACGCGACCGGACTCGCGGTGATGCTGTTCCCGATCCCCTTGTGGGGCTTCGAGCGCGTGCACCCCGCCGGCATGTCCGTCGAGCTCGTGCGCCGGCTGCTGAAGGATTGCCCCAACATCGTCGCCATCAAGTCCGAGCAGGGCTTCCCGCTGCCCGCAGGCATCTGCGAGATGTACCACCACTTCCGCGACGAGGTCGTGATCAGCTGCCCGATCGAAGGGGACGCGATTCCGCTCATGAGCCTGATGAAGCTGCAGTTCTCCGGCACGAGCAACACCCAATGGATGGGCAGCTACTACCCGCGCGCCTTCGAACTCGCACGCAAGGGCGAGTGGGAAGCCGCGATGGAGTTGTACTGGAAGGTGAACCCGGCGCGCAACGCCAACGGCGCCGCAGCCCAGAGCTACGCCGCAGGCACGGGTGTGCTGAACCGCACGATGTGGAAGTACCAGGACTGGCTGGCGGGCTTCAACGGCGGACCGCTGCGCGCGCCCGCGATGCGCGTGCCCGATCGCCTCATGAAGATGCTGCGCCAGGGCCTGGTCGCTTCGGGCCTACCGGTCACGCAGGACCCGGACGGCGCATTCATGGCCGGCCGCCATCCCTGTTGAGGAGCGGCGGCATGCGTCATCTCCTGAAGGACACGCAACTCTGGCGCGAAGGCGCGTACGTGGGCGGCAATTGGATCACCTCGTCGCCGCACGGCAGCTACACGCTGCGCAACCCCGCGAGCGACGAAGCGCTCGTGGACCTGCCGCGCTTCAAGGAAGCGGAGACGGCAATCGCCATCGAAGCCGCGCACCGCGCCTTCCTCTCGTGGCGGCAGACCACCGCGAAGTCGCGCTCGGAGATCCTGCGCCGCTGGTACGAGCTGATGGTGCTGCATCGCGACGACCTGGCGACGCTGATCACCCTCGAGGAGGGCAAGCCCCTGGCCGAAGCGAAAGTTGAGATCGATTACGCCGCCTCCTTCCTGCAGTGGTTCTCCGAGGAGGCCAAGCGCGTCCGCGGCGATGTGATCCCGGCGCCGCGGGACACTGCGCGCATCGTCGTGCTGAAGGAGCCGATCGGCGTTTGCGCGGCCATCACCCCCTGGAACTTCCCCGCCGCGATGATCACGCGCAAGGCCGGTCCCGCGCTCGCCGCCGGCTGCAGCATGGTCGTGAAGCCCGCAAGCCAGACGCCGCTCACCGCGTTGGCCTTGGCCGAGCTCGCCCGGCGCGCGGGCGTGCCAGCGGGGGTGTTCAACGTCGTGACCGGCAACGACACGCGCGCGATCGGCGGCACACTGACCTCGCACCCGCTGGTGCGCAAGATCACGTTCACGGGCTCGACCGAGGTGGGGCGCATGCTCCTCGGCCAAGCGGCAGCGACGGTCAAGAAGTGCTCGATGGAGCTGGGCGGCAACGCGCCCTTCATCGTCTTCGACGACGCCGACCTCGACGCGGCGGCAGACGGCCTGGTGGCCGCCAAGTTCCGAAACACCGGCCAGGCCTGCATCAGCGCGAACCGCGTGCTCGTCCAGTCGGGCGTCTACGAGGCGTTCGCGGCCAAGCTGGTCGAGCGCGTGGCCGCGCTTCGCGTGGGCAATGGCCTCGAGCCTGGCGTCCAGCAGGGGCCGCTGATCGACGATGCGGCTGTGGCCAAGGTGGAAGAGCACATCGGCGACGCTGTCGGTCAGGGTGCCACCGTGCTGTGCGGGGGCAGGCGCCACGCGCTCGGCGGCCGCTTCTTCGAGCCGACGGTACTCACTGGCGTGATGCCGCAGATGGCGGTCGCCCGGGAGGAGACCTTCGGGCCTATCGCGCCGCTGTTCTGCTTCCGGACCGACGAGGAGGCCTTCGCGATGGCCAATGCCACGGAGTACGGCCTGGCCGCTTACCTGTACAGCCGGGACGCGGCGCGGATCTGGCGGGCGTCGGCCGCCATCGAGTCGGGCATGGTGGGTGTGAACTGCGGATTGATCTCGAACGAGGTGGCGCCCTTCGGCGGCGTGAAGCAAAGCGGCCTCGGACGCGAGGGCTCGCAGTACGGTATCGAAGAATTCCTCGAGATCAAATACCTTTGCTGGGACGGATTGGCACCGGCCTTCAGCTGAATACAGGCAAGGAGACAAGACATGCAGATTCATCTTCGACGGGTACGGCAGATTTGGCTCGCGGCGAGCTTCATCATGGCGACCGGTCTGGTGCAGGCGCAGCCGAATGTGCTCAAGCTGGTCGTGCCTTTCCCTGCGGGCGGCGTGACGGACCAGGCCGCCCGCATCCTGGCCGACAAGATGTCGCAGCAACTCGGCCAGACCATGATCGTCGAGAACCGCCCCGGCGCCGGCAGCCGGCTCGGCGTCGATGCCGTGGTGAAGGCACCGGCGGACGGTGCCACGCTGCTCTTCACCAACTCAAGCTACAGCATCCTGCCGATCGTCGATCCCAAGGTGCCTTTCGACCCGATCAGGGCGCTGGCGCCGGTGAGCATGTCCGCAACGTACGGGTTGCAGATCGTCACCAGCAACAAGATCCCGGTCAACAGCTTGGCCGAGTTCATCACATATGCCAAGAAGAGTCCGGGCAAGCTGAGCTACGGCAGCGCCGGCGTGGGCAGTGGCACGCACTTCGCCGGTGAATACTTCAAGGCGCTGACCGGGACATTCCTGGTCCATATCCCGTACAAGTCCACGAACGGCGCATTGAACGACGTGGCAGGTGGCCAACTGGACTTAGTGTTCGATGCCGCGGCCAAGCCGCTGGTCGACGCAGGACGGGTCAAGCTCCTCGCCGTGACGAGTGAGAAGCGCGATCCTCGTTTTCCCAGCACGGCGACCGCCGTGGAAGCCGGGGTCAAGGGTTTTGTCCAGCAGTCCTGGGTGGGCCTGCTCGCGCCGGCCGCAACGCCTGCGGGCACGCTCGAACGATTGAACAAGGCCGCTGCCGCCGCAGTGGCAGATCCCGGTGTTCAGAAGCGGTTCGCGGAACTCGGCTTGCAGGCCCAGGGCGGACCGCCGAGCCGGCTTGCCGGCATGATTGGCGACGAGCTCACGCTCTACCGCAAAATTGCGGTCGATGCCAAGCTGCAGTTCGAGTAGCGAGTGTGCCTACAGGGGGGACGATCGCTCTGCTATGCAGCGAGCGTGCCACCGTCCACGGGCAGCGTCACGCCATTGACGTGGCTTGCGCTGGCAAGTTTTTCCGGTTGCCCCATGCGGTGCAGAAAGCGCTGCAAGCGCTGCGCGTGGGCTCGGTCATGGGTGTCTGGATCACGCCCGGCGCTTGCGCATTGACGCGGAGGCCGTCCCGCAGCAAGGTCCGCCGCCAAGGCCTGCGAGCATCTTCATGCCGCCTTTCGCGTCCGCGCCGGTTTTGACCAAGCCGCCCAGTGCTGCACCAATCTGAGTGAGCGTCTGACCCTGTTTCCACCGGCTCCACAGTTCTCGCACTTCCTGAGTGCTCAGGCGTGATCCGCGTCTTCCCATCTCGGTCCTCCAACATCATGCAAAACAATAATGTTGCGTAGACCGGTTGAATCCACCCGCGTCCGAGTAGCCACCATGACCGTCATGCCTTGACAAAACAGTCCTCATAGAAGCTGACGTTCAGACCGCGGCAAGCACAATGACCGCGATCCAAACGCAAACCGAGCAGGAAAATCCCGGGACGGCGGCTGCTAGTCGTCCCTCAACTCTCTCTTGGGGGCCTTTACGCTTCCTTTGCGAAACGAGGCACGACACCGTCAAGGGCTTTCAAGACCGCTGCAATCGCCGGTCTACGAAAAGTACCCTGGACCATCGCCACAAAGATCCGCCGCACCATCAAAGGGTGCACTGGCACCACACTGAACGCCGGGTCTAATGCTGCCGCTCTGAGAGCCAGGGCAGGTAGCACCGTAACGACATAGCCGGTTCGTACCATCTCAAGCGTGGCAGCCATGTTGCGGCAGCTCGCTACCACTCGAGGAGCGTAGCCCGCCTCGTGACAAGCATTCACGATTTGAGCTTTGTAGGTCTGAGCATTTCTGTTGATTGCCCAGTTTTCAGCCTCGAGGTCCTCGATGCCGACCGAAGCGGCTCCCGCCAGTCGATGACTCGAAGCCATCACAGCAGCGAAATGGTCCTCGTAGACCGGGCGGAAGTACAGCATGCTCGAGAGCGCTTCAGCACTGATTGAATCATCAACAAGTGCCAGGTCAACCTGCTTCGCTGCGGCGGCCTTCAGGCTTTCACCAGGCTCGAGTTCCTCGAAACGAAGGTCAAGCTGCGGGTACTCACGAATCAACGACTCGAACACCGCTGGTATGAAAGTCGTCGCGACTGAGCCGAATGCAGATATCCGTACCTCGCCAGCAACCGAACCCTTGGCTGACGCGAGGTCCGATTCGATTTCACTTACTAGGTCGAGCACCTTCCCTGCCCGTGCCACCAAGCTTTCCCCCGCCAGTGTGAGTTGAACCCCTCGGCCTGAGCGCTCGAACAGAACGGTGCCCGTCTCCTGCTCAAGGATTGCCAACTGCTGCGAGACAGCGGGCCGCGTGAGCTTCACGGCGTCGGCGACTTTGGCGATGGTTCCGAGTACGGCGAGTTCGCTCAGAAGATGGAGGCGAGACAGGTTCAACATATGAACGATAGAAAAGCTAACGCTTCCTACACGCCGCGTTCACCCCTCCCTGTGGGTTGCATCAGGGTAATCCCCAATAAAACTAAGCGAAGGGCATACGCTCGCAAGCTTTGTGCCCCATGCCATGCACCAAGGCGAACCCCCGCCGAATAGGAAAGAAATTCTAACTCGTCCCGTAAGCATCGGTGGTCTTATCGCGGCGATCGCCTATCCATAAAGTTCGCCCATCCAAACAGGAGCGCTTACGAAATGAAGAACGTTGCATTTATCGGTGTCGGCAAGATGGGCGCGCAAATGGCTGCGCGACTCGTGGCGGCTGGATTCAAGGTCACGGTTTTTGATCCCAACCGCAGTGCGGTCGACGACTTGGTTTCGAAGGGTGCGGCCGCTGCCGCAAGCCCTAAGGCGGCCGCTGAAGGAGCTGACGCAGTCCTCTTCAGCTTGCCCACCCCAGCCATCCTCAAGTCGGCGATTACCGGGGCAGATGGCGTTCTGGGCTCGCTGTCGAAAGGCGCCGTCCTGATTGATTTCAGTACCGTCGACCCGGAAACGACCAAGGCCTTGGCTGCCGAGGCAGCAAAGAAGGGCGTCGACTTCCTCGACGCGCCGGTCAGCGGCGGTGTCGCAGGCGCAACAAACGGCAAGCTCGTCGTGATGGTCGGCGGCGAGGCCGCTGCACTCGAGCGCGTCACCCCGTTGCTGAACAACCTGGCCGGACGCATCGTCCACTGCGGCGACATCGGGGCCGGCCAACTCACGAAGCTGAGCCACAACCTTGTGGTGGCAATCAACACCGTCGCCCTGGGCGAAGTTCTCGCAGCAAGCGTCAAAGCCGGCGGCAATCTGGAAGTGCTGTGCGACGTGATGACCGCAGGCATGGCCGGCAGCAAGATGCTCGACTGGTTCCAGAAGACATTGTTCACCGCTGAGCGTCCGGCGTTCTTCGCCGTCGATCTGATGAACAAGGACCTCGGCCTGTGCCTCGACGAGTTCTCAAACTACCCGATGCCCCTGGGCCAGCTGGTCAAGCAGACCTACAACGCCGCCCGCGCCAAGGGCCTCGGCGGCAAGGACTCGACCAGCATCTGCGAAATCTACGAGGAACTGCTGGGCGTCCGCCTGCAGGCCGCCGCCTAGACCCGCTTCTCCCCATCCAGCCAAGAAACACCTCAAGTGAACACCACCTCCAAGCCTACCTACGGGACCATCAATCTCCCGACGTCCGGTCTCGCCGGCAACTTCATCAACGGCGAGTGGGTCAAGCCCATTGGCGGAAAGACCCTCGCAGTCATCAACCCCTGTCGCCTCGACACCATCGCCAACGTCGGCGCCGCGGATTCGCGCGACGTGGACGCCGCTGTCGCCGCGGCAAGGGCGGCATTCCCAAAATGGCGCCGCAAGGCAGCGCGCGAACGCGGCGCCATGCTTATCGAGTTCGGCAATCGCATCACGGCAAACGCCGAAGAAATCGCAAGAATTCTGGCCGCCGAAACGGGTAACGCATTGCGCACCCAGAGCCGGCCTGAAGTTGCCAGCACTGCCGAGGTTCTGCGCTACTACGGTGGCGTCATCGCCGAGCAAAAGGGTGAGACCCTGCCGCTTGGCCCGGGCCTCTTCAGCTACACCACTCGCGAGCCCTTCGGCGTGGTCGGGGCCATCATCCCTTGGAACTCGCCGCTCGTCTTGGCCGCGGTCAAGATTGGCATGTCGCTAGGCACTGGCAATACGCTGGTCCTGAAGCCGGCTGAAGACGCACCGCTCGCTGTCATTCGCATCGCCGAGCTCGCCGCCGACATCTTCCCGGCTGGCGTACTCAATGTCGTGACCGGGGAAGGCCTGGAAGCGGGCGCCCCACTCAGCACGCACCCCGACGTTGCGAAAGTGTCGTTCACCGGCTCACACGAGGTCGGTCAAAAGGTCGCGCACGCAGTTGCAGACCGCATCGGCCATCTGACGCTGGAGCTCGGCGGCAAGAGCCCTTGCATCGTCTATCCGGATGCCGGTACCGACGCAATGCTGGACACCACGGTAAACCACATCATTGCGGCGATGCGCTTCGCTCGTCAGGGCCAATCCTGCACCGCCGGCTCGCGCCTGTTCCTGCACAAGTCCATCTGGGACAAGGTCATGCCGCGCCTGGTCGAGAAGGTCAATGCGCTGAAGGTCGGCGACGCCCTCGACGAGACCTCCGACATCGGCGCTGTGATCAACGCCGAGCGTTACAACGCGGTTTGTGGCTTCATCAAAGAGGCGATGGATGCCGGCGCAAAGATCGAGACCGGCACGCTGCCCCCCGCCGCGGGCGACGCCAAGGGCTACTTCCCGACGCCCGTCATCTTCACTGGCGTGGACAACACGTGGCGGATTGCACGCGAGGAGGTCTTCGGCCCCGTGCTCGTGGCCATCGCATGGGAGAGCGAAGCGGAAGTCCTCGCGATGGCAAACGACACCCACTACGGTCTCGCCGCTTACGTGTTCACCAGCGACATCGGCGCTGCGATGCGTGCGACCGAGCAGCTCGACGCTGGCTGGATTCAGGTGAATCGCGCCGGCGGCCAGATTCCTGGCATGTCCTACGGTGGTGCGAAGCAGAGTGGCATTGGTGCCGAGTACTCCATCGAAGGCGCCCTCGAGAGCTACACCAGCCGCAAGAGCGTTACGTTCGGCATCTAAGGGCAGGAAATATGGACGTCACCACCTCTTCGACATCAGCGAGCGCCTGGGCGAACGATTTGACATCGGAGCAGGTCGAATCGGGTAACCGAATCGACCGCCTCATGACCCTGGAAATCCGCCCCCTCACCGGGGGTCTGCCCCCAGGGATCGTGGTGCCAATGTACGAGGTGTGTCGCGCCCGCCAAGGAGCACCGCTCTCCATGGCTGCTGCAGCCGCATTGAAGGACAAGGTTCGTCCAGGCAGCACCGTCCTCATCGCGACCGGCGCTGGGGTCGCGCCCAAGCTGCCCTTCGGTGAGACCGACGGTCCCGTTGGCGCCGCAGCTCTGGCGGCAGCTATCGTGAAGGGATTGAAAGCCAAAGTGGTGTTTGTGACGGAAGACGCTCACATGCCACCGGTTGCGGCCGCCGTCGAACTCATCAACGCCAAGCTTGCAGCCTGGGCAGCTAGTCGCCCAGGGCGTAGTGTCGAGCCGATAACCGTCGAGTCGTTCCCAATCGGGATGAACCGTGGCCAGGCCAAGTCACGTGAGCTTGTAGAGAAGCATCAGCCCAGCGCAGTTGTCTTCGTCGAACGGGACGGTCCCAACGTCGAAGGTGAATTCCACGGTGTGCGCGGCGACTGCCGCGACCCGCTGACGGTCGGCTACGTGTACCTGCTCGCCTATCACGCTGCTGAGGCAGGCATCCTTACGGTCGGCATCGGCGACGGCGGCAACGAAGTTGGCTTCGGCGCAGTTCGGGAAGCCATTCGGGATGTACTTCCGATGCGAGGGCGGTCGCTCGCAGGCCATGCTTCAGGGGTGGTGACGGTCGTCGCAACCGATGTCACGGTGAGCGCCGCAGTATCCAACTGGGGCGCGTGCGCGGTTGCCGCGGCACTGGCTGTGCTTCTCTCCGATCCCGACGTCCTGCACGACGCCGACACCGAGCACGAGCTGATTGCAGTAACCGTCGCGGCTGGCGCGCGTGATGGCGCGACCTCGAAGCAGACCATGGTCGTCGACGGCATCGACTTTGCCGGCCATCTCGCCTTCGTCTCCCTCCTCAAGGTCGTAGCCGGGATTTCCATCCGCACTGCGTCCGCAGCGTGACCAGGAACCTCCATGCAACACAAGAAAACTGCTGACTCCTTCGGGAACCCGCTCGACCCCATCGTCGGATTTGCCAGGGGCACGATCATCCAATCCAGCGTCGACGAAGCACGTCGTCTGCGGCAGGGACAAAAGGTCGCGGCTGAACGCGTCCGCAAACTTGGCCCCAAATCGATTGGAGTCTTCACCGGCAATCAGCGTGAGTTCCCCCTGCTGGTCGAGGACTTGAACACCAACTGCGAAGAGTGGGTGGGCCCCGGTCTCTTCGCGGAAGAACTCCGCGAGTTCGCGGTCGACCACATGGGTGGGCGCGCTGACGACGGCGCCGCAGTCGTCAACCGCACGAGCGCGGGCATCATCGCCGCTATCGCCGCGCTGGCCGAAGGAGAAGACGTTGTGTCTGTCGTGCCGCCGGGCGGGCGTTCTCATGCATCTGTCATTCGTGGCAGTGGTGTGGCGCGGGTCGCGCTGCACGAGGTCCAAGGCGACAAGAACTGGGCGTCGGTACTTGAGGCGCAGAAGCCAGCGCTCGTTGTCGTGACAACGGTCACCAGCAGCCTCGAATTCCTTGACGACAACATCGCGATGGATGTGGCGGCAACGGCACGGCGCCTGGGCGCGCTGGTGCTGTTTGATGAAGCCTATGGTGCACGGATGAGGCCTGTTCTTCGAGGGGGCGCAAAAAGCCTAGATCTCGGCGGGGACCTCGCAATCACCAACTGCGACAAGGCAGGCTTGTCTGGTCCTCGCTCGGGCCTTCTGGTCGGCCGTCCCCATCTGGTCACCCGCGTGTCGGCAAAGGCTTCCGAGTTCGGCATGGAGGCGAGAGCACCCATTGCGGCGAGCGCGCTGCGCTCCATCCAACGCTTCTCGGCTCAAGACCTTATTGAGGAGGCACAGAGCGGTCAGCAGCTGGCGCATGCACTGCGTGAACGCCTCGGGACGGAGCTCGTCGCCGTGAGCGATCTGGGGCCGATGATTGAAGAGGATCTCGTGTTCAAGGAAGTCTTTCGAAGGGCGGGACGGAGCTACGACAACGCGGGAGTCACGCCGGCGGAGATCACCTCGGCTTTGGGCATGGTGCTCTTGCGCGACTACGGAATCTTGACCGTCAACACCCACGGCCAGCCCGGCGCGCGAGTCTCTGTGCGCCTCAAGCCGACACACGGCGCCATTGAGCGAGTGGGCGGCATGGCGAAAGTCATCGACGCGATGGACGCTGCATTCACCGAAGTTGCCCGGTTTGTCGGTGCGCCAAAGGAACTGGCTCAACTGATTCTGGGAGAAACGAAATGACGGTCGACGCCAAGCTGCTCGATGCCATCGACGAACGACTCGACAAGCTCGTCAGCCTGGACATCGGAGGTCGCGGAGTGGAACATCTGTTTGCGGCCGCTCGCTCCCGCCAGGGACGCTCCCTTGTTGGCGCAGCAGCGGATGCGCTGCTCTCCGTGCCCGACGGCTCAACCATCTTCGTCACCACCGGTTCGGTGTCGAGAGCATGGATCTCCACTGAAATCGGTGAGAACGACGGACCTGCCGGGGCTGCTGTCGTCATCCGAGCGTTGACACTGGCCAAGCGCGTTCATTGCGTGCTCTTGGCCGAAGAGACGTTGTTGCCTGGCATAAAGGCCATCCTGACCAGTGCTGGCCTCACGGTGCTCCCCTACGAACAGGCCGAGATCGCCTGCAAAGATGGAAGCCTTGCAGTGGCTTCGCTCCTGCCTTTCACCACCAAAGACGAAGAGGCAGCTGGCGAGGCAAAGTCTCTTCTGGCTCGCTACAAGCCGAGCCTCTTCTTCTCGACCGAGCGGGTTGGACGCGCCAAGGATGGTGTGTACTACAGCATGCGCGCAATCGACTACGGCATGGGGCGCGCCCGTATTGACATCCTATTCGATGAGGCGCTCGCACAAGGCATTCCTACCGTTGCAGTTGGGGACGGCGGAAACGAGATTGGCATGGGTGCCATCCCGCAGGCGGTGGCAGAGCACGTCAAGTTCGGCTCAACTATTGCTGCGGTGACGCCCGCCGACGTTCTGGTCACAGCAGCCTGCTCGAACTGGGGCTGTAACGCCATCGCCGCCGCCATCGCCGCTCGCCGCCAGGATGGGCGTCTTCTGAACTCGCCTGAGCTGGAGCGTCAGTTGCTGATGCGCGGCGTGGACGTAGGCCTCATCAACTCGGTCCAGAACGTCGTCGACGCCAATGTCGATGGCATGCACCTGGACACGCATGTGGCTTTCGCCGAGATGATTCGCGCCGTCGTCAAGCCCGCACTTCTCTAGCCTGCTCCAGTATCAAATTTCCTTCTCAACCCAACTCACGAAAGAGGAATCCCTATGCGCAAACTACTTGGTACCGCTTGCCTGCTCTTTGCAGGCCTGTTCATCTCGCAAACTTCTGCTGCCCAGGAGAAGTCCAAGCTCGACGAAGTACTTGCGCGAGGCAAGGTCGTCGTGGGCGTCAGCAGTGAGTCGCCACCCTTTGGATTCGTCAATGAAAAAGGTGACCTGTCCGGCTTCGATATCGATGTGGCCAAGCTCATCGCGAAGGGACTGTTCGGGAGTGACGACCCGAAGCATATCGAGTTCGTGAAGCAGAGCTCGGCTGCTCGGTGGGAGAACGTCAACAGCGGAAAGGTTGACTTCGGAATCCACGTAGCCACGATCCTGCCCGACCGAATTGCACGTGTTGCGTTCACTCGGGGCTACATCGACTCCTCCATAGTCGTCATCGTGAAGGCCGATTCAAAGTTCAAAACCTTCTCGGACCTGAACAGCGACAAGGTCACGACCGCGATCCTGTCCACCCCTGTGCAGGCGGACCGGGCCAAGCAGTTCTTCCCGAAGGCCAAGGCCACCACCCTGGACTCCATAGGAGCTCAGTTCACCGCGGTGAAAGGAGGCCGCGTTGACGCCGCCCAGTTGGACGAGCCCGTCGCGCTCTGGTATGCCGCACAGAACAAGGATGTTCGGATTCTGGACGAACGGATGACGGCGGTCACGAACAACGCCATCTACATGAAGCAGGGCGACTTTAAATGGTGGCTCGCGCTGGACACGTACGTCAATGAGATGCGGTCCGGCTCCATGTTCAACGACTATGCGGCCAGCTACAAAAAGTGGTTCGGCAAAGAGCCGCTCAACGCCAAGTACTACGTCAACGCCAAGTAAGCGAAGAGCCGGGAACAGAGGAAATCAAGCATGAACTGGCTCAACATGGCTGGAGGATGGCTGCCGGAATTCTTCGACGGCTTCCTGGTGACGCTCGCACTTGTCGCGATGTGCCTCCCAGCTGCGTTGGTCTTGGGCATGCTGCTGGTCCTGCTGCGCATTTCGGAGAAGGCCGTGGTGTGGGCTCCGACCTACGCCGTGATCGAGTTTCTCCGAAACGTTCCGACTTTCCTGCTCATACTGGTTGTGTACTACGGTGCCCCGCTCCTGGGATCGAGGCTCGATGGCATCTACTGCGGAGCCCTTGCGATTGCCGTCCAACACACGGCCTATCTCGCGGAGGTCTTTCGTGGAGGCGTTAGCGCGGTACCGAGGACGCAATGGGATGCGGGGAGAGCCATCGGATTGAAGCCGGCGGGAGTCTTCTTCCGGGTTGTGCTGCCACAAGCCGTACTGAAGGTGGTTCCGGCAATCGGAAACCAGGTGGTGGTGCTCATCAAAGACACATCGCTGGTCGCAGGCATTGGCGTCGTCGACCTAACCTTAAGCGGCAAGCTCATCATGGAGCGAACCGCATCCTCCTATGAGGTGTTCGTTGTCGTCGCCGCCTTCTATCTCATCTTGACAACCCTCACCAGCGCGCTGTTCCGCTGGCTCGAGGTTCCTTCGGGCAGGCGCCGCTGAGGCTCATATGGAAGTTGCTTTTCTAAACCTCGGCTATCTGCTCAAGGCAGCGGTGGTGACCCTCGAGATGGCCGCAGCGACGGTTGTCTTCAGCTTCCTCTTGGGTTCTGCACTGGGCGTGTTCGCCGCCCTCGGTGGCAACGCCGTACGCTCTGTGCTTGCGGTCTACGTCTACATCGTCCGCGGGGTGCCTGTCCTGGTGCTGATCTTCATTGCGTACTTTGGTCTCCCACGATTGGGTGTCGATGCGCCGAACTATGTGGCGGCGACGATCGCGCTGGTCGCGTACTTCGCAGCCTTTGTGGCGGACATCGTTCGGGGTTCGATCCTCGCTGTCCCCAAGACGACCGTCGAGGCAGGCATGTCAATCGGACTCCGCAAGAGCCAGATCCTCATGCAGATCCAGCTCCCACTAGGAATGCGTCTGGCGATGCCGCCGCTTGTCACTACTGCGTCCATTGCGGTCAAGAGCACATCCTATGCATCCATCGTGGGTGTCTGGGAACTGACTTATGCCTCGCGTGAGGTTGTGGAAAGAACTCTGGCAGCGTTCCAGATCTTCTTCGCCGTGATGCTCATCTACTTCTGCATCTGCTACCCCATCTCGCTTGGCGCAACCTATCTGCAGCGCCGCTACAAGACGTCCTGAAGGCACAAGATGAACTTAGCCCGTTCCCCCTCTACTCGGCGGACCATGATTGAGGTCAAGAGCGTCTCGAAGAGCTTTGGCAGCAACCAGGTCTTGAAGGACATCTCGTTCGACGTGAAGGAAGGTGAGGTCGTCGTCCTCGTCGGGCCCAGTGGGTCGGGGAAGTCGACGCTCCTTCGCTGCATCAACTTCCTGGAGGAGTTCCAGGCCGGCCAGATTCTCGTGGACGGCAGTTCTGTTGGCTACAACGGGGGCGCGAGCGGTCAGTCGAGACGTCGCCAGTCAGAAGCTGACATCGCCAGCCTCAGGACGAAGGCGGGGATGGTCTTTCAGAACTACAACCTCTTCCCGCACAAGACTGCCATACAGAATGTGATGATGGGTCCGGTTCTGGTGAATCGGGAATCGAAGGCGGAGGCGCACGCCCACGCCTTGACGCTTCTGCAGAAGGTTGGTCTTGCAGACCGGGCAAACCACTTTCCCTCGCAGTTGTCTGGCGGCCAGCAGCAGCGGGTGGCGATAGCACGGGCACTTGCGATGCGGCCGAAGGTGATGTTGTTCGACGAGGTGACTTCGGCGCTCGATCCGGAGCTTGTCGAGGAGGTTCTGAAGACGCTCCGCGACCTCAGCAATGACGGCATGACGATGATCATCGTGACGCACGAGATGCAGTTTGCGCGAGACGTCGCAGATCGTCTGCTGTTCTTCTATCAAGGAGCAATCATTGAAGACGGTCCACCGGCGGAGGTGTTCGCCAATCCAAAGACAGAGCGATTCCAGACGTTCGTGAAGCGATTCCAGGACAACAGCCAACGCAGTTGAACAGAGCCCACCATGAAACTTCATGAAGGTGTATCAGCATGACCAGAACGGCTGCAACAAGGACTGACGAACAGCCAATACTGGAGTTGCGAAGCATCCATCTATCGTATGGCGACAACGCGGTCCTGAAAGGCGTCGACCTTACCGTCAATCGCGGAGAAGTGGTCGTCATTGTAGGACCCAGCGGCGGTGGAAAAAGTTCACTTCTGCGATGCGCGAACCTACTCCAACGCATCGACTCCGGGCAGATTCTGCTCGAAGGTGAAGACCTAACTGGGGGGGCGGTGAACGAAAACCAGATCCGTCAGCGGATAGGGATGGTCTTTCAGCACTTCTACCTCTTCCCGCATCTCAACGTACTCAAGAACCTTACATTGGCGCCGCGGCGCGTGTTGAAGGAGCCCGCAGCCGAGGCAGAACTGCGCGCACGCGAATACCTGCGCAAGGTCGGCCTGGCCGAGAAGGCAGAACAGTACCCGGATCAATTGTCTGGCGGACAGCAACAACGTGTCGCAATTGCTCGGGCCCTGATGATGCAGCCACACGTGATGCTCTTCGACGAGGCAACCTCGGCACTCGACCCTGAGCTGGTCGGCGAGGTGCTGGCGGTCATGAAAGACCTTGCGAAATCGGGAATGACGATGCTTGTGGTCACCCATGAGATGGGCTTTGCCCGCGAGGTTGGTGACCGCGTGGTGCTTATGGCGGGCGGATCCATCGTTGAGCAGGGGCTGCCCTCCGAGGTCCTTGACCATCCGAAGCATGAACGAACCAAGCAGTTTCTTTCGCGCATGAAGAAGCACTGATTTTTGTCAACTTTGCCTCGACCTTTCCGTCACATCTCTATTGAAAGCAAGCTATGAATCGCCTTTTGCTCGCCACCATGAACGCTGTCATCGGTTCCATGTTCCTTGCCGCCAGTGCAGCAGCAGCCAAAGTGGATGCGCCATTGCCTCCCGATGTGAAGGCCGCAGGGTTTCTTACTGTGGGCATCAACTGCACATATCCGCCCGCCGGCTACGTAGGCCTTGACGGCAAGCCCGCGGGGTACGAGTACGCAATGGTCAAGCGTGTTGCCGAGTTCGCCCTTGGCACTGGCGACGGCCTGCGCACCCAGTGCGTCAATGACAGCAACCGCATTCCGTTCTTGCAGTCGGGGAAGATTGACATGATTCTGGCCTCCCTTGCGTACACGCCGGCAAGAGCTGAACAGCTTGACTACTCGAGCCCGATCTGGGTGAGCAACCTGCAATTGATCGTTCCCAAGGACTCGAAGGTGTCTGATTACGCCGACCTGGCAGGCAAGACCGTGGTCACGCCGACTGGTAGCACCTATCAAACATGGCTGCAGAAGTGCTATCCCCAGGCCAATCTCGTCACCGTGCAAACCGCGGCGGAAGGGGGGACCATGTTGAGCCAGGGCAGGGCCGACGCCTTCGCCTATATCGACGTCTACGGCTTCAACTTCACGCAGATGCAGAAGAACTACAAGGTAGTTGGCACTTTGGCAGCTTCAGCAGTTCAGGGCGTCGGTGTGAAGAAGGGCAACAAGGCGATGCTCGACTGGGTCAATGCTGTACTCGAACAGATGCGGGCGGAGGACGCCTTTTATAAGGCCTTTTCGCAGGAGGTCAAGGACCCGACGTTCGTCGCGAAGTACCGTCAAGTCGTTCCTGGCCCGAGCATGAAACTGGACTACTCCAAGAGCGGTGCGCTGGACTGTCTGAAGTAAGTGATTTCCCGCGGTGAGGGCCGTCCCAAGCGACTGCCCAAACCAACACGGAGCGATACACATGTCGACGACCTTTGTGAATGAGCTTCTGGTCCTGTTCGATGGACTTGGCCGAACCCTCCTGATCAGTTCCATCGGCATCGCGATGGGTATCGCGCTCGGGATGCTCATGGGGGCCGCTCGTCACGCGCGCATCCCGGTGTTGAGCCAAGCAATTGCTTGTTATGCGAACCTGTTCCGCTGCACACCGTTGCTGGTTCAGGTGGTCATGCTCTATTTCGCGCTGCCTGACCTCGGAATCAAGCTGACGCCCTTCGACACCTCCTGGCTGGCGCTGGGGCTTTGGGGCGCCGCCTATCACACGGAGATCTTTCGCGCCGGGTATGGCTCGGTGAACCCGAACGAAGTGGTTGCGGCGCGAGCATTGGGCATGTCGGCGCCTCGAGTGTTCCTGGATGTCACCTTGCCGCTGGGCTTACGGGCATCGATTCCCGCCGCCACGACCATGGCCATCACACAGTTCCGCTCGTCGTCTTTCATGATCGCGGTGGGCTACCAAGAACTGACCTACGTGGCGAATCGTATGGTCGCGGACACGTTCAAAGTGTTCGAGATCTTCGGGATCGCGGCTCTGGCCTATCTGGTCGTGTCGAACATTATCGCCATCGCCTCGCGCAAGCTGGAGCGCGCGGCTGCTGTTCCTGGATTGGGAGTCGTCAAGTGAACCAGGATTGGATTGTTCCGGTCGCGTCGCATATGCTCAGCGGGCTCAATGTGACGCTCTGGGTTTCGTTGTTGACGACCTTGCTGGCCACAGTCATCGGCGTATTCATCGGCTCGCTTTCAGCGAGTACGACGACGTGGATTCAAGTCGCTGTGCGACTGTATATCGACGTCTTCCGCGGAGTTCCGTCCCTGATCACGCTCCTGTTCGTCTTCTTTGCGCTTCCCCATGTTGGGATCACGACTGGTCCTATCACGGCCTCGGTGCTGGGACTTGCCGTATGGGGCGGGGCGAACATCGCTGAAACCGCACGCGGCGCGTTGAATTCGATCTCCTCGCGCCAGACGGAAGCGGCTAGAGCGCTCGGGCTGGGCAAGGTCCAGGCCATGGTCTTCGCGGTAATGCCCCAGGCAATCCGGCGTTTCCTTCCCCCTTACATAGGGCAGCTTACAGTGCTCATTCAGGCGAGTGCACTCACTTCAGTGGTGGGTGTTACTGACCTGCTGGGCTCCGCTCGCCAGATGATTGAGCGACTCGCCTACGTCAGCACTGAACCCCACGCAGTGCCGATCTACTGCGGAGTGCTACTAGTGTTCTTTGCCATCTGCTATCCACTCACCCTGCTCGCCGGCTTTCTAGAAGCCAAGCTGCGCAGCTAACTCCATATGAACAGCCTCGCTCAGAATCGCCTCAATGCCGAGGCTGGCTTGCTGCACCCCGTTGAAAGTCACTTTGCCAGGTGCTCGACCGGATCTGATGACGCATCGTATCGCCACCTCGCGTTGATGATCTGCGGCGCAGTTTCCTTCGTTGGCGACGAACGTGAAGTGGAGCTTCGGAACGTTGCTGTCTTAGGCTACAACCAGGACTCGCCATGACGGGGCAAGATGCAGGCGCAAGTCTTGCGCGACCGAAACCGACACAATCCGGGCAACGTCATCGTGTGGTGATTGTTGGCGGCGGGGCGGCGGGCTTGGAGCTTGCAACTCAATTGGGGAGGGATGAGCGCTTGGCGGTGACGCTCATCGACAAGGCGCGTTCTCATATCTGGAAGCCGAAGCTGCACGAGATTGCCGCCGGCAGTATGAATATGGGCCGGCATGAGGTGGGCTATCTGGCGCACGCCCGTGACCATGGTTTCGTCTATCGGATGGGCGAAATGACGGGGTTGGACCGTGCAACCCGTGAGGTCGCAATTGCGCCGTTCGTCGACGCGGAAGGCGAGCAGATTACGCCGGCGCGAGCGTTTCGATACGACACGCTGGTTCTCGCGGTCGGCAGCCAAAGCAATGACTTCGGTACGCCCGGAGTCAGAGAGCATGCGCTCAAGCTCGAATCGCTCGGTGATGCCGCCCGCTTCAATCGGAAGCTCATGAATGCCTGCTTTCGCGCGCAAGCTCAAGACACAGCGCTTTCGCCGGAGCAGCTGCGCGTGTGCATCATCGGAGCAGGTGCGACGGGGGTCGAGCTGGCAGCGGAGTTGCTCCGCACGGGACGTGAGGTGCTTGCGTACGGAGCTTCTGCGTCACCCACGAGCAAGGGCCTTGAGATTCGCTTGGTGGAAGCCGCGGACCGAATCTTGCCGGCTCTGCCTCCTCGTCTTTCGGCCGCCGCACACCAACTCCTCTCGAAGCAGGGGGTGGCGGTTTACGTAACTGCGAAGGTTGCAAGCGTTGAGCGACGTGGGGTCGTACTCCATGATGGGCGGGTGATCCCAGCGGAGATCACGGTTTGGGCGGCCGGAGTTCGAGCGCCAGATTTCCTGCGCAGCCTGGCGGGCTTGGAATCCAACCGGCTCAATCAGCTTGTAGTTCGGCCTTCCCTTCAAACGACGCACGACCCGAGCATCTTTGCAATTGGTGATTGCGCCGCATGTCCCAGGGCCGATGGTGAAGGCTTCGTCCCTCCCAGGGCTCAGGCCGCCCACCAGCAGGCGGTCTTCCTGGCGCGCCATCTGCCCGCCTTCATCGCAGGGCGGCCACTTCCCGATTACAGATATCGAGACTTTGGCTCTCTTGTCTCCTTGGGTACTTTCAGCACAGTCGGAAGCTTGATGGGTGGGGTCGTTGGCAAGAGCATGTTCGTGGAAGGAGTTTTCGCCAAGGCGATGTACCTCTCTACGTACAAGATGCACGAGGCCGCCCTCCACGGATGGCGACGCGTGACGATGGACACGTTGGCACGTTGCCTCGAGCCGTCCAGCGGATCCCGGATCAAGCTTCACTGATCTGCGGGTTGGATGCCCATCCCCTTGGCAAACACGAAGAACTTCACATGAACGCTTCTATCGACGCTGAATTCATCCGGCAGGAATTTCCTGTAACCAAGCGGATGCTCTACCTTGATTCTGCCCATCAAACGCCTATGCCGACCTGTGTCCGTAAGGCGTTGGATGACTTTCTGGCCGAAGGAAACGAGATGGCGGGTCCCAAGTCAATGTGGATGGGGCGTGTTGAGGCCGCCCGCGAAGCGGTGGCAAGGCTCGTGAACGCGTCGCCCGGAGAGATCGCGTTCACGAAGAACACCTCGGAAGGGCTCAACATTGCCGCGAACGCAGTGCCTTTGAAGGCGGGCGACTCAGTGCTGATGTTGCAAGGCGACCATCCGAACAACGCCTACGCCTGGCTCAATCTGAAGCGTAAAGGTGTGAACGTTCGTTTCATTAAGCTTGACGATGACCGGGTTGCAACCGCTGGTACCTTTGCTGCCCATCTGGATGCGACCACCCGGGTGATTTCACTGTCGCACGTGTCATTCCACGCTGGGCAACGCCATGATATTGAGGATATCGGTCGGCTTTGTGCTGCCAAGGGCATTTACCTTGTAGTCGATGCGATGCAGTCAGTTGGCATCTTGCCGATCGACGTAGAAAAGCTTGGAATCTCCGTCCTCGCCGCCGGGTGTCACAAGGGACTTCTCATTCCCCAAGGCGCAGGGATTCTCTATGTGAAAAATTGCCTTCAGGAACTACAGCCGGTGTACCTGGCCATGACCAGCTTGGCCAACCCTCCCGGAGACTACGTAGCGAGACCTGACGATTTGTCGCCTCGACGAGATGCTGGTCGATTCGAGCTCGGGAACTACAACCTGCCGGACCTACACGCGCTTTCCAGCTCCATTGACTTTATCCAGAGAATCGGGGTGGCTGCGATTGCAGACCATGTACTGAGATTGGGTGACAGCTTGGTTGCTGGCCTCGACGAGTTGGGAGTCCAGTTGGTGGGACCGCGAGAGCGTGGAAGGCGAGCTCACATCTATGTGATGGCACTGCCTGTTGCCAAGTGGGTGGACTATCTCACCCAGAACCTTGTTCGCGTATCTCCCGAACGCGGGGGTGTACGCATTTCGTTTGGAATCTTTAACACTGCTGACGATGTGGAACAGCTCCTGACGCTCATCGCGGCACGCATGGGTAAGCGCACGGACAACACAATCTCGGGACGATGACCCAGAGGCAGTTGGAGTTTGCCACCCCGGCCTGGGATGACCCGCCGCGGCGCAACCCCGGCGCGCGACATCGCGGCCAAGGCCGGCGACGTGCTCCGGCTGGGCGACACCACCATGGCGCTCTACCTGACGCCCGGTCACACCATGGGTAAGCTGTCACCCGCCTTCGAAGTTCGGCTTGGTGCGCAGCGGCAACGTGGATTGCTGTGGGGCGGCACGAACTTCAATTTCGGGCGGGACTTCGGCCGGCTCGACGCCTACATTGCCGCCACGCAGCGCGTCTCCGGCCTCGTGGACGCACAGCACATCCAGGTTTTTCTGTCTCATTCGAGCTGGGACGACTCGATTCCGAAAATGGACGCCATTAAGCGCCAGGGCGCGACGGCACCCAGCCCCTTCGGGGTCGGCGAGACCAAGGTCAAGCGCACCCTGACGGTGATGAACGGTGTGCCTAGGTGGCGAAGGCGTGATATCTTTCGCAGCCTTGACCCCAGCACATCGCTGGCGACCGGCAGCCGTCTTGCGAGCGGTGCGCAGTACCGCTTGGTTCTATGAATCAGTTGAGGGGAAGGCGAGGCAGTAGCATGGCATAGCGGTCCTTGCCCTGCTCGACGCCTAGGGTCGTGCGCTGGCTATCGCGAGCATGCTGCCTTGATATTACCTCGTCATTGCCGAAGTGATCAGGTGATCCGCACGTCTGGCGATGGAGGCAGCGCGCACCCGCTTGCAGCTTTTTCCCGTCCGACTGACGGTCACAACTCACAACTCTCAGCCCAGGTGAGTTGACCGTTCAGAGGATGGCGCGTGAGCAGCGCGTGAAAGGTTTTTGCGCGAAGGTTCAAAGCCACCTTCGACCAATACGTTATGAGACGGTGACCCAGGTGCGATGGACGAGCTTCGGCAGGTACGGAGGCGCGCTTGCAGATCTGGCGACCGAGTTGGGCTTTTCCAACCACGCACACATCACTTCAGCGGCCAAGCGAACCACTGGTGTGCCGCGAAGCGATCCAGCCGCCAGTCAAGCGACGCCTATTGCGTTTCCTGCTGCAGGTTGCGCTCGAAGCGCTCCAGGAGTGTGTGCATGTCTTGCCGCGCATGCGTGAATTCTTCGGACGCGCCGCGAGCAGCCAGATCGCGCTCGTAGTCTGCGCGGGCATCGAACGTGCACTCCCATCGCACGTCGGGGCCGGCGCCTTCGAGCTTCTTGAAGATGCGCCCCGCCGGCAGTCCGAGTCGCGTCCGGATTTCGCTGACGAGTCGACGCTGCGCCAGAACCGCGTCGGCCTGGCCGGGCAACGCGTAGTAGTTGGTGATCTCGATGAGCATGACTGGGCCTCCTTGCCCGATGCAAGCCGTTTTCTACCGCGCCGTGGCACACGGATGGACGTCACTATTGACAAGCACAATATTTGATCACAAACTGTGATCACAGTAAAGGTTCCGCAGATGGGCTGTGGGAACCCGACACCCATATGAGGAGTTCTATCGATGCCGACGATACGGTCCATTGACACGCTGCTGGTCCAGCTTCCCACCCGGCGAGAGCACAAGTGGACCGGCCTGACCGAGTCCATCGGCCGTTATCTGCTGACGCGCGTGGTCGATAGCGACGGTCGCGTCGGGTGGGGGGAGGCCCCCGCATTGAAAGACTGGGGCGGCGAGTTCGGCCGCTACTTCGGCGAGTCCACGGCGATCGCCAGGATGGTCATCGAGAAGTACCTCGCGCCTTCGCTGATTGGGATCGAGCTCGGCAACTTCGCCGAGATGCATACGCGCATGGACGCGGTCATCCGCGGATATCCCTATGCCAAGGCGGCAGTCGAGTTCGCCGCCTATGACGTCACAGGCCGTTGGCTCGGCCTGCCGGTCCACATGTTGTTGGGAGGCAAGGCGCGCTCGCGCGTCATGGTCACCCATTCGATCGGGCTGATCCCGATCGCCGAGGCTGAGAGGGAGGTGGTGCAGGTCGCTTCCGAAGGCATCAGGACGATCAAGATCAAGATCGGCGTGGATGCGAAGCGCGACATCGACATGGTGCGCACGGTGCGGGCAGCGGTGGGTGACGACGTCGAACTGTGCGTCGACGCCAACGAAGGCTATCGCACGCCGGGCGAGGCCATTGCCACGGTGCGGGCGATGGAGCCGTACCGGCTCAAGTACGTCGAGCAGCCGGTGATGGGCATCGAGCGCATCGCCGAGGTCGCCCGTGCGATCGACCAGCCGGTGATGGCCGACGAGTCGGCCTGGAATGCGCACGACGTGATCCAGATCAGCGAGCAGCGCGCGGCGCAGATCGTGTCCATCTACAGCACCAAGCCGGGCGGGCTCTACAAGGCGATGGAAGTCGCCGCCGTGTGCCGCGCGGCCGGAATCATCTGCAACGTCAACGGTTCGGTGGAGACCGGGGTCGGCAACCTCGCCAACATCCACCTGGCCGCCGCCGCACCGGCTGCGACGCTGTCGTGCGTGGTCCCTGTGTCGACCCCGGCCGAGTGGCAGAAAGGGCAGGTCGGCGGCATCTACTACCGCGACGATCTCATCGTCGCACCGATGAAGCTCGTCGAAGGCGGCATCGAAGTGCCGACCGGGCCCGGCATGGGCATTGACGTCGATCTCGCCAAGATCGAGAAGTACACCGTCCGCGACTGAAGTTCGCTGCGTCAACATACATCCACGGAAGGTTCCAGATGCGCCAAGCAATCATCGAGCGACAGGTCAAGGCGATCGCCGAGCACGGACTCGACGCCATGGTGTCGTGCTCCCCCGAGAACTACGCCTACGCAACCGGCTTCGTCGTGCCGTCGCAGCCGCTGATCCGGCATCGTCATGCGATGGCGATCGTCACGGCCGATGGCCGTACGGAGCTGTTCTCGGTCGACATGGAGGCCAGCACGGTGAAGCGCCGTGCGCCGGAGGTGCCGACGCGCATCTGGGCCGAGTTCACGGACGACGCGATGGCCGTGTTGGCCGACCAGATGAGCAAGCTCGGCCTTGGGCGCGGCCGCATCGGCATCGAGATGGACTACCTGCCCGCCGGCGACCTGGCACGCCTGCAGAAGGCGCTCCCCGGGGCGCGCTTCGAGCCCTGCGAGCAGATCCTCGCGCGACTGCGCCAGATCAAGACACCGCAGGAGATCGCCTTGCTGCGCCGCCTGTCGCGCATCGCCGACCAGGCGATCACCGATGCGCTCGCATCGGTCAAGGCGGGCGACTCGGAGATGGACATCGCCGGGCACCTGACACGCAACGTTTATGCGTTGGGCGCCGAGCACTTCAAGCTGATGATCATCGCGACCGGCGAGCGCAGCGTGCTGCCCAACGTCGGCCCGAGCGAGCGCCGGCTCAAGCCGCGCGACGTCTGCCGCGTCGAGATCTTTTCCGTGATCGACGGCTACCAGGCGGGCGTGTGCCGTACCGCGGTCGTGCACGAGCCACCGCCGAAGGCGGAAGCCATCTGGCAGCACCTAGTGGATTGCAAGTACCGCATCATGGAGATGGTCAAGCCAGGCGCCAGCTGCCGCGCCATCTACGATGCCTTCATCGCCAAGCTGTCCGAGATGGACCTGCCGCCGATCTCGTTCGTCGGCCACGGCATCGGCCTGCACCTGCACGAAGATCCCTACCTGGGCAAGACACCGGTCCTGGGCCGGCCCGGAAGCGACGCGCTGATCGAGGAGGGCATGGTGCTCGGCTTCGAGCCGTTGTGCTATGAAACGGGTCACGGCTTCGGCATGCAGAACAAGGACATGCTGTTGGTCACGGCCAATGGCTGCGAACTGCTGTCCGACTATGCCAACACCGACAAGCTGCTGGTCATCCAGGGCTGAACGACAACAGACCATTCCAACCTGGAAAGATCGCCATGCGCACGCTCATCGAGCACCTTGAATTCGCATTCCTCGTCGATGCCAACGACACGGTGGTGCGCGACGCCAGCCTCCTGATCGACAACGATCGCATCGTAGACATCGGTCCCGCCGCGGACGTTGCCGCGAGACATCGCGGCGAGCACTTCGACCGCGTGATGGACGGGCGCATGCTTGGAATCTGCCCGGGCTTCGTCGACAGCCACGTCCACCTGTCCGAGACCCTGTCGCGCGCCGTGTTCCCCGACAACCTGAACACGCGGGCCTGGGTGTTCCACTGGGCCAAGCCCTTCTATGCGCACATCACCGAGGAAGACGAATACTGGGGTGCGCTGCTCGGCATCACCGAGATGCTGCGCAACGGCACCACCTGCTTCATCGACATGGGCTCGCAGTACGACCCCGGCATCACGGTCCGGGCGATGGAAAAGGCCGGCATCCGCGGCGTGACCGGCCGCCATGCGGCGGACAACCCGCCGCCCGAGCTGCCCCGCGGCTGGACCGAGGAGATGGCGCGGCACCACTTCTTCCCGAGCGCGGAGGCTGCGCTCGCGGAACTGGAGGCCTGCGTGCGCAAGTACGACGGCGCCCTCGACGGCCGCGTGCGCTGCTGGGTGAACATCGAGGGGAAGGAGCCCTGCACGCTGGAGCTCCATGTCGGCGCGCAGAAGCTCGCCGAGCGGCTCGGCGTCGGCACCACCTACCACCTGGCGACGTCGATCGAGGAAGCGAAGGTTTGCGAAGACAAGTACGGCTGCTGGCCGATCACGCGCATCGACCGCGCGGGCGGCATCGGCTCCAACCTCGTCATTGCCCACGGTGCCGCCGTCAGCGACGAGGAGGTGAAGCTGCTCGCGAGCCGCGGCGCCAAGGTGGCGTTCTGCCCGTGTTCGTCGTTCAAGCTCGGCAAGGGCGCGACGGCGATCGGCAAGTATCCCGAGATGGTCGCCGCCGGCGTCACGGTCGGGCTCGGCACCGATGGCGTGTCGGCCGCCGGCAACATGAACCTGATGCGCCAGATGCTGATCGTCGCCGGCATGTTCAAGGACGCGCGCATGAAGCCCGACGTGTTCACGGCCCGGCAGGCCCTCAGGGCGGCCACGATCGAAGGCGCCAAGGCGGCGCTGTGGGACCATGAGATCGGTTCGCTCGAGATCGGCAAGAAGGCCGACTTCATCCTGTTCGACCTCGATCACATCGAATGGACGCCGTTTCACGATCCCCTGCAGGCGTTGGTCTTCTCCGCATCGACCGCGTCGATCTCGCAAACCTGGGTCGATGGGAAGACGCTCTACAGCGAGGGCCAGGTCCATGGGGTCGACGAGCCGGCGCTGCGCCGGAAGGCCAGGGAACTGGCCGCGGCCGCGGTGGAGCGTGCGGGACTGCACGACGAAAACGTCGAAACCACGACCACGCTGTACGACACCGGCAACTGATGCGGGTCATTCGGAGCGTCGCACTCAGCGATCGGGCGGGCAGTTTCGACCTTGCGCTCGAGGGAGAGCGCGTGCACGCCATCTCGGCCGCCGTCGACGCGGCCGCGCCGCGCTGGCTGGCCATGCCATCGCTGGTCAACATGCATGCGCATGCCAACCGCGCGTACGCGGCGCCCGCGCAGCGTCCGCTGTCGCTCGGTGATGCGGTGGCGTCGGCGCAGCGCGAGCGGGCCAGCGGCAGCGCCGAGGACATCCGGGGGCGCGCCTCGCGGCTGTTTCACAGGTCGATCGCGCATGGCGTCTCCTCGGTACGCACGCACACCGACATCGATGCCGTTACCGGCAGGCGTGCGATCGAAGGGGTGCAGGCGGCCGCGAGGGAGTTGGGCTCGTCGCTCGACGTCGAGGTGGTGGCATTCGCGAGCGCCGCCGCCGACCCCAGCCACCCCGAGACACAGGCGCTCTTCGCCGAGGCGGTCGGGAGTGGCGCGTCGCTGATCGGCGCCGTGCCGGCACTCTGCGCCCAGCCCGCCGCGGCCCTGGAGGCGCTGCTGGACACGGCGCTTGCGCTGGGTGTGTCGGTCGACGTTCACCTGGACGAGCATCTCGACGCGCCGAACGCGCTGATCCATCGGCTGGTCGACGCCACCGTGGCGCGTGGCCTGCAGGGCCGCGTCACGGTCAGTCACGCCTGCGTGCTCTCGGCCCTATCGCGCGACGATGTCCGCCGGCTGGTGGACCGGATGGCCGCGGCCCGCATCATGCTGGTGGTGCTGCCCGAGCTGAATCTCTACCTGCAGGCGCGCGGCGACGGAGCGCCGCGCGCGCGGGGATTGGCCCCTGTCGTCGAAGCGCTGCAGGCCGGCGTGGCAGTGCGCTTCGGCACCGACAACGTCAGGGACTGGTTCTTTCCATTCGGCGATGGCGACATGCTCGACACCGGCTTCGTGGGTGCGATGGCCGCGCACGTCGATGCCGCGGAGGAACTCGGCTCGCTGATCTGCGGCGGGCGTCGGCGCATCGAGGTCGGCGACGTGGCGGATCTGTTGCTGATACCGGCCTCGTCTTTCGACGATGCGCTCGCGAGGCGCCCGGGCGGGCGCGTGCTGCTGCGCAGAGGATGCGTGGTCGACGCCGCCGCCGGTGCGAGTGCAGCGATCTCAGGCCAGGCTGGTCTCGTAGACGCTGCGGATTGAGTTCTCGATCGCCCGCGGCGTCAGGTCGCGTGCGATGAAGACGATCCATCCGGGAGCAGCGGACGCCTGCGGCCATGCCGGCAGGCGCTCGATGGGGTAGAGCACGTGCTGCACACCCTGAACGACCACGGGGCGCCCATCGTCGGTCACTGCCAGCAGACCCTTCACGCGCAGGATCGAATCGCCGCGGCTGGCGAGCAGCAACTCCAGCCACTCGACGAAGGCAGCCCACTCGACCGGCTGCTGCAGCGCCACCGTGAAGGTCTTGATGGCCTCGTCATGTCCGTGCGCCTGAGGCGCCACGGGAATCTCGTAGGCAGAATCAAGGATAGGGCCGAGCTGGGCAGGCACGGGGGCTCGCCATGGCCCGTCGGCCTCCCTGAGGATCTCGGCGGCGGGCAGTCGTGCCTTGCGCGAGACGAGCAGGCTCGCCGACGGATTCATGGCCCGGAGCTTTTCACCGAGCGCATCGCCCTCGGATTCGCCGACCAGATCGGTCTTGGTCAGGATCAGCCGGTCGGCCGTTGCCAATTGCTGCCTGGCCTCGCGATGGCGAGCCAGCGTCTGCTCGCCGTTGACGGCGTCCACCGTCGTGATCACCTGGCCGAGGCGGAACCACGGCACGAGCGTCGTCTCGCTCAGAATGGCCTGCATGATCGGCGCCGGGTCGGCCAGTCCTGTGGTCTCCACGACGACCCGGGCAAATGCAGGAATCTCGCCGGCCCGCATCAGCGCATGCAGTTCGGCCAGCGTCGACACCAGGTCGTCGCGAACCGAGCAGCACAGGCAGCCCGAGCTCAGCAGCACGACGTCTTCGGCGACCTCGCGCACCAGCAGGTGGTCGAGCCCGACCTCGCCGAACTCATTGATGACCACCGCGGTGTCCGCCAGGCTGGGATCGGCCAGCAGATGGCGCAGCAGCGTGGTTTTGCCGCTGCCCAGGAAGCCGGTCAGCACATGGATCGGCACACGGGCGTCAGCCCGGGACGCGGCGTGCTCCATCGTCAGGCCAGCTCAAAAATGGCATCGACCTCGACGGCGACATTGCGCGGCAGCGAATTGCAGCCGACTGCGGCGCGCGCATGCCGGCCCGCATCGCCGAACACCTCGACCATCAGATCGGAGGCGCCATTGATCACCTTGGGATGGTCGCCAAACTCGGGCGTGGCGTTGACGAAGCCGCCCAGGCGCACGCAGCCCGCGACGCCATCCAGACTGCCGCCCAGGGCCGTGCGCAGCTGGGCAAGGATGTTGAGCGCGCACAGGCGCGCCGCCTTCTGGGCATCCTCGATCGACACGTCCTGGCCCACCTTGCCCACGTACTGGTCCTTGCCGCCGGCGGTCGGGACCTGGCCCGCGATGTAGATCAGCGATCCGCTCTTGCGGGCCGGCACATAGTTGGCGGCGGGTGCGACGGCCTTCGGCAACTCAATGCCGAGTCGGGCCAGGCGTGCTTCGGGTCCTTGCGTTGTCATTTTCTGGTTCCTTTGGGGTCGAGGGTCAACTCCCGAAATAGAGGTCGTCGAGCGGGGCGGAGAGCAGGTCGTCGGCATTCGGCTCGCTGAGGGCGGGTGCGAGCGTGCTGCCCGTGGTGCGAATGTCGCGCAGCACACCCTGCATCGCCATGGCGGGCTTCTTGGTGCGCAGGCCTTCGAGGATCTCGACGTGCGCGGAGGCGTCCCAAGGGGTACTCGGGGACAGCAGCGACAAGTACATGGTCGGGCCGAACTGCAGCCACAACGATTCGATCAGCGGCATGACCACTTCGGTGCCTGACGCCTCGTACAGCGTGAAATGAAAGCGCTGGTTCGAGGACAGGCAGCCGAGCAGGTTGCGCTTTGCGATGGCCTCCAGCAACTCCTTGTTGATGGCGCTCAGCGTGCTCAGCAACGCCGGCGTGCAATTGCGGCACGCCATCTCTGTCGCCATGCCCTCGATCAGCTCCCGCACCGCGAAAAGCTCCTTCAGTTTCTTGGGAGTCAGTCTGGGCACGCGAACAGAACCGCTGGCAGTGGCTTCCAGCGCATTGATGACGACCAGCCGAGCCAGTGCGTCCCGCACCGGCATCGGGCTGGTGCCGAAGCTGCTGGCAAGCTTGCGCAGGCTCATCACCTGGCCAGGCACGAAGGCACCGACCATGAGGCCGCGCCGAAGGCGCTGGAAGACTTCCTCGGGGACGCTGCCGCGCGCGCGTTTGCTCGGTGCCTCAGGGGCGGGTTGTCGAAGCCGTTCGGCGATCTGTTCCATGGGCTCTCTCGTTGGTTGCCGGGATGCGGGTTAACCCGATTGTGTGTGATTATACGTGTGATCACACTCTGTGATCAAGCCGAGTTCATCTACCCCATCCGAACCCTAAGCCCCTGGGGCCGCGAGGGCAAGGGCTGGTTCTTCACACATTCAACCTCACGGACGGTATTCCATGCGACTCCTGCGATCCGGCATTTCCTTGAGCTCCCATCTCAGAACGGCTGCCCTGGCAGCCCTCGTGGTCTCGACCTCCGCCGCCTGGGCGACGGACGCGGTGAACGTGCGCTTCAGTTGGAAGCTCAAGGGCGAGTACGGTCACCTCTATCTGGCCCAGGAGCAGGGCATTTACGCCTCGAAGAACTTGGCCGTGCGCATGGGCGAGGGTGCTGGGGCACCCGCGGCGCTGGGCGCCCTGCTGCAAGGACAGGAAGACGTGGTGGTGATGCCCGCGATCTTCGCGGTCTCTGCCATCCAGAAGGGCATGCCGGTCAAGATCGTCGCGCTCTACCATCCCCGCACGCCGGTGGTGCTGATCTCGCAGCCCGACAAGCCGGTTGCGCAGCCGAAGGACCTGGAAGGCAAGACGATCGCGCACTCGGTCGGAGAAACGGGCACCTCCTACCTGGCCGTCTTCTGCGCGGTCAACGGCATCGATTGCGCCAAGGTCAAGAAAGTCCAGATGGATGCGCAGTCGCGCGTGCCGCAGTTCCTGCAGAAGCAGGTCGACGCGGTGAGTGTCTATCGCACGAGCGACCTGCCTGTGCTCGAGGCCAAGGTCGGCACCAAGTTCACGGTCCTCGACCTGGCCCAGCATGGCCTGGCGATCCCCGGGTTGGCCGCGGTATCGAGCAATGCGGCGATCGCCAAGCGGCCCGAAGTCCTGCGGCGCTACCTGGCGGCGGTCAACGAAGGCATCGCCGCGACGCGCAAGGACCCGAAGGCCGCCGCGGCAGCCTTGATGAAGACCTGGCAGGGCAGCCCGCCGCAGGAGGTCGTGGAGGCGCAGGTGCGCGCGACGATGGACGCGGTCCCGTCCGGGCCCGGCAAGCCGGTCGGATGGATCGATGCCAAGGCCATCTCGCAGGCGCTGGACCTGCTCAAGACGGACGAAGCGATCGGGACATCTAAGCCCGTCGAGACCTTCTTTACCAATGACCTGCTGCCCGCCCTGTGAACAAAGGCCCAACGCATGACTGAGCTCAAACACGCCCAAGCCATACCGATGCCCACCACGCGCAAGCCCAAGAAGAAAGCCCCCGGCGGCAGCTTCACGGAGCGCTACGCCTCCGTGCTGCTCGCCGTGGCCATCCTGCTCGTCTGGCAGTTCGCGGTCCCGCTGCTGGGCCTGTCGGAATTCGTGCTGCCCACGCCGCTGGCGATCGGCAAGCGGATGGTGACGGATTTCAATCTGCTGGCGGTCCATTCGTACGTCACGCTGCTTGAGGTGCTCGCTGGCTTCCTCGCCGGGGTGATGATCGGCATCCCCCTGGCGCTGGCGATCTTCTATTCGAAGGCATTCGAGCGCGCGGTCTATCCGCTGCTGGTGGCGCTGCAGACCGTGCCGAAGATCGCGCTGGCACCCCTGCTGGTGCTCTACCTCGGCTATGGCTGGGGGCCCAAGATCAGCCTGGCGTTCCTGATTTCCTTCTTCCCCATCGTGATCTCGACGGTGGTCGGCCTCCAGTCCCTCGACAAGGGCCTGGTCAACATGGTGCGCTCGATGGGCTCGACCGAATGGCAGACCTTCTTCAAGGTCAGGTTGCCCGCGGCCTTGCCGAGCATCTTCGGCGGGCTGAAGGTGGCCATCTCCCTGGCCGTGATCGGGGCCATCATCGGCGAGTACATCGCCGCGGAACGCGGGCTGGGCTACCTGCAGCTGCAGGCGAACTCGCAGTTCGACACGACGCTGAACTTCGCCACCGTCGTCACCATCTCCCTGCTCGGCGTGCTGCTCTACTTCGTCCTGGCACTGATCGAGTCCAAGGTTTCCTATCAACGTGAGAGTGCCAAATGATCAGACGCGACGCCGTGACATCCATGCGGGCCGTCGTGCGTCTCGCGCAATCGGAGGGCCGCCATGAGTAATGCAGCCAACGTGCGGGTCGAGGGCGTGTCCAAGACCTATGAAGTGCGCGCCGGCGACGATGTGAAGGCGCTCGATCGGGTCGACCTCGACATCGCCCCGGGCAGCTTCGTGGCCATCGTCGGGCCCAGCGGATGCGGCAAGAGCACGCTGCTGTCGCTGCTCGCCGGATTGACCCCGGTGTCCTCGGGCCGCCTGCGCATCGACGGCGACGAGGTCGTCAAGCCGCATCCCAAGGCGGGCGTGGTCTTCCAGTCGGACCTGCTGCTGCCGTGGCGAAGCATCATCGACAACGTGCTGCTGCCGATCGAGATCAAGGGGAAGGACCGGGCGGCCGCCGCCGGCCGCGCGCGCGAGCTGCTCGCCCAGGTGGGCTTGCAGGGCTTCGACAACAAGTTCCCGTTCGAGCTCTCGGGCGGCATGCGCCAGCGCGTGGCCATCTGCCGCGCGCTGATCCAGGAGCCGGGGCTGCTGCTGATGGACGAGCCCTTCGGCGCGCTCGACGCGCTGACGCGCGAGCAGATGATCATGGATCTGCAAACGATGTGGCTGCGGCTGCGCAACACCGTGCTGTTCATCACGCACGGCATCGACGAGGCGGTGTTCCTCGCGGACCGCGTCATCGTGATGTCTCCGCGGCCGGGTCGCGTGGATCTCGACCTGACCATCGACATTCCGCGGCCGCGCCGCTGGAGCGGCATCCACGGGAACCCCGCCTTCCAGCACCACGTGCGCCAGGTGCGGGAGATGTTCGAAGCCAAGGGCGTCCTGGTCGCTCACTGAGGAACACCATGAAAGTTTCTATTCTGGGCGCTGGCGCCGGCGGCGCCGCGGCCGTGGCCGAGCTCACGCAGGCCGGCCACGAGGTGGTTCTGTGGAACCGATCTGCCGAAACGCTTGCACCTTTCCAGGCGCTTGAGGGCGTCCGCTACGACGGTGTGCTCGGCACGGGCATCGCGCGCCCGCGCCTGATCACGGCCGACCTGAAGGCCGCGATCGAAGGCGCCGATGCTGCGGTTGTCACGCTGCCGACCTTTTCCCATGCGCCGGTCGCCCGCGCCCTGGCCACTGCCGGCTGGCCGGCGAACCGTCCAGTGGTGCTGAATCCGGGCCACACCGGCGGTGCGCTGGAATTCGCCCAGGCCTGGCGCGCTGTCCGCTCCGATCTGCCGCCGATCGCCGAGTTCTCCACTTTGACCTACGTGGCGCGCAAGTACCAGCCGGACGGCGTGACCGTCACCGGGCGTGCTCGCCAGGTCCGTGCGGCAGCGCTGCCCGGCGGGGATGCGGCTCTGGCCGTGGCCTGCGCGCTGTTCCCGGGCGCCTCGGCCGTCGGCGACGTACTCGCCTGCGCGCTCGCCAATGCGAACCTGGTGCTGCATCCGCCCGGGGCGGTGCTCGCCGCCGCCTGGGTCGAGGCGACGCAGGGCGACTTCACCTTCTACGTGCAGGCCATGACGCCCGGCGTAGCGCGCACGATGCGCGCGCTCGACGATGAACGGCTCGCCGTCGCCGCCGCCTTCGGCCATCGCCTGCCCAACCTGGTCGAGGAGATGAAGCTGATCGGCACGGTGGAGTCTTCTGTTGAAGACACGCAGGACTTCATGGCCGCGATCGCGGGCGGCGAGGCCAACAAGCGCATCAAGGGTCCCGACTCGCTCCAGCATCGCTACTACCGCGAGGACTTCGGGCACGGCGTGTTGCCCTTCCTGGAGCTTGCGGCCATCGCCGGGGTGGCCACGCCGGTGGCGCGCTCGCTCTTCACGCTGGCGCAGGCGCTGGTCGGCATCGACTACGCCAAGGGTGGGCGCACCGCCGAGGCGATGGGGATCGCCGGAATGTCCAGCAACGAACTTCTACAACATGTGAGGCAGCAGCCATGAACTGGGACCAAGTCGTCATCGCGATAGTCGGCGGCGATCGACGCGAACAGGAGATCGCGCGCTGCGCGGTGGCCGCGGGGGCGCAAGTGCGCGCCTACGGTTTCCCGTGGCCCGAGCAGGGCATCGAAGGCGTGCAGCACGCAGCCAATGCACGCGAAGCGCTGGAAGGCGCCGACATCGCGCTCTTCCCGATTCCCGGCATCGCGCCGGACGGGGCGCTGTTCGCGCCCCAGTGTGCCGATCGCATCATTCCCGACGCCGCCATGCTCGGCGGCATGCGCCGTCCAGCCCACATCATCCTCGGCTGGGCCGACCCCAAGCTCAAGGCGCACTGCGAGGCCATCGGCATCACGCTGCACGAGTACGAATGGGATGAGGACCTGATGCTGCTGCGCGGGCCGGCGATCGTCGAAGGGATGCTCAAGGTGCTGATCGAGAACACCGACATCACGATCCACAAGGCCAAGGTGTGCCTGGTGGGGCAGGGCACCATCGGCTCCCTGGTCACGCACACGCTGCTGGCGCTCGGCGCACGCGTCCATGTGGCGGCACGCAATGCCGTTCAGCGCGCCGCGGCGCACGCGGCCGGCGCCGAATCGCACGAGCTGACGGCCCTGGCGGACGTGCTGCCCGGCACGGACATCGTCATCGCGAGCGCGCCGGCGCGCGTGCTCGGGCGCGAGCAGCTCCTGAAGCTGCCATCGCACGCCTTGCTGGTCGACCTGGCCGCGCCCCCGGGAGGCATCGACCGCGATGCCGCGCAGGAACTCGGCCTCAAGTTCGTCTGGGCGCGCGGGCTCGGCGCGAGGGCACCCATCACGGTGGGCCGCAGCCAATGGAGCGGCGTGCGCCGCCGCATCGACAACATCCTGAAAGAGATCCAATGAGCCAAGCCGACCTGGTGATTCGCAACGCACGCGTGGTGCGGCACGATGGAGAGTTTCACGGCGGCGTGGCCGTGCAGGACGGAAAGATCATCATGACGGGCGCCGACAGCGCCCTGCCCAAGGGCCATCGCGAGATCGACGCCGGCGGCCGCGTGCTGATGCCGGGCGTCATCGATCCGCACTGCCACCTCGGGGTCAAGTACCCCTACGCCGAGGACATGCGCACCGAGACGGCAGCCGCGGCCTCGGGCGGCGTGACCACGGCGCTGCTCTACATCCGCAACCTCAAGCCTTCCTACCTGCCGTTCTACGAGGAGCGCAAGGCGGTCGGCGAAGAGAACTCGATCATCGACTTCGGCTTCCACTTCGGCATCCAGCGCGAGGAACACATCGCGGAGATCCCCGAGATCGTTGCAAAGACCGGCGTGCGCTCCTTCAAGTGCTACTTCGGCTACGAGCCCGACAACCCGATCGGCATCGTTCCCGCGACCGACGGCTGGGTGTACGCGGCGATGCGCATCCTGTCGAAGATCCCCGGCGGTGTGATCAACGTGCATTGCGAGAACACGCAGATCGCCTCCTGGCTGAAGAACGAGATCAAGGCGACGGGGCGCCAGGACCTGGGCGCCTACACCGAATCACGCCCCGCCTTCTGCGAGGTCGAGACCATCCGTCGCATGATCTTCCTGGCCGAGCGCACGGGCTGCTCGCTGCACCTTGTGCACACGTCCGTCGGCATGGGCCCGGTGCTGGCCGCCGAGGCGCAGGCGCGCGGTGTGCACGTCACGGTCGAAACCTGCCAGCACTACCTCACGCGCACGGCGTACGACAGCGACCTCGACATGCGCGCCAAGATTTCGCCTCCGCTGCGCGACAAGGAGGAACAGGAAGGCCTCTGGCGTGGCGTCCTCAATGGCTCGGTTTACAGCCTCGGCACGGACCACGTCCCCTTCCTGCCGAAGAAGCTGGAAGACCTCTGGAGCGAACTGCCCGGCGTGGTGTCGTTCCCGTGGGAGCTCTCGCTGATGCTGCACTTCGGCGTGCACCAGCGCGGCCTGCCGTTGTCGCGGCTGGTGCAGCTCAATTCGGCCAATCCCGCGCGACGCTTCGGCCTCTGGCCGCGCAAGGGCAACATCGAGGTCGGTTTCGATGCCGACATGGTGCTGGTCGACCTCGACGAGGAGCGCACGGTCGAGCACACGGGCAAGGGCACCTGCATCTACGAGGGCTGGAAGCTCAAGGGCTGGCCGGTGCTCACCGTGGCGCGGGGTGCGGTGCTCTTCGAGAACGGCGCGGTCGACGAAAGCCAGTTCGGGCGCGGGCGCTGCGTCACCGTGCCCGCCTGATCGCACGAGAACATGGAAACCGGACTCGACACCCCGATGCGTGGCAGCGCGGCGCCGTCCGCGCGCAGCCTCGGCGAACGCGTCGCCGCGCTCCACGCCGCGGCACGCGAACTCGCGCAGTGCCCGCGGCGGCCCCGACAGGAGCGCCTGTCGGGCCTCCACAACCCCTGGGGCCACGGGGACCGGGCGGTCGACCCCTGGCTGCTGCTGGAAATCTGCGAAGACCCCGAGGTGCTGGACGGCGTGGAAGCCCTGATCGGCCCTGACATCGTCCTGTGGGACACCGACTTGTACCTGGAGGCCGCCGCCTACCAGCGCTTCGTCGCGCAGGGGAGGGAGGGCCGCTACTGGCCGGCAATGCCTTTGCAGGGGGCGCTCGTTCTGGTCCAGGCGGGGACGGCACAGCCCTTGATCTTCCTGGACCTTACACAGATCGCACGCGAGGGCGTGCTGGCGCTGGATCCGCTGTCGCCGCTCTATGTGCTGCGCTACATGCCGACGACCAGCCACTTCGTGCGCGACAGCCGCGCGCCCGCCAACTGGGTGGCAATGGAGGAGCAGCCCCTCATCAACTACACCACCCGTCCGCTCTGGCTCATGCGTGGCGAGGATCGCGCCGGCAGTGATTTCGTCACCGGCTTTTCACTACCGGTGCCGCGCTGGGCCGGCAACCAACCCAAGGAGAACTGACATGCCATTCGTCATCGTCGAAATGTGGCAAGGCCGCACGGTCGAGCAGAAGCGCAACCTGGTCAAGGCCATCACGCAGGCCATGGTCGAGCATGCCGGCTGCAAGCCCGACCACCTGCACGTGGTCATTCACGACACGCCCAAGGACAACTGGGGACGCGACGGCGTGCTCGGCATCGACATGAAGGAAAACTGATGACGCTCGACAACCTCGATCCGCGCAGCTCGGCCCTGCTGGTCATCGACCTGCAGAACGCATTCATCCATGACAAGGGCACGCTCGGCATCTCCGGCGTCGACACCCAGCGCCTCTCGGCGATCGTGCCGACGCTCGCCGAGCTGATCCCGCGCTGCCAGGCTGCCGGCATCCCGGTGATCTGGACCGTGCAGGAGCACTTCGCGGTCGATGCGAGCCGGGCCCGCAAGAAGCTCGCCGGCCACACGTCGCGGCGCAAGCAGGTGTCCGCGCTGGCAGGAAGCTGGGACGAGGAGATCGTCGAGGAGCTCAAGCCACTCGCTGCCATCAACCCGGCTTATGTGATCCGCAAGCACCGCTTCGGCGCCTTCTACGAGACGCGCCTGGAGATGATGCTGAAGATGCTGGGCACGCGGACCCTGTTCGTGGCCGGCACGACCACGAACGCCTGCGTGGAGACCAGCATCCGCGAGGCCTATCTGCGCGACTACGACGTGGTGGCGCTCGACGATTGCATCTCCGGCGTCAATGGCGAATGGGAAGAGATAGCCAAGAAGGTCTGGAAGCAGTACTTCTGCGAGATCTCCGATTCGAAGGAGATGCGCGCGTGGATCGATGCGCAGTCGGCCCCGCGCACGCTCGGCTTCGGCCACATGCTGCTGATGGTGCAGGACGTGCCGCGCTCGGTAGGTTTCTATGTCGACCAGCTCGGCTTCTCGATCCGGCCGGCGAAGCCGCTGGCCGACGGCCGGCCGTTCACCGCCTTCCACCAGGGGGTGGCTGTCGTCGGAGGGCGAGTGCCCTCGCATCGGCAGATCGATCACATTGCGTTCGAAGTCAACGACGTGCGCGCGCTGCGCGACAAGCTGAAGAAGTCCGACGTCGAGTTCCAGCAGGACCTGCATGACGGGCCCTACGGCCTGACGATCTACGTGACCGATCCCGACGGCACGCGCGTCGAGCTGTACCAGGTGGGCGCGACCGCCTGAGCGGTCGCTCTGCACACGCCCGCGAGCGCGGGCTTCTTGCGACTGGCAGTCCACGGCCGGGAGGGCCGTGCACTGCCGTGCCCGATCACAACACCCAGAGGGACATCCCACGCTGATGGGCGTTCCGGCTGAAACGGTGCCCGGTGAAACCCGAGTGGATGTCACATCCGAAACGGCCAAGCGGTTGTCGCGAAGGTTCATACCGTGCGCGTGCAGTCCGGCGCCGGCATCACTGCCGCGATCACCGATGCCGTGACGCCTTTGCCTGCGAGCCCGTGCTCACGGTGCGCTGGCCCGCTGGGCTACTGGCGATGTCCGATGGACGCGCTCTTGCAGAAATTTTCTTGGTAAGCGGCGCTCATCGTCCGTCTGCTTCCTGGCGTCGTGTGGCACTTTGGTGGCTGGCGCTCCGTGCTTCCTACGGTCTCGGTCGCGAGCTGATCCGCAAAGGCGCCCGGATCGTGGGTACTGACACGCCGACCATCGAAGGGACCCACCGGTTCCGCCGTGGGAGTCTTTGCCCCGGTCGCGCGCTAGCCTGCCGCTAGAGCCGACGCGCCGATGTCCATGCGATAGCGATAGACCCGCGCGTCGATCAGTTCACCGTAGCGCTTCTCCGGCAGGCCAAGTTCGGCCAGCGCGCGCTCGGCAGCGGCTTCGTTCGTGCATTCGATGATCACGTAGCAATCTTCGCTGCCCACGTAGTCCGGGCCCGCGGTCACGGGCCTCGAGAGCCTGGCATCGGCTTCCACGAAGTGAATCGAGGCCGTCCCCGGTCTGTCCAGCGCATCCAGGATGCTCGCGAGCGCAGGCATCATGGCCGGATCGCCCGAAGGCCGCAGTCTGATCAGGGCAACGGCGACGCCTCGCGCCACCCCGGCGCTGTGCGCCAGGCGGCCAACGACGCGCGTCGGATCGATGAAACGGGCAATGTGGTGGTTGGACCATGCGGTCTGGTTCGCCAGGGCAGCGCGATAAGGTGCGCTGTCCAGCACATCGAATCCCGTGGTGTTGTAGATCTGCAGGTACCGTGTCGGAGCGCCGGCGGATTCATACCGTCGTGCCTCGAGAAAACCTGGGATCGACACCCGTTCGCCCAGGTGTTCGCGGTCGAACCATTCGTTGAAATCGGCCTCCTCTTCGGGGAGGACCTCCATCGAGGAGATCAGAATGCCCGTGCCGGCAAATACCATATCAGCGCTCTCTCGGTGATGTCACAAGGCGGATCAGTCGATCCGGATGTTCGATTCGGCGATCACCTTCTCCCACTTGACCCGGTCCCGCCTGATCGTCTCTGCCAGCCTCTGAGGCGAGCCGCCCTCGATCTCCATGCCCATCTCGATCAGCTTCTTCTTCACCTCCGCGTCCTGCAGGATCTCGTTCACGTTCCTGTTCAGCAGCGCGACGACGGCGTCGGGCGTCTTCGCCGGTGCCAGCAGGGCGAACCAGTGCAGCAGTTCGAAATTGGCGAATCCCTTGGTTTCGGAGACTGCCGGCAGTCCGGGGTAGGCGTCCGAGCGTTTCGCCGTGGTGACCGCCAGCGCCTTCATCTTGCCCGCCTTGGCCATCGGCATCGACTCTGGGCCGATGGCCATCATGACCGACACCTGGCCCGACATCAGGTCCTGGAGCGCGGGTGCGCCACCCTTGTAGGGCACGTGCGTCATGTCGACGGATGCCACCCGCTTGTACAGCTCCATGCCCAGGTGGCTCGGGTTGCCGGCGCCGCTGGAAGCGTAGTTGATCGGCGTCGGCGAGGACCGCGCGAATGCGGTGAGCTCGTCGAACGAACCGACCGGCACCGACGGATGGACCATGACGACACTCGGAAGGGTCACGGCCATCGCGATCGGCGCGAAGTCCTTTTCCGGGTCGTAGGCGAGCCGTCCCTTGTAGAGGGTGGGATTGACCGACAACCCGGCGGTCGAGGCCAGCAGGATCGTGTAGCCGTCCGGGCTCGCCTTGGCGACGAAGCTGGCCGCGATCTGTTCGGTGGCGCCGGGCTTGTTCTCCACGACCACCGGCTGCTTGAGCCGCTGCGAGAGCTGCTGGCCGATCAGCCGTGACACCGTGTCGGAGGCGCCGCCCGGTGGGTAGGGAACGACGATGCGGATGGGCTTGTCGGGGTAGTCGGCCGCCGAAGCGAAGCCGGTCATCGCGAGCACGACGGCATACAGGGCATGTTTCAAGGCAGTCTTCATGTCAATCCAATCGAGTGAGTCACTGGGGGGTGATGTTTGCGGCCTTCACCAGGCGCGCGTAGGTGTCCGCGTCCTTGCGGATGAATTCGCGAAAAGCTTCGGGCGAGTCGCCGACCGGAATGAGCGTGGTCTCCTCCAGCTGCCGGCGCAGCTCGCCGCGCAGCGCGACCTTGATCGCGGCGTTGATCGTGTCGATCACGGCACGCGGCGTGCCGGCCGGGGCGGCGATGCCGGTCCACGTGACGACTTCGAAGTCGGCCAAGCCCGCTTCCTTCATCGTGGGAACGTCCGGAAGCAGCGGCGAACGCTGGCCGCTGGTGATGGCCAGGGCACGCAGCTTGCCGCTCCTGGCGTAGGGCAGGGCTGTGGGCGAGGTATCGAACAGCATGTCGATCTGCCCGCCCATGAGATCCACGAGCGCCGGGGCGCCGCCCTTGTACGGAACATGCAGCAGCTCGACGCCTGCCTGCTGCATGAAGATCTCCGTGGAAAAGTGCTGCGCGGAGCCGACGCTGGCGCTGCCGAAGCTCAGCTTACCGGGACGCGCCTTGGCCATCGCGATCAGGTCCTTGACGCTGCGGGCCGGGGACTGCGTGCCCACGACCAGGATGTTGGGCTGATCGACGATCCGCGTGATGGGCGCAAACGCCTGCAGCGGATCGAAGGGCGGGTTGGCATACAGGAACTGGTTGGCGGCGAAGACGCCGGCGCTGCCGACCAGGAGCGTGTATCCATCTGCCGGAGCCTTGGCGACGTAGGCGGCACCCACGTTGCCCGAGGCGCCCGGCTTGTTGTCGACCACAAACGGCTGCTTCAGCGCGTCCTGCAGGCTCTTGCCGACCAGGCGTGCGACGAGGTCCACGCTGCCGCCCGGAGGGAACGGAACGACCAGGCGCACCGGCTTCTGCGGATAGTCCTGGGCGACCGCGCACGGAAGGACGAACGCCAGCAGCAGGGCAAGCAGCCTGCTATGCACTGCAGGTCTCCTGGAGCGCGGCGCGCGCGGGACGCAGTGCGGCTGCGACTTCGGACGCGACGTCGAGCAGCGCGTGATCGTCGCGCGCGCGCCCGACGAGCTGCAGCCCGATGGGGCGCTCGTCGTCGTCTTGACCCGCGGGGAGCGCGATGCCGCACAGTGCCAGCAGGTTGACCGGGCGCGTGAAGTGCACCGGTGCGAGGTTGTGGTCGACATCCTCGATGCGCGGCGCGGCCATCGCCGTGACGGGCATGGCCACGGCAGAGAGTTCCAGCCGGTCCATCTCGTCGGCGAACGCCTGCTGCCAGCGCGACGCGGTGGCCCGGGCCTCGAGATACTGCACGGCCGTGGTCGAGCGGGCGGCGATGAGGCGGGGCCGCACCGAAGGGTCGATCTGCAGGTCCGGGTCGTCGAGGAAGCGGTCGTTCACCCGCGCACCCTCGGCGATCATGATGGCGTTGGTCGGTTCCTTGAACGCGGCCAATGGGGCCGGAAACCGGAATGGCACCAGGCTGAAGCCCGCCTGCTCGAGACGCTGCAGGCTTTGCGCGTGGCATCGCGCGGCTGCGGGCGAGAGCGACTCGAGTTCATCCGCTTCCAGGATGCCGATTCGCCGTCGGACTTCGTGCGCAGCGCCGCGCGCGCCGGCGAGCGCCTCGAAGCACGACCGCGCGTCCTCCACGGACGATGCCAGAATGCCCAGGCTGTCCAGAGTGTCGCTGAGCGGGTAGACCCCCTCGCGCGGCAGTGCATCGATGGTTGGCTTGAAGCCCACGATGCCGCAGAAAGCCGCGGGCACGCGAACCGAGCCTCCGGTGTCGGAGCCGACTGCCCACGGCACCAGGTGAGCAGCCACGGCCACCGCCGATCCGCTGCTGGAGCCCCCGGGCGCCAGCGTGTCCGTGGCGCGACCGGCCGGATTGCGCGGCGTGTCCATGTGCGCATTGGTGCCCCATGCGCCGAGCGCGAACTGCACGAGATGGGTCTTGCCGACGATGACGCCCCCAGCGTCCGCGATGCGGCGGACGATGGCCGCATCCTCGTGCGCGACGTTGGACGCGAGCAGCGGGGAGCCGGCCGTGGTGGGCTTGCCCTGCATGTTCACAAGGTCCTTCAGCGCCACGGGGATGCCGTGCAGAAGACCGCGGTCGCGGCCGGCGCGAAGCTCCTGGTCGGCCAGGGCAGCCGCAGCCAAGGCCTCCCCTTCGTGGACGGAAAGGAAGCTCTTGAAGTGATCGTCGTGCGCTGCGATCCGGCGCAGGCACTCGCGCGTGAGCGCCACCGAACTCGTCTTGCCCGCACGCAGGGCGCGTGACAGTTCCGCGATCGACGCGAAAGCGGGCGGCTTGATGTGCGCGGGACTCGTCATGCGGCCATCTCCTGGTTGAAAAGTTGGGTGCCCAGCACCTGGGGATAGGTCTCGCCGGCGCGCAGCCGTGCCAGCGCCTGTTGTTCTGCTTGCTGCAGGCCGATCGCCCGTTCGGCCAGCGCCCAGGCCTCGTCGGGCGCCATCACCAGGATGCCGTTCTCGTCCGCCAGCACGGCGTCGCCGGGATGCACGCGAACCCCTGCGCAATCCACGGGCCGGCAGAAGCTGCCCACGCGGCCGCCGGCGCGGGTGGTGCGGGCGCTCAGGCCGCGGGCCCACACCGGCACGCCGAGTTCGCGCAGCTCGGCAATATCGGTGACGCAGCCATCCACTGCCACGCCGGCGACGCCGCGAAGACGCGCGGCCAGCACGCTGGCGCCGCCCATGCACGCGATCGTCTCGTCACCAGCCCTGTCGACGAACAGGAAGTCGCCCGGCCGGAGCTGCCCCAGCGCGTGATGCAGGATGGACCCGTCGGAGCGCTCGCAGCGCACGGTGACGGCGGTGCCGACGCTGCGCGTGACCGCCGCGATGGCCTTGATCCGGCCGTCCAAGAAGCCGCGATCGTGAAAATGGCCGATGGTGGCCGGTTCGGCTTGCTTCAGGAGGGCCAGGAGCTGCGGCGCACAGGGTGGCGGCGGCGTTCCCAGCTCGATGCCTGTCATTTCGGATATCGTCGTCATATGGCGGCCAATCGTAGGGACGCGCATGCAACTCGGATATTGATCAATTCTCAGGATGGCTGATTCGGGTTCCTTATCAACGCGGTTCACCCTGCACCAGCTTCAGGCCTTCGTGTGGACCGCGCGCCTCGGCACCGTGCATGCGGCCGCGCGGCACCTGCACCTCACGCAGCCGGCGATCTCGCACCGTATCCGCGACCTGGAGCAGGAACTCGGCATCCAGCTGTTCGAGCGTCAGAGCCAGCGTCTGCAGGTCACCGAGCTCGGCCGCAACGTCCTCGTGTACGCGGAGCGCGTGCTGGCCTCGGCCCAGGACATGGCGCGGCTCGACCTGCGGCGCACCATCACGGGCCTGGTGCGCCTGGGCGTGGACGAGTCCTGCGCCATCATCGGCATGCCGCAGATCCTGAAAGACATCAAGGACAGCTATCCGGTGCTTCGCGTGGACCTGACGGTGGGCGGCGGCGCGCAACTGCTTCAGAAGATCAACAACCACGAGCTGGACATCGCGCTGCACACGGGACAGAGCAGCCAGCCGGACGTGACGAGCCAGTTCATCGGACTGACCCAGCATCAATGGGTGGCGGCTCACGACCTAATGGTCGCGGACGGAGACTTCCTGCCGGCGCACGCACTGAACCACCGCATCGTGTGCAATGCGCCGCCTTCCACGTTGCATGAATCGGCCTCGCGCTGGCTGGCCTCGGACGGCTATGCCTTCGACGAGTACAGCAGCTGCAACTCGCTCTCGCTGATGGTGGCGCTGGTCGCCTCAGGCCACGCGATCGCCATGCTGCCCGCATCCATCACGCGCCGGCAGGTCGCCGAGAAATCGTTGCAGGTCCTTCGCGCCAGGCCGGCGGTTCCGCACGTGCCCTACTACTTCTCGTACCTCGTGCATCAGCGCAGCGAAACCACGGCGCGAATCCTGGACATCGCGCTGCGCAACCTCCGCGACGCCGGGTTCTTCCATGCCGAGGGATCGCCTCCGGACACTGGCCGTAACTGACGGGAGCGGAGGCGGGGCGCGCGAGCCCTCCTACTGGAACTACTGGCTGGAAGTCCGCCCGACGCCGGCGCTACGCGGCTGTCTGAAGGAGATCCACGGTTTCCGGTTCGCTTTTGAACCTGCGCGGGTTGCCGTGGATCCAGCGATCGATCGCGGATACGGCTCGTCGATCCCATTGAGCGCCAAAGGCGTGGCACGAAGGAGGCACGTCGCCGAGCGTTCTCGAGCATCCGGCTGACCTTACTGCCCAGCGCGCTCTCGTCGCGGAAGCAGCCCATCACGGTTGGGACGCTGTGATACACGGTCATGGCCATTGTCTCGGACAGCGAAAGTTCTGCCGGCCCGCTTCCGTCACGAACCCGGCCCTGAGCGAGTGCGCAGAAAATTTCCCCTCCCCCCGCCAACGCACATCGCTCCTTCACGACGTCGCGCACGGCCGCAGGTGCCAGGGGCTCTCCGAGATGACCCCCTTGCGGATGCGGCGGAAGAGGGCGCCTTCCTGGATGCCTTTTTCCGTTAGCACGGCGAGCCACGCCTGCATGGCCTGCGCTGCCCACCAGCTTCACATCCTCCGGGCGCTCGGCGCCCGCCTGGTTGGCGATGCGGCTTTCCTGCAGTGCGACGACCTCATAGGGCGCGCATCGGCATCCGGCAATCGCTTTCAGCAGTCGTCCGGCACCTCCGTGTTCGACGCGAATGCACTGGCTGCCGGCTTCATGGTCGCGAACGCCCAACTGACCAACCGCAACGACAACAACAACGAACTGCTCGCCGCCGAAAACATGATGATGGTCAAGGAGCACATCATCGACACCTACGGAGAGATCCGAGTGCGCTGGCCAGCCTTAGCAAGGGCGAACGCATGATCCTGGTGGAACTGTTGCACAAGTTGGCGGTGCGCCGCGGGGCGTGAGGGCGGCGTCGGATCAGGACGTCGGCGCCGGTTCTGTCGCGATAAGCCGGTTGAGGCGAGTTGATGCAGGAAACGGTCCGGTCAACGGACCGCGAGACTGTAGAAGTGGTCGGCATGTGTAAATGCCAGGCCGCCGGCGTAGCGCAACTGCCCCTTCTTGATCATGTGCATGGTCTCGATGCCAGCGATCAGGCGGCCAGCACAGTGAAAGGACTTGAATCCCATCATCGGCCGGATTCTGGGCTTGACGCTACGATGGTCCTGCTCGACAAGATTGTTCATGTACTTGGACTGCCGTAGTTCAATCGCGACGCCGCTATCGGCGATCAGACCCCGTACGGCGGCGGTGTTGGCACCGCTCTTGTCGATGGTGATCTTCTCGGGCAAGTCGTGCTGCCCGATGGCGCGCTCGAAGAACCGACGTGCGGCCGCTACATCACGGCGGGCGGTCAGAAGGAAGTCGACGGTCTGGCCGAGGCGATCGACGGCTCGGTACAAATACTTCCACTGGCCGCCCACGAGCAAGTAAGTCTCGTCGACGCGCCATGACCGCCCGACCGGGTGCTTGCGCCGACGAAACACCTTGGCCAATACGGGCAGCATCTTCAATGACCAGCGGTGGACGGTGGCGTGGTCGACCAGCACACCGCGCTCGGCCATCATCTCTTCAAGGTTGCGCAAGCTCAACTGATACGCCGCGTACCAGCGAACGCAAACCAGCATGAGTTCAAGCGGAAAATGCAGCCGCTTGATCACCCCTTGCAGAGTTGAGTTCTGAAGTTGGACGTGCAGCGGTCCATGGCTGCATTCTGGCAGCGCGGCTTATCGCGACAGAGCCGGCCGACATCGCCGTCGCTGCCGGCATCAACAGCGGCTTCGGATGGAAAGGCCGCGCTCGCCAAGGCATCTGCCGCAACGCGGCCACGGCGGCGGCCTGATCGCGGCTGGCGGGGTGGAGGGACCACAGGCGGTCTGCGCAGCACGGGCCGGTTCGCGGGTCCTAGGCTCTGCCGGGGTTGAACACGCCCGCCGGCAGGCCCGCGCAGCGTTCCTGCCTCACGCCGAGCGCGAGGCAATCGCGACTGCTCCGGCATCGGCAGGTCGGACATGGCGCAGCGCGCACGGTGCTGCGGGCTTGCACCACCAGAGACCCTCGTCGCGCGCTGCAGCTGACGACGCGCTTGCCCACACGAGCGAGAACGCGATCGATTGCACCGGTACCACCGGTCATGTTCCCCGCAGATGAGGTCGCCCAGCACCGCAATCTCCAGCTTGAGCGTCACACAAAGTGCGGAAGACCCACAGTCGGTTTTTGCTACGCCTGAAGGACGCACCTCGCTGCGTTGGACCTTGCGCCGCCGCTCACGCGCGAACGCCAGTAGCCAGGTAGGCCTCACGAAGCAAATGGGCAGCCACTTGAGCCCCAACTCTTTCCATGTGGCCGTAACCCATCAGGACTTCGTCGGTGTCGCGGCCGAAGTCGCCGACGGTTTGCAGCACGACGCCTCGCACCCGCAGCTCTTTTGCCAGCTTCCGGTCTAGCTCTTTCCGCCCGAGCGTCAAGACGAGGTGCAGGCCGCCTTCTGTGCCGCGCACCTGCAGCTCAGGACACGATTGGCGGATGGCAACAAGTAGACGGTCACGTTGAATGGCGTGGTGACGCCTGGCGCGCCGCAGGTGTCGTTGAAGCTCTCCGGAAACAAGCATCCACTGCAGGGACACCTGAACGGGCCAACTCGAGTGCAGGCCCTCCCTGGCGATGGTTGACGCCAGTGCATCCACCACGCGCTGGGGTGCGGCGATGAACCCGATCTTCAACGCGGGGCTGATGGACTTCGCGAACGTGCTGACCAAGACTGTCTGCGCAGGAAGGGCCGCGGCCAGTGGCGCGTGGTTCTGGCCCTCGTAGATGAATTCGTGGTCGTACTCGTTCTCGACAACAAGCGTTCCCGACCTTGAAACGAGGGATGCAAGTTCCGCGCGGCGTAACCCGGAGAGTCGCCCTCCCAACGGGTATTGGTTCGCTGGCGTCAGATGGAAGACGCTCGGATCGGCGCTCGCGAAGGCCTTCCTGATGACGGCTCCTTGCTCGTCGACAGGCACCCGCACGATGGTGCCGCCAATCGACTCGAACGCGGCCAATGCACGCGGATAGCCGGGGCTTTCCACAGCGCAAAAGTCGCCCGGTCGCACAAGCGTCCGCGCAAGCAACTCCACGGCGCTTCCGGCGCCCTGAGTGATCACGATCTGCGTCGCTTCGTGCTGCGTACCGCGGTGCCGGCGCAGCCATGCGGCGATTGCTTCGCGCAGTGTCATCAGCCCTTGCGGGTCCCCATACCCCGACGGGGGAAGATGCCGGCCAGCCTCGCGGCACGCTGAACGCCACACGTCCAAGGGCAGCAGCTGAGTGCCGCTCTGGCCCAATCGCCAGTCCTGTGACACCGCGGCGGGAGCGGCGGACCTGGAGGACAAGCGCCGCACGACGCGAGGCGGCGAAGCCGCCGGCTGCAGGACAGCCTTGGCCTGCCGTGCCACGAAGGTACCGAGCCGACCGCGGCTTTCGAGCAGACCCTCTGCCGAGAGCTCGGCGTACGCGTCCACCACCGTGTTGCGACCCAGGCCAAGCTGACGCGCGGCATCCCGCGTCGGCGGCAGCCTGGAGCCGGCAGGCAGGCGCCCATCGCGTATCGCTTGCGAAAGCGCCAAAGCCAATTGGGCATTCCGAGCTTGGGATGTGTCGGACATCTCCAGCGTCGGGAGCACGGAAGCCGCAATGTTAGGCATCAGTTTGGTTGCTCAATTTTGAAAGAAATTGGAGCTTAACAAACAACCAATGACCGCGCAGACTTTCCAGCATGCAGATCCGGGTTCGTCGCGGACCGTGCTCGAAGCCACCAAGAAAAGGACCACGAATGAGGCACCCGGAACCCATCCCCACGGAGCATGGCCACGCCATGCTGCGCAACTTCCCGGAGCAGGCGACATGAACCAAGTAGTAGACCTTCGCAGCGACACGGTCACGCAGCCGACGCGCGCGATGCGCGAGGCCATGATGGCCGCCCCGCTCGGTGACGACGTGTTCGGCGAGGACCCCAGCGTCAACGCGCTGCAGGACAAGATCGCGTCCCTGCTCGGCTTCCAGGCGGCGCTTTTCGTGCCGACCGGCACGCAGAGCAACCTGTGCGCCGTGCTCGCCCATTGCCAGCGCGGCGACGAGTTCATCACAGGCCAGCTGCAGCACTGCTATCGCTGGGAAGGCGGCAACGCGGCCGTATTCGGCGGCGTGCAGCCGCAGCCGATCGCGCACCAGCCGGACAAGACGCTCGCGCTGGCCGACATCGCGGAGGCGATCAAACCGGACGACCAGCACTTCGCGCGCAGCAAGCTGCTGGCGCTGGAGAACACGCTGATGGGAAAGGTGATCCCGCTGGACTACATCGCGGAAGCGACCGCACTGGCGCGCGGCAAGGGACTGGCGACGCATCTCGACGGCGCGCGCTTATTCAATGCGGCCGTGGAGCAGGCTCGCCGCACCGGCAGCGACGCCCAAACGGAGGCCAGGAAGATCGCGCGGCACTTCGACACGGTTTCGGTGTGCTTCAGCAAGGGGCTGGGCGCGCCGGTGGGTTCGGCCCTTTGCGGCTCAAAGGAGCTGATCGCGCGTGCGCGGCGTACCCGCAAGATGGCGGGTGGCGCCATGCGGCAGGCGGGCTTCCTGGCGGCCGCGGTGTCGCATGCGCTCGACCACCATATCGACCGGCTCGCGGAGGACCATGCGCTCGCGAAGCGGCTGGCCGAAGGCTTGCGCGGCATCGACGACCTGCAGGTCGAGGTGCCCGACACCAACATCCTGTTCGTCGACCTCCGCGGCCCTGCGCGCGACAAGTCGGACGAACTGCTGGAGGCGCTGAAGCAGGAAGGCGTGCTGGCGTGGGGGCTGTATCGCTTGCGCTTCGTCACCCACCTCGGTGTCGGGGCCGAAGGCATCGACCGCTGCATTGCGGCGGTGCGGAGGTTTTTCCATGCCTGACGCGCGGCATCTCGTCCGGATACGGCAAATCCGAGTGATCACCGATGACTTCACCAGCGCAACGGATGCGCTGCCCGCGTTCGCGCAGCGCGGATGGCCCACGCGCGTGGTCCTTGGTGAAGGACTTTCAGCTCCGCAGGTTCCGGAGGTCTGGAGCACTGACACCGACAGTCGAACGCTGGACGACGCCACCGCTGGAAGCCGAGTCGCGGCCTGGGCGCAGCAGTGGCGTGACGCGGACACCCTGGTGAAGCAGTTCGACTCCACGCTGAGGGGCCCTGTCGCCTGCGAAGTGATCGCGGCGTGGCGGGCCAGTGGACGCAGGAAGCTGCTGGTGGCACCGGCCTTCCCCGCAGCGGGACGTACCACGGTCAACGGTGAGGTGCGGGTCGACGGAGTTCCCGTGGCGGAGACAGCGTTTTCACGCGACCCTCAGGCGCCGGTGCGAGTCAGCAGCGCGCCCGCCTTGTTCGCCGCCGCAGGGCAGCAACTGCACGTCGCCCGTGATGCGGCGGAGGCCATCAGCCTGCTGGACAGGGTCGATGCGGTGGTGGTGGACGCATCCACCGAAGCCGACCTGCAAAAGCTGGTTCTTGCCGCCGGCCAACTGCGAGACCTCCTGTGGGCCGGGTCGACTGGACTGCTGCGCGCAATGGCCCTTGCATTGCCCGAACGACAGCAGGCTGTGCCGGCCTGGAAGGGGGCGCAGCGCCCTGGCATCGTGGTTGGCAGCGTCAACCCCAGGTCGCGCGCCCAGCTGCGTCATGCCGAAGCCCGCGGCGCCCTTGTCTGGGCCACCCCGGATGAACGGGGTGCGTCAGACGCGCTGACGGCGGAACTCGTTGAGAGGGTCTGCGATGCGGTGCTGACTGGCCGCTGCGACGGGCTCGCCGTCACCGGAGGCGAAACGGCCAAGCACATCGCCCGCCACCTGCAAGCATTCGAAATCGCGGTCCTGCGCGAAGTGGAGCCGGGCGTTCCTTTGTGCCTGATGCGAACGCCCGAAGGGGAGTTCCCGTTGGTCACGAAGGCAGGAGGCTTTGGGGACGATGACGTTTTTCAGCGTTGCCTGCAGTCATTGAGGAAAGAGATTTGATGAAGCCAGTCGTGATCACCTTTGGGGATGCAGCGGGAATCGGGCCTGAGATCGTTGCCAAGACGTTCTCCGACGCAAGTTTCATGGAGCAGTACTCCGCGTTCGTGGCGGGGGACCTGGGAATCCTCCAGGAAGCTGCATCGCGTTGGGGAAATTCCCTGGTGGTAGAGCAGATCTCCGCCCCCGAGGAGCACACGCCCGCCGCGGGACGCATGCAGGTGGTCAGCCTGAGTGCGCTACCGGCCCATCTTCGCCACGGCGAAGTCAGCGCGGCAGCAGGCCAAGCGGCCTTTCACGCCATCCGCCAGTCGATTGAATGGGCGAATGAGGGGCGCGTGAGCGCCATCTGCACGGCGCCGATCCACAAGGAGGCACTGGCTGCCGCAGGCGTACCTTACCCCGGCCACACCGAAATGCTGGCCGATCTCTCCGGCACCAGCGACTTCGGGATGATGCTGGCCAACCCGCACCTGCGCACTCTGCTGGTGACGGTGCACTGTTCGATCCTTGACGCGGTTCGCAAGCTCAGTGTCGACCGCGAACTGCAGGTCATCCGGCTGGCCCATCGAAGCCTGCGGAGCATGGGCATCACCCAACCGCGCATTGCGGTGGCCGGCCTGAACCCCCATGCGGGCGAGGGTGGGCTGTTCGGCAGCGAAGACATGGAGCTGATCGCGCCGGCGGTGGCACAAGCCAGGCAGGAAGGCATCGATGCGGTTGGCCCGCTCCCCGGAGACACCGTGTTCATGCAAGCCCGCAAGGGACGCTACGACATCGTGGTCGCCCAGTATCACGACCAGGGGTTGATTCCCGTGAAGCTTCTGGGTGTCGAGGATGGAGTGAACGTCACGGTGGGTCTTCCCTTCGTGCGGACCAGCCCAGACCACGGCACCGCGTTCGATATCGCGGGCCAGGGCATCGCCGATCCATCCAGCCTCAAGACGGCCCTGGCCACCGCTCACCAACTCGCCCGCAGTTCCTCTGCGGCAGCCACCTGAAGGAAAAATCCATGTCGCACTTCGTCTTCATGCTCACCAAAGAGGACCGCACGGTCCTCGACGCCGCGCAGATCTACGCGCACCTGGCGCGAACGCCGCTTCGCTACATCGGATTCAAGGACATCGGCCTGCCGGTGCAGGAGCTGGTGTCCCTGGCCGCCGCCATGAAGGGGGACGGTAAAAAGGTGATGCTCGAAGTGGTGAGCACGAGCCGCGAAGCGGAGATGCGCTCGGTGGAGGCGGCTTGCGAGATCGGCGTGGACTACCTGCTGGGCGGCCGCCATGCGGAAGAAGCGGTTCGTATCCTGAAAGGCACGGACATCCAGTACTTCCCGTTCGCGGGCCATACCGAAGGCCACCCCACGCGCCTGGTGGGCACCATCGACGAGATCGTGGAGGATGCCAAGCGGCTGGCCGCCTTGCCGGGCGTACACGGCCTGGACCTGTTGGCTTACCGGTTCGCCGGCGATGTGGAGCAGCTGGCCGCGCGCGTGGTGCGGTCCGTCAGCATTCCGGTGCTTGCGGCCGGCAGCATCGCCAGCAACGAGCGGGTCCAGGCCATGCGGCGCTGCGGCGTATGGGGCTTCACCGTGGGCAGCGCCATCTTCGATGGTGACTTCCTGCGAGAGCCCGTTCCCCAGCAGATCGAGAACATCCTGCAGCTCGAAGGCGTGACCGCCTGATACCCGATGTCCAGGCTGTACAAAGCGCCTGACGCGGACTAGGGACTCGGATGCCCGCCAGGTTCAATAGCCGGCGGGCATCATCGGTTTTGGGATGCGGCCGGCAACCGCGTCGTGAACACACTTCGCCCTGCCTTCAAGAACAATGCCCCGCGAGCGGGGCATTCGGTTCGTAGTCCGCATCAACCTATTTGCGCGCCTGTGCCTGCACGCGCGGACCCGTGAACGCTCACAAGTTGCCCTGGCACAGGTATTTCGTATGCATGTAGTCCTCGAGGCCCCAACGGGAGCCTTCCCGCCCGTAACCCGATTCCTTCACGCCGCCGAAAGGCGCGCTCGGCGCCGAGATGGCACCTTCGTTGATGCCCACGATGCCGGTCTCCAGCGCGGAGGCGACGCGCCAGATGCGCTTGACATCGTTGGAATAGAAGTAGCCCGCCAGGCCGAACGGCGTGTCGTTGGCCAGTTGGATCACCTCTTCTTCATTCGCGAAGCGAAAGATGGGTGCCACCGGTCCGAAGGTCTCCTCGCACGACAACTCCATCTCGCGCGTGGCGTCGGTCAGCACCGTGGGCGCGTAGTAGTTGGGGCCGCTGGCGATCTCATTGCGCACGCGCCTGCCGCCGACAACGGCCTTTGCGCCCTTGGCGATCGCGTCATTCACGTGGCGTTCGATCTTCTCCACGGCGCGCGCGTTGATCATGGGGCCGATCTCGGCCTGGGGCCAAGTGGCCGGTCCGACCTTGAGCGCGCCCACGCGAGCCGCGAGTTTGTCCACAAAGCGGTCGTGCACGGCCTCGTGCACGTACACCCGATTGGGGCTCACGCAGGTCTGGCCGCCGTTGCGGAACTTGGCCGCCATCAGTCCCTCGACAGCGGCGTGGAGGTCCGCATCCTCGAACACGATGAAGGGCGCGTTGCCGCCCAGCTCCAGCGACAGCTTCTTGAGCGTGGCGGCCGATTCGCGCGCCAGCAGCTTGCCCACGGCCGTACTGCCCGTGAAGCTGATCTTGCGCACGCGGCCGTCGGCCAACCATTGGCCGACCACCTCGGGCGTGCGCTCGCGCGAGGCCGTGACTATGTTCAGCACGCCAGGCGGAACACCGGCCTGCTCGGCGAGCCCCACCAGCAGCAGCGACGTGAGCGGCGTGTCTTCGGCAGGCTTCGCCACCACCGTGCATCCGGCGGCCAGTGCTGGCGCGATCTTGCGCGCAATCATGGCGGCCGGGAAATTCCAGGGCGTCACCACGGCCACCACGCCGACGGCTTCCTTCAGAACGAAGAAGCGCTTGCTCGCCACCGGCGCCGGGATCATCTCGCCATGGGCGCGCACGGCTTCCTCGGCATACCACTCCACGTAGCCGGCGCTATAGGCGACTTCGCCGCGCCCCTCGTTCAGCGGCTTTCCCTGCTCGCGCGAGATCAGCGCGGCGATAGCCTCGGTGTTCTGCACGATGAGCGCGTGCCAGCGCTTGAGCACCTGGGAACGCTCCTGTGCCGTTTTCGCCTTCCAGCCGGCGAGCGCCGCTGCCGCGGCATCGGCCGCGCGCCGCGCGTCATCCGCACCGCTGTCCGGCACCTGTGCAACGATGCTCTCGTCGGCGGGGTTGCGCACGTCGAACACGCCGCCTTGCGCGGCCGGGAGCCACTCGCCGGCGATGCAGTTGAGTATTCTCATGCGGTCTTCTGGGTCACGTAGAACTTCGCGACGCGCTCACTGCTTTCCCATCCGATGGACGCACCCTGCGGAACGAAGAGCGCGTCGCCGGTGTTCGCCGACAGCACGCTGCCGTCGGGCGCGGCGAACCGCACACTTCCGGACACCAGGTGCATGTACTCGTTCTGTCGATGAGTGCGGACGATGCGGTGATACGGCGTCGAATCCCACGTCCCCGCGCTGTATTGCGCCGCGTCGTCGCTGAACACGTTGTCGGCGCGGCACTCGGGAGGCACGCCGCTCACCAAAGCCTCCGGCGGGAGCGAATTGGAGGGCTTGAAATTCGCTTCAGCGCGCACGGCGAAGAGTCCGCGCTTCGTAGGCCGCTCGCAGGCGGCCGCGCAGAACGTGAACAACGCATGGGTGGTGGCCGCGATACGCAGGGAGGTGCCGTGTCCGATGACAGCTCCCGAGTTGGGGCCGAGCACCAGCGCAGATCCGCCGGCCGGGGTGAGGGTCAGCTCGCCCTCCGCCACGACGATGGTCTCGATGTGCGGAAAGGCTGGGACATCGAGCTCGCCGATGAAGCTGGCCCGGCCCACGGCCATCGAGTCAGGTCCCTCCCAGGCGATCTCGCGCTGGCGCGCAAAGGGGTCGTCCTGGCCAAACGCCGCCCGGCGGAACGCGGTGGAAACGGGCGCGCCGTCGGCGCGATGCAGCATGAGGGCTACGGTCATGATTTGCTCCTGCGCGTTGTGCGCTGTTCACTGAAACTGGTAGCCGAGAACGGCCTTGGTCTCGAGGTACTCCTCGAGCCCTTCGATGCCGTACTCGCGGCCGTTGCCCGAGCGCTTGTAGCCGCCGAAAGGGGCGTAAGGGCTCCAGGCCGGGTAGTTGATGTGGACCTGGCCAGACCGGATGCGCGCGGCGACTGCGCGAGCGGCGACCAGGTCCTGTCCTTGCACGTGGGCGCCCAGGCCATAGACGGTGCCGTTGGCGATCTCCACGGCTTCGTCGACGCTGTCGTACGGGATCACCACGAGCACCGGCCCGAAGATCTCTTCCTGCGCGACCTGCATCCGCGGGTGCACCGACGAAAAAACGCTCGGGCGGCAGTAGAGGCCGTGTGCCAGGCCTTCGGGCCGGCCCGCGCCGCCGCACACGAGCCGCGCGCCCTCGGCGACACCGACGCCGATCATTTCTTGCACGCGATTGAACTGGGCGCGGTTCGCCACCGGGCCATGGGTGGTTTGCGGCGAGCGCGGATCGCCGACGATGAAGCTCGCAGCAGTTTTGGCCGCGATCCGTTCGACCTCCTGGAGCCGTTCGCGCGGAACGATCATGCGCGTCGGAGCGCTGCAGGATTGGCCGACGTTGCGCATGCCCGCCGCGACGCCCAGAGGAACTGCGCGCGCCAGATCGGCATCGGGCAGGATCACGTTAGGTGACTTGCCGCCGAGCTCCTGCGCCACCCGCTTCACCGTCGGGGCGGCGGCCTGTGCAACCAGCACGCCGGCTCGGGTCGAGCCGGTGATGGAGATCATGTCCACGTCGGGGTGCGCCGACAGCGCGGCACCGACTTCGGGCCCGCTGCCGTTCACCAGGTTGAACACTCCCGGCGGAACGCCGGCGTCGTGCATCAACTCAGCGAAGAGCAGCGCGGAAAGTGGCGACAGTTCGCTTGGCTTGAGAACGACCGTGCATCCCGCGGCCAAGGCGGGGCCGACCTTGGCCGTGATCTGGTAAAGCGGCCAGTTCCAAGGTGTGATCAGCCCGCACACGCCGATGGGCTCGCGCAGGATGGCCACGTCGCCCCGCGGCGCAAGGAACGGGTAGCTGGTCACGTTGTCGCGCGCAACGCGGATGTGCTCCGCTGCGACGGGAACCTGGGTGCTGCGCGCGAAGCCGATGGCAGCGCCCATCTCCAGGGAAATTGCCTGTGCGAAGGTTTCTGCCCGTTCCAGGATGAGGCTGTGTATGCGGCCCAGCAGCTGGGCCCGCTGCTCGACGGAGCTGGCCGACCAGGAGGCAAAAGCGCGCCGCGCTGCTGCCACTGCCATATCCACATCCTGTGCATCGCCCAGCGCGATCTCCGCCACAGGTTCCTCAGTCGAGGGGTCAATCACCGTGGCGCGGGCCCGCCCACGCGGCATGACCCACTCGCCATCGATGAATATGCGATCCAGGCGGCCACGCAGGCGCTCGGGGGTGAAGGAGTTCGCTGACGTCATGGCGTCTCAGTATCGAAACGCCAGTTCATACCGTCAAATTCCAGTTTTGCCCGTATTCATACCTGTCTGATATGAAGGCTCGTGGCCATGCTGCCTGCTGCAATTGGCATCTGGGGCGTCATCACGCAGGCGACCGGGCACCGCTCCTGCGCGCTGGAATATCGCTGCCGCGCACCACGATGCGCAGGGCGTCGACGAAGTCGGCGACGAGCGCCTGCTCCGGCTGCTGGTGGGCCCGTATCAGATGGCAATCGAAGTGGATCGCGGGTTCGAACTCCAGCGCATGCACACCGGCGAGACCGAGGTCGGTGAGAACCGCCGGATTCAGGATGCTGACGCCGAGCCCGCGCGCCACCATGGCGCACATCGTGGTGGCCAGCGTCGTCTCGATCTCCAGCTTGCGGACCTCGGGAACGAACACCTTGTCGATCTCCGCACGCGCCACGTCCGGGGGCGACGCCGAGATGAATGACTCGCCGGCTAGATCCGCGGGGCCGACCTTGCGCCGGCGCGCCAGCCGGTGCCCCTTCGGCACGATGCAGACGGCACGCTGTGAAAGGACGAGTTCGCTGTCGACTTCCTGCGGCAAAGCGACATAAGGCGCCAGTCCGAGGTCGTAATAGCGCGACGACACCCCTTTGCAGATGGTCGCGGAATCCGCCGTGGTCACCACGACGGGCACATGCGGGCGCATGCCGCGAAATACCTGCAGGATGCGCGGCACGGGGTTGATGGCCAGGGCCGGGGTGACCGCGATCCGCAGGCCTTCCACGCCCAGCGTGCGGATGCGCTCGGCAGCCGCGCTGATGGACTGCAAGCCCACGTACACGCGGTCCACTTCTTTCAGCAGCGCAAGGGCTTCAGGTGTCGGGACCACGCGCAGCCCGACGCGCTCGAACAGCTTCAGCTGCGTTTCGCGCTGCAACAGCGCGATGGCCCGGCTCACGTTGGGCTGCGAGGTGTGCAGCTGCGACGCGGCAAGTGTCATCGAGCCGGTGTGCATGACGGCGCGAAAGCATTCGATCTGGCGGAAGTTCATATCAACTTAGCATGAATTGGGGTGAAACTTGTATTTGACCGTATGAAGACCTGTTTCGATACTTCGGGCAATCCAGTACTTCGGTGTGACCCAACAAGGCTTCCAATGAACGGTGTGAACACCCCTCTGCCGCGCTTCGTGCGGCTCGGCGAAACCGGGCGCCGCGAAATCCGGCTGTGGATCGATGGTCGACGCACGAGGGCCCTCGAGGGCGACACGCTGCTGGTCGCGCTGCTTTCGAACACAGGGCATCTGCGCCATTCCGAGTTCTCGGAGGGTGTGCGCTCCGGCTTCTGCCTGATGGGCGCGTGCCAGGATTGCTGGGTGCGCGACGAGCAAGGGCAGCGCATCCGCGCCTGCAGCACGCCGGCGCGCGACGGCATGCGCATCCTCACTTCCGCACAGGAGGCCGAATGGGCGAAGCTCGCATAGTCATCGTCGGTGCTGGCCCTGCCGGGGTCCGCGCGGCGGAGGCGCTGGTTGCACGTGGCATCCGCCCTTTGGTGGTGGACGAGAGCCGCCGCGATGGTGGCCAGATCTACCGCAGGCAGCCCGAGGGATTCAAGCGTCCCTACGCGAAGCTGTATGGAACCGAAGCGGACAAGGCGCAGGCCTTGCACCGCAGCTTCGAGCAGCTGCGTGACCGCATCGACTGGCGTGCCGAGACGCTGGCGTGGCATCTTGAACCCGGTTGGTTGCACGTCGTGCGTGCCGGCAAAGCCGAGGTTCTGCCGTTTGACGCCCTGATCGTCTGCAGCGGCGCCACCGACCGGCTGATGCCGGTGCCGGGCTGGGACCTGGCCGGCTGCTACAGCCTGGGCGCCGCGCAGATCTCGCTGAAGTCGCAGGCTTGCGCGATCGGCCAGCGCGTCGTGTTCATGGGCACCGGCCCGTTGCTCTATCTCGTCGCTTCCCAGTACCTGGCCGCAGGTGCACAGGTGGAGGCGGTTCTGGATACCTCGGCCTCCGCGCTGCGCCTGCGCGCGCTGCCCCGGCTCGCCACCCGCCCGGCCGTCCTGCTCAACGGCTTGAAGCTCGTTGCCTCGCTGCGCATGGCGGGAGTGCGCGTGATGACCGGGGTCACGCCCGTCGAGATCAGCGGCTCGCCGCAAAGCGGCGTGAGCGCCGTGCGGGTGCGCGACGGCCGCGGCCGCGAACACGCTTTCGAGTGCGATGCCGTGGCGCTGGGATACCACCTGCGGTCCGAAGCGCAGCTCGCGGATCTCGCCAAGTGCGAATTCCGGTTCGACCCGGCGTCGCGTCAGTGGCTGCCCCGCATCGACGAGGATGGCCGCAGCAGCGTACGGGGAATCTACCTTGCGGGCGACGGCGTGCGCCTGGCCGGCGCCGACGGCGCCGAAGCGGCTGGGCGCCTCGCGGCGCTGGCGTGCCTGGCCGACCTGGGCATCAAGCGCAGCGAACCGGAAGTTGCCGAGCTGCGCGCCACGCTGCAGAAGATGGAGCGCTTCCGCCAGGGCCTGTTGCAGGCGTTTCCCTGGCCGCACCAGGCGGCGGCCGTATTGCCGGACAGCACCGTGGTCTGCCGCTGCGAAGTGGTCACCGCGGGTGAGCTGCGCACCACCGTCAGGGAGCTCGGTGCCTGCGAGATCAACCGTGCCAAAGCCCTGTGCCGCGTGGGCATGGGCCGTTGCCAGGGCCGCTATTGCGGGCACGCGGCAGCAGAAATCGTGGCGCATGCCGCCGGGATCCCGGTGGAGCAGGTCGGGCGCATCCGCGGGCAGGGGCCAGTGAAGCCGCTGCCGATTTCAGCGCTCGCCATGGGAGGTGCCGAATGAGCGGCAAGCAACTCGCCGCGGACGTCGTCATCGTCGGCGGCGGCATCGTGGGCGCGGCCAGCGCTTTCTTCCTGCGCAAACGCGGCTTGTCGGTCGTGTTGCTGGAGCGTGGCCTGGTGGGCCAGCAGGCCAGCGGCGTGAACTTCGGCCACGTGCGGCGGCAAGGCCGGTTCCTGCCGCAGCTGCCGCTGGCGCATCGCTCGCGCGACATCTGGGGGCGCCTGCCGGAACTGATCGGTCACGACGCGGAGTTCATCGTGAGCGGCAGCATCAAGGTGGTGTACGACGAATACGGCGTCGCGGCGATCGAGCAATACGCGGCCGATGCGCGCCCCTGGGGACTCAAGCTGCAGATCCTCGGCAAAGCCGAAGTCCATAAGCGTTTTCCGTTCTTCGCACCGGACGTGATCGGCGGGTCGTACTCCCCGAACGATGGCCACGCCAATCCCCGCCTGGCGGCACCGGCGTTCGGCCGCGCGGCGCGCAAGGCCGGCGCGACCATCGTGGAAAACTGCGAGGTGCTGGACATCCATAAGGACGCGCTCGACTTCCATGTGGCCGCCAAGGACGGGACAACCGTCACCGCACCCATTGCGCTGGTTTGCGCAGGCGCCTGGGCCGGCAAGTTCAGCGAGGGCTTCGGGGAGTCGGTGCCCCTGGTGCAGCGTGGTCCCACGATGGGAGTCACCGAACCGATGCCCTACGGCATCGTGCCGGTGGTCGGCGTCACGAGCGCGAACCCCGCCGAGGACATGTACTTCCGCCAGGTCCAGCGCGGCAACATCGTCTTTGGCGGCAGCGTGCGCAACGAAGCGCACCTGGATGAGCGCCGCGCCCAGCCCAGGCCGGGCAACACGCTGCTGCAGCTGCCGCACCTGCGGCGCATCGCCCCGGCGCTCGCGAACGTCCACGTGCTGCGCACCTGGAGCGGCGTCGAAAGCTACTTCCCGGACGATCTCCCGGTCATGGGATCCAGCCAGCGCGTGAGCGGCCTGTACTACGCCTTCGGCTTCTGCGGCCACGGCTTCCAGACGGGGCCGGGCGTCGGCGATGTGATGGCGGAACTGATCGACCGGGGCGCCACGGACATCGACCTGGCGCACTACAGCATCCACCGATTCGCCGCCATCGTTCCTGCACTGCAGCCGGAAGCCGCAACCGCTTAGTTACCCAGCAAACCTACCAAGGAGACAACGATGAACGACCACCGCACAGAACCAAGGGGCATGCACATGGAGCCGGCGACGAGCACCGGCGATCCCCTCATGGTCAACCTGACCCGTCGCGACGCCATCTTCGCAGGGGCCGCTGCGTTCGCCTTGAGCTCCGTCGGCCTGGCGGCGAGCGGGCGCGCCTTCGCCCAGGCCACGAAGCCCACCGGTCAGGCCATCCTTGCCTTCTCTCAGGAGGTGACCGTCCTGCACCCGCTGATGACCGCCAATGAGGTGGACCAGGGCGTCTGGTGGAACCTCTTCACGCCCCTCTGGTTGCTGGATGCCCAAGGCAAGTTCGTGCCGATGCTGGCGAAGGCAGTCCCGACCCTTGAAAACGGCGGCATCTCGGCCGATGGACTGACCTGGCGCGTCGAGCTGCGCAGCGACGTGAAGTGGCATGACGGCAAGCCCCTGACGGCGGAAGACGTCCGGTATTCGATGGCCTTGATGAAGAACCCGGCGTTCCGCGCCCGCAATCGCACCGCTTTCGAGCTCATCGCGACCGTGAGCGTGGAGGGCGACAACGTGATCACGTGGAAGCTGAAGGAGCCGTACGCGCCGATGACTTCCGTGCTGAGCTGGACCTTCATCGTTCCCGCGCACATCCTGTCGCAGGACCCTGACCCGAACTCGCCGAAGTTCGCCGCCGCCCCCATCGGGACGGGGCCGTACCGCTTTGTCAGCCGCAAGACCGGTGACCACGTGATCCTCGAAGCCAACCCGAACTACTTCGGCAAACCTCCCGGCCTGAACCGCCTGATCTTCAAGTATGTTCCGGACCTGAACGCGATGTACACGCAGTTCAAGACCGGGGAAATCGACTACATCGGCCTGCAGGGCATCCCGACCAATTTCTACAAGGAAGCCACGGCCCTGCGTGGCCGCCGCGTCCACACGGCGCACAAGCCCTCCGTCGAGAACCTGACGCTCAACCTGGGGCACCCGGCCTTGGCGGACAAGGCGGTGCGCAAGGCGCTGAACATCGCGATCGACCGGCAGGCGATCTGCGACCAGGTCTACGACGGCCTTCCCAAGCCGGCGAACAGCTACCTGGTCCCCACCCACTGGGCCTACAACGCCAACCTGCCGAAGCCCGAGTTCGACCCCAAGAAGGCCGCGGCGATGCTGGACCAGGCCGGCTGGGTGCGGGGCCCCGATGGCATCCGCGTCAAGAACGGCGTGCGGTTGTCCTTCACGAACTCGACGGTCACGGGCAACCAGCTGCGCGCGCAGACGCAGCAGCTCATCGCGGACGACTTCAAAAAGATCGGCGTCGAGATGCAGATCAAGAACCTGGTGGCGGCGGTGCTGTGGGCCGATTTCTGGCGGAACTCCGAGTTCGACAGCTTGCTGACGGCTCCAACCTACACGATCGCCTCGGACCCGGACGTCACGCACCGCTTCGGCTCCGGCGCCATCCCGAAGGAGACCAAGACGGGCTCGAACGTGAGCCAGTACAAGAGTCCCGGGGTGGATGCGCTGCTCGCCAAAGGGCGCCAGGAATACAACGTCGCCAAGCGCAAGGAAATCTATGCCAAGGTCCAGGAGCTGATCATGGACGACCTGCCCTTCCTGCCGCTGTTCAACTCGGTGGAGATTGAGGGCACGAAGGTCGGCCTCGATGGCTACGCCTCCAACGTGAACACGCTGGCGAACAGCTGGAACGCCTCCAGCTGGCGGTGGACAGCCTGAGGAACCCGCCATGGGACGCTATCTCCAGACCCGCCTGCTGCAGGCCCTGCTGCTGCTGTGGCTGGTTTCGATGATCGCCTTCGCGATCCTGCACCTGGCGCCGGGGGGGCCGCTGTCGCAGTTCCTCGCGACCGGCACTCTCGGGCCCGAGGACGTGGAGCGGCTCATGGCCCAATACGGCCTGGATCGCCCACTGCCCGTCCAGTACCTGGATTGGGCCGGAAACCTGCTCCAGGGTGACTGGGGCAGGTCGTACCGGGACGATCTGCCGGTCCTGGTGAAGATCGGGATACACGTCGGACCGACCCTTGAACTGATGATCTCGTCCACCCTGCTGGCGATGTTCCTCGGCGGAATGATCGGCATCCTGGGCGCCGTTCGCCGCTACTCGTTCTTCGACCATCTGGCCACGATCGGCGCCATGGTGGCGCTGTCGATCCCGACCTTCTGGTTCGGGCTGGCCGTGATCTACGCCTTCTCGGTCAACCTCGGCTGGTTGCCGGCTGGCGGCCGCGAAACCATCGGCGATGGCTCGTTCGTCGACCGCCTGCAGCACCTGGTTGCGCCGTGCATCGTGCTGGCGTTGGTATCCACTGCCGTCTGGAGCCGATACATGCGGTCCTCGATGCTCGACGTCATCAATCAGGACTACATCCGGACAGCCAAGTCAAAGGGTGTCTCGCCGGCACGCATCCTCGTGCACCACGCGCTGCGCAACGCCTTGCTGCCGATGATCACCATCACCGGCCTGCACGTCTCCACGCTGCTGAGCGGCGCTCTGGTGACCGAGACCGTCTTCACCTGGCCGGGGATGGGGCGGCTTTTCCTCGACAGCGTGAGCAACCGCGACTATCCCGTGGTCATGGGCATGCTGATGTTCACCGCCTGCATGGTGCTGCTCGGCAGCCTGCTGGCGGACCTTTTCTACTCCGTTGCGGACCCCCGCATCAAGGCAGGTGCCCAATGAGCGCCGCTCACACTACGCAGATCGCGCCGGGGCGCCGGCCTTTGGGCGAACGGTATCCGGCCCTCCGCCGCTTCATGCGGCACCGCATCGCGATGCTGGGACTGTTCGTGGTCGTCTTCATGACCCTGTTCAGTTTCCTGGGACCGTCCCTGATCCCGTTCAACGCCACGGACACCGACATCCGCAGCCGCTTCATCGAGCCGTTCGCGGGACCGCACATCCTCGGCACCGACCCGCTGGGGCGCGACATCCTGGCGCGGCTGATGTACGCCGGTCGCATTTCGCTGTCGGTGGGCTTTGCGGCCACGCTGCTGTCGATGCTGATGGGTGTGCTCGTGGGCCTGGTGGCAGGTTTCTACCGCGGCGTCGTCGGCGCCGTGCTGATGCGGTTCGTGGATGCCATGCTTTGCTTCCCGACGATCTTCCTGCTGCTGGCGGTCGCGGCGCTGATCGAGCCTTCGGTCACGTCCATCGTCGTGCTCATCGCCGTGGCCAGCTGGATGGAAGTCGCTCGCGTGGTCGAAGGGCAGGTCCGATCGCTGCGCGAGCGCGACTTCGCGCTGGCCGCCGAGTCCCTGGGCGCCAGTGACCTGAGGATCATGTTCCGCGAGCTGCTGCCCAACGCGGTCGCGCCTATCGTCGTGGCCGCCACGCTGAACATCGCCCACGCGATCCTGGCGGAGTCGTACATCAGCTTCCTCGGATTCGGCATCCATCCCCCGACGCCCAGCTGGGGAAACATGCTGGAGAACGCACAGAGCTACCTGACCAACGCGCCGTGGCTCGCGATCGTGCCGGGCGTGGCGATCGCACTGACCGTGACGAGCTTCAACTTCATCGGCGATGGCCTGCGCGATGCGCTGGACGCCAAACTGGATCGTTGACCATGATGGACGCAATCCATTTTGAACCGATGACCGTCGGCTGCGCTCAGGCGGCCGCCGAAACGGACAACATCATGAATGCGCATGCCCGAGCCACCGCCGAAGCGGAAAACATCCTGGAGGTGCGCGATCTGAACGTCGCATTCCGCTCGGGGTCCGGGGCCGTGCACGCCGTGCGTGATGTCAGCTTCTCGGTGCGGCGCGGCGAGACGCTGGCGCTGGTTGGCGAAACCAGTTCCGGCAAGAGCGTGACTTGCCTGGGCCTGCTAGGTCTCACGCCACCCGCGCCCTACTGCACGATCACCGGGTCGGCACGACTCGCGGCGCGCAATGGCAAGACCTACGAACTCGTGGGCACGTCCGAGCACGTGATGCGCCAGGTGCGGGGGGGCGTCGCCTCGGTGATCTTCCAGGAGCCGATGACCTCGCTGAATCCGGTGCATACCGTCGGCGCGCAGATCTGCGAAAGTTTGCGGATCCACCTGGGAATGAACGGGCGCGCGGCAATGGACCGTGCTGCCGAACTCCTGAATCAGGTCGGCATCTCGGACCCGAAGCGGCGGCTCGCGAACTACCCCCACGAGTTGTCTGGGGGCATGCGCCAGCGCGTGATGATCGCCATGGCGATCGCCTGCGAGCCCTCGCTGCTGATCGCCGACGAACCCACCACGGCCCTCGATGTCACCATTCAGGCGCAAATCCTGGAATTGCTGCAGAAGCTGCAGTCGCAAACCCGGATGGCCATGATCTACATCACGCACAACCTCGGAACAGTCGCCGAGATCGCCGACCGCGTGATGGTGATGTACGCGGGCCGCATCGTCGAGAGAGCCGGTGTCGTGGAGCTCTTCACCGAGCCCCGGCATCCCTATAGCCGGGGGCTGATCCAGTCGGTTCCGCGGCTCCACTCGAACCGTGCGCGCAAGACGCCGCTGTTCGCGATCCCGGGCAACGTGCCCGATCCGGCTGCGCATCCTCCGGGCTGCACCTTCGGGCCGCGCTGCGGCCATTTTGAGCCGGGCCGCTGCGATGCCGCGGTGCCGGACCTGGAAAGCGCCGGCCCCGGCCATCTCGTGCGGTGCGTGCGTTGGCCGGAAATCCAAGGAGGCGTGTGATGCAGCAACAACAATCCGCCGCTGTGCTGTTGCAGGTCGAAGGCTTGCGCAAGTGGTATCCGCTCGGCGGCGGCTGGCTGGGCAAGCCGGCGCACACCGTGAAAGCCGTCGACGGCGTCAACTTCGACATCCGCCGAGGCGAGGTGCTGAGCCTGGTGGGCGAAAGCGGCTCGGGCAAGAGCACGATCGGCCGTGCCATCCTGAACCTGGATCCACCGACGGCAGGACAGGTCCACTTCGACGGCAAACCGCTGGTGGGCCTCACGCGCCGCCAGATGCGGCCACTTCGCCGTGCAATGCAGATGGTGTTCCAGGACCCCTACTCCTCGCTGAACCCGAAGCACACCGTCGAGGAACTGCTTTCCGCTCCGCTGGCGATCCACATGCCGCAGCTGACGGCGCAGGAACGGCGCGACCGCATCGATGCCGTGCTGAAGACCGTTGGATTGAACCCGGTGCACCGTTCGCGTTACCCGCACGAGTTCTCGGGCGGACAGCGCCAGCGCATCGGCATCGCGCGCGCGCTGATGACCCAGCCGCAGCTGCTGGTGGCGGATGAGCCGGTGTCTTCCCTCGATGTTTCCGTGCAGGCGCAGGTGATCAACCTGCTGCTGGAGCTGAAGCAAAGGCTCGGCCTCACGATGCTCTTCATCAGCCACGACCTCGCGGTAGTGGGCCATATCTCGGACCGCATTGCCGTGATGTACCTGGGCCGCCTCGTGGAGATCGGCGACGCCGAATCGCTGCTCAACAATCCGCGGCATCCCTACACGCGTGCCCTCATGGCCGCCGTGCCGAACATCGATCCGCGGCAGCGTCGCCCGCGCGAACTGCTCAAGGGCGACATTCCGAGTCCGCTGGCGCCTCCGTCGGGCTGCGCATTCCGCACGCGCTGCCCGCACGCGCAGCCGGCGTGCGCGGGCGGGGTGCCCGAACTCAGGATCGTCGATCGCAACCACGCGACAGCGTGCATTCGCGACGACATCTGACGAAAGCTTATGTCTCCATCCATCCTTCGCATCCACAGCGACGAAAAGCTGCCCGAGCGCGCCGACGCCGTCGTGATCGGCGGCGGCATCGTGGGCGTTTCCACGGCCTATTTCCTGGCCAAGCGTGGGCTGTCCGTCGCCGTCCTGGAAAAAGGCTACGTCGGCGGCGAGCAGTCCAGCCGCAACTGGGGCTGGTGCCGCCAGCAGAACCGCGACGTGCGCGAACTGCCGCTGTCGGGCCTCTCGATGCGCCTATGGGACGAGATGACGCGCGACATCGGTCGCGACCTCGGCTTCCGGCGCTGCGGCCTGTACTACGCCAGCGATGATCCGCAGCAGATCGCCACCTGGGAAGCCTGGGGCAGAGAGTCCGGACGGCCGTTCGGCGTGCGAACGCGCATGCTCGATGCTGCGGAGGCCGCGAGCGTCATGCAGGGCAGCAGTGCCCGCAAATGGCTGGGCGGCGTGCACTCGATGGATGACGGCACGGCCGACCCCGCGCTGGCAGCGCCTGGCATTGCCGAAGGCGCGCGTGCTCTCGGGGCCACCCTCCACCAGGACTGCGCGGCGCGCGGCCTCGATATCGCCAATGGCACGGTCAGCGGCGTGTTCACCGAGCAAGGCCTGATCAGGACGGGCGCCGTGGTGTGCGCTGGCGGCGCCTGGGCATCCGCGTTCTGCCGCCGCCATGGCATCTCGTTTCCGCAGGCGAGCGTGCGCGCATCCGTGCTGCGCACACCGCCGATCGAAGGTCTCGCACCAGCGCTCGCGACGCCGGAGTGCACGCTGACGCGCCGCCCCGATGGCGGCTACATCGTGGCCATCAGCGGCAAAGGGACGCTGGAGCTCACGCCCCAGGGCCTGCGGTACGCACGTGACTTCATGCCGATGTTCATCAAGCGCCTCAAGGCGGTCGAAATCGGCGTCGGACGCTCGTTTTTTCGTGGGCCCGAAGCGCTCAACCGCTGGGAGTTCGACGAGGAATCGCCGTTCGAGCAGATCCGGGTGCTGGATCCCGCGCCGGACCCCAAGGCGATCCGCTACCTGGTGGACCGCTTCAAGCGGCTCTATCCTGCACTGCCCGGCATCAAGGTGTCCCAGGCCTGGGGCTCCTACATCGACAGCACGCCCGACGCGGTGCCCGTCATCTCGCCCGTCGATCGCGTCAAGGGATTCGTGCTTGCCGCCGGGTTCAGCGGCCACGGCTTCGGCTTGGGGCCCGCCGCAGGGCAGGTGGCCGCGAGCATGGCCACGGGCGTGCAACCCGCGATCGACCCCGCGCCCTTCCGCTATTCCCGCTTTGGCGATGGCTCGAAGGTCGAGGTCGGCGCCATCTAGGCCGCAGCATTCAATACAGGAACATTCTTCATGAGTAATCTCACCTTCTTCAAGTTCGACGACCTGGGCACCGCGCGCGACGGTGGGCCATTGCCTGAACGCGTCATCGCAGGCAACGCGCAGTTCAAGAACTGGGACGTCGACCGCTCAAACGACGAAAAGGTGCGGGCCGGAGTCTGGGAAACCACGCCGGGCACGTACCGCTCCATCAAGGGCGGCACCTGGGAGTTCTGCTACATCCTCTCTGGCGTGTCGGAAGTGACCGAGGACGGGAAGGCGCCGGTGCAGGTGCGCGCCGGCGACGCATTCGTGATGAAGCCCGAGTTCACCGGCATCTGGCACTGCATCGAAACGACCCGCAAGATCTGGGTCGTCTACAACAAGTAGCCATGGCTTTCGTCTACAAAGCCGATCCCGTGCGCGGGGCGGAGTGGGCACGCCTGTTCGCCGCGAGGGCGCCAGACCTGCCGTTCCACATCTGGCCTGACACCGGCAACCCGGAGCGCGTGCGCTACCTGGCCGCGTGGACACTGCCCGAAGGCTTCGAGCGGCAGTTTCCCAACGTGGAACTGGTGTTCTCCACCGGCGCCGGGGTGGACCAATTCGATCTGAGCAAGGTTCCCCAGGGGCTGCCTGTTGTGCGGCTGGCCGAACCTGGCGTTGTCGCCGGGATGGTGGAGTACGCAACGATGTCCGTCCTGGCGCTGCACCGGGATCTGCCCGCGTACATCGAGCAGCAGCGGCAGGGAAAGTGGACCGCGCATCGCGTCCATCCAGCCTCCAAGCGGCGGGTGAGCGTTCTCGGCATGGGCGTGCTGGGCCAGTCGGTGCTTGCGCAACTTCGCAGCTTTGGCTTCCAGCTGGCCGGCTGGAGCCGCTCACGCCACCAGCTCGAGGGCGTGACTTGCTACGCGGGCGAGAACGAACTGCCAGTCATGCTGTCGGCTACCGACATCCTCGTCTGCCTGTTGCCGCTGACGAATGAAACGCGCGGCATTCTCGATGCGAAGCTCTTCGGTGCGTTGCCGCGTGGAGCGTCACTGGTCCATGCGGGGCGGGGCGCGCAGCTCGACCACCAAGCCCTTCTTGACGCGCTCGATAGCGGCTGGATCTCCGCCGCAGTGGTCGATGTCACGGCACCGGAGCCGCTGCCTGTGGACCACCCGTTCTGGTCGCATCCGCGAATCATGCTGACGCCACACGTCGCCAGCATGACCCAGCCCGAGACGGCGGTCGATCTCGTGCTGGAGAACATCCGTCGCCACGAGGCCGGCGCGCCGCTGGTGGGCATGGTTGACCGCGAGAAGGGGTACTGAGCCATGACCGCCATGATTGACGATCTCATCCCGGACTTGATCGCCCTGCGCCGCCGCCTGCACGCGTACCCCGAACTGGCGTTCGAGGAGCGCAGGACGTCCGGTATCGTCGCGGCAGCCTTGCGCGAGGCGGGTCTGGAAGTGCACGAAGGTATCGGTGGCACGGGCGTGGTCGGCGTCCTGCGCCGGGGACGCTCGGATCGCATGGTCGGGCTGCGCGCCGACATGGATGCCCTGCCCATCCTGGAACAGGGTGATCGCGCGCACATCAGCCGCTTCCCCGGGCGGCACCATGGATGCGGGCACGATGGCCACACGGCGATGCTGCTTGGCGCCGCACGTCATCTCGCGCGCGACCAATCGCTCGAGGGCTGCGTCACCTTCATCTTCCAGCCGGCCGAGGAAGGGCGGGGCGGGGCGCGCGAGATGGTGCGAGAAGGCCTCTTCGAACGATTCCCCTGCGAGGCCGTGTTCGCCGTGCACAACTGGCCGGACCTGCCGCTGGGCGTGGCGGCGACGCGGCCCGGGCCCATCATGGCTGCGGCAGATCGCTTCGACATCGTGGTGCGGGGGCGCGGCGGACATGCGGCCCAGCCCCACAACACGCCCGATGTGGTGCTGGCCGCTAGCGAACTGGTGGCCCAGCTGCACACGATCGTTTCAAGGCGCGTTCCGCCCACCGAGAACGCGGTGCTCTCGGTCACGCGCATCAGCGGTGGCCAGTCGCACAACGTGCTGCCGGCGGCGGCCGAGCTGACCGGCACCGTGCGCAGCTTCAACGTGGCTGTGCAGGACACGATCGAGAAGGCCGTACGCGATGTCGCCGCCGGCGTGGCACGCGCGAGCGGCTCCACCATCGACGTCGAGTACACGCGCTACTACCCTGCCACCATCAACAGCGCCGCCCAGGCGCAGCTCGCCCTGGAAGCGGCGCGTAGCGCCGGCATGGAAGCGCAGACCGCTGCGGCACCGGCATTCACCTCGGAAGACTTCGCCTTCATGCTGCAGGATCGGCCGGGAGCCTACCTGTGGCTAGGCCAGCGAGGCGCCGCGAACCCCGCGCCTCTGCACGATCCTTCTTACGATTTCAACGACGACGCCTTGGCCTTCGGCGTGCGCTGGTTCGTGGCTGTGGCACGGCTGGCGCTGCACGGCACGGACTCGTCCTCCAAGCGATGATGCTCTACCTATCCACACGGGGCGATCCCGCCCGCAAGCGATTCTGCGACATCCTGCTGGAAGGCTTGGCGCCCGATGGCGGTCTCTACCTGCCCGAGCACTATCCGCAGGTCAGGCCCGATCAGCTGTCGAAGTGGCGAGGCCTGTCGTATGCGGACCTCGCCTTCGAGATCCTGTCGCTTTACATCGACGATATTCCCGCCATCGACCTGCGCGCCATCTGCCGCAAGACGTACACCGCGGAAGTGTTCGGCACCAAGGCCATCGTGCCGCTCAAGAAGCTGGAAGAGGGCGTGTTCCTCGAGGCCTTGTCCAATGGCCCCACGCTGGCCTTCAAGGACATGGCCATGCAGCTGCTGGGCAACCTGTTCGAGTACGAGCTGGGCCGCCGCGGCGAGGAGCTGAACATCCTCGGCGCCACCTCCGGGGACACCGGCAGCGCCGCCGAGTACGCGATGAAGGGCAAGAAGGGCGTGCGCGTCTTCATGACCTCGCCGCTCGGCCGCATGAGCCCCTTCCAGCAGGCCCAGATGTTCAGCCTGCAGGATGCGAACATCCACAACCTCGCGATCGAGGGTGTGTTCGACGATTGCCAAGACATCGTCAAGGCCGTTTCCAACGACCTGGACTTCAAGCGCAGCTACCGGATTGGGACGGTCAACTCGATCAACTGGGCTCGCCTGGTGGCGCAGGTGGTCTACTACTTCGCGGGCTACTTCCAGGCGACGAAGGGCGACGGCGAAAAGGTGAGCTTCGCCGTGCCCTCGGGCAACTTCGGCAACATCTGCGCCGGCCACGTGGCGCGCATGATGGGCCTGCCAATCGAGCGGCTGGTGCTTGCCACCAACGAGAACGACGTGCTCGACGAGTTCTTCCGCACCGGCATCTACCGCGTGCGCCGCAGCGCCGACACCTACGAAACGTCCAGCCCGTCGATGGACATCTCCAAGGCCAGCAACTTCGAGCGCTTCGTCTTCGATCTTGTCAGGCGGGATGCTGCAACGGTCAAGCGGCTCTTCGGTGAGGAACTGCGCACGAAGGGCCGCTTCGAGCTTGCCAGCGATGCGAAGTTCGGCTTCGTCTCCGGCAAGAGCACGCACGCGGACCGGATCGCCACGATCCGCGACACGTTCGAGCGCTTCGAGGTGATGATCGACACGCACACGGCCGACGGCCTGAAGGTCGCGCGCGAGCACCTGCGGCCGGGCGTGCGCATGATCGTCCTGGAAACGGCCCTGCCCATCAAGTTCGCCGCCACCATCCGCGAAGCGCTCGGGCGCGAGCCGGACCGGCCGACGAAACTGCTGGGCCTCGAATCCCTGCCCAAGCGCGTCCAGGTCCTGCCCGCGGATGAGCAGGCGGTGAAGGCCTACATCGCCGCGCATGTGGCCTGAACTGCCATGGCTGTCTTCACCGAAGTCTCGTTTGACGAAGGCGCTGCCTTCCTGCGCACGCTTGATCTGGGGCACTTGCGGGCTCTTGTTGCCTGCTCCGGCGGCATCGAGAACACCAACTACTTCGTCGAAACGGATAACGGCCCGCATGTGCTGACGCTGTTCGAACGCCTGGCGGTGGACGAACTGCCCTTCTACTTGCACCTGATGCAACACCTGGCTGGACGGGGAATTCCCGTGCCCGACCCGGTGCCGGATCGTGAGGGTCGCATCCTGCACCGTCTGAATGGCAAGCCCGCGGTGGTGGTGAACAGGCTGCGAGGCAAGAGCGAACTGGATCCTTCTAGCGCGCACTGCGCAGCCCTGGGTGCGATGCTCGCGCGCATGCATCTGGCTGCGAGGGAGTACGGCCGGTACCAGCCCAACCTTCGTGGGCTGCGCTGGTGGGGCGAAACCGGTTCTTTGGTGTCTCCATACCTCGACGAAGGCCAGCGCAAGCTGCTCACGGGCGAGGTCGACTTCCAGAACCGCATTGCCGCGTCCCAAGACTACGCGGCACTGCCGCGCGGACCGGTCCATGGCGACCTGTTTCGCGACAACGTGCTGTTCGAGGGCGAGCGCCTGACGGGCATCCTCGACTTCTATTTCGCCGGTTGCGATACCTGGCTGTACGACATTGGCGTGTCCCTGAACGACTGGTGTGTGGACCTGGGCGGCGGGCGGCATGACGCCATGCGCGAAGCCGCATTCCTGGCGGCCTACCAATCGGTGCGCCCGCTGCAGCCGCAGGAGCGTCGCCTGTTGCCCGCGATGCAGCGTGCCGCAGCGCTGCGCTTTTGGCTGTCGCGCTTGCGGGACCTGCACATGCCACGCCCGGCCGCCGTGCTGAAGCCGCACGACCCCGGCCACTTCGAGCGTGTTCTGCGCAAGCGCGTCAGCGCCCCAGCCGCAGCAGAGATTCTCTAGCTCAAAACAGGACGACCCTATGGAAACCACCACAGACTTCTACGCCGCGGTGCGGCAGGAACTCGAACAGATCCAGGCTGCAGGCCTGCTGAAGGCCGAACGCACCATCACTTCGCCCCAAGGCAACCGCATCGCGACAGCCGACGGGCGCGAAGTCATCAACCTGTGCGCCAACAACTACCTCGGCCTTTCGTCCCACCCGAGTGTGGTTGAAGCGGCCCATGCCGCCCTTGATGCCCGGGGCTTCGGGCTGAGCTCCGTGCGATTCATTTGCGGGACGCAGGATGCTCACAAGGAACTGGAAGCACGGCTCTCGTGCTTTCTGGGCACGGAAGACACGATCCTGTATGGATCGGCCTTCGACGCCAATGGTGGCCTGTTCGAGACCTTGCTGGGGCCGGAGGATGCGGTGATCAGCGACGAGCTCAATCACGCCTCCATCATCGACGGCATCCGCCTGTGCAAGGCGAGGCGCTTTCGATATCGGCACGACGACCTGCAGGACTTGCGCGCGCAGTTGAAGGCTGCGGATGAAGCTGGGGCCCGGTACAAGCTCGTGTTCACCGACGGCGTTTTCTCCATGGACGGAACCATTGCGCGCCTGGATGAGATTCGGGCGATCTGCGATGAGTTCGGTGCGTTGCTGGGCGTGGACGACTCGCACGCCACCGGCTTCCTCGGCAAGAGTGGGCGCGGCACCCACGAGTATCGAGACGTATTCGGCAAGATCGACATCATCACGGGCACGCTGGGCAAGGCGCTAGGCGGTGCGTCGGGTGGATTCACCAGCGCGAAGCGGGAAGTGGTACAGCTGCTGCGGCAGCGCTCGCGCCCCTATCTGTTCTCCAACAGCCTGGCTCCGGCCATCGTCGGTGCGACCTTGAGGGTGCTCGATCTGCTGGAAGGTGACACGAGCCTGCGCGACAGGCTGGAAGACAACGCGCGCTATTTCCGCGCGGGCCTCCTCGCACGTGATTTCGATCTGAAGCCGGGCGACCATCCGATCATCCCCGTGATGCTTTATGACGCGGAGCTGTCGCAACGGTTCGCCCGCCGGCTGCTGGAGCTGGGTATCTACGTCACGGGCTTCTTCTACCCGGTCGTGCCCAAGGGCCAGGCTCGCATCCGCGTGCAGATCAGCGCGCAGCACACGCGGGAGCAGCTCGACGATGCACTGCGTGCCTTTGAGCAGGCGCGCCACGAGTTGAAGGTGATCGCATGACGCAGGCACCTCGGATTCTCGTCATCGGTGCCAATGGCCAGTTGGGCACGGAGCTCACGGCGGCACTGGCCGACCGTTACGGCGCGGACAACGTTGTCGCGAGCGACCGGCTCGAAGCCGGCCAGCATGCGTACCTGCGCTATGAGATGCTCGACGTCACCGACGCGCAACGGCTTGCCGCGCTTGTGGAGAAGCACCGCATTACGCAGATCTACCACCTGGCGGCAGCGCTCTCGGCGACCGGAGAGACGCAACCGGCCTGGGCGTGGAGGCTCAACATGGACGGCTTGTTGAACGTCCTCGAGGTCGCGCGGCAGTACAAGCTGGACAAGGTGTTCTGGCCCAGTTCCATCGCGGCGTTCGGCCCGACGACCCCGGCGGATGGCACACCGCAGACGACCGTGATGGAGCCAAGAACCGTCTACGGCATCTCGAAGCTCGCGGGGGAGGGCTGGTGCCGCTGGTACTTCGAGAAGCACGGTGTCGACGTGCGAAGCCTGCGCTACCCGGGCCTGATTTCCTGGAAGACGAGTCCTGGAGGCGGAACAACAGATTACGCCGTCGACATCTTCCACTCCGCCTTGAAGGGCGAGCCCTACACCTGCTTTCTCGCGCCAGATGAAGCTCTGCCCATGCTGTACATGGACGACGCAGTGCGTGCGACCCTCGAATTGATGGAGGCTCCCGCGGCGGGGATCACCGAGCGGGGCAGCTACAACCTGGGCGGGCTGAGCTTCATGCCGAGCGACATCGCGGCGGAAATCCGAAAGCACCTGCCGGGTTTCGAGATCCGGTACGAACCGGATTTTCGCCAGTCCATTGCGAGTGGCTGGCCCAACGCGATCGACGACCGCTGCGCGCGCAACGATTGGGTTTGGCGGCACAACTACGACTTGCCACGGCTGGTGCGTGAAATGCTGGCAAATCTGTCACGGGTGCTCGGCAGCCGAGCCTCGGCGAAGGGGACGGTGTGCAGGGCCGGCGTCACGGTTTGAGCGCTCGCCTGCGCCACGGCGGCGGCGAGGGATTGGCGCAGCATGGCGAGAAAAGGGCGGTGGTGCGGGCGCTGCGGCCGGATCGCGTGCCCAGCATGGCAATCACATCGTCTGCCGGCGCGTCCCAGCTGGGAAGGAGTGGCTTGAGAGCGTCACAGCGTCACGTCCTCGTCGTTCTCGCGCACCACCAGGCAGCGATGGCGCGCCGTACGAGGCCACCAGCGGACCCTCCTCGGTGAGGGTGATCTTGCGGCCGGCCCGGTCGATCAGAGGGACGCCGATGCGCTCTTCCAGCACGCGCAGCCGCTCGTCACGGCGGGCGGCGTCGCATCGAGTTTGCGGGCGCACTCCGCCAGCGTCTCGGACTTGGTCAGGACGTTGAACAAGTGCAGATCGTCGGAGTTGGGCATTAACTCCCATACCAATCTTTAATAAGCCAGGTTTGATTAATTGAAAACTGAATCAATCGAGGGCACGATCCGTGCCATGGAACACACGCAGACCGAATCGAGGGCGTCTACACTGGAGAACCTGGCGACTCCTTGCCTCGTCCTTGATGCCGACCGGATGGAGCGCAACATCGTACGCCTGCGAAGCCGGCTGGATGGCCTGGGCGTCGGCCTGCGGCCGCATCTGAAGACTGCGAAGTCGGTGGAGGTTGCGCGGCGCGTGATGACGTCGCCGGCCGGGCCGGCCACGGTGTCCACGCTCAAGGAAGCCGAGCAATTCGTGGCAGCCGGCGTGCGGGACATCATCTACGCCGTCGGAATCGTGCCGACCAAGCTGCCGCAGGTGCTCGCGCTGCGGGCTAAGGGCGCTGACATCGCGGTGGTGCTGGACACGGTGGAGCAGGCGCGCGCGGTCGCAGCAGCTTCGCGCGAGGCGTGCACGTCGATTCCCGCGCTGATCGAGATCGACTGCGACGGCCACCGCTCGGGCGTGCGGCCCGATGACAAGCAACGTCTGGTGGATATTGGCCGTGCCCTCGCGGACGGCGCGGAGTTGCGCGGCCTGCTGACGCATGCCGGTGGCAGCTATGGCGCGCGCGGCGCAGATACCCTGCGGCAATGCGCGGAGGTGGAGCGCCGCAGTGTTGTGGATGCCGCCGCCATCCTGCGCGAGGCGGGCCTGGCCTGTCCTGTCCTTAGCGTTGGCTCTACGCCCACTGTGCACAGCGCGACCGACCTCACCGGCGTCACCGAGGTGCGCGCCGGCGTGTTCGTGTTCTTCGATCTCGTGATGGCGGGCGTCGGTGTCTGCCAGGTCGATGACATCGCCCTGTCGGTGCTTGCGACCGTCATCGGGCATCAGCGCGAGAAGGGCTGGATCCTCACCGACGCGGGCTGGATGGCCATGTCGCAAGACCGCGGCACGCGCAAGCAGAAGGTCGACCAAGGCTACGGGCTGGTGTGCGACATCACGGGCAAGCCCTATGCCGACCTGATCGTCGCCGATGCGAACCAGGAGCACGGGATCATTACGGTGCGGCCGGGCTCGGGCGGCGTGCTGCCCGAGCTCGCCATCGGCGACCGCGTGCGCATCCTGCCCAACCACGCTTGCGCCACCGGTGCCCAGCACTCCGGTTATCACGTCGTCCGCGGCAGTTCCAGCAGGGTCGAGGCAGAGTGGCCGCGCTTTGGAGGCTGGCAATGAGCGGCGCGGATCAGGTGAGACTCGTTTCGTTCGGCCGGACCCACCTAGGCGGCGCGTACAAGCTGTCGCAGGAGATGTCTTGGATGCACCGCCGCGAGGACTGGGAGCTCGCGCTCGAAGTAGGCCAAGGCTTCGTGCTGGAGGATGCCGGCAACGTCATCGGCACGGCGATGTGGTGGCCGTATGGCGACACGCATGCTTCGATGGGGATGATCATCGTCGCGAAAGCAGCGCAAGGCCGGCGCCACGGCGCTCGGCTGATGGATGCGCTGCTCGCGGCGGCGCAGCCGCGCACCGTCACGTTGAACTCGACGGCGGAGGGTTTCGAGTTGTACAAGCGGCGCGGCTTCACTCCGATCGGCGTTATCCACCAGTACCAAGGCGTTCCAACGCGGGAGTTCGAGGCACCGCCGCTCGGGCTCGTTCGTTCCATGGCGGCCTCGGATGCCGAGGCGATCGAGCGTCTCGACCGGCAGGCCACGGGCTGGACGCGGCCGCAGATGCTTCGCCGGTTGGCGCAGCTGAGTGACGGTTATGTGCTTGTGGGAGATGGCACGCTCCGCGGCTACGCTTTCTGCCGTCTCTTTGGTCGCGGGCACGTCATCGGGCCCGTGGTCGCGGAGAACCTGCAAGATGCGCGTGCCCTGATCGAGACCGCGATCGCACGGCTGGGGCGTACTTTTGTCCGAGTCGATACTTCGACCACCACGCAGCTGGGCCCGTGGCTCGAAGGGATCGGGCTCAAGCAGGTTGGCGACAACACGACCATGGTGCTGGGCCCGCAAATCCCGCCCGGCGGCCCGGCACGCATGTTCGCGCTGGCCGCCCAGTCCTTCAATTGACAGGAGCGACCCGCCATGAAGCCCATCCCCGCAAAGGCGACGCTGCTCCTGCTGGACAAGAACGTGGTGGAGCAACTGCTCACGCCCGACGAAGTCATGGTGGCGGTCCGCGAGGCCTTCCTGCTGCACGCCCAACGTGAAGGTCGCGTCTTCCCGGTGGTCCGCGAGAGGCTGTCCACCGGCGGCGTCTTCGGCATCAAGGCCGGCGACGTGCTCTCACAGAGCCTTCTGGGTTTCAAGGCCGCCGGATTCTGGCCGCGCAACCGCGAGCTCGGGAGCGAGCCGCACCAGGCGACGATCCTGCTGTTCGATCCGGCGACTGGAAGGCCGCTGTGCGTGATCGATGGCAATGCCATCACCACGGTGCGCACGGGCGCGGCGGGTGGTCTGGGGCTGGCGTCTCTTGCCGGGTCGGACAGCAGCCGGCTCACCGTGTTCGGCACTGGCGTGCAGGCGCGCTCGCAACTGCGCTTTGCGCTGCGCACGCTGCCTGGCCTCTCCTTAGTGCGCTATGTGTCCGTAGACCGCGGCGCCGACCCTGCCTTCGAGTCCCTGTTTGCGGATCGGTGCGAGATCCGCTGCGCGCGGGACCCCGACGCGGCCGTGGCCGACAGCGATGTCGTGATCACCGCGACGCCGGGAGCGGGGCCGTTGTTCGATGCGGGCGCGGTGCGCCCGGGCACGCACCTGAACTGCGTGGGCGCCGACACCGCGGGCAAGCGGGAGCTGCCCCCTGGCGTGTTGGAGCGCGCGCGACTGGTCGTGGACGACCGTGAGCAGGCGCTCCAGCTGGGCGAGCTGCAATGGGTCCGCGAAACGCCTTGTACGGAACTGGGGCACCTGCTGCCGGACGAGGCTCGGTTTTCGCGCGCGGCCGATGACATCACCGTCTTCGACATGACGGGCCTGGCCTTGCAGGACCTGACGGTGGCACGGTTGATCTACGAGCGCGCCTGCGCTCAGGGTCTGGGCACCCCGGTCGGCTGGCCTTGGTAGATCTCGGACCGGGCGTACTGCATCGAGCCCTTGCGTGTCGCAGGTGGCAGAGGTGCTGCAAGCCTGTGAGGCACGGCACTACCCGATCTCCCCTCCGGACCCGATCGAGGCCATCAAATTGCGCATGGAGCAGGACGGATTGAGTGTGGCGGATATGGTGCCCTACATCGGCCGAACGCCTATGGATCGTGTGGACGATCGGCAGCAAAGTGCCCCTTCCGCATACCGCTTCGCGAAGCGCGTGCACACCCACTGGCTGTAAGGCAGGATCCGGCTGGCCATATCCAGTCATTCGCTACTGGATGCTTTCTGGTGCCAGCTTCCCGCTGAGCGAGACGATCGTACCGCTAGCGCTGCTGGCCTGCCGGCCGGCGCTAGACGGTACCCCGAACCGTTTCGAGTAGCGATCTCGACGATCAAAATCTTCAAGCCGTGCCCCAGTAGAGACTTGCGGGATTCGATACAAGGATTCGGTCTAGCGAGGCCTGATCCTCGACCCACGAAAAGAGCTTCTCCATTAAGAGAGCTGTGTCTGGTGGTTGTTTCAACGAGGTATGGGGCCAGTCGCTTCCCCAGACCACACGCTCGGGCGCTACCTTGATCCAATGCCTGGCTGCGCGATCCACATCCGCGTAAGCCCCATCGCTGCCGACGAGCGAATCCAAGTATGGGGCCGAAAGTTTCATCCATGCGCGACCGTCGCGCATCAACCTTTCGATGATCGCCGCGGCAGGGTGATCGAGCCCACGCGCAACAGGCAGCCTGCCCAGATGATCAAACACGATGTCCACTGGGAGCCGGTCAAGCAGTTCCTCATGCGCAACGACCTGATCGGCGGTCCAATGGAGCTGCACGTGCCAGCCAAGATCTTTGATCCGCGCCGCAATTGGCTCGATCATGTCGAACGAGGTCGGCGCGTGCTCTGGCGTGTAGAGGGTGAAACGGACGCCACGAATGCCCTGCGCGTTGAGTCGGACAAGCATGGAATCATCTACGTCCGGACGTAACACCGCGACACCCCTCGCGCGGTCAACGCCGATTTGGGCGATTGCGTCCAGGGTGACGGCGTTGTCCGTGTCGTAATTTCTGGGCGTGACCACTACGGCGCGATCGACCTTCAGTGCCTGTTGCACCCTTGCATAAGCAGACGCAGTGCACGAAATCGCGCCCATGTCGTCTGCAGGTAGGATTTCTCGGAACCGAGGATCGAAGACGTGAAGATGTGAATCGCAGGCGTGAGGCGGAACCAACAACTGTGTGGCCATGATTGGGTTAATGTCAAGTGACTGCTTGCTATGAAAGACGCCTCGCACTTAGGATCGCCAGGGTCAGCAATCGTTCGTGCGTAAGTAGTTTGGATGAAGGCATCGCCAGTCCGTTGGAACGCACTCAATCTACTTTGATGTTCCGCGCCTTCACCAAAGCATTGGCTCGACTTGTTTCATCCTGCACGAACTTGGAGAACTCTTCGGGCGTAGTGTTGCCCGGCTCCAGGCCGAGTTGCAGCAGCTTTTCCTTGACCTTCGGGTCGTTCAACGCCGATTGAAGAGCCTTGCCCAGGCGCTGCACGACGTCAGGCGGCGTTCCCTTGGGCAAGAACACGCCGTTCCATTCCGACGTGTTGAAGCCCGGCAGACCCTGTTCAGCCAGGGTGGGGATCTCGGGTAGCAACGCCAGACGCTTGGTAGAAGTGACGCCAATGGGCCGCACCTTGCCCCCCTTGATGTAGCTCAGGCTGAAGGCCACATTGCTGAAGTACATCGACACCCGTTCGCCCATCAGGTCGGTGATCGCAGGGGCACCGCCTTTGTACGGCACATGCATCAGGTTGAGCTTGGCCTGCTGGTTGAACGCTTCTGCGGCCAGGTGCGAGCCGGTGCCGGATCCGGCCGATGCGAAGTTGAGCGCGCCGGGATTCTTGCGCGCGAAGTCAAGCATTTCGGGCACCGTCTTGTATGGCGCAGCGGCAGGTACCAACAGGACTTGCGGTGCCGTGGCAACCAGCGACACCGGGATGAAATCCTTGGCGGCGTCGAACGGCAACTTGTAAAGCGATGGGTTAACCGAGAAGGCTGACGCGTCGTACAGCACGGTGTAGCCGTCGGCGGCTGACTTGGCAACGGCGTCGGCGCCGATCACTCCCCCGGCGCCCGGCTTGTAGTCGAGGACGATCGGTTGGCCCAGCACAGAGCTCATCTCCTGCGTCACGATGCGCGCGGTGATGTCGGCGCCCCCGCCGGCAGCGTAGGGCACCACCATGCGTATCGGCTTCTCTGGCCAAGCGGCCCAGCCGCAAAGAGGAAGGCTGACGGCCAGCGCCGCAATGGTTCCAAGGATTTGTCTTTTCATGGGTATGTTTCGATCGGTGGGTTGAGAAACGTTGCTCTTCTCGTGTGGGATTTGTCTAGTGAGGTGAGGCAGACTGCGTTGGATGGCGCCAGCCAAATCGCTCGAGGCGTTCCAATGCGGCGACCGCCACCCTCACGGGTCTACTTGTTGATGCGTTCGATCTCACTCATTTCAGAACTGAACACTTTCTCGAACTGCTCACCCGGGAGACCGAGGGACATGTCCGTGAGGTTGTTCTTCTGGATGTAGTCCGTCATCACCGGCCCGCTCCTGGCTTTGAGGAATGCCTGCTGCAGTGCCTGGTAGCCGTTCGGGTCCTTCTTCACGAACTCGGCGGACACGACGTAAACACCGTAGCGCGAGAGGAAGTTGGGCGACGGCATGGAGTGGCCCAGCTTTGCGAGCTGGCTTTGCAGGGTCTGCGCCTCGTCCCATCGGGGGCTCTTGCGGTCTGAGCCGATGAAGAGCGCCGTTGTCTTCGGGCGCAGCACCGAGCGCACGAAGTCGTCACCCAAGTTGGCGGTGACGTCGCCTGCCAGAAGGGCGTTGGCACTTTCGGCGCCGCCCTTGTAGCTGACGACCACAACGTCGATCTTCAGCGTATCGATGAGCCACTTGGCCAGGACCTCCTGGGCCGTACCGCCTGTCACCGAGATGGAAAGCTTCCCGGGATTGGCCTTTGCCTTGCTTATAAAGTCCACGAAGTCGCGGATGCCAGAGTCATTCTTGACGAGGAAGACCCGCGACTCGTGCAGGTCAGCCATCATGACCCGAAAGTCGGTCCCCTTGAACCCCGCGTTTCCGCGCGCGATGGCAAGATTCAAGTCTGGTTGGTTGATCGCCAGCACCGCCGAGCCGTCGCGGCCCTCACGAAGCAATGCACTGGCACCCAACTGACCACCGGCGCCCGGTTGATTGCGCACCACGACAGTCCGGTTCATCACCTCCTGCAGCGGAATCGAGATCAGCCGCGCGAAGGCATCGGTGCTGCCTCCTGGCGGGTAGCCGACGATGATCTGCAATGGCTTGTCGCCCTGGGCAATGGCGATGCGGGGCAGTGCCACGCTTGCAGCCGTCATTCCGAGGGCACGGGAAAACAGGCGGCGGGACATTTGAGGACAGGGCATGTTCAGAACTCCAGGGTTGTTGGTTGAAGGGTGACCGACATGGCGGTCCGCAAGAGCAAGGCTGTCCAGCCACGCCCGGGCGACGGGCTGCTGCGCAAGTTGGGCTAGCCCCAGACGGGCGGCCACACGTGGTTGGCAAGCGAGCCGGGCGACTCGGCTGCGCACGGAGGGAGAACGGGTGGATCAGTCCACCGTCGCACCGGACTCGCGAACAATCTTCTGCCACTTGGCGCGCTCCTTTTGCAAGAACGCGCCGAAGCTTTCAGGCGTGCCTGGCTGGACGAAAACGCCGCGGTCGGCCAGGCCCCTTTTCAGATCGGCGGTCTGCAAGGCACGGTTGAGTTCGCGGTTGAGCGCCGTCACTACAGCTGGCGAGATTCGAGTCGGTGCCACAACGCCGTAGAAAACGTAGTAGTCCAAGCCCGGATAGCCCGCTTCAATGAGCGTCGGCACGCTCGGCAACGCATCGACACGCTTGGCGGATGTCACGGCAAGCGCCTTGAGCTGGCCCGACTGGATCAGCGGCAGCGCGGCGGTCAGCGAAGAGAAGTACATATCGACCTGTCCTCCCAGCATGTCGGTCATGGCAGGGCCTGCACCTTTGTAAGGCACATGGGTCAATGAAGCTCCGCTTTGCTTCTTGAAGCTTTCACTGACCAGGTGGCCAACCGTGCCGCTGCCGGATGAGGCGTAGGTCAGGCCGTTCTGCTTGGACGCTACGACGACGTCGCCGAGATTGCGATAGGGCCTGGTGGCCTGCACCACCAGCACCAGTGGACCAGTGCCGACCAGCGCGACAGGGACCAGCTGCTTTTCCGGATCCACCGGCATCGACTTGTAGAGGTACTGGTTGACGGTGAGGTTGCTGGTTTCACCCATGACCAAGGTGTAGCCGTCGGCCGGCGCGGTGGCGCCGGCAGCCAAGCCAATGTTGCCGCCCGCGCCTGGGCGCGTCTCAACCACGAAATTCCACTGTGCCAGTTCGGCCACCTTGGCCGTCAACAGCCGGGTGGCGGTGTCGGTCCCTCCACCTGGTGGACTGGGCGAGATGATCTTGATCGGCTTGTCCGGATAGGACTGGGCCCGTGCGGCGGTGCCGAGCCCTAGCGCAACGATCGAAAGAATGGCGATGGTGGACGAGATGGTTTTCATGGTCTTGCCTGTTCAGCGCTAGCGCCTCTTGAAATCCTTCGTCGCGACAGTGGAGTTGTCACGGCGATCAGCTTTGCGCCCATGGCCGCGACAAAGTCACGGCGCCCAACCGGGGACAGGTTCTCGCTGCTTCCCCGGTTGGCTTAAAGGGGATCAGCCCAGCAGACGTGTGTCGTAGGGCGTGGTGTTGAGTTGCTCGCAGCCGGTTGCTGTCACCACCACCACGTCTTCCAAGTGGGCGCCGCCCACGCGCGGCTGGTCGGGCAGAACGATGCGTGGCTCCAGGCACATCACCATGTTCTCCTCGACGACGAAGTCGACACGGCGGTCCACGAGCGGCTCGCCGTGCAGTCCGTAGCCGAGTTGATGGCCCGTATTGCCGGTGTAGGTGTAGTCGCCCCAGCCGCTGTCCGCGATGACCTCACGCGCGCGCGCATCGATGGCCTTGCCCGTCACACCTGGGCGAATCATCTTCTTGGCCTCCTGCAGAGCAAGGTAAGTGGCCTTGTAAATGGACCGCTGCGTTTCCGTCGGCTCGTCGCCGCACAGGACAGTGCGACCAAGGTCGGCGGTGTAGCCTTTGACGACCGCGCCGAGGTCCAGGATGACCATCTCGCCGGAGTTGATGACCTTCTCGGTTGCGATGCGCTCGAACATCGAGGCGTTCGCGCCGGAGGCGATGAGCGGGATGAAAGGCTCGAACTCGGATCCCGCGCGGCGCATGGCGGTCACCGCGGCCGCAGAGACCGACTGCTCGGTCACTCCGGGTCGGATGGCGTCAATCGCGGCCAGCGCGCCCAGGTCGGCCACACGCAGTGAATTGCGGATGAGCTCGATCTCGATGGGGTGCTTGACCGCTGTCAGCTGCAGCCACATCGGCGTGACGTCGCCGATCTGCAGCGCGGGGCAGCTCTTCGTGAGCCCCTGGAACACCATGTGCGGCATGATGTCTGTGGCGATGCGTCCTTCGCTCACGCCGTAGTCCGCGAGCATCTTTTCGATGACCTCATGCCACTTCGATACGTGGGGCAGCCGGCGCGCGTCCTCGATGTCCGACTTGAAGCGGATGCGCAGGTCGTCGCTGCCGGAGATGTAGCCAACCACAGGCGGCCGGCCTTTGACGACCAAAGCTACATACTCTGGCTCCAGGAAGGGGCGAAAGCCTTTGACGTAGAAGTCGGTTGCCCATCGCACCGCTTCGGCCTTGAAGAAGAGGAATGCGTCGAAGCCGGACTTCTCCAGTGCGTTCTGCAGCTTTTGCTGCTTGATGGCATGCAGTTCGTCGCCTGCGTAGTAGCTGGGCGGCTGTTTGGCGAAGTTGATGTCCTTGTTCATGGCTGAGTGGTCCGTTTGGTGGTGGTGGGGCGCGTGCTTTCAGAGCCGCGTACGTGGGTGCCGCGTTCGGCGGCAACAGCTTTGAAGACTTCCACGGCAGTTCTGATGCCGCTTTCCGAGACATGACGATGGGTGACACACCGCATCAGGGTGGGCCCCCACGGGCGGACCAGGACACCTTGACTGCGCAGAGAGGTCTCCCATTGCTGGGCAGTGCGCCCCGTCGCCAGCACGTCCACCTGGACGATGTTGGTCTGCGGGTGCTTGATGCGAAAAGTTGCAACGCTGGCCAGCCCGTCAGCCAACAGCCGTGCGCAGGCATGGTCTTGCGACAAGCGGTCCACCATCGACTGCAGTGCTTCCAGGCCTGCTGCCGCGGCAATGCCAACCTGGCGCTGGCTTCCGCCCAGCAGCTTGCGCAGCCAGCGCGCACGCTGGATAGTCTCGACAGGGCCGACAAGAACGGCGCCCATGGGTGCGCTCAGTCCTTTGGATAGACAGACAGAGACCGTGTCGGCCTGCGCGGCAATGCTCGATGCAGGAACGCTCAGCGCGAGAGCCGCGTTGAACAGGCGCGCACCGTCCAAATGGACGCGAGCGTCCGCAGCGCGCGCCAACTCGAAGACCTGGCGCATGTGGTCCAGGGAAGCCACCGCGCCACCTTCGTTGTTGTGCGATGTTTCAGCACACACGAGGCGGACCTTCAGGCCTCCCTTCGTCGACGCAAGCGTTGCCTGCAGTGCGGCCAGGTCAAGCGCGCCCTCAGGGTCGGGGATGGGCTGGTAGAACGCCCCCGTGATGGCTGCTGCGCCGCGTTCGGCGGTGTAGATGTGGGAACCGCTGCCTGCGATGACAACGTCCTGCCGGCTGGCTTGCGCCAGGATGGCCAGCAGGTTGGCCATCGTGGCGCTCGGCGCATAGAGCCCGGCGGGCTTGCCCAAGAGCTTGGCGGTGTACTGCTCAAGCTCAACGGCAGTCGGGTCGCCGTCCAGTCCATCGTCGCCCAATGGCGCCTGGCGCATGCGGTCGTACATCGACTCGGTCGGCAGCGTGACGGTGTCGCTACGCAGATCGACGGTGTTGGAACAAGGGGTGATGCTCATGGACTTGATTAGTTGCATTTGGTGACTGGATCGTGAACGCCGCGTCGCCGTGAAAGTAATTTATGCAGTTCACGCTGTGAAGGGAATTGATAAGATCCGATTTCAGTTTTGATAAATCCTCGTGAATCTTTCGGCTTTGAACACCCTTCGCGCCATCCTGGTGCACGGAAATTTCACGGCCGCGGGTGTGGCGGTCGGGTGTACGCCTAGCGCCGTGAGCCTGCAGATCAAGCAACTGGAGCAGTTCTTCGGACAGCCACTGTTCGACCGCAGCACACGTTCCGTGAGACCCACCCCGTTAGCCTTGGAGATCGCGGGAGCGGCCACGGACTTCATCGCCAAGGTCGAGTCGCTGCGGTCGCGGCCGTCGATGACAGTGGAGGGCCTGTTCCGCCTCGGCGTCATCACGAGCATGCAAAGCGATGTTCTGCCGGTCGCCCTTCGCACGCTGCACTCCCGTCACCCTTTGCTGAGTGTGCGCATCCCGCCGCTGAACGACTCCGACGAGCTGCTGACTGAGTTGCGGGCGGGACGCATCGATGCCGCGCTACTCGTGCGCCCTGACAACGGGGGCTCCACTCGGATGGTCTGGCGCGAGGTCTATCGGCAGCCCTACGTGATGCTTGCGCCTGCAGACGCAAAATCGTCAGACCCGAGGGTGCTGCTGCGCACCTACGGCTGGATTGCCTACGACATGAGCTTGGCTGGTGGCAGGACGGCAGCCAGACAGGTGCGCGGCTTGGAGCCCAACATTCAAAGCACCATGGAGCTGCGCTCGGTCGATGCCATCGTCTCGATGGTCTCCGAAGGGATGGGCGTAACGGTCTTGCCGCTGCCGCGCCGCCCGATACTGCAGGCGTACGAATTGAAGGAAATCGGGCTGGGCCGCACCACGCCCTTCCGCCGCATTTCGCTGGTCTGGCGGCGTGCCGATGATGACAACAGAAAAGTCGCAGCCGTAGCGGATGCGTTCAACAGCCTTCAGTCGCCGCAGCGCTGAGCCATGGCCTCCCGGCACGCACGGTTTTGGCGTACGCGCAGCAAAGTCGTTCCCGGCTGGCCGCCCGAGCTTGCAAGCTTCCGGGCGGGGCTGCGACCCGCTACGCCTGGCAACGTGCCATACATCGGCACCAGTGCTGTGAAGAATCTTTGGCTGAACACTGGCCACGGCACACTGATATGGTCGCTCTCGTCAAGAGGGCGCGGGAGTGCAATGTTGGCCAGTGGCACGGGGTGATGCGACACAAGTCGCAATGAAGGAATAGCGAACCACATTGGCCCCACCCGTGCGTAGGCGCTCGTGAGGGTGTCGGCGAAGCGTCGGCAGGGGAGTACACAGGCCAGCCATTGAGCCGCGAAAGGATATTAGTTCCGGGTGCCGACGCCGTATCCGCAGCGGACGGCAACACGGTCGGGCGCGTCATCGCGAGTGCCCGACCGACCCGGCGTGGTCATAGAACCTGGCATGTGTGCACGCTCCTTGTTCGGGAACCGGGAGATCTCGGGTCTGGCCAGCGCCGCATGGGGCTGGTCCGCATCGGGAAGGCGAGGAGCCGTAGCCGATGATGCACAGACTCGAGAAGTCAGACTCGGCCATAGTAGCGATGAAGCTTGCGAACAACGCCGCCAGGGCGGCTGCGGAGCGGGTGGAGCCAAGGGCCGGGATCAAGGGGAACGCGCAACAGTCGCGCACGCAACGGACACAGCGCCGAGTAAGCGTGTCACCGGGACTGGATCGCGTACGGCACGCTGCAAGGCAGCGGAATAAGGAGAAGTTCACCGCGCTGCTGCACCATGTCACGGTCGATCTACTCAGGGATGCGTTCCTGGCGCTCAAGCGCCGTGCCGCGCCGCGGGCGGACGGTGTGACGTGGCAGGACTACGAGGCGAACCTGGAGGGCAACCTCCAGGATCTGCATGCACAAGTCCATCGCGGCACGTATCGGGCGCAAGCTGTCCGGCGGCGGTTCATCCCGGAGCCGGGTACGGATGAGCGGCGCCCGCTCGGGATCGTTCTTGAACACGTTGCTTCTTTCAGGTGATCGCGCCCAGCTGCCAGGGCACGAACTCGTTCTGGCCATAGCCGTGCAGCTCGCTCTTGGTCTTCTCGCCGGACGCGATCCGCAGGATCTGCTGGAAGATCTGCTCGCCCATCGCATCCACCGACACCTCCCCATCGACGATGCCGCCGCAGTTGATGTCCATGTCGGCAGATTGGCGCTGCCAGAGCGCGGTGTTGGTCGCCAGCTTCATCGACGGCGCGGGTGCGCAGCCGTATGCAGAGCCACGGCCGGTGGTGAAGCAAATCAGGTTGGCGCCGCCGGCCACCTGGCCGGTCGCGCTCACCGGGTCGTAGCCGGGCGTATCCATGAAGACGAGGCCGCCCGCGGGCACGGGCTGCGCGTACTCCACCACGTCCACCAGGTTGCTGCTGCCGCCCTTGGCGACGGCGCCCAGCGACTTCTCGAGGATGGTCGTCAGCCCACCGGCCTTGTTGCCGGCGGACGGGTTGTTGTTCATGTCGGCGCCCATGCGCTCGCAGTAACGCTCCCACCAGCGGATGCGGTCCAGCAGCTTGCCGGCCACGGCAGGGCTTTGCGCGCGTCGTGTCAGCAGGTGTTCGGCGCCATAGATTTCGGGCGTTTCCGACAGGATGGCGGTGCCGCCGTGGCGCACCAGCCGGTCCATCGCGGCGCCCAAGGCGGGGTTGGCGGTCATGCCGGAATAGCTGTCGGAGCCGCCGCATTGCAGCCCCACCACAAGGTGGCTGGCTGCCACCGGCTGCCGTGCGACACGATTGGCGTCGAGCAGCAGGCCGCGCACCGCCTCCACCCCGCGCTGCACGGCGAGCGCAGTCCCGCCGCTTTCCTGGATGGTGAAGGTCTGCAGCGACGCGCTCGGCTGCAGGCCCTGCGCTTCGATCCATCCGGCAATCTGATTCGTCTCACATCCGAGGCCGATCACCAGCACCGCCGCGAAGTTGGGATGCACTGCATAGCCCGCCAGCGTGCGGCGCAGCACGCGCAGGCCCTCGCCGTCGGCATCAACCGCGCAGCCGGCGCCGTGGGTCAGCGCTACCACGCCATCGATATTCGGGTAATCCGCCAGCGCCTGCGGCCGCACGTCGCGGCGATACTGGTCGGCGATGGCACGCGCCACCGTGGCCGAGCAGTTCACAGAGGTCAGGATGCCGATGTAGTTGCGCGTGGCGACGCGTCCATCGGCGCGGACGATGCCCATGAACCGCGCCAGCTGCTGCGCCGGTACGATCGGCTTCGCGTCGAGGCAGGCCACCGCGGCAGCATCACGGTCGAACGAGCCCATCGCCAGGTTGTGCACGTGCACGTGCTGCCCCGTGCGAATCGCCTGCGAGGCGAAGCCGATGATCTGCCCATAGCGGCGCACCGGCTCGCCGATGGCGATGTCGCGGACCGCGAGCTTGTGCCCGGTCGGAATCATTCCCGCGACCGTCACGCCCTCTTCGGCCAGCCGAGTGCCGGAGATGAGCTGGCGCCGGGCAATGACGACGTTGTCATCGACATGCAAGCGGATGGTTTGCAGCGTCGCGGCGGCGAGAGGCATGCCGCCGGCCTTCGAAGAGGTGGCCATTTACAGCCTTCCCGTCGCCAGCAGACCGCGGCCTGAGAGGTTGGCGATGAGGGCGCGCAGGCCGAAGGTCCAGGGCGCGACATCCTCGCAGTGGCGCACCCGGTTGCACAACTCGCCGAGCCGCGCGCTGCGGATGCTGACGCGGTCGCCCACCTTGTGGGTGAAGCCGCCGCCCGGATGGTCGCGGTCCTGCGTCGGGGCGAAGAGGGTGCCCAGGAACAACATGAAACCGTCCGGATACTGGTGCGCGGCGATGGTCTGGTCGACGAGGTCCTGCGGCTCGCGGCTGATGAACTGCATGGAGTTGATGCCTTCCAGCGCGAAGCCTTCCGGGCCGTCGACTCGCAGGTTCACCACTTCCTCGCGCACGTCGGCCAGGCCGAAACTCCGGTCGAAGAGGCGGATGAAAGGGCCGATCGCGCACGATGCGTTGTTGTCCTTGGCCTTGCTCAGCAGCAGGGCGCTGCGGCCCTCCAGATCACGCAGGTTCACGTCGTTGCCCAGCGCCGCGCCGACGATGCGACCACGGCTGTCGACCGCCAGCACCACCTCGGGTTCGGGGTTGTTCCAGGATGAGTCGGATCTGACACCGATGTCGGCGCCCGTGCCCACGGCCGACAGCACCGGCGCCTTGCTGAACACTTCGGCATCGGGGCCGATGCCCACCTCCAGGTACTGCGACCAGAGGCCTTGCTCCTGCAGAACCTGCTTCAGCGCCCTGGCCTGCGGCGAGCCTGGCTTCACCGCCGACAGGTCGGTGCCGATCTGCGCCACCACGCGCGCGCGCACGGATTCGGCGCGTTGGGCGTCGCCGCCGGCCTGCTCTTCGATCACGCGCTCCAGCATGCTGCTGGCGAAGGTGACGCCGGCCGCCTTGACCACCTGCAGGTCGCAGGGGGCGAGCAGAAAGGGCCGGGCCGCATCGCGCGTCGCCTCGTCGCTGTTGGCCAGCAGTTCGTCGAGACTCGCGATGCGCTCGCCGGCGGCCTCGCGCACGGCGCGGGCGGGCTCGGGCAGATCGAGCAGGCTGCTCATGGTGGGGAACTCGGCGCTCAGGTCATGGATGCCGCCCTCGCGGATCGCCACCACGGAGGGGCCGGCGAGCTCGGGGCGCCAGACACGGCCCACGAGGATGCCGGTGTAGCCGTCGTCGGGGAGGCAGCGCTCGGCGCGCAGTGCGAGCGGGAGGCTCATGGGGTACTCACTTTCGCAGGTTGGCACGGGTCACTGGCCCGTCAGGCCGAGCTTCTGGATCAGCGTGCGGTAATAGGCGTGGTCGCCCCCTTGCAGCATCAAAGCTGCGGCAGGCGGGCTTCGCGCCAGCGCGCCCCCATGGCTTCGTCGTCGTAAGCCACCACGCTCTGGCGCTGCTCGCCCAGCAGGGGGTTGCCCAGCGCGACGCGGTCGCCCGCCTTCAGGAACAGGGGCGGCTTGTGGCCCAGTCCCACGCCAGGCGGCGTGCCGGTGGCGATCACGTCGCCGGGGGCCAGGGCCATGAAGCGGCTCAGGTAGGACACGATGTGCGCGACGCCGAAGATCTGCGTGCGCGTGTTGCCGCTCTGGCGCCGCACGCCATTGACTTCCAGCCACAGGTCCATGGCCTGCGGGTCGGGTACTTCGTCGGCGGTCACCAGCCATGGGCCCAGGGGCGCATAGCCGTAGTAGCTCTTGCCCTTGGTCCACTGGCCTTCGTACTCGAGCTGCCAGGCACGCTCCGAAACGTCGTTGCACAGGCAGTAGCCCGCGACGTGTCGCAAGGCATCCTCTTCGCGCACGTGCCACGCCGGCGTGCCGATCACCACCGCCAGCTCCACCTCCCAGTCCAGCTTGACCGAACCCGGCGCGAGGATCAGCGCGTCGTTGGGGCCGGCCGCAGCGCCGGTGTGCTTGTTGAACACGACGGGCTGTGAAGGGATGGGCGTGTTGGTTTCGGCCGCGTGGTCGGAGTAGTTGAGGCCGATGCAAACCAGGTTAGGGATGCTGCCCACACATGCGCCAAGCCGCACGCCCGCGGGTGCAGCCGGCAGTGTGGCGAAGTCGATCTCGCGCAGGCGCGCCAGCGCCGCCGGCGACAGCGCACGGGCATCGATGTCCGGCACCACGCCCGAGAGGTCGCGCACGACACCTTGAGCGTCGATCACCCCGGGTTTCTCGCTGCCGCGAGCACCGAATCGGACAAGTTTCATTTCTTGTGTTCCTTTCAGGTTCAGTGCACCGGCTCGAGCCGCTCGCCCGAGTCCGCGCGGAAGAGATGCAAATGCGCCGTGTCCGCACCCAGGCGCACGTGGTCGCCGGGGCGCACGCCGACCCGCTCGCGCAGCACGCAGGTGAGCTTGGTGCCACCCGCATCGACGACGAGGTGCGTTTCCGAGCCGGTGGACTCCACCACTACTACGCGCGCCTCCACGCCCGCGCCGTCCAGCCGCAGGTGCTCGGGCCGCACGCCCAGCGTGAGGGCCTGGCCGCTTGTGGCCGGCACGCGGGGCACGCCCCAGTGGTTGCCCGCGTTGTCGACAACGCCCTGGCCGTTGACCTTGACGGGCAGCAGGTTCATCGACGGCGAGCCGATGAAGGCCGCGACGAAGACGTTGCGCGGGCGATCGAACAGCTCCAGCGGTGTGCCCACCTGTTCCACCACGCCGTCGTGCATGGCCACGATCTTGTCCGCCATTGTCATGGCCTCGATCTGGTCGTGCGTGACGTAGACGGTGGTGGCCTTCAGGCGCTGGTGCAGCTCGCGGATCTCTGCGCGCATTGCCACGCGCAGCTTGGCGTCCAGGTTGGACAGCGGCTCGTCGAACAGGAAGACCTGTGGGTCGCGTACGATGGCGCGGCCCATGGCGACGCGTTGGCGCTGCCCGCCGGAGAGCTGCTTGGGCAGCCGCGCCAGCAGTGGCTCCAGCCCCAGGATCTTGGCCGCGCGCGCCACGCGCTGCTCGATCTCTTGCTGCGGCGCATGGCGCAGCTTCAGCGAGAACGCGAGGTTGTCGGCCACCGTGAGGTGCGGGTAGAGCGCGTAGTTCTGGAACACCATGGCGATGTCGCGATCCTTGGGCAACAGGCCGTTCACGCGGCGGCCGCCGATGCGGATCTCGCCGGCGTCGATGCCCTCCAGCCCTGCGATCATGCGCAGCAGGGTGGACTTGCCACAGCCCGAGGGGCCGACCAGCACCACGAATTCACCGTCGCGAATGTCGATGCTCACGCCGCGGATCACCCGCGTGCTGCCGAAGGACTTGGTTGCGTCCTGGATATCAACGGTTGCCATTTGGGGTACCTCGTTCAAAAGGGATCTTGTTGCAGCGCGAAGTCGGTCGCGTGCCGCTGCGCCGCCGCAACCGCGCGCACTCCGGGTCCAGGGGCGAGTTGTGATCGCTCATCCCGCTTGCCAGGCAGTCTTCAGCCGTGTGTATTCATGCAGGTAGCGGCCCACGGCGGCTTCGCGCAGTTCGGTGAACTCTCGCAGTAGCGCGAGGGCCGCGCCAAAGGCGTTGACGTCGCAGCCTTCCAGCAACACCACCCAGCGCGCCGGTGCCAACAGGTCCTTGCGGTCCTTGCTTTCGGCGGTGGACTGGCCCGACACGCCGGCATCGGATCCCAGCAGGTGCGCACCGCTGATGCGCGGCAACCGTGCAGCGGCTTCCAGCGCCGAGGTCAGACGCGGCACCACGTCGTGCACAGCGTCGTCTGCGATGTCGAAGCGCAGGGTCAGCATCGCGCCACCCGAGCCCACGCCGTGGCTGGCCACGACGCGTGTGAGTGAGCGCGTGGTCGTCTGGAAATGTGCGGTGGTCGCACGCGTCCATTCCGTAGGCTCGTTCAAGCGCGAAAGATAGTCGCTGCCCTGGATAACCTGGAAGCTCGAGGTTTCGTACAGGGTGAAGAACTCCGGCTGCGTCGATCCATCGGCGGCGCGATAGCGCCGCCCCCGCACAAAGCCGGGAATGCCCACGCGCTCGGGCATGTGCTCGTGCAGATGCCAAGCGTAAAACTCCGCGCGCCCGGCCTCGGCAATGTCGTTCCAGATAGCCACGGCACCTTCACCTGCCAGCATGGTTTTGCTCCTTGGATGTCGGGGGCACGGTTTCGCGCAGGTTGAGCGCGACTTGGCCGATCCCTTCGAAAACACAGCGCAGCCGCTCGCCGGGCCGCGCACGATGGACGCCGGTATGGGAACCGGCCAGCACAAAAGTCCCCGCCGCGAGGGTCTGGCGGCGCAGCGCCAGGTGGTTGGCGAGCAGGGCGACCGCGAGTAGCGGGTCTCCAAAAGGATTGCCGCCCGGTTTGTCGACCACGGGCACGTCGTCGGCCCACAGCGTCACGCGCAGCTTGTCGAGCTCCAGCGGGCGCCAGTCGCTGCACGGCGCACCGAGCACCACCGCGCCATGGCCCAAGCAGTCCGCCACGATGTGTTCGCGCGGCGAGGCGAACCTGGCCGGCAAGCGGCTGCACAGCAATTCGAAGGCCGGCATGACGACGCCCACGGCGGCCATCACGTCGTCGCGTGTGCATCCGCCCAAGGGCAGGGGGCGGTCGATGCGCAAGGCCAGTTCGCATTCGACACCATCGCGCAGCGCCGCGGTGTCGGCGAGGACGGCGTCGGACGCCATGCAGCCGATGTCGAACAGGGGCGCCGAGATCACCTCGGCGGCGGGCGGCGCCGCGAGCTTCCAACCCACAACCGTGGCGCCGAGTTCGGCGCGCACGCTCTCCTGCAGACGATAGGCGCCCTCGAAGCCATCCAGGTGCTCGAGAGCGTGAGCCGTCATGAAGCCATGGGTGCGGCGCGCGACAGCGAGCTCGCACGCCAGGCGTTCGTCGCTCATCGTGCCTTCAGCCATTGGCCGCTTTCAGCGGCGTCTGCCCCATCATGGCCTCCATCACCTTGCGGCTGGGCCACAGGTCGGCGATCTCCGCTGCGGTGGCCTGCACGTCGGGCGCAATGGCGGCGATGCGCTCCGGCGGGAGTCGCGCCACAGGACCGGCCACGCTGACGGTACCGATCGCGCGGCGGGTTTGCGGGTCCACGATGGCGCAGCCCACCGCGCACGTGCCTGGCTCCCCTTCCTCGATGGAAGTGCCGTAGCCGCGCTTGCGCGTCAGCGCGAGTTCGGCACGCAGGCTGGCCTCGTCGCGCACGATCGGCCGGCCGAACCGGGATGGCACGACGAAGCCGCGCGCCTTGACCAAGGCCACGGCCTGCGCCTCGTCCAGGGTTGCGAGCCAGGCTTTGCCGGTCGACGTGGCGTGCAGCACCACGGGTTGACCCATATCCGGGTCGTAACGCAGGCCGGAGAGGGCGCCCTGGGCCTTGGCGATCCAGATCAGCGCATCGTCTTCCACCAAGGCGAGGCGCACCAGTTCTCCGGTGCGCGCCGCCAGCCGGTCCAGGGAGGGTTGGCAAATCTCCGTGATGCCGGAGGCGGCGAGGAAGCGAAAGCCGATGGCGGCCAGCTTCACCGTCATGCGGTAGCGCTGGCTGTACTCGTCCTGCACCGCCAGTCCCCGCCTCACCAAGACGGACAGCAGCCGGTGCACGGCGCTCTTGGGCAGGTCCAGCCGCCGCGAGACATCGCTGATCGGCAGGCCTTGGGGGTGATCGGCCAGCAGCGTGAGGATGTCCAGCACGCGCTCGATCATGTCGCCAGTGGCCACGGAATCTCCATGTATTTAGAACATGGTTCCAATGTAGCACTTGAGTTCAGTGCGAAATCGAGGGATTTCCCGGGTGTCGAGCAGCCTCGCGACACTTACAGTGGAACAACGTTCTAAGTAAGGCTGCTTTTTATGAATGCCATTCCCTACACGGAGGCCGCGACCGCGCTGCAGACCGATCCTCGGCCGCCGGGCTTCTGGGCGCGTTTTGTCTGGTTCGCGCCGGCCGTGGCCATACTGCTGGCCGTCACGCTCTACCCCACGGCCGTGGTGCTGTGGCTGAGCGTCCACCGCACGCGCCTCTATGAAGTGGTGGAGGGCGTGGGCCTGGCGAACTACGTTGCGGTGCTCACGTCCCCGGCCTTCCTCGATCTCAGCCTCAACTCCCTGCTGTACGTGTTTGGCGCGCTGGCGGTGGTGCTGCCCATAGGTCTGGCCTGCGCCCTGGCGCTGCAGAACATTGCGCGCGGCGCTGCGTACGTGCGCACCCTGCTGTTGCTGCCCTGGACGTTGTCCATGGGCGTGGTGGGCTGCTTCTGGCTGTGGCTGCTCAATCCCTCGTATGGGCCCATGAGCTATCTGATGCGGTCCCTGGGCATGGAGCCCGGCCTGATGCTGGGTGAACCTTCGCTGGCGCTCCTTCTCGTCATCCTGGTCACCGCGTGGTGGTCCTTTCCCTACGTGATGGTGATGATGAGCGCCTCGCTGCAAAGCATCCCGGCGGAGTTGTATGAGGCGATCGACATTGACGGCGGCGGCCTGCGCGCGCGACTGCGCCACGCGGTGTGGCCGCACATCGCGCCCACGCTGGGCAGCACCGCCCTGGCGCTGGGCATCCTCTATCTCACGCTCATCACGCTGATCCTGGTGCTCACTGGCGGCGGGCCGCTGGGCTCGACCGCCACCTGGAGCTTCGAGGTGTTCTCCAGCGCTTTCCGCTCCGTCGACCTGTCGCCCTCGTCGGTCATCTCCGTCGTGGTGCTGGGGGTCAATCTCTTCCTTGGTTACCTTTACACGCGGCTCACCGGCCGCGTATCGGGCTGAAACACCATGCATATCCGCCGTTCCGAAAAAATGCTGTCCTGGGCCGTGTTGACGGCCTTGGTACTGGTCGTGCTGATCCCGCTGTCCTGGGCGGTGCTCACCTCGCTCAAGAGCGAGGCCAACGTCATGGCCTACCCGCCTACCTTCTTTCCTACCGAGCCGAGCCTCTCGGCTTACAAGGCGGTGTTCCGGAACCAGACCTTTGGCTCCGACCTGTTCAACTCGGTTCTCTATGCGGTCGGCGCGGTCGCGCTGGCGGTACTGCTGTCCGCGCCCGCCGGCTACGCGGCGTCACGCTTTGAGTTCCGCGGCAAGCGCGCCGTGATGCTGATGATCCTGTCCACGTCCATGATCCCCGGCGTTGCGCTGCTGGTGCCAACGTACTTCCTTTTGGACGCGCTGGGCCTCTTGAACAACGCTGCGGTCATCATCGTGGTGCAGGCCGCGCGCCTGGTGCCGCAGACGGTGTGGTTCATGCAGAACTTCGTGGACGCCGTGCCGCGCGAACTGGACGAGGCCACTCAGGTGGACGGCGCCAATCACTGGCAAACCTTCACACGGGTCATCCTGCCTCTGGTGCGACCCGGCATCGCCGCAAGCGCCGTGATCGGCATGATCACTACCTGGAACGACTACATCACCGTGGCCGCGTTCGCGCCTGAGGTAGCGCACCGCACGATGCAAGTGGCCCTGGTCAACCAGGTGTTCGACAGCATCGGCATCACCTGGTCGTACGTCATGGCCTATGCCGTGGTGTCCTCCCTTCCCATCGTCGCCATCTTCGTGCTCGCGCAGCGATGGTTCATCAGCGGCCTGACCGCCGGCGCCGTCAAAGGCTAGCCCGCCACATGCTTACTTAAACCAGGAGACAAAACATGACCGAGCAGAAACCCGCAAACGTGAACGAACAGAAGCCAGTGCCCCGCACGAACCGGCGCATCTTCCTCGGTGGCGTGGCCGCCATGCTCGGCGCACCCGCGGGCCAGGTCTTCGCGCAAACCACCGAGACCATCGCCTACGACACCTTTCTCGACCCGGCCAATTCCAACGACCCGCGCGCGGCGGCGCAGACGCAGATGATCGCGGCCTTCGAGGCCAGCCAGCCGCGTGTGAAGGTGCGCGTGGTGGTCGACCCCGCCGGGCAAAACGGCGTACGCGCGGCGCGCGCCAAGTCGGACAGCCCGGACGTGATCCGCGTGAACAACTTCCAGATGCCCGAGTTCGTGGCCACCGGCTCGGTGCTGGCCATCGACGAGCTGATCGCGCGCGACAAGGTGGACACCACGGACTGGCTGATCAGCATGGACCAGACGCGCGTCAACGGCAAGATCTGGGGCCTCCAGCAGGACTATCGCATCCCCATCTACGTCTACCGCAAGAGCAAGTTCGACGAGGCGAAGATTGCCACGCCTCCGCGCACTTACGAGGAAGTGGGCGCGCTCGGCCCGCTGCTGACCAAGCAGAACCAGATGGCCTACGGCGTCCCTATCGGCCTGAGCGGCGGGATCGGCGGTGCGCAGGCCTTCATGGAGTTCATTGTGAGTTCCATCGTAACGGGCAACAGCGACCCTTTCTTCGCGCCCAGCGGCCGCGAGATCGGCTTTAGCGAAAAGCGACTGCTGCTGGCCGCCAGCATCGTCAAGGACCTGTTCGGGAAGAAGGCTGCGACACCCGTGAGCCTGCAGTTCGCCTATAACGAGCTGCAGGACGGAATGCGCGCGGGCACGGTCGCGTCTGCCACCTTCGGGCTGTACCGCTACCGAGGCCTGAAGGCGGCCGTGGCCAACGACCTGGCCTGGGCACCGGCCCCTTCGGTAGCGCCTGACGACAAGCACGCGGTGTACGGCTTCCAGATGTGCATCAACCGCCATTCGCCACGCCAGGGCGGCGCATGGGAGTTCGTCAAGTTCATGGCCAGCCCGGCAGCTCAGGCGATCGCCGCGCGAGGTGGGGAAGTGGTGGCGCGCGCCAGCGCCTACAAAGACCCCTACTTCAAGACGCCGGAAGCCGAGGACCAGCTGGGCTGGAAGGCGCTGGTGGAAAAACGCGGCCGCATGGTGAACTACTCCATCATCCAGTCAACCTTCAACCAGATCTGCGGTGAAGCCTTCCAGCGCATGATCCTGCGTGACCTGGCGCCTGCGGCCGTGGCGCTCGAGGTGCGCACCCGCTACACCGAAGCGCTGGCCAAAGCATGATGCTGCATGTCACTGGAACAACCCGACTCTATGGGTTGGTGGGCGATCCGCTGACGACGGCCAAGTCACCCGAACTATTGAACCGGCTCTTTATCGAACAGCGCGCAGACGCGGTTTGCATCCCATTTGTGGTCAAGGACGATAATCTGCCCGCATTCGTCACCGGCGCACGAGCGTTGGGGAATCTCTCCGGCGTGCTGGTCACGATGCCTCATAAGCAACGGATGCTGGCCTTTGTCGACGAACTGCATCCGACTGCTCGTCAGGTTGGCGCACTCAACGTCATCCGTTGCGATAAAGATGGGCGCTGGGTCGGTGCCATCTTCGATGGTCTTGGTTGTGTGCTTGGCATGCAGTGGGAAGGTAACCACCCGGCGAACAAGTCGGTTCTTCTCGTCGGCGCTGGAGGGGCAGGAAGAGCGATCGCGTTCGCAGTCGCAGGCGCGGGCGCCCGGACGTTGACCATCTTCGATGTCGACCAGCGTCGCGCCGACGACCTCGCCAAATCCGTCGCCGCCGCGACCGGTTGCAACACACATTCTGGCTCAGCTGATCCACTCGGATTCGAGATCGTCATCAATGCCACGCCGCTGGGCATGAACACGAATGATCCCATGCCGGTAGATCCCGAGCGGCTGGATCCCGGCAGCATCGTCGTAGACATCATCAATGCGCCCGAGCCGACGCCGCTTTGCCGCGCCGCTCATGCGCGTGGTTGTCGCACCCAAGGCGGACGCCCGATGCACGAAGGGCAGGCGTTGCATGCCTTGCATTTTCTTGGATTCGATTGCCGCCCCGATGGGAAGTCAATACCACGTGATGGCTCGGAATGTGCGAGGGGAGAACACGCATGAAAGTTGCATTGCTGGAAGCCAGTCATTGGCACGTCCCACTCTATCTTGATGCGCTCGAGGTGCCCGGGATTCAGGTGGTCGCCGTTTCGGACGCGGAGCACATCAAAGGAGGGGCGATCGCCGCACGATTTGGCAGTACGCTGTACTCGTCGGCCCATGAGCTGCTCGAGCGCGAGGAAGTTGAATTTGCTTTTGTGTTCGGCCGGCATTCCGAAATGCCGACGCTCGCGGAGGCCCTGATCGCACGAAGAATTCCATTCGCACTGGAAAAACCCTGTGGCGTCAACATGTCGCAAGTCTCCCGGCTGCGGATGCTGACCGAGGAGGCCAACCTCTATTGCGCGGTACCACTCATCTTTCGCATGAGCGACCTGCTCCGCGCGCTGGACGGGGCTGAAGGCAGCATCCCGTCGGACTTCAACTACATGTCCTTCCGTTTCATCGTGGGTCCGCCTGGCCGTTACGAAGCCGCGGGCTCAGGCTGGGCGCTCGATCCCGCGTTTTCCGGCGGCGGATCCACGATCAATGTCGCCACGCACTTTATAGACCTCTTTAGATTACTGACCGGCAAGGAAGTCACTCGCGTCTCAGCCACCATGAACGCACGAACACACCGAGGCGCCGTTGAGGACTATTCGTTGCTGACGATGCAAACCGATGATGGCGTGATCGGGCTCGTGGAGACCGGATACAGCTTCCCGAGTACTCCAGACGAGCAGCGCGAATTCTCGTTCACTCTTTCATCCAATCGCATGTACGCGAAATCGGGCCCCGACCGGATTGAGATTCGGGACCGTACCAACCTTGCCGCCGGCACCCGGAGTCTGCGCCTCGAGTTGGAAACTGATGCTTACTACCCCTTGTTCGTCAAGCGGGTGTTATCTGAATTTCGCACGGGTGCAAAGCCGATCGCGTCATTGCGCGACGCCGAGGCAATGATGCAGGTCATGGACGCGGCCTACGCTTCGGCTCGGCAAGGGGGGGCGCTTCAGATTCTTGCGCCGATTGCCGTGTGATCCGAGCGCTCAACGCGCTGGATGCTTGACTGCCAAGGGGGCGTCATGAATCCGGGATCGTCTTGTCCGGCTATTGCGGTCCACGATTTTTGAAATCGTGGCCGACCAACAGCACATCGCCATCCAGGCCAGCGCCGCGCATCTCCATAGCACACGCTGGCCAATCAACTGAAAGGGAATACGGTGAAGAAGTCTGCGCGATACCAAGGTCCATTGCCGCTTGATCAGGCAAAATCCAAGTTTGTTCTCACTCCCCTCGAAGACAGCCGTTTTCACCGGGAAGGTCCTCGCGCCAATGTTGAGTATCGGGATCTCGGAATGGCGGAGGCTTCGGATGGCCGCATTAGCGCGAAGCACATCCGCGCTGTTCAGCCGTTCGGCGAGGAGACCGGTTGGCATTGGCACGACATGACAGCGCACTTCGTGTACGTGCTGAAAGGCTGGGTCGAATTCAAGTTCGACGGTATGGCCAAATCGGTGACAGTCGTTGCCGGCTCCTGCCTCAGTCAGCCCGCCGGTGTGGCTCACAATGTCATTGGTCAGTCTGGCGACCTCGAGTTGATCGAGATCAACATGCCCGCGGACTATGTGACGGTGGAAGGCCATCTCTGAGCGGCAGCGGCGCGGCCAAGCTGCTGCTTCTCAACGTGAGTTGGCTCCGAAACCTACCTGAGTCAGCGCGAGCACGAGTAATGGCCGATGCCTATGAAAGGGAATACGTGGCCGGCGCACGGTCGTTCTCCAGGTTGGAGGTGACCCAAAGCTGGTTGGGTCGCTCGGCGTTGAATCGCCGGCGCACCTTGTCGCTAAGCGACGCCGTGGCCGGATCGCCGAAAGTCGGCCGGCCAGGGGTTGGGCGCCCCCTGGCTATTTAGTGCGATTACGCCCCCGTCGCGGCACTCTCGGCGCGGAAATGGCTTGGCGATCTGCCCATCCACTTCTTGAACGCCTTGCGAAAGTTGGACGGATCCGAAAAGCCAACGCGCTCGCAGACATCCTCGACCGAGAGCGAAGTGCGCTCGAGGTATTCCACGGCAAGCGTCCTGCGTACATCGTCGATGATCGATTGGTAGGACAGTCCCTCTGAGGCCAATCTGCGGTTGAGCGTGCGCAGCGACGTGCCGAGGTGCGCGGCAATCTCATTGATATTTGGGAAACGCCCGGGCTGATTCACGAGGATGACCCTGATGGAGTCGGCGAGTTCCGACGCCGGGGGTTGCTCCGACAAGACCTGCTCGCAGAAGCGCTGGCAAACCTGGGCCGCCATGGGGTTCGCGTTCGGCAGCGGCAACGTCCAGGCCGATTCGGGAAAGTGCCACTCCATCGTCTCGGCTCCGAACTCGACCGGGCAGTTGAACATCTGGCTGTAAGCTCGCCAATGGGGCGGCGCAGGGTAGGGAAGCAGCATGCGGGTGGAAGGAAACGGCGCCTCCAGCGCCCGGCTGAGGAAGGCATGGTTCGAGCTGCGCCAGAATTCCGCAACGAATGGCAGGAGTTCGCCCAGCGACGCCGGGTCATGACTGCGCATCTTGATTGTCCCTCCCTCAACGCATGATGTGATTTGCAGCACAGGTCCAGCTTGCCGAAGGTGTCGAAAACTCAGGTTCATCGCATCCCCAAGCGTCTTGCTGCTGGCCAAGGCATAGCCGTAGATGCCGAAATCGCTGATGCGTTGCCGAGCCCCCGCGCGCAGCGCCACATCCGACCGTTTCGCGAGACGCTGCGCATTGCGATAGATGGCTAGCCGCTGGTCCCGGGAGATCAGCGCTGCATAGTCGTCGAACTGCTCGGCGCAAACCCCCGTGCCACGCAGCAAGGCACGTGATGTCACGCCCTGGCTCTCCATTTCTTCGATGAGCGCCTTCAGTCCGAAAAGGCTGAGCTGCGGCGTATTGCGATCCCCTGGACGGTGGATGAAAGTCAGCTTGGGCACGGCCGTCATGACAGTCGCCAGTGGTTGAAGATGTGGCACGAGACAACCTGCATATTGGCATTAAATCACCTTTTCGTCCGGGAGGTGTGCTCGGACAATCCCCCCAGAAACAAGATGTTCTGCGCTGATAACCCGGAGCGGCCCGAACCTGAATCGTAACCACGAGCAGCCGACGCTGTGGGCCCACTTGACCACGTAACGAAACGGCGAGCTTGAGCGGCGTCCGCGCCAACATCTCGTAGACAGAGACCTAAGCGGAGACAAACGTATGACGAAATTCCTTTTCCAGCTGGCTTGTGCGGCGGCGATGCTTTTGCCCGCCTTCACCGCGTCGGCTCAAACGTACCCCAGCATGCCCGTCACCATCCGCGTGCCGTTCCCAGCCGGCGGTCCGGCGGATGCCGGTTTCCGGCAGCTGCAGCCAGGGCTTCAGGCGCAACTCGGCCAAGCGGTCGTTGTCGACAATCTGCCGGGTGCGGGCGGTTCCATTGGCGTGATGAAAGTGCTGGGCTTGCCGGCCGACGGGTACAACCTGCTGGGACACACGGCATCGGACCTGATCCTGGCGCCCTTGGCCATCGCCGCCGCGAAGTACGAGCCGGGCCAACTGCGGCTGGTCTCACCGTTGCTGATCACTGACTTCGTGCTTGTCAGCTCCTCGCGCTTGTCGTTCAAAGGCGTAGACGACCTCTTGGCCTATATGCGGCAGCCGGGCAACAAGGAACTGTCGATCGCCCACTGGGGCCGTGGATCGACGACGCACATCGTCGGCGCCGATTTCCAGAATCGGGGGAATGTGCGATTCCTCGAGGTTCCTTACAAGGGCGTTGCGCCCATCATCCCCGATTTGATTGGCGGGCAAGTGGACTTGGCCTTTCTGCCGCTCTCAGGTCCTACGGTGGGCCTGATCAGGACGGGCAAGGTTCACCCTATCGGGGTATCGGCCGCCCAGCGCGCCGCTGGCTTGCCGGAGGTGCCGACCCTCAACGAGGGCAAGGTGATCAAGGGCTTTGACCACCAGATCTGGACCGGTGTATTCGTCGATCGCAAAGTGGGCAACGCGGAGGTGGCCAAGCTGGCGCAGGCGATCAACGCGGTCGCCAAGTTGCCGGAGTTTGCCAAGTTCGCGGCCGACCAAGCTGGCCGCACTCTGGATCCGATGACGCCTGCGCAGGCAGACGAGCATTTCAAAGCTGAAACCAAACGCCTGACGGACATCGCGCGATTGATCAAGCTTCAACCCGAGTAGGGATGCCCCACACTGGGTTTGACGCAAAGCCCACGGTTCTTGATTTCGACCCTGCTCGAGCTTTCATCGGTATGCCTGGAACGGCTGCCACCGGGGTGGGCCAGCTGGCCAGACCCCCGGACGGGGCTGTCGCCATCTGGAGCCGTACTTCGGCGCATCGGGCTCGGACCCGGCGATGCACTTCACCAATCCACCTGATCGCGGGCCGCTCCGTTCACTTACTTTGGGAAAAATGCAAATGATCGTCGTGCTCGCCAGACTCAACATCCTGCCCGGAAGCTCCGAGCACTTTCTGCAGACAGCAAAACAGCTCGTCGAGGCTTCTTGCAAGGAAGCCGGCGTGATCGGATACGAGTTGCTTACGGAAGGCGAAAACCGTTTCGCCTTTCTCGAGCGATACAAGGACGCGGGTTCCGCAGCCACCCATCTCAAGACGGATCACTACCGCACGCTTGGCCGGGAACTTGGCCGATACATCGACGGCAAACCCGAAGTCTTGAAGATGACACCGACCTCCTGAGGCAGCATGGCCAGCATCAAACAAGCATTCGATCTGAGCGGCAAGACCGCCCTCATTACCGGCGGCTCGTGTGGAATCGGTCTGCAGATCGCAGAGGCCCTGGGTGAACAAGGCGCCTCCATCGTTCTTTCGTCGCGAAGGGCCGAGGAACTGGAGAAGGCCCAGCAACACCTGAGCGCGATGGCCATCAAGGCCGACTGGATCGCCGCCGATGGCCAGAAGGCCGAGGACGTCGAACGGCTGGCGCGGAACGCCATGTCGAAACATGTAGCCATCTCATGTTCAACCACGCCCTTCATTGAATTCGGAAAGCGAATGCGTCGTGCAGCAAGGCGAAGTTGGGCCTCAATCCATCGGTTTCGTACAGAACGATCAACGCGCATCGACTGATGCGGAGATAGGAGATATGTGATGAATGATGATGTTGTCCTCAAAGAGCGACACGGAAATGTGGTGGTGCTGTCGATGAACTGCGCTCCGCACAATCTCATGGGCCCAAGGCTGCTCAACCCCCTGATTGCGGCGATGCGGGAGGCGGTCAACCAGGGGGGGCGTGCGGTCGTCCTGAGGAGCAGCCTGAGAAACTTCTGCGCTGGCGCTGACGTCAAGCAGTTCGACGCGTTGATCGAAGAGGCGACGACCGGCAAAACCTCCGTCCAGAAGCCGGAACTGAGCGTGCTGGATGTCCTGCAGGCTTTCGAAACCTTGCCCATCCCCATCGTGGCAAGCATCAATGGCGCCTGCCTCGGCGGCGGGGTCGAATTGGCGCTGGCCTCCGACTACATTGTTGCCGCTGCATCGGCAAAGATCGGCTCGGTCGAGAGCGCCTTGGGGTTGCACCCGCTCATGGGTGGCATTCAGCGGCAGGTGCAGCGCATCGGCTTGGCGCGGGCCAAGGAAATGTCGATGCTGGGTCGCCGCTATGACGCCGAAACGCTGGAGCGCTGGGGGCTGATCAATCTGGTCGTGCCCGACGACCGCCTCGACGCGGTCGCCTTGAGCGTCGCCACGGAACTTGCAAATGGACCGACTGTTGCCCACGCGGCGACCAAGCGGATTGCGGCCATCGCCGCGAACGAAGGCATCGAGGCAGCCGATCTGGCCATGGCCGAGTTGCAAAAGCCGATCTGGGCATCCAAGGACCTGAAGGCCGGACTCGCTTCCTTCCTGGCGCAAGGTCCCGGTTTGACGAAATTCGAGGGGCGCTGATCATGTCCGGACCACTGCAGGGCCTGAAGGTCGTCGACTTGTCCCGCGTGCTGGCGGGGCCGCTGTGCGCCCGCACCTTGGCCGATCTGGGGGCCGAGGTGGTCAAGGTTGAACCGCCTCGGCCCGATGTCTCGCGCTTTTCCTTTCCCTTTGACGATGGGATGTCCGGCTACTACGCGCAGCAGAACGTCGGCAAACGCAATGTCAGCATCGACCTGAACGTGCCTGGCGCGCGCGAGCTGATCCTCAAGCTGTGTGAAGACGCGGACATCTTCATCGAGAACTTTCGCGCCGGCACGCTCAAGTTCTTCGGCCTCGACTACGAATCGCTGGCGCGCCGCAATCCGCGCCTGATCTACGTGTCGATCTCCGGTTACGGCCAGGGCGGCCCGTGGGCGTCGCGCATGGCGTATGCGCCGACCGTGCAGGCCGAGACGGGCTTTACGCACAATACCCTGCGCCACTATGGCGACAATCTGAAGCGATGGCGGCCGGACCCACTGTCGCACGCGGACGTCTACGCCGGACTGCAGGCCACCATTGGCGTGCTGGCAGCAGTGCGGCGGCGCGAATCGACAGGCCGCGGCCAGTACATCGACGTCGCCATGGCGGCGGTCATGCTGGCAATCAACGAGCGCGCGCACGTTGACCTGGCCGGAGTCGATACTGGCGCCGAACCGGCAGTGCTGGGCGCGACTGATGGTGCATTCTGGGTGGGCCCCGGTGGCGAGCACTTCCTGACACCAGCAAGCCTGGTCAGCAGCCTGACGTTTCCCCAGTACCTGATGGCCATGCGCCGGGTTGAACTTGCCAGCGACCCGCGCTTCGCCACTGCGGCGCTGCGGGCGCAAAACTATGATGCCCTGCACGAGATCGTTCAAACCTGGATGCTGACGTTCCGCGACATGAAGTCGCTGGACGCCCAGCTGGACGAATCCAAGATCGCGATGGGCGAAATCCGCTCCATGAAGGAGCTTGCGGAAACCGAATGGGCGGCCTATTGGGGCGCCGTGCACGAGGTGCCGGACCGTCGCGGCGGCACTTACCGCCTGCACGGCCGTCCGTGGCGGTTCTCGGAGGACTCGTTGGATGCGCCTGGCTTGCCCGCTTTCCGCGGCGAGCACAATGCCGAAGTGTTCGCCGGCCTCGGCATGAGCGCGCAGGAGATCGATGCGATGAAGGCGGCAGGCATGCTGGTCGAGCATCAGTTCGAGAGCCCGGTCGTCCTGGCTGCCTCAACAGCACCAGCGGATGAGGCCAGCACGGCGGACGCCGGCATCGCCGCATAGCAGGCGGCAGCAACGCCATGACCGCGAAAGTCGACGACACGCACGACCTGGGTGCGCAAAGCTGGGTGAGCAGTGCCAACGAGCCCGGCAACGAGTTTCCTATCCAGAATCTTCCGCTAGGGGTCTTTTCCCCGTTGGGAGCATCGGTCGGCAGGCTCGGTGCTGCCATAGGGAATCAGATTCTGGATGTGACTGGGGCGCTGGATTGCGGCCTGCTACCAGGTCTCGGCAGCTTGTCCGCTGCGCTGCGCAGCGACAACCTCAATGCGCTGATGTCGAGTGGCAGGACTGCGAGCCTGGCGTTGCGGCGTGCGGTCTTTAAACTCCTTCACGCCAGCAATCCCGACATCGCGGCTGCCGCCCGCTGCCTGGTGCCGATGGACAGCGCGCGCATGCATCTTCCCGCGCGCATCGGGGACTTCACGGACTTCTTCACCTCGATCCATCATGCCCGCCGCACCGGGGAGCTGTCGCGGCCCGACATGCCCGTGGCGCCGAATTTCAGGCACATGCCGATCGGCTATCACGGCCGAGCGTCCAGCGTGGTCGTGAGTGGGGTGCCGTGCGTACGGCCGCGCGGGCAGGTCGGTGCGGGTCAGGGCTATGTGCCAGCGCGGTGGCTCGACTTCGAACTCGAGGTCGGATGCTTTGTGGGAGGCGGAAACGCCCTGGGCGCCGCGATCTCAATCGACGACGCCGAGAACCACATGTTCGGCTTGTGCCTCGTCAATGACTGGTCGGCGCGCGATATCCAGATCTGGGAGAGTTACCCGCTGGGCCCGTTCTTGGCCAAGAGCTTCATGACGACGGTGTCACCCTGGGTCGTCACGCTGGAGGCGCTCGCGCCATTCCGTGTGGCCGCGCCGACACGTGCCGAAGGTGAGCCGGCACTGCCGGCCGCACTGACGTCGCCAACCCATGCGGCAGTAGGAGGCATCTCGATCTCTCTGCAGGTCCTGTTGCAGACGCCCGTCATGCGAGAAAAGGGCTTGGACCCGGTCGTGCTCTCGCGGCCCCGATTCGAAGACCAATATTGGACGCTGACGCAAATGCTCACACATCAGACGAGCAACGGCTGCAATCTGCAGACAGGAGACTTGTTGTCCAGCGGGACAGTCTCCGGTGCGGATCGCGAGAACAGCGGCTGCCTCGTCGAATTCAATGCCGGAGGGAAGACCCCTCTGCGGCTGCCCTCGGGAGAAACACGCCTCTTCCTGGAAGACGGGGACATCGTGTGGCTGCACGGCATGTGCCACCGAGAAGGTTACCGACCCATCGGGTTCGGCGAGTGCAAGGCGCAAATTTTCAAGGAGATGCAATGACACCGCAAAAAGTGACTGTCGCAGTCAACGGAGCACCCGTGACTGCCGAGGTCGAATCGCGCGAGTTGCTGGTTCATTTTCTGCGGGACCATGCGGGCACGGGAACGCACATCGGTTGCGACACATCCCAATGTGGGGCCTGCACGGTACGGATCGACGGCAAGACGGCTAAGTCCTGCACGGTTCTGGCGGTGCAGGCGCAAGGCCACGACGTCACCACGATCGAGGGCCTGGGCACGCCGAAAGAGCTGACGCCGCTGCAGCAGGCCTTCATGGAAGTGCATGGGCTGCAATGCGGCTTCTGCACGCCCGGCATGATCTTCGCCGGACAGGCGCTGCTGGATCGGGTCCCGAACCCCACCGAAGAGCAAGTGCGTGAAGCGTTGCACGGCAATCTGTGCCGCTGCACCGGGTACCAGAACATCGTCAGTGCGGTCCTGCTGGTGGCCAGCCGCAGCAAACAGGCGGCCGAGAGACCCGCCACGGCAACCGAAGGCCTGTCATGAGTAAGCTGAATGACCTGCCAGCTACCCTGGTCGGGCAATCTGTCACCCGGCGCGAAGATCCGCGCCTGCTGACCGGCCGCGGCCGCTTCACCGACGACATTGCCATTGAAGGCCTGACTTGCGCGATGGTGCTGCGCTCGCCGCACGGTCACGCACTGATCAAGTCAATCGACACGTCGGCGGCATTGGCCATGGAAGGCGTGGTGGGCATCCTGACCTACGACGACCTGCGCGGCAAGGTGGGCGATATCCGGCCCAACTGGGTGGTGGGTGAGGTGCATATTCCGGCTCATCCCCCACTGGCGGATGGGCGAGTGCGCTACGTCGGCGAATCGGTCGCGCTGGTGGTCGCCAATACGCGCCAGCAAGCCGCCGACGCGCTCGAAGCCATCGTCGTCGAATACGAAGTGCAGCCCGCCGTGGTGGACGAGGAACTGGCCGTGCGGGAAGGCGCGCCGCAATTGCATGACAACGTGCCCGGCAACCTTCTCAGCGTCTTCCGCGCCGGCGGCGGCGACTACGAGGCGGCAGCCGAGCAGGCTGACCACCTGGTCCGCGTGCGGCTCGTCAACAACCGGCTGATACCCAGTCCGATCGAGCCTCGGGCCGTGCGCGCGGTCTATGACAAGTCGGACGAAAGGCTGACGTTCTACCTGCCCTCGCAGGTGCCGCATATGTCCAAGCGCTGGCTGGCCGAAACCCTGGGCTGGCCCGAACACAGGATCCATCTTGTCGCGCCCGACATCGGCGGCGGCTTCGGCTGCAAGATGCACTTCTACGCCGAGGAGATCCTCGTTGCATTCGCGGCGAAACACTTCGGGCGGCCGGTCGGTTGGACCGAGACGCGCAGCGAAGCGCACACGGCCACGACCCACGGCCGCGCGCACATCGAGTACGTGGAAGCAGCGGTGAGGAAGGACGGCCGCGTGCTTGGCATCAAGCTGCGTTCGTTCGCCAACCTGGGGGCCTACCTGTCGAACATGGGCACCGGCATCCCGACGATCAACACGGTGTCCTTCGCCTGCGGCAACTACGACATTGCCGCGCTGGATGGGGAAATGCGGCTGGTCACGACGAACACCACGCCGGTGGATGCCTACCGCGGCGCCGGCCGGCCGGAAGCCTCGTACATCATCGAACGCACGATGGACGCCGTCGCGGCCGAACTGGCCATGGACCCGGTCGAACTGCGTCGCATCAACCTGATCCGGTCGCACCAGTTTCCCTATCGGCCTTACGGACACCCGCTCCTCCTGTGGGATACCGGCAATTACGAAGGTTGTCTCGAGGCTGCGGTGAAGCAGATCGGCTACGGCGAATGGCGCCACCGGCAGGCGGATTTGCGGGCGAAGGGTCGCTATATCGGCATTGCCGTCACCTGCTACATGGAATTGGTTGGCATGGGCAGTTCGGCCGTGCTCAAGATGCTCGGCTTCGACCGCGGCGGATGGGAAAGTGCGCTGCTGCGCGTGCATTCCGACGGCAAGGTCACGCTCTTCTCGGGTTCCATGCCGCAGGGACATGGGCACGCGACCAGCTACGCGCAGATCATCGGCGACGTGCTGCAGCTGCCGGTCGGTGATATCGATGTCGTCCAGGGCGATACCGACCGGGTTCCTTTCGGGCACGGGACCTTCAATTCACGCTCTATGGTCGTGGGTGGCACCGCGGCCCACATGGCGGCAGAAAAAGTTCTGGCCAAGGCGCGGCGCATCGCCGCTTGCATGCTCAAGGTGCAGCCGGATGAAGTCAACTATGCGCAGGGAACTTTCAGGGTTGCTGGCCAGCCGGAGCGCAGCGTGGGCTTCGGCCAGGTCGCGCGCATGGCGTACGTGGCCTCTGGACTGCCGGTGGGCATGGCGCCGGGGCTGGAAGAAACCGTGTTCCACCAACCCGAACAGATGGTGACGCCCTTCGGCAGCCACGCCGCCGTGGTGGAGGTGGACATCGAAACGGGTGAGGTGAAGATTCTCGACTACGTCGCCGTGGACGACGTCGGCAACATGATCAACCCGATGCTGTGCCATGGGCAGATGCACGGCGGCATCGCCCAGGGGATCGGCCAGGCGCTGTACGAAGGCGTCGAATACGACGAGACCGGGCAGCTGCTGACCGGTTCACTGCTTGATTACGCCTTGCCCAAGAGCGACCAGGTCCCGGCGATGCGAACCAGCTTCCAGGTGACGCCGACCCCGGTCAATCCCCTGGGCGTCAAGGGAATCGGCGAAGCAGGCTGCGTGGGTGCGCCTACGGTCATCGTCAGCGCCGTTTGCGATGCGCTCAAGAGCTTCGGTATCACCCACATCGACATGCCGTTGACGCCGCCCAAGGTGTGGTGCGCCATCCGCGCCACGCAAGACGCCGAAACGAGGAGCTGAGCAAGTGATACCCAGTGCTTTCGAATACGTACGGCCCGGCAGCCTATCCGAGGCGCTTGACCAGCTCACCCGGTGCGGCGATGGCGCCAAGTTGATGAGCGGGGGGCACTCGCTGCTTCCAATGATGAAGCTGCGCCTCGCCGCTCCGGCCACCCTGATCGATATCGCCGGGCTTGCGGAACTCCGCGGCATCAGCGTCGGCGCCGAAGCGGTCGTGATCGGTGCCGCAACCACCCACGCCGAGCTCGAACACGATGCCGAAGTGGCCAAGGCGTTGCCGCTGATTCCCGCTGTGGCTCACCTGATCGCGGACCCCACCGTCCGCAACCGCGGCACCCTTGGCGGCTCGTTGGCGCACGCCGATCCGTCGGCGGACTGGCCGGCCGCCATGCTGGCGCTCGATGCGACTATGGATGTCTTCGGGCCGCAAGGTTCGCGATCAATTGCGGCAAATGCGTTCTTCAAGGGCCTGTTCGAAACCGATCTGGGGCTAGACGAGGTCCTCGTGCGTGTGCGCATTCCGGTGGTTCCAGGCCGGCGTGTGGCTTACCGCAAATTCCGCCATCCCGCCTCGGGCTATGCCGTTGTCGGCGTGGCCGTCGTGCTGGACGTACAGTCCGGTCGATGCAGCGGCGGGCGGATCTCGGTCACCGGACTTGCCGATCACCCCTTCCGCGCGAACCTGGCTGAAGCCGCCTTGACGGGATATGCCGGTCAGCCCGAGCACACCGAACGCTTGCTCGGCTTGGCTTTCAACGGAATCGACCCCCTGGAAGACCGCTTCGCTGACGCCGACTATCGCACCCAGCTCGCGCGGACGATGCTGCGCCGTGCGCTGGCTGATGCGGTCGCGACTGATTGATCCACAACACGAGGAGACGGCCATGTTTGCAATTCGAGTCAGAACCGCGATCAAGTCGCTGAGATCCGCCCTGCTGGTGCTGGGGATCGGCGCGCTTGTGTCAGGGCACTCTCTTGCCGCCGAAGCCGATAACGATGACCGCGCGAGCGTGCGGCCGTTGACGCTGGAACATATCCGCATCCGTTCGACACGGTCTTTCGACGAAGTGAGGGCCGCGCTTGAATCCCGCATTCGTCCGTTCCGCATCGAGCGGGTGATGCCGTTCGTCCAAAAGGGAGACATGGCCGGTGCGCGCGCCGAACTGGAGCAATTGGCCGCGCCCACGGGACTGTCGATTCTGTACTCGCTGGATCATGGACTTGCCCTCGCCTTGGAGGGAGGCCCGCGGAAAGCCGTGGGTTACGGCATTGGCAATGTCCTGACTGCCGCCTCGATGAACAAACACAACCTGGCCGCGGGTCTCTACGCACCTATCCGAGTGGTCCTGTATGAGGGTGCCGACGGTACCGCAGTGTTCGAATACGACAAACCTTCCTCGATGTTTGGGCTGTACGGTGACGCCAGTATCAACAGCGTGGCGACGAAACTCGACGTCATGCTGAAGGAACTGCTGATGCACGTCAGCAAGTAGAGCTGCGCTGCTCAATCAATCAATCTTTCGGAGTCACTGGGCTGCATGTATGGAACTTGTTGGAGAAAAATTGATACCGGCCCCGATCCAGGCGACCTGGGCGGCGCTGAATGACGCTCAGGTGCTCAAATCCTCCATTGCGGGTTGCGAGTCGTTGGTCCATGTGCAAGAGGACATGCTCGCCGCTCTGGTGGCTCTGAAGATAGGCCCTGTCAAGGCGCGCTTCAAGGGCACGCTGACATTGAGCGACATGAAGCCGCCGCACAGCTATGTAGTGTCCTTCGAAGGACAGGGCGGGATTGCCGGTTTTGGCAAGGGATCGGCAGACGTCTCGCTCACGGAGCAGGGCAATCAGACGCTCCTGCGTTACACGGCCCGTGCGCAGGTGGGCGGCCGCCTGGCCCAGGTCGGATCGCGGCTCATCGATGCTGCCGCGGCGAAGATCACAGAGGACTTCTTCACCGCCTTCGAAACCCGTTTGGCACCGGCAAGCGCCGACGCGATGGATATGGAGCCAATCGTTCTCGGCAAGACCGAAGCGCTGGCCACATCCCGATCGGCCCATGCGCTTGCCCCGGCGGCCATCGCGCAACCCTCGGTGGCAGTGCAGCCGTTGGCGGCTGCGGCGACGGCGGATCGACCCAACGCTTCCGTCGAGGCCCCGGCGCAGGCCCGACCGCGTTCGGCCGTGGCTGCCACGCCGATCCGACTCGTCGGAGAGAGGGTCTTCCCCGCACCGATCTTTGCGACTTTCAATGCACTGAACAACGCCGAAGTGCTCAAGTCCTGCATCTTCGGATGCGAGTCACTGGATCATCTGCGGGCGGACGCACTGGCGTCCGTGCTCGCTTTGGGGATCGGTCCGCTCCGCATGCGCGTCAAGAGCACCATCCAGGTCACCATGCACAGTATCCCGACCCGGTATGAGCTGTCGTTCGTGGGCGAGGGCGGAACCAATGGTTCGGCCAACATCTCGCTGATCGAAGAGGGCAGGCGCACGCGCGTGCGCTACGCGCTGCAGGCCCAGGTCATGGGCCCCTTGGCCAACGCGGGTCCGCGGATGATCGAACGCGTGTCCGCGATGATTGCCAAGAGTTTCTTTTCGGCGTTCGAGGCCCGGTTGTTGCAGGCGTCGGCGGACATGGGGACGGATCGTTCCGCAGCTCAGGGCAGGACCGGGTCGCCCGCAAAAAGGTGGCTCTGGATTCTCTTGGCCACCGGCGCGGCGGCGGCTGTTGCCATGTGGAGGTAGTCGAAGCGATGTCGGACTACCCGAAGAGTCCCCTCATGGGACAGATGATGAGCCAGCCCCTGCTCATCTCCAGCATCATTCAACACGCTGATCGCTATTTCGGCGGCAACGAGATCGTGTCGCGTCGCGTCGAAGGTGACATCCACCGCTATACCTATCGCGATTGCCACAAGCGCGCGCGCCAGATGGCGAACGCCCTCGATGGTCTGGGTGTGAAGACAGGTGACCGCCTCGCCACCCTGGCATGGAACGGATACCGGCATCTGGAGCTGTATTACGCGATTTCCGGTTCTGGCGCGGTGATGCATACCATCAATCCACGCTTGCACCCCGAACAGATCGCGTACATCACCAACCATGCGGAAGACCAGTACGTGTTCTTCGACATCACATTCTTACCGCTGGTTGAGACTTTCGCCGTGCACTGCCCAATGGTCAAGGGCTTCGTGATGATGTGCGACCGCCAGCGCATGCCGGTGCAAAGCAAAATCCAGAACCTGCTGTGCTACGAAGACTTGATCGGCCAGAACTCCGACCAGTACGAATGGCCGCTGTTCGACGAGAACTCCGCATCGAGCCTGTGCTACACCTCAGGGACGACCGGCAATCCGAAAGGCGTCTTGTACTCGCATCGCTCGACTGTGCTGCACTCCTATGCATTGACGATCCCGGATGGATTGAATGTCTCTGCACGCGACGTCGTCATGCCGGTGGTGCCGATGTTCCACGTCAATGCGTGGGGCTTGCCTTATTCGTTGCCGCTGGCCGGCGCCAAGATGGTGCTCCCTGGTGCCGGGCTGGATGGCGAATCGATCTATGAACTCCTCGAGCGGGAAGGCGTCACGTTTTCCGCCGGAGTCCCGACAGTGTGGCTCGGCTTGCTGACCTACGTTGGCGAGAACAATCTCAGATTCTCCACCTTCAACCGGATGGTCATCGGCGGCGCCGCATGTCCACCCGCGATGTTGAAAACCTTCCGTCATCAATACGGCGTTGAAGTCATCCATGGCTGGGGCATGACGGAAACGTCTCCGTTGGGGACGACCTGCACGTTGCAGAGCCGCCACTTGAACCTGCCGGAAGAAGCGAAACTGGCCATTCTCGAAAAGCAGGGGAACGTCATTTTCGGTGTCGACATGAAGATTGTCGGTGACGACGGAAAGGAACTTCCTTGGGATGGCAAGACCTACGGCAACCTGCTGGTGAAGGGTCATTGGATTGTCAGCAGCTACTTCAAGAACGAAGGCGGCGATGTGCAGGAGGATGGCTGGTTCCCGACCGGTGATGTCGCCACGATTTCTCCCGATGGGTACATGCAGATTACCGACCGCAGTAAGGATGTGATCAAGTCCGGCGGCGAATGGATCGGCTCGATCGACCTGGAGAACATCGCGATGGCGCATCCGGCGGTGCAACAGGCGGCTTGCATCGGTGTGTTCCATCCGAAGTGGGACGAACGCCCCCTGCTGATCGTCGTCAAGAAGCCTGGCGCCGAAGTCAGCAATCAAGAACTGATCAACTTCTATGAAGGCAAGATCGCCAAATGGTGGACGCCGGATGACGTCGCCTTTGTGGAGGCGCTGCCGATCGGTGCCACGGGCAAGGTCTTGAAGAACCGCATCCGGGAACAGTTCAAGGGGCATAGGCTGCCGACGGCATGAGTTCGTGTCGGCACGCTGCAGTTCTTGCGGGAACACGATTTTGAGAGGGCGACAATGAGCAAATGCGTGGCAGTCACCATGATGACAGCATCGCCCATCTCAGACTCAATCGGCCGCATAGGATGAATGCGCTGAACACGGCCATGTATTCCGAGTCGCTCGATGCGGGCGAGAGCCTGAGACAGGATGTTTCATTGCGCGCGGCGGTTCTGTCCGGGAACGGCAAGGCGTGTTGGCGCAGGGCTGGACATGCAGTCTTTCGAGCGCAAGGGAGCTGATGGTGTTCGACACCTCGGAGGACGGGGGCACGCGCATGGTGAGTGAGCAAGTCGCGGTGCCTGCACCCGAGCAACCTTTGGCCACCCGTGCGGCGCACTGGGTGAAAAGACGGACAACGAGGTGTGTGATGCCGTAGCGCCACGGTCGGCGCGTATGAGAGAGGCCCTTGGTAGGACAATCGATTTGCTCAGGTTCGGAAACCATGCCCATTCACCCGGGCGCCTCCCACTTTGCCCGACTCGGGCGTTTCTGCGAGCACCTGGCAGTAGATGTCGCAGCCCGAACAGAGCGCGCGCTTATCGGTCATGGTTGGCTCGTCAGGAATTGGGGGATCTGTTCAGGCAAAGTCCACTTCGCGGTGTACTTCAGCCGTGATCTCCGGTGGCGCGTAAAGCCGGCCGACCATCGCGCGGGCAAATAAGTAGCTGCTGCGGGCACGTTCGCTCAGCTCGTCCATGACCACATGACCCGCCGCGTCACACGGGCACGTGAACTCGTTCGTTTCGCCAGCGAGGGAGCGGAATCGCAGCTGGAAAGCTGCCCGGTCGCCGTTTGCCTCGAAGCTCACGAAAGACTCCTCACGATCTAACCTCCTTGGCAAGGCGTTTAGCCATGATGACGCGAATGATCAAACGCGCTCGAGGCACAACGCGATGCCTTGCCCACCGCCGATGCACAGCGACACCACCGCCTTGCTGCCACCCGTTCGCTTCAGCGCGTGGGCGACCTTGGTGATGAGGATCGCGCCGGTGGCGCCGATCGGATGGCCGTGGGCGATCGCTCCGCCATCGATGTTGAAGCGTGATGGGTCGATCTTGAGCTCATCGCGAACCACGATTGCGATGGACGCGAAAGCTTCATTGACCTCGTAGCGATCGACGTCGCCCACCTTCCACCCCGCGCGGTCGAGCGCCTGACGGATAGCCGGCAAAGGCCCCAAGCCGAAGAAGCCCGGCTCGACACCTGCCACCGCAACGCTGCGGATGGCGAGCAACGGCGTTAGGCCGGCTTCACGTGCTACCGAACTTTCACAGACGATCATGGCGGCAGCGCCGCCGTTGATGCCCGGTGCGTTGCCTGCAGTGATCGTGCCGTCGGGGCGGAACGCGGGCTTGAGGCGTGCGAGCGTCTCCATCGTGGTGTCCGGGCGGTTTCCTTCATCCGAAGCGAAAATCGTCGCCCCTTTGTTGCCCTTGATCGTCAACGGCTCGATCTCCTCCTGGAACCATCCCGCCACTTGCGCCGCCGCGAACCGCTGCTGACTTTGCGCCGCAAAAGCGTCTTGGGCTTCGCGCGAGACGCCGTACTTCTGCACTAGGTCCTCCGTGTGCCAGCCGGAATGCTTGCCGGAGAACGCGTCGTTCAATCCGTCGAGCAGCAGGGAATCCATGGCCTCGGCATTTCCCATGCGGGCGCCGAAACGCATGCCGGGCAGAAGGTAGGGCGCGCGGTCCATGTTCTCGACGCCACCGGCGATCACGATGCGCGAAACGCCGGCGAGCACTTCCGCATACGCGGTCGCGACACCTTGGGCGCCGGAGCCGCAGACGCGGTTCACGGTCATGGCGGGTACGTTCACTGGCAAGCCCCCGTGGATTGCCGCCTGCCGGGCCACGTTCATGCCATTGCCGGCTTGCACGACGTTGCCCATCACGACGGAATCCACCAGGGCCGGGTCGAGCCCGGAACGGCGCAACGTGGCAGCGATGGCATGTGCGCCCAGTGCGGCTGTAGGCGTTGTCTTGAGCGATCCACCGAAACTGGCGATGGCGCTGCGCACGGGGGAACTGATGACGATGTCTTTGCTCATGATGCTTGTCCTTGGATGCTTTCAGAGTGGAATTGCGGGGCGCGCTTGTCAATGAAGGCTTGAACGCTGCTGTCCAGTTGCGTCGCGGCTCTTTCCAAACGCCGGCGGATTATCTAACGATCGTTTACTAAATAAAGAGTATGCCGTCGCGGCCCCCGTGTCAAGGCGCTGAGCGACTTCTACTATCGGTCGCCAGGGCGTGTGGCCGATGATATGATGCGCATCATATTTTACGCTAGAATCCGTCCGTGAGCACGACCCGCCAACCCGGCCGCAAGGAGTTGAGCCATCAACGCATCGTTGAAGCCGCGGCGCGGGCGATCCGGCGCGAGGGCTTCGCCGGTGTCGGTGTCGCCGACATCATGAAAGAGGCCGGGCTGACGCATGGTGGCTTCTACGCGCACTTTCCGTCGCGCGATGCGTTGCTGGTCGAGGCGATCGAGAGCGCAGGGCTCGAGAACGCCAAGAACGTTCTCAGCAGCGCCCAGGACGCGCGACTGCGAGGCATCAGCGCCTTTCACAAACTGGTCGTGGGCTATCTGTCCGAGGCCCACTTGAAGAGCGCCGAAATTGGCTGTGCCGTCGCCGCGCTCGCGTCCGAGATGCCGCGCCAATCGACGGCAGTGCAAAAGGCCGCCGCGCAGAGTGTCCGAAGGATGCTGGATGCTGTGCAGCAGGCATTGCCGCCAGGCGTCGAGCCGGAAGCGGCCGCCTCGATCGCGAGCCAGATGGTGGGCGCCTTGCAGATGGCGCGCGCCCTTGGCGCCAATGCCGAAGGCAAGTCGCTGCTAGCCGCGGTGCGCCGGCAGCTGCTTGCCGAGTACGACACCCGCCGGCACCACTGACCCATGTTAGTTCGGCCCGTCCGGACTTTTCCATTCAGTCCAATATGATGATGATCATATCAACTCGTTGATCTCTATCCCATCAGCAGGAAACCTCACCATGAAACTCGACAACGCCATCGTCTTCATCACTGGCGCCAACCGTGGCATCGGGCTGGCCTTCGCACGCGAGGCGCTGGCCCGCGGCGCGCGCAAGGTCTACGCCGGCGCCCGAAACCCGGCGAGCGTCAAACTGGCCGGCGTTGAGCCCATCCAACTCGATGTGACCAACCCTGCCGAGGTTGACGCTGCCGCGGCGCGTTGCGGCGACGTCACGCTGCTGATCAACAATGCGGGCATCGCGAACTTCGGCGGATTTCTCGCAGACGGAAGTGAAGAATCGGCGCGCGCCCAGCTTGAAACCAATTTCTTCGGTCCGTTGCGCCTGAGCAAGGCATTCGCGCCGGTGCTGGCGGCGAATGGCGGTGGCGCGATCCTGAACGTGCTCTCCATCGCGAGCTGGATCAACCGCCCGGCGCTGGGCACCTACGGCGCCAGCAAGTCGGCAGCTTGGGGCCTCACCAACAGCCTGCGCCACGAACTGCGCGCCCAAAAGACGCAAGTAGTCGGCATGCACGTCGCCTTCGTCGACACCGATATGACAACCGCGATCGACATGCCCAAGTCCTCGCCCGACGTGGTCGTGCGCCACGTCCTGGACGCAATCGAAGCAGGCGCCGAGGAAGTGCTGGCCGACGAGCGGACACGCCAGGTCAAGCAAGGGCTCTCGGCCGAGCCGGGCATTTATCTCGTGACGCCCGCCTGAGAGACGCCGATAATGAAAGACAAGGTCGCACTCGTCACCGGTGCGTCGTCCGGCATCGGCCAAGCTACTGCCCAGCGGCTCGCCCACGCGGGCTACAAGGTCTATGGCACCAGCAGGCGGGGCGGCCAGGCGGGCAGCCAACCGTTCGCGATGCTGGCGCTGGACGTCACCAGCGATGAATCGGTGGAAGCCGCCGTGCAGGAACTGATTCACACTGAAGGCCGCATCGACCTGCTCGTGAACAACGCCGGTTTCGGTGTTGCCCCTGCTGCCGCGGAAGAGAGCTCGATGGAGCAGGCCCGCTCGATCTTTGACACCAACTTCTTCGGCATCGTCCGGATGACGCGTGCCGTCGTGCCGCACATGCGCAAGCAGGGCGCAGGCCGCATCATCAACATCGGTTCGGTGCTGGGTTTCCTGCCGATGCCCTATGGGGCCCTGTATGCCGCGACCAAGCACGCGGTCGAGGGCTACTCGGAGTCGCTCGACCATGAACTGCGCACCCGGGGCATTCGGGTTTCGGTCATCGAGCCCGCCTATACCAAGACGCGGTTCGACGCGAATTTCGCGGAGCCGGACGCCAAGCTCGATGAATATCGCGAAGTGCGAGCGGCTCTGGGCAAAACCTTGAACGAGGTGATGGCGGCAGCCGACGAGCCGGCCGTGGTGGCAGACGCGGTCCTGAAAGCGGCAGCCGCTTCTCACCCGAAGGTGCGCTACACCCCCGGGGGCCTTGCCAGCCGCCTGCGCGTCCTGCGCAGGTTCGCTCCGTCCGGGCTGCTGGACTCGGGAATCCGAAAAGATTTGAAACTCGACTTGAAGGCTGCATCATGACGTTCAAAGCACTACTCGCCACCCAAGACGGCAACACGGTTTCGACCCGCGTGGTCGACTTGAGTGAGCAAGACCTCATGCCTGGGGACGTGTCGATCGCCGTCGACTATTCGACCGTCAACTACAAGGACGCGCTGGCGATCAGCGGCCGTGCTGACGTCATCAAGACGTTCCCACTGATCCCGGGCATCGACCTGGCGGGTACGGTCGAGGCATCGTCGTATCCCGGTATCGCAGTCGGGGACCGGGTGGTCGTCAACAGCTGGGGGTTGAGCCAGACGCACCACGGCGGCTATGCGCAGAGGGCGCGCGTCAAGGGCGAGTGGGTAATCAAGCTCCCGGACGTATTCTCGACCTGGGATGCGATGGCCATCGGCACAGCCGGGTATACGGCGATGCTATCGGTCCTCGCGTTGGAACATGGCGGGGTGACACCCGACCGTGGCGACATCATCGTCACTGGCGCGAATGGCGGCGTCGGCTCGATCGCGATCGCGCTTTTGTCGGACCTCGGCTATCGCGTCATCGCGTCCACGGGACGGCTGCAGGAAAGCCAGTACCTTCGCGATCTCGGCGCGGCCGAGATCCTCGATCGCAAGACCCTCTCGGAAGCAGGCGCGCCCATCGCGAGGGAAAGATGGGCCGGCGCCGTGGATTCCGTGGGCAGCTACACCTTGGCCAACGTGCTGGCGCAAACGAAATATCGCGGCGTGGTGACGGCGTGCGGCTTGGCTCAAGGGCTAGATCTTCCGGCATCGGTGCTGCCCTTCATCCTGCGCAACGTGACCCTCGCCGGCATTGACTCGGTCAATGCCCCGCAGCACGTTCGCGTCGAGGCATGGTCGCGACTCGCCCGCGACCTGGACCTCGCCAAGCTCGCCCGCACGACCCAGGTCATCGGCCTGGCCGATGTGCCCGCCATCGTCGGGCGGATCTTCGAGGGACAGGTTCGCGGCCGCACCGTCGTCGACGTCAACGCGTAAGGGGTTGAGCAGGGGCATCGGCCACTTTGTGTGCATGACTTGGCCGAGCACCTACGGGCTAGTCTTGAAGAGGCCGAGGCTGGGACCCCGGCACAGGAAATTGGGGCGTGGCCTGCCATCCTGCTGGTGCTTCTGCGCTGCATCCAAGGCCTTGCCATGGGCGGCGAGTGGGCCGGTGCGACCGTCGTGACGGCGGAGTTGGCACCGGTACGTCGGCGCGGGTACTACGGCATGTACCCACAGCTCGGACCAGCGCTTGGATTCTTACTTTCCAGTGCGACTTTCTTGCTCACGACTCTCACGATGAGCGACGCTGCGTTCCTCTCGTGGGGATGGCGGGTTCGCTTCCTTGCGAGCGCCGTACTGATCGTCGTCGGCTTCGTTGCGCGAATGGCACTTGAAGAACCGAAGAGTTTCAGAAGAACGTTCGAAGCACGAACCAATCGGTGCGGACTGGCCACGAACAGCCGCGGCTTGCGATAGCGGTCGGTTCCCGGCACGCGCGTGGGCGCGCCTTCGCCGTAGATGCTATGTGGGGACTACCCGAGCGAGACCCATTTGGCTAGAACCGAATTTCCTCAACCTCGGTAGCAAGGAGATGAAAATGTCGACAATCCAAGCGGTCCCACGACGGGCGAATACTGCGGTCCTGGACGAGTTGTATATGAGCTTCGAGCTCGGCGACAAAACGTGGAAGGTCTCATGGTCAAGAACAGGCTTGTGACACGCGACCTGCCGTTCGAGGTGGAGAAGCTCCTCTACAAGTTGGTCTGGCATGAGCGGCTGCATGCTCACCCTGCGCATCAAGGTTCCGCTCGCTCGTGGCGGAGGTCTGTGGCGCAGCCGTGAGCGATCGTTGACCACACCCTGGCCGGTGCGCACGGCTCGTCAATGAGCGGAGCCAATGAGTTCATTGGCTTTCCTCGTTGGACGCGCCCCACCCGAGGACCTCTAATGCGTGCGTCACCAGAACACAACGGAGACGCTTCATGCTTCACATGGACGGAAAGATCGCCGCCGCAGTTTGCGCGCTCGTGCTCGGATGCGGGTGCATCGGGGCTGCCGCTGCCGCCTCGATCGGCGGCCCCCTGAATCTGGCCGACGAAGGCATGTTCTTCGTCAACGGGAAGCCCGCCACCTCGAAGCATCCGGGCGTCTCGCCGGCCGGCCCGGTCAAGCCGGGAACGGTGACGGTCAACCAGATGTACGTGCACTACCGCATTCCCGCCAACAGGACCAGCGCCATCCCCATCGTGCTGGTGCATGGCGGCGGGTTGACCGGCATGAGCTACGAGACCACGCCCGACGGACGAGAGGGCTGGGCCACCTACCTTGCGCGCAAGGGGCATGCCGTCTACGTGGTCGACACGCCCGGGCGCGGACGCTCCGGCTTCGATGCGACAGCCATCAACGCAGCCAAGGCCGGAGAGAGCGTCGCCGGATTGCCCGCCAGCGTGTTGATGGTCACGGCCGAACTCGCCTGGCCTCTCTTTCGCTTCGGGCCTTCTCACGGTACCGCGTTCCCCGACACGCAGTTTCCCGTCGAAGCATTCCCGAAATTCGCTTCACAGGGCGTGCCCTTCGCCGAGGCCATGCTCGACGGCGGCGGCATGGGCACGGCCCCGCAGGCGCTCGCGGCCCTGCTGGACGACATCGGGCCCGCGATCGTCGTCGTGCACTCGCTGGCGGGGCCCTTTGCCGATGCCCTGGTCGGCCTGCGTCCCGCGCTGGTCAAGGCTGTCGTCAACATCGAAGGCGCGCAGTCGGTCGCGCCCACCGACGCACAGATCGCGGCCTATCGGGATGTCCCCGTGCTGGAACTGTTCGGGGACCATCTGGACGCGCCCGTGTTCACGGGCCGGCCCCGCTACGAGGCGCGCAAGGCCGTGGTCGAGCGGATCAACCGCGTCGACGGGGGCAGGGCGTCCCTGGTGCGTCTTCCCGATGTGGGCCTCAAGGGCAACTCGCACATGATGATGCAGGACAGGAACAACCTGGAAGTGGCGGACTTCATCCTGCGCTGGATCGCGGACCAGCTGCGCTGAGTCATCCCTGGCAGCGGGGCAATGGCGATGAAGAGGCCGACCCGCTTTCCGGCCGGCCCCGGGACCGACCGCTCACGATCCGCTTGTCGCGCTGCTGCGATCCTCGGCCACAACATCGTTGCGCAGGATGCCGATGCCCTCGATCTCGACTTCGATGGTGTCGCCCACCTCGATCGGGCCGACGCCCGCGGGAGTGCCGGTCATGATCATGTCGCCAGGCAGCAGGGTCATGTAGCGGCTGAGATAGGAAATGATGGCTGGCACCGAGAAGAGGAGGTCCGAGGTCGTGCCGTCCTGGCGCACTGTGCCGTTGACCCGCGTGACGATCCTGAGCCTGGCAGGGTCCAATCCGGTGGCGATCAGCGGTCCCATCGGCGCGAAGGTGTCGTAGCCCTTGCCCGCCAGCAGACAGCCGAACTCGCTTTCGCGGCGCTGCAGCACCCGGTCGCTCACGTCGTTGCCGCAGGTGTAGCCGAACACGTGGTTGAGCGCGTTCGCCTCGGACACATGGCGCGCCTGCGTGCCGATGACGACGGTGAGCTCGCCCTCGAAATGGATGTTCTGTCCATCGTCGGGATAGACGATCGACTCCTGCGGACCGATGACGCTCGTGCTCGGCTTCATGAACAGCACCGGCAATTGCGGGACCGCCTTCCCGACCTCCTTGGAATGCGCGACGTAGTTGTAGCCGAGCCCGAACACGCGGGGCCGCTCGATGGGTGCGAGAAGGCGCACGGCTGCGAGCGCATCGATGGCGCCGCTGCGCTTCAGGCCGTCGAGCGGCGAGCCCTCCAATCGAACGATCGACGCCTCGTTCTCGACGATTCCATAGTGGACGCAGTCGTCCAACGCGTACCTGGCGATGTGCATGGGGAGCTCCGTTTTGTTCCGTTGGGATGGTGAGTTGATGCGAACGTTAGCCCTCAAGTCATCCCCTGTCAACAAAGATGCCGCCTACTGTAGATTCTAAAAAAGTCGTTGACAAGGTGAGCATGCGTTTGCAGAATCAATGCCAACGTTAGCACAACAAGGAGACATCGACTCATGACCAAACTTGGACAACACCCTCTGTGGCGCATCGCTGCGTGCGCCGCATCACCCGGGCGGGGCCCCGAGCCGGACGCGCGCGCATCATGAGCATGACGCTGCTCGCTCAATCGGCCATCGGCGGCTTGTTGCTCGGTGGCATCTACGGGTTGCTGGCACTCGGGCTCAGCCTGAGCTGGGGCTTGCTGCGCCTGGTGAACCTGAGCCATTTCGCCTTGGCCTTCCTGGGTGCCTATCTCACCTACCAGCTGGGCACCCAGTTCGGCATCGCGCCGTGGTTCTCGGCGCTCGTGGTGATGCCCGCGTTCTTCTTGGCCGGCCTGGCCTTGCACGCGCTCTTCGTGCGTTTCAAGGTCGACGAGTTCGCGTCGATGCTGGTCACGTTCGGGATCACCATCCTGATCGAGTCGATGATCCAGTGGTTCTGGTCCGCCGACTATCGCAAGTTCGAGTCCGGCTACGCCCAGGAGTCGCTGCGGATCGGGCCCGTGTTCGTGCCGGTGCTGGAACTCGCCGCCTTCGCTTGCGCGGCGCTTCTTGCGATCGCCGCGTGGGCGGGGCTGAACCGGACCTTGCTCGGCAAGGCGCTGCGCGCAGCCGCCCACGACGGCGCCATCGCGGCCGCCTTCGGCATCAATGCCACCCGCCTGTCGTACCTCCTGGCCGGCCTGTGCGCCGCCTTGGCCGGCGTCGCCGGCGTGTTCATCGCGCTGACCTCGACGCTCGCGCCCTCGCAGATCGAGGCCTGGATCGGCGTCGTCTTCGCGGTCGTGATCATCGGCGGGCTCGCCAGGCCGCTCGGCGCGCTGGCCGCCGGCGTGCTGATCGGCGTTTCCGAGTCGGTCACCATGGCGGCGGTCAATCCCGCCTGGGCGCCCCTGGTCGCTTTCTCGATCCTGATCGTCCTTCTTCTGTGGAAGCCCAGATGGCTCTGACACTACAACGTGCCCGCGCAGCGACCGTGGCGGCGGTGGCCGGGCTGATCGCGCTCCCTTACGCAGGCGTCGCCGACTTCTACCTGTCGTACCTCTATGTTGTCTTCTTCTGGATTGCGCTGGCCACCAGCTGGGGCATCCTGAGCGGCTATTCGGGCTACTGGAGCTTCGGCCACGCAGCCTTCTTCGGTGCCGGCGTCTATACGGCGGCCACGCTGGCCGGCAAGTGGGGCGTGCCCTTTCTGCTGACCGTGCCCGCAGCGGCGGCGATCGCGGCAGCGCTGGCGCTCGGCATCGGCCTCGTCGTGTTCCGCATCAAGAGCCTGCGGGCCGAGTTCTTCGCGCTGCTGACGCTCTCGGTGACCTATGTGCTGGCGGCCATCATCTCCAACACGCCGCTCGACGGCGGTGGCGGCGTGTACCTGAGCAACGTCTCCATCCCGCAGTTCGGCACGACGGTGCCCGGTGCCATCTACCTGCTGGGACTCGCGCTCGCGCTCGCCGCGCTCGCCGTGTCGCGCCGCATCCTCCGTTCGCGCCTGGGGGCAGGCCTGCTGGCCATCCACGACGACGAGGATGTGGCGGAGGTCAAGGGCGTTCCGACCCTGCACTACAAGCTCGTCGCCTTCGCCATCTCCTCGGCGATCGCCGGCGCGGCGGGCGCGATCCAGGCGGCCTACCTGGGCTACGTGACCGTGGGGGAGACCTTCTCCATCACCGTGCCGCTGTACGTCGTGCTCATGAGCATCCTCGGCGGTGCCCGCCACTGGGCGGGGCCGGCCATCGGCGCCACCCTCATTACCGTTGCCTTGAGCCTCTTCGTCGGTGGCGGCCATGCCGAGATCGGCCGTGCCGGCGTTGCGCTCGCACTGGTGGTCGTGATCCTGGTCCTGCCGCAGGGGATCGCTCCCAGCCTGCTCGCGCGATGGGGCCGCCGCAAGGATACTGCGGCTGCGGCTGCGCAAGAGCCGGCCAAGGTGGTGGTCATGAAACCGCCCGCCGTCCACGGCTCGACCGGACGGCCGTTGCTGGTCTGCCGCGGCGTCGCGAAGTCCTTCGGCGGCATCCGGGCCTTGCAGGGCGTCCATCTGCAGGTGGACGAGGGCGAGATCCTGGCGCTCGTCGGGCCGAACGGCTCGGGCAAGTCGACGCTGATCAACATGATCAGCGGGCACTTCTCGCTCACCTCGGGCTCCATCGAGCTGGCGGGCGCGCGCGTCGACGGGCTGGCGCCCCATGAGATCGCGCGCCGCGGCATCGCGCGCACCTACCAGATCCCGCGCCTCTTCGACCACCTGACGGTGCTGGAGAACGTGCGGCTGTGCGCCTTCTTCGGCGGGGCGCACGAGACGGCGGGGGAGGGCGATGCCGAAGCGCTGGCCCGCCGCTGGCTCGCATTCACCGGCCTGGAGGCCAAGGCGGATGTCTTGCCGCCCGCGCTCAATCTGCATGAACGCAAGTTCGTCGAGTTCGCGCGCGCATTGGCAGCCCGGCCGCGCCTGCTGCTGCTCGACGAGGTGCTGTGCGGATTGACCCCGACCGAGGTCGACCAGGCCATCGCGATGATCCGCAAGATCAGGGCGGGCGGCACAACCATCGTCTTCGTCGAGCACCTGATGCGCGCCGTGGTGGCACTCGCCGATCGCATCGCGGTGCTCGACCAGGGCGCGCTGCTCGCCCTCGGACTCCCGCGCGAAACGATGCGGGACCCCCGCGTCGTGGGCGCCTACCTGGGGACCGCCCATGCTGCTTGAAATACGAAACCTCCACGTCTCCTACGGGGATGCGCCGGCGCTCTGGGATGCGGCGCTGGAAGTCGCCGCGGGCCAGGTCGTGGCCGTGGTCGGCCCGAACGGCGCCGGCAAGAGCACGCTGATCAACACCATCGCCGGCATCCTGCGCGCGCGGCAGGGCGAGATCCGGCTCGACGGCCAGGACATCGCGAAGATCCCGGGCCATCGCGTGTGCGAGCACGGCATCGCCATCGTCCCGGAAGGCCGGCGCCTGTTCACCCACATGAGCGTTCTCGAGAATCTCGAGCTCGGCAGCTACCGCGCCGAGGCGCGTGCCTCGGGCGAGGGCTCGCTGGAGAAGGTGTTCTCGCTCTTCCCGATCCTCAAGGAACGGCGCCATCAGATCGCGGGTTCGATGTCCGGTGGGCAGCAGCAGATGGTCGCGATCGGCCGCGCGCTGATGGCGCGTCCCCGGCTGCTGCTGATGGACGAACCTTCGCTCGGCCTCTCGCCGGCCGTGGTCGACGACATGTTCCGGATCATCCGAACGATCAACGAGCGCGGCGTGGCCGTGCTGCTGGTCGAGCAGAACATCCACAAGGCGCTCGAGATGGCGCACCACGCCTATGTCATCGAGCAGGGCCGGATCGTGACCTCGGGCAAACCGGACACGCTGCTCGGCAACCCCCGCATCCGGGAGGCCTATCTTGGCGTCTGATCTCCAGTCTCGCGAAGACGAGCTGCTCGTTATCCGTCGCGTCGTCGCCGGCCATGACCCGGCAGGCGCGTCGGCGGTGGTGCTTGACACGGCCGTTCCGCGTTCCGACGCCTTCCGCCACATACCGGGCATGGTGTCCCGGCTCGTGTGGGCGAGTGCGCCGGTGCCCGGCTTGCCCTTCGACGGCGTGGACCCGACGCTGGCCGTTGCCGACCTCGTGCCGGCACCCGGCGCGACGCGATTCCTGATCGTCACCTTCCCGCCGGACAGCGTGTTCTCCGCGCCGGACTTCGATCCCGCTGCTGCTGCCGCAGAGAACCTCGCCATCAGCCCGGGGCTGGCGGAGCGCTTCGAGCCCGATGGCATGCACACCACCGACACCGTGGACTACGGCATCGTGCTCGACGGCGAGATCTGGCTCGAGCTCGACGAGGGGCGCTCGGCGCATCTGCGCCGCCATGACGTGGTGGTGCAGAACGGCACCCGCCACGCGTGGCGCAACAAGAGCGAGCGCCCGGCGACGCTGGCCTTCGTATTGATTGGCGCCCATCGCCAGGCCTTTGACAGAAAGAAGATTCATGACTGATACGACGATCGCGCGCCTGCACGGCCGGCGCGTGTGGGATTCGCGAGGACGCCCCACGGTGGAGGCGGAGGTCGCCCTGGCATGCGGCACCGTGGCGCGGGCCATTGCGCCGGCGGGTGCATCCACTGGCAGCCGCGAGGCGCTCGATTTGCGCGACGGCGGGCTGCGCTTCGGTGGCCAGGACGTGACGAAGGCGCTCGCCTCGGTCCGCGAGATCGCGTCGGCGCTGGTCGGACTCGACGCCTGCGATCAGGCCGGCATCGACGCTCGCATGGTCACGCTCGACGGCACCCCCGACCGCAGCCGGCTCGGCGGCAATGCGATCGTGGCCACGTCGATGGCGGTGCTGCAGGCCGCGGCCGCCGCGATGGAGCTGCCGCTGTGGCGCTATCTGGCCGGCGAGCGGCCGGTGCGCATGCCCTTGCCCGAGGTGCAGATCTTCGGCGGCGGTGCGCACGCGGCACGGCGTGTCGACGTGCAGGACTTCATGGTGATGTGTCCGGCTGCCGGCAGTTTTGGCGAGGCGCTCGAATGGACGGCCGAGATCTACCGCGCCGCCGGCGCTCTGATGAAGAAGCATGGCAAGCTCCAGGGCGTTGCCGACGAGGGCGGCTACTGGCCCGCCTTCGACAGCAACGAGCAGGCGCTGGACCTTCTCGTGCAGGCCATCGCCGATGCCGGGCTGCGGCCGGGCACGCAGGTCGGCATCTCGCTCGACATCGCCGCGTCCGAGTTCGGCAGCAACGGGCGCTACGTGCTGGCGCTGGACGGCCGCCGCCTCGATACGGGCGGCATGATCGACATGCTCGGCGGCTGGCTGAACGCGTACCCGATCCTGTCGATCGAGGACCCGCTCGCCGAGGACGACCCGGCGGGCTTCCAGCGCTTCACCGAAGCCTATGGCGAACGCTGCCAAGTCATCGGCGACGACTTCCTGGTGACGAACGCCGGGCGGGTGCTGGCCTCTGCCCGTGAGCGGTGCACGAACGCCGTGCTGATCAAGCCCAACCAGGCCGGGACCATCACCGAGGCGCACGCGGCGCTGACCGTCGGCCGGCAGGCGGGCTTCGGGACCATCGTCTCGGCGCGCTCCGGCGAATCCGAGGACACGACGATCGCGCATCTCGCGGTCGGCTGGGACGCGGGCCAGTTCAAGGTCGGGTCGTTCTCGCGCTCCGAGCGCATGGCCAAGTGGAACGAAGTCCTGCGCATCGAGGAATCGCTGGGCCGCGACGCCGTGTTCAGCGGCTGGTCGGCCTTGCCGTTCAAGACTCCTTCCATCCGCGTGGCAGAAGCCGCTTCAACAGGCAATTCGCAATGAACACGATCCGGCTGGCAGGCATTTCGGGAAGCCTGCGACAGAACTCCAGCAACACCGCCATCCTGCGCACGCTCCAGGCGTCGCTGCCCTCGGGCGTGGAAATGACGCTGCTGCCGCTCGATGGCATTCCTCTTTACAACCAGGACCTCGATGGGGCCGGCCTGCCCGATGCCGTGCGCCAGTTCAAGGCGGCGGTCGATTCGAGCGATGGCGTGGTGATGTGCTCCCCGGAGTACAACTTCGGCATGCCGGGCGTCTTGAAGAACGCGATCGATTGGGCATCGCGGCCGGCATTCGCGTCCCCGCTGAAAGGCAAGCCGGTGCTGGTGATGACCAGCTCACCGGCATTCACCGGCGGCGTGCGCGCACAAGCCCAGCTGCGCGAGACGCTGGGCGGCACTTTGTCGCGCGTCATCGCGAGGCCGCAGGTCGTCATCGGCGGAGTCAACGGAAAGATCGAGGACGGCCGACTGACGGATGCCGCGAGCCTGAACTTCGCGCTCGAGGCGATTCACGACCTGATCGTGGAGATCGGCCTGCTTCGTATCGCACGAACGCCTGCCATTCAGCCAGCCGAAGGCTGAGCCACCAATCCATCTCTCTTTCTTTCATCCATCCGCGAGGTTCCTCATGCTGCCCGCCGTCAACCTTCGTCCGCCGTTCAACATCACGCGTGCCAGCCACGTCGTCCTCCATGTCTCGGACCTCGCCAAGAGCCGGGACTTCTACGTCAACATCGTCGGACTCGTGGTCTCCGAGCAGGAAGACGGCGTTTGCTACCTGCGCGGCCTGGCAGAAGCCTGCCATCACAGCCTGGTGCTGGTGCAGTCGCGCACGGAGCAGACCTGCAAGCGCATCGGCTTTCGCGTCTTCTTCGAGGAAGACCTCGACAGCGCCTACGCCTTCTTCAAGGCCGAGGGCCTGGCCGCCGAATGGGTCGACGTCCCGCATCAGGGACGCACGCTCCACGTGGACGATCCGATCGGCACCAAGATCGAGCTCTGTGCCCAGATGAAGACGCTGCCGCGGATGTACCTGAAGTGCGAGAGCTTCACCGGCGCGCATGCGCAGCGTCTCGACCACTACCAGCTGCTGGCGCCCGACACCTATGCGCTGTGCGAGTTCTACAGCCGGCTGGGCTTTCGAAATTCCGAGTACATCGCGCATGGCGACAAGCTGCTGGGCGCTTTCATGTACCGCAAGGGCACCTGCCTCGACTTGGCGATCGTGAATGGCCAAGGGCCCCGCCTGCACCACTTTGCCTATACCGTCTCGGAGTCGCACCACATTTTCACGGCCTGCGACCTGGCGGGCAACTACGGCTACGCCGCCTCGGTGGAGCGGGGGCCCGGGCGCCATGGGCCAGGCGGCATGCTGTTCGTCTACCTGCGCGACCCGGATGGTCACCGCGTGGAGCTGTTCAACAGCCACTACCAGACCATCGACATCGAGATCGAGCCCGTCCGGTGGGAGGCGGCCGCACTCAGCACCAACGTGCGCTGGGGAATTCCCGCCCCGGCCCGCTGGTACTTCGAGGCGACCGGTTTCGCCGGCACCCCCCTCATCGAACCGGCCGAGAAACCCAATCCCGAAACGCTGGAGAGCTACGCGCTGAAGCTCTCCTCCCAGAAGTAAACACGAGAAAGGTCATTGCCATGGCGCGAGTCAAATATCTCCAACGTTCGGACGCCCAGGCCGATCAGGCCCTCTTCGACAGGCTGGAACGCGAGCGCAAGGTGCCCACCGCCAACATCTTCCGGGCGCTGGCGCACGCGCCGCAGGTGCTGGACGGGTTCATCTCCTATGCCAATACGCTGCGTGGCTCCAAGCTGAGCCCGAAGCTGCGCGAGCTGGCGATCCTCACCGTCGGGCACTGCACCGCGTCGGCCTACGAGATCGCGCATCACCAGTCCCATGGACTGAAGGCGGGCATCAGCGCGGAACAGCTGCGGGCCGTGCCCGAATTCGAAGGCTCGCCGCTCTTCGACGAAGAGGAACGCGCCGTCATGGCGCTGGCGCGCGAGTCCACCCTGAAGGTCGATGTGAGCGAGCCCACCTGGCGCAAGGCCGCCGCCTTCCTGTCCGAGCGCGAGCAGGTGGAACTCGTCCTCACGATCGGTTGGTACAACTCCGGCGTTCGCATCATGGGCGCGCTCGCCATTGAGCTCGAGGACGGATACCGGTGAACGCCGCCGCATGCACGGTCGGCATCGCCTGAGCCGGTCACCTGACATTCGAGGAGACAAACGATGAGCATTGCTGGATTTCAACGACAGCGCCGAACCCTTCTGGCCGCCGCCGGCACCCTGGTGCTGGCCCATGGAGTGCCCGCGCACGCGCAGGCGGGCGGCAGCACGGAGTCGATCCGGGTCGGCGGCACGCTGCCCCTCACCGGACCTCTCGCGCCGGTGGGCGGCATCCACAAGGTCGCGGCCGAGGCCTTCGTCGATTCGCTGAACAAGCGAGGCGGGTTGCTGGGCCGTAAGGTGGAGTTCCTGCTGCTCGACGACCAGTCGCAGCCGGGCAACGCGCGCACCTTGTATGAGCGCCTGATCACGCGGGAGAAAGTCGATCTGCTGATGGGGCCCTATGGCACGAGTTCGATCATCGCGGCGATGGGCGTGGCACAGCGCTTCGGCAAGCTGTTCATCCAGAGCAGCCTGGGCGACCCGAGCCTGGCGCCCTACGAGATGCAGTTTCCCGCACTCCCCCTGGGGCCGGAGCCGCGAACGGCCGATACCGAGGTGCTGTTGGACGCCTACGCCAGCACCGCGACGCCGCCGAAGACCATCGCCTTCGTCACCAGCAAGTTCCCGTCGGCCCTCGATCTCGCCAAGGGTGGGCAGGAGGTCGCGGCTAAGCGCGGCCTGAAGGTGGTGTTGTCGCTCGAGTACGAGTTCGGAACGCGCGACTTCGGCGGCATCGCCGCACGCATCAAGGACGCCAAGCCGGACCTGCTGTGGTCGGGCGCGGTCGGCCTCGAAGCGGCCCAGCTGCTCGATGCCATGAAGCGGATCGACTACCAGCCCGAGCGCCAGTTCCACCTGTTTCCGGCGCCGGGGCCCACCGTGTCGAATCCGCAGGCGGGCGGGCTGACCACGCTGACCTGGTTCGAGGACCACGCGCCCTTCACGCAGAACGCGGGGGCGGCCGAGTTCATCGCCTCGTACAGCGAGCGTGCGAAGGCGGCGGGCCTCTCCTGGCCGCATGTCGACTACCAGGCTGCGGCGGAGTATGCGGCCTGGCAGATCCTCGAAGCGGCGGCAAAGGCCGTCGGCCGCCTCGACGACAAGGCGATGGCCGCATGGCTCAGGGCCCATCCGGTCGACACCGTGCTGGGGACGCGCCGCTTCGACGGCAAGTTCAACAGCGGGGTTGCCGACACCAAGATCAAGCAAGCCCAGAACGGCAAATGGGTGACCGTTTGGCCGCCCAAGTTTCGCCCTTCGGGCGCGGCCTTCGCCGCACCCTGAGGTTTTCCCAGAACGCTTTCGCGCCAAGGCCGAGCCGGCTTCGGAGGCCGGCCTGCGCGCGAAAGATCCGCTCACGCAAAGAGGTCCCCATGAACAGAACCATGATCGCAGCCAGGCTGCATGCGCTCGGCACGCCGATGTCGCTCGACACGATCCCGATCCCCAAGCCTCGCCCCACCGACGTGTTGGTGAAGGTGATGGCCTGCGGCATCGTCCCCAACATGGCCAACGTCATCAACAACTGGCCGAGCTGGTTTCCGCACCAGCCCTTGCCGCGGTTTCCGGCCGTCTTCGGGCTGGACCCCGTCGGCATCGTCGAAGAGGTCGGCGAGGCCGTGATCAACACCAGGCCGGGGGACCGCGTCTACGTGAGTCCGCTGCGCTCCTGCGGTTCGTGCCAGGCATGCCGTGCCGGCCAGCGCAGCCATTGCCGGTACTTCACGCTCAACGGCTACTTCAGCACGAGCCGTGACGGCCAGCGCATCTTCGACCTGTATCCCTACGGCGGGTTCAGCCAGTACATGACGGCGCCGGAGTACGCGATCGTCGACATCCCGGACAACCTGAGCTTCGAGCAGGCCGGGCGCTTCGGCTATCTGGGGACCTCCTACGGCGCCCTGAAGAACGCGGGCGCGGGCCCGGGCCAGGTCGCCCTGATCGACGGCATCACCGGCACGCTCGGGGTCGCGGCCACGATGCTCGGGCTGGCCATGGGCCTGTCGCAGATCCTCGGCACCGGGCGCGACGAGCGGCTGCTCGCCAGGATCAAGGCGCTGGCGCCCGATCGCATCCAGGTGATGAAGCTCGGCCACGGGTCCACCGGCGAATGGGCCAAGTCGCTCACGGGCGGGGAGGGCGCCGACTTCGCCATCAGCGCATTGGGCGCGAAGGCGCCCGCGTCGACCATGCTCGACTCGATGAAGGGCGTGCGCCGCGGCGGCAAGGTGGTCAATGTGGGCGGCGTGGCGGAAGACCTGCCGATCGACGTGAAGTGGCTGATGGACGAGCAGATCCAGTTGATCGGATCGAACTGGTTCACGACGGCACAGGGCCAGGAGATGGCCGAGATGGTCCGCACCGGCACGCTCGACCTGTCGTACCTGGAGCATCGCAGCTTCCCGCTCTCGCGCGTGAACGAGGCGATCTCCGGCCTGAAGGACCGCGACGGCGGCTTCAGCAACTACGTCGTGCTTCCCCAGGTCGTGGACGCGGCGTGAACGGTCCGGAATCTGCGCTCGGCGCATTCCTGGTCTCCCAGGGCCTCGCGAGCGCGCAGGAGCCTGCGCGCTGGCATGCGCTGGCGGGCGGGGTGTCCTCCGACATCTGGCGTGTCGACCTCCCGGGCCGTTCGCTGTGCATCAAGCGGGCGCTCGCCAGGCTCAAGGTCTCCGCGGATTGGCAGGCCCCGGTGTCGCGCAACGCGTACGAGTGGGCATGGATGCAGTTCGCGGCGGGACACGCGCCGGACAGCGTGCCACGTCCGCTCGCCCATGATCCGGCGGCGGGCCTGTTCGCCATGTCCTTCCTCTCGCCGGAAGCGCATCCGGTCTGGAAGGATCAGTTGATGGCCGGCGATGTGTCGACGAGCACGGCACGCGCCGTCGGGCAGGTGCTCGGCGAACTGCATGCGGCGAGTGCGGGAAAGGCCGAGCTCGCTGCCGCATTCGACACCACCGACAACTTTCGCGCGTTGCGCCTCGATCCCTACCTCGTCGCGACAGCGCAGCGTCACCCGGTGCTCTGCGCCCCGCTGACGGCGCTGGCGCAGCGAACGGCCGGGCTGCGCATCGCACTCGTGCACGGCGACATCAGTCCGAAGAATATTCTCGTCGGCCCGCGCGGACCCGTGCTGCTCGACGCGGAGTGCGCCTGGTACGGAGATCCGGCCTTCGACCTGGCTTTCTGCCTGAACCACCTCCTGCTGAAGTGCCTCGTGCGGCCGGACCGGAGCCTGGCCCTGCTTGCAGCCTTCGCGGCGCTGACCGATGCCTACTTCGGCCGGGCCGGCTGGGAGCCGCGCGCGGGTCTGGAAGAACGGGCCGCCAGCTTGCTGCCTGCCCTGCTGCTGGCCCGCATCGACGGCAAGTCGCCGGTCGAGTACGTGAGGGACGAAGCGCAAAAAGAGCGGGTGCGCGCCTTCGCCCTCCCGCTGGTCCTTCGTTCGGTGAGCCGCCTCTCGCTCGTCGCCAGCGAGTGGGGCCGCGTGTTGGCTCGCTGAGCCTGCACGTGGTTGCGGCCATGCGCCGCGACCGGCGGCGCCAGGGCCAAGGCTATCGCCGCGGCCCGGCGTTGCGGGGTTGCTGCGGCGCTTCTCCACGCAGTACCCTCACCACTTCCTCGGTCGCACGTCGGCGCAGTTCGACCAGCGAGGCGTCCGACGAGAAGGCGACATGAGGTGTGAGCATGGCGCCGGGATGGGCGCGAAGCGGGGCAGGCACGTCGGGCTCGGACTCGAGAACGTCCAGGCCGGCGGCGGACAGCTGGCCGCTGTCGAGTGCTTCGATCACCGCGTCCGTATCGACGACGGCGCCGCGACTGACATTGATCAGGAGACCGCCGGGGGGCATCAGGGCGATCCGCTCTCGGTCGATCAGGTGCCGTGTCGTTTGCGTCAGCGGCGCATGCACGATCACGATGTCGCTGCGGGAGAGGAGAGTGCCGAGATCCAAGCTCTCAACGCCGTCGCAGTCGTTGGCAAGATGGGGATCGTGTGCCAACACCCGACAACCGAAGGCGCCCAGCTTGCGCGCCGTGGCGCGGCCGATGCGCCCGAAACCGACGATCCCGCAGGTGAGCGCCGCAAGGCGGCGCAGCCTGGCCGTCGCAGGGTCCCAGCGGCCGGCGCGCACCTGGCGGTCGAAGCGAAGCAGCCCGCGGGTCCACGCGAGCGCGAAGCCGACCGCATGGTCGGACACTTCCTCCACGCAGTAGTCCGGCACGTTGGTCACCCAGATGCCGCGCTGCGTCGCCGCGTCGACCGCGATGTTGTCGAGTCCCACCCCGAGCCTGGCGACGATCTGGAGCTCCGGCACTGCCGCGATGGCGCCGGCCGATACGGGCGCCCAGCATGTCAGGATGGCCGAAGGCTGGTGCTCGCGCGCCAGGGCTTCGATGCCCTCCGCCGGCAAGGGCGTGGCCGGCCCGCTCACGAGGCGCATGCCGGCGGCTTCGACGATGGTGCGCTCGATGCTGTCGTCGGGCCAGGCGTAGTCGGTGAGCAGGACAGTGTGGTTCATGGTCTGAGTGAAATGGAATGCGCTTAGCCGGCGAGCTGGCGAGAGCGCGCCGGGGCGCGGCTGGCGTTGGCCGCCTCTACCGCGCGGGTGCTGCCGCGCACGACGAGCGAGGGCGGCGAGACCGAGCTGTACGGCGCTGGGTTGGCAGACTTCTGCTTGAGCTGATGGATGAACCAGAGCCCGCAGGCGGTGGCCAGTTCGGATACGGGGAGGCTGATCGTCGTGAGACCGGGGCCCCACCACCGGAAGCCCAATTCATCTCCGAAGCCGACCACGGACAGCGTTTCGGGCACGCTCACGCCGCTTGCATGCAGCTCTTCCAGCGCGCCTTGCGTGTTCTGGACCGAACCCAGCACCACCGCCGTGGGCGGGCTGCGCAGCGCGAGAAGGCGCCGGATCGCGTCGCGGCCGAAATCCGTCGACGCGGGGGCGCCGAGTTCCTCGCGCACATGCGCGGCTGCCTTGCTGCCGGCGACGGCGCTGTGAAAGCCTTGCAGCCGCGCGGCCCCGGTGGGCAGGTCGGTGGTGCCGCCGATGTAGGCGATGCGCTGGTGACCCAGTTCGACCAGGTGCCGGGTCGCCTGGAACAGCGCCTGCGTGTCGTCGATGCCGAACCAGTGCTCGCCCAGCGAGGCATGCCTGCGCAGCAACTGGATGCACGGCGTCATCTTGAGCAGGCGCACCGATTCGGGATGCGGCCGCGCGGTCGGCACGATGATGATGCCGGCCACGTTGACGCTGGTGAGTTCGCGGATGTGGCGCAGCTCCACCAGGCGATCGTCATCGGTCTCGGAAAGCGTGAGCTGGAGGTCTGCGCTCTCCAGGCATTTCGACAAGGCGTGCGCGATGGTCGAGTAGAAGCTGTTGCGAATGTCCGGGACGACCAGGCCCACCAGGTTGCTGGAGACGCCGCGCATCATCCGCGCCGCCCGGTTCACGACGTAGCCCATGTCGTTCGCGACCTCCTGCACCTTCTGCTTCATGGCAGCGCTGATGCGCGGATCGTCGGCCAGGGCGCGCCCCACGGTGGAAGCGGAGACCTCGAGACGCGCGGCGATGTCTTTGATCGTGACCATGGAGTGAGATGAATGCCGGAATGAAATAACGATAGCACAGGGGATGGCTGCCTGCCAAGCCGAGTTGCCCCGGATCAGCATTGACTTTCCTGCGCCGGCACCTTTAGAATTTATGCTAACGATAGCATAAACATGCCGGATCGACTGATCCACGCCCGGCAACCCCCCATCGGATCGCAACGAAAAACAGGAGACAACGTGAAGCGCAACCCTCATGCACGCCATGGAGACCGATCGAGATATGCATTGCTTGGCATGCTTGCCCTTGGCTCGGCCGGTGCGGCCTGGGCCCAGTCCTCGGTCACGCTCTTCGGCGTCGTCGATGCATCGGTGAGCCACTACAGCAGCAAATCGGAGGACCGGAACACCGCCACGCCCGCCTCGCCGTTCTACGTGAACCAGGGCTCGCGCACTGTCAGCCGCACCGCGCTCTCGAACTCGGCCTACAACAACAGCCGCCTCGGCTTCCGGGGCACGGAGGATCTGGGGGGAGGGCTCGCGGCCGGCTTCTGGCTCGAAAGCCCGATCACCAACGACGACGGCGCGACCGGCCTCGCGAACTTCGGCCGGCGTTCGACGGTGAGCCTCATGGGCGGATTCGGCGAGATCCGCTTGGGGCGCGACTTTGCGCCGACCTTCTGGAACGACACCGTCTACGACCCGTTCGGCGCGGTGGGCGTGGGGGCCAACCTGATCTCGTCGGCCAGCCTCTTCAATCCCGCTGGCGGTGCGGGCGGCTTCGGCGGCAACGCCAACTACCTTCGCGTCAGCAACTCGATCGGCTACTTCCTGCCCTCCGGGCTGAGCGGCTTCTATGGCCAGTTCATGTATGCGCTGCACGAGAACAACAGCTACGACCCGGGCACCGCGACGCCGCCGGGCGTGAACCCGCTCACCGGGCAGCTCAACAGCGGTGCGGTCGCAAGCACCCGGGCCGGCCGCTATGTGGGAGGCCGCCTGGGCTACGCCAGCGGCCCCCTCGACATGGCGCTCGCCTACGGCAGCAGCACCGCGGCTGACGACTATTTCGCCGGCACCACCGACAATGTCAAGACGGCCAATCTGGGTGCGTCGTACGACTTCGGCTTCGTGAAGCTCTTCGGCGAACTGTCCCGCGTCAGCAGAACGCGTGACTACGCGGTCTCACCGCTGATCGCATTGCCCGACACCGATCTCAAAGGCTATTTGATCGGCGCGACCGTCCCGGTGGGGCCGGGCCTCATTCGCGCCGCCTATTCGCGCGTCAAGTACGACCTGAATGCGACGACCTTGGCCGCGGTGCCCGACCCGAAGGCCAGCAAGGTGAGCCTCAGCTACGTGCACAACCTCAGCAAGCGCACGGCGCTCTATGCAACCGTCGCTCGCGTCAGCAACAGGAATAGGGCTGCGCTGACCGTGGGCGGGCCGGCGTTCATCAGCACGAGTGTGTTTGCGCCCAGAACTTCAAGCGGGTACGACTTCGGCATCCGCCATGCGTTCTAGAGCGCCTTGCTCCTAGCCGGCTTGGCCCGTGCTGGAGCTTGCGCTGCCGGCGCGACGATAAAGTCGACAAAGCCTTGGGCAGCGTGCGACAGCGAAACGCCGGCGCGCTGCACCAGCGCGACTTCGCGGTCGATCAGCGGGTTCTCCACGCGGCGCCATCCGATCCGCGCGGGGTCCGCCAGCTTCACTGCATAGCCTGGAAGGATCGCGACGCCGAGCCCGGCGTCCACCATCCCGATGAGCGAGCCCGCATAGTTGGCCTCTCTCGCGGGCTTCAGCATCAGCCCGGCCGCCGCAAAGCCTGCCTCGGTGAGATCGCGGAACACGCTCCCGCGGCTCAATGCGAGCACCGGCTCCTGCGCGAGATCCGCCCAGGTCAGTTGCTGTAGGCGGGCGAAGGCATGCCCGGCCGGGAAGGCGGCCGCCATCGCTTCCGAGAACAGCAGCGTGCGCTGGATGTCGGCCTCGTCCGAGGCGAAGGTGCCGATACCGACGTCGGCCGCACCGCCGCGCACCAGCGGCAACACCTGGTTGGGCAGCGTGTCCTGCAGCACGACCTCGATGCCGGGGTACTTCGCGCTGAAGGCCGCCAGGATCGGCGGGAGATAGGTGCTGGACAGGACCAGCGGCGCAGCCACCACCACGCGTCCACGTTCCCTCGCCACGAGCTTGTCGACGCCCGCGAGCGCCGACTCCAGCTCGGCCAGCACCCGTTCCGCGCGCGGGAAGAAGTCGCTGCCGGCGGCCGTCAGGGCCACGGCTCGCGTGGTGCGGTCGAACAGCCGGCTGTCGATGGCACCCTCGAGTTCGCGCACGAGCAGGCTCAGGGCCGACTGCGTGACATGCATGGCCTGTGCGGCACGGGTGAAGTTGCCGAGCCGCGCGACCAGCACGAAGGCCCGGAGCTGGCGGAGGGTCACATTCATGAGCGCAGCCACTCATTCGATTGGAAAGTCTCGATTGAAACATAGCCTCCTGCATCTTCTAATCACCGCATGCAAGCCGATGGAGACCCGGCCTGCACCTTCACAGAAAGACCCGAGACATGAAACGCCGTGAACTCCTCGCCGCCGTGCCCGCACTGGCTGCCGCCGCCTTGCCGTCATGGACCGCAGCGCAGCCTGTCTATCCGGCCTCGCCCGTCAAGGTGCTGGTGGGCTTCCCGCCCGGCACCGCGACAGACGTGGCGGTGCGTGCCGTCTTGGAGCAGATGGCCAGGCGCCTGGGCCAGCCCTTCATCGTGGACAACAAGCCCGGCGCCGGCAGCAACATCGCTGCCAAGGCAGTGGCCACGGCGCAGCCCGATGGCTACACCGTCTTCGCGATCACGATCGCCAACGTCATCAACGCCGCATTCCCGGGCGCCAATGCAGTCGATCCGCTGAAGGAATTCAAGCCCATCACCCTCATCGGGAACGTTCCCAACGTGCTGGTGGTTCACCCCTCGCTGAAGGTCACGTCCGTGGCCGAACTCATCGCGCTCGCCAAGGCCAAACCGGGCTCGCTGGCCTATGCGTCGTCCGGCATCGGCACCTCGCCCCACCTGTCCGGCGAGCAGTTCGCGCTGATGGCCGACGTCAAGATGGTCCACGTCCCGTACAAGGGGAGCACGCCCGCGGTCACGGACCTGCTCGGCGGCCAGGTGCAGCTCATGTTCGCGCCGGCTTCGACCGTGCTGCCGCACGTGCGCGCGAACAAGCTGGTGGCGCTGGCCGTCACCAGCCCTCGCAGGACCTCGGGCGCGCCGGATCTGCCCACGCTCGACGAACTGGGGCTGAAGGGTTTCGACACCTCGGTGTGGATGGGGCTCGTCGCCCCGGCCCAGACGCCGTCGAGCGTGATCGGGAAGCTGCGCACCGCCGCCCACGCGGCGCTCGATTCGAGCGAGCTCCAGGCGATCTACAAGGCGCAGGCCATCGATGTTCTCAAGACCAGCGACGAGGAGATGTCGCGCTTCCTGCGCAGCGAGGCGGCGCGCTGGTCGAAGTTCGTTCAGCACACGGGCATCAAGCCCGAGTGAGTGAAGCACATTTTTCAGAAAGGAATACCGAGATGTCCAAACTGCACGCGACCGAGTGCCGCGAGTTCATCGCTGCCGTGAGCGAGAAGGCTGCCGAGATGGGCGTGCCCATCTCCGTCGCCATCGTCGGCCCCGAAGGCCACCTGATCGCGCTCGAGCGCATGGATGACGCGGGCTTCATCACGCCGGAGACGGCGCGCGCAAAGGCCTTCACCGTCGCCGCTTTCCGCTCGATGAGCCCGCGCTTCAGCGACGGGCTGGTCATTCAGCAATGGTTCAAGGAGCGCAATCCGCAGATGCTGGTGAACGCATCGGTCTTCACCAACGGCCAGGTGGTGGCCTCCGGTGGCTGTGCGCCCGTGTTCAAGGGCAACGAGATGGTCGGCGCCTACGGCATCAGCGGAGCGACGGGCGACCAGGACGAGGAGATCGGCCAGTACGCGCGCGCGAAGGTCGGCTGGGCGCACATGCCGGTCGACGACACGACGCCCGAAAGCGTGAAGAGGCACGTGAACGAGATCTACGGCAAGGTCGGCCTGAAGGACCGCGCCCTCTGAGCACCGCGGCCGGCGGACGAGCCGGCCCGCCATCCCCACCCCCGAATTTCAATCTGCCCGCCGCGCGCGGGCAACGGAGAACCCATGCCTTCCCAACCAGCCGTCCTGGCTGAAGCAGCCGCAGCCCTGTGGGACGCTGCCAGGACCGGCCGCTACACGCAGCCCTTGAGAGTGAGCTATCCCGGCCTGGATGCTGCGGATGCCTACGCCATCCAGCGGACGAACACCGAGCGCAGGCTGGCCGGCGGCCGCCGCGTGGTCGGACGCAAGATCGGCCTGACGGCACGCGCCGTGCAGGTGCAGCTCGGCGTCGATCAGCCGGATTTCGGCGTCCTCTTCGACGACATGAGCTTCGGCGACGCCGAACCGATCCCCATGCAGCAGCTCGATCAGCCGAAGGTCGAGGCGGAGATTGCGTTCGTTCTCGGCCGCGACCTCGACATGGCAAACCCCGGACACGCAGACGTGGTCAAGGCCGTGGACCACGTCCTTCCCGCGATCGAGGTCGTCGGCAGCCGCATCGCGGGCTGGGACATCCGCTTCGTCGACACGGTGGCGGACAACGCATCGTCCGGTGCCTTCGTCCTGGGTGGAAGCCCGCGGCTTCTCAGGGACGTGGACCTTCGGCTGTGCGGCATGGTCATGAGCCGCCGGGGCGAGCCGGTGTCGGTCGGTGCAGGTGCGGCATGCCTGGGCCACCCGGTCAATGCGGTGGTCTGGCTGGCCCGCACCATGGCCGCGCTCGGCCAGCCCTTGCGGGCCGGCGACCTGGTGCTGTCGGGCGCACTCGGCCCGATGGTGCCGGTCGCGGCCGGCGATGTGTTCGAAGCTCGCATCAACGGCCTCGGGAACGTCAAGGCCGTGTTCGAAGCCGCTGCCGCTGCCAAGGAATCGACATGAGCCAAACCCTCGAACTCGCACACCTGCTGGACGACGCGGCCCGCCATGCCAAGGCAGTGCCGCAGATCGACCCCCATGGCGACCTCTCGTTGGCCGATGCCTACGCGATCCAGTCCGCGTCGATCCAGCGGCGCCTGGCGCGCGGCGAGCGCCGCGTCGGCGTGAAGATGGGCTTCACCAGCCGCGCCAAGATGGTCCAGATGGGCATCGACGACGTCATATGGGGACGCCTGTCGAGCGGCATGCAGGTGGAGGAGGGTGCGCCCTTGAAGTTCGCGCGCTTCGTGCATCCGCGCGTCGAACCGGAACTGGCCTTCGTGCTGAAGAAGCCATTGGCCGGCGACGCCACGCTGGTCGAGGCGCTCGCCGCGGTCGAGGCCGTGGCGCCGGCGCTCGAGATCATCGACTCCCGTTACCAGGACTTCAAGTTCAGCCTGCCCGACGTGATCGCCGACAACGCCTCGTCGAGCGGCTTCGTGATCGGCACGTGGAGCGACCCGCAGCAGGATTTCGGCAACCTGGGCTTGACGCTGAGCATCGACGGCCGCGTGGTGCAGGTCGGCTCCACCGCCGCCATCCTCGGCCATCCGCTGCGCTCGCTGGTCGCCGCCGCGCGCCTGTCGGCGGCGGCGGGCGAGCCGCTGCAGGCCGGCTGGGTGGTGATGGCGGGCGGTGCCACGCCGGCCGAATGGATCAAGCCGGGCCAGTACGTCTCGATCGAGATGGAGCGCCTCGGAACCGCAGGCTTCCACGTCGAGGAGTGAACCATGCCCATCGCCCTGATCAAGATCATCGAGGGGCGCAGCCCCGACAAGAAGCGCCGGCTGATAGAGAGTGTTTCGCGTGCCATGGCGGACAGCCTCGAATTGCCGGTCGACGCAGTGCGGGTCCTGCTCCACGAATACCCGGCAGGCCATTGGGGACGCGGGGGACAACTCGTGTCCGATATTCGAGAGAAGGAAGCAACGTGACGAACAAACTGAAGGTCGCGATCATCGGTCCGGGCAACATCGGCACCGACTTGATGATCAAGGTCATGCGCAACGGCAAGCACCTCGAGATGGGTGCAATGGTGGGCGTCGACCCGAGCTCCGACGGCCTGGCCCGCGCCGAGCGCTTCGGCATCGCCACCACGGCGGAAGGCATCGAAGGGCTGGTGAAGCTGGGCGTGTTCCGCGACATCGACATCGTGTTCGATGCCACCTCGGCCGCTGCCCACAGGCACCATGACGAGGTGCTGCAGGCCCATGGCGTGCAGGTCATCGACCTGACGCCTGCTGCGATCGGCCCCTATGTGATCCCGGCGATCAACCTCGATGCGGAGGACGCCGGCAACATGAACATGGTGACGTGCGGGGGACAGGCGACCATCCCGATGGTGGCTGCCGTCTCGCGCGTCGCCAAGGTGCACTACGCCGAAATCGTGGCATCGATCTCGAGCCGAAGCGCCGGCCCCGGCACGCGCGCCAACATCGACGAGTTCACCGAAACGACCCGGGCCGCGATCGAGAAGCTCGGCGGGGCGGAGTGCGGCAAGGCGATCATCGTGCTGAATCCGGCGGAGCCGCCGCTGATCATGCGCGACACGGTTTTCGTCCTGTCCGAGGCGGCCGATCAGGCGGCGGTGGAAGACAGCATCGCGCGGATGGTGGCGAGCGTGCAAGCTTATGTGCCCGGCTACCGCCTGAAGCAGCGCGTCCAGTTCGACCCGATGCCGGCCGACCGGCCGCTCAACATTCCCGGGCTCGGCTTGCGGCACGGCCTCAAGACCTCGGTCTACCTCGAGGTCGAGGGCGCGGCGCACTACCTGCCCGCCTATGCCGGCAACCTCGACATCATGACCTCGGCCGCGCTCGCATGCGCGGAGCTGATGGCGCAGCGGCGCATCGACAGCGGCATCGCCCGCGGCCTGAAGGAGCTTGCATGACGCCGGCCCATAAGCTCTACATCAGCGACGTGACCCTGCGCGACGGCAGCCATGCCGTTCGCCACCAGTACGGCATCGCGCAGGTCAAGGCGATCGCCGCGGCACTGGACGCCGCCGGCGTCGACAGCATCGAGGTCGCGCACGGCGACGGACTGGAAGGCTCCAGCTTCAACTACGGCTTCGGCGCGCACACCGACGTCGAGTGGATTGCCGCGGTGGCCGAGACGGTCAGGACCGCCAAGGTCGCCACCCTATTGCTGCCCGGCATCGGCACCACGCACGACCTGCGCAATGCCTACGACGCAGGTGCGCGCATCGTGCGCGTCGCCACCCACTGCACCGAGGCCGATGTGTCTCGCCAGCACCTGGGATATGCGCGCGAGCTTGGCATGGATCCGGTGGGCTTCCTGATGATGAGCCACATGACCACGCCGAGGAAGCTGGCCGAGCAGGCGCTGCTGATGGAAAGCTACGGCGCGAGCTGCGTCTACGTCGTCGATTCCGGCGGCGCGCTCGGTATGGACGACGTGCGGGACCGGTTCCGGGCGTTCAAGGACGTGCTGAGCGCCGACACGCAAACCGGCATCCACGCGCACCACAACCTGAGCCTTGGTGTGGCGAACTCGATCGTGGCGGTGGAAGAGGGCTGCGACCGCGTCGATGCCAGCCTGGCCGGCATGGGCGCCGGGGCCGGCAATGCGCCGCTCGAGGTGTTCATCGCGGCGGCCGAGCGCCAGGGCTGGCGTCACGGCACCGATCTCTACCGGCTGATGGACGCGGCCGACGACCTGGTGCGCCCGCTGCAGGACAGGCCGGTGCGCGTCGACCGCGAGACGCTGGCGCTCGGCTATGCGGGCGTCTATTCGAGCTTCCTGCGCCACGCCGAGGCGGCCGCGAAGAAGTACGGCCTGAAGACCGTGGACATCCTCGTCGAACTGGGCGCACGCAAGATGGTGGGCGGCCAGGAGGACATGATCGTTGATGTGGCACTCGATCTGCTGCGCCTGTCCGAGCGCGACCGTGCGCACTCCTGACTCGCGCTGAACGAAGCTGCATGACCGGGCCACTCGAGAGACGTGATGGCGTTTGGCATCTGCAGTTGACGCCTTCTCCTGAGGTGCACCAGGAACGACGCGCAGGCCCATCACCTGTCTGTAAGAGTGATGGACCCATCTGGACACCGGACGTCCATCTTGCCAAACTGCCCCGCATGGCACTTCACCCGGGCAGCCGTCCCATACGGCGATCGGGCCTACTTCTTCGCCGCATCCATCCAGACGTCGGCCACCACGCCGTCGGCCGTCAGCGAATGGTCGTGCACGCGCTGGTTGGCGATGGTGAGCACCGGCTGGTAGAGGTTCAGGTCGGCCACGTCGCGCGCCACCGTGTCCTGGAATTGCTTGAGGAGCTTCAGGCGCCTTCTCGTGTTGTTCTCGACGGTGGCGTGGCCAATGCTGGGATTCAAGTCTTTCAACTGCGCACGCGTTCTCATTGCCGGCATCGAGACCGTGCACATGATCAAGAAGGGGCAGCTCCACTGCCCTGAAGGCACAGCGTCCTCCGCAGCGTCGAAGTTCTACTCGCTCGCATTTTGAGTGGCACGCTGCGGCCTGGCTTTACTGGGCGCCACGGCGTTACCGCGACAGAACCCTCAAGGTCATTGGACGTATTGAGCTCCAGCGAGGTAGAGAGCTCCCAGGTCTTCGAGACATGCGATTCCACCGGTACTAGCTCGAACTCTGAGCAAACTAGCGACAGCTATGAACTTCAACAGCACGCGCGACAAAATCTTCGACGCCAGAAGGGCGGCAGACGATGCAGCATATCGGCAATCAGTTGAAATGCGAGCCGCCATCCACGAGAAGCGTCTGACCGGTGATGAACTCCGAGCCTGCGGACATGAAGAAGCCGACGGCGCCCACCACGTCTTCTGCGACCTGGTCGCGTGCCAGGGAGCGCGCATTGCGCGAGATCTCGCGCAGCTTCTCGAGCTGCACCGGATTGTGCATCACCCCGTCGCTCAGCGTGAAACCGGGCGCGACCCCGTTGACAAGGATGTTAGCCGGACCGAGCTCCTTGGCGAGGGAACGTGTCATGCCCAGTACGGCGCCCTTGCTCGCCACGTAGTGAAGCATGAAGGGAATACCCTTGAAGGGCACGCCCGAAATGATGTTGACGATGCGACCGCTGCCTGCGGCGCGCATGTGCGGTGCCACTGCCTGGCAGCAGCGCGCCAAGCCGAACACATTCACTTCAAACAGCTTGCGCCATTCGTCCAGATCGATCTGTTCGAACGGACGCGGCACGATGGTCGAGTAGATGCCAGCGTTGTTGACCAGCCCCTCGAGCCCGCCCAACTGCGCAATGCAGTCCGCCACCATTGCATCGACCTGCGCCGCACTGGTGACATCGGCGGCTATGGCAATGCCGCGCCCTCCGGCAGCCTGTATCGCCTCGATCGTGTCAACGGGCGCCCGGATGTCCGCTGCGGCTACCGATGCCCCGCGCGCTGCGAGCGACAGAGCGATCGCGCGGCCGATGCCGCTGGCCGCGCCAGTGACGATGATTCTTCTGTTGTTCAGGTCCATGTAATCTCCGTTCAGGCAAACGCCTGGCAAATGAATTTGGTTTCCATGAAGTCGGTGATGCCCTGGCGCGCGCCTTCGCGTCCGATGCCGGATTCCTTGAACCCGCCGAATGGCGCCACCTCGGTCGCAATCGCGCCAGTGTTCACGCCCACAATGCCCGTCTGCAGCCTGCGCGTAATACGATGGATCCGGTCGGCGCTCCGACTGAAGACGTAGGAAGCCAGCCCGAAGCTCGTCGCGTTGGCCGTCTGCAGCAGATCGGCCTCGTCGCGCCAGCTCGCAATGCCGACCACGGGCCCGAAAGTCTCCTCCTGGAACATCAACATCTCGGGGGTGACGGCCGTGAGCAGCGTCGGCGCGTAGAAGCTGCCCGGAGCATCCAGGGGCCGACCGCCGACATGCAACTGTGCGCCCTTTGCGAGTGCGTCCGCGACATGGGCCTTCACCTTGCGGACTCCCGCATCGCTGATGAGCGGGCCGAGGTGCATGCCGGGTTCCCGGCCATCGCCTTGCCGCAGGATCTGCATCGCCGCCGTCAGCTGCCGGACGAAGGCCTCGTGTACATCCACATGCACGAAGAACCGGTTCGGCGCGATGCAGGTCTGCCCTGCGTTGCGGAACTTGGCGAACACGGCGCTTTCCACCGCGATGTCGAGATCCGCGTCTTCGCAAACGATGAAAGGCGAGTTTCCGCCCAGTTCGAGCGACAGGCGTTTCATCGTCCCGGCGCAGGCCGCCGCAAGCTTCTTGCCCACTGCAGTGGAGCCGGTGAAGCTCAGCTTGCCGACCGCAGGATGCGTCGTCATCACCTCGCCCACCGACTGGCTGCCGGCCCGGTCCGACGGCACGATGTTGAAAACGCCGGGCGGAATGCCGGCGCGCAGTGCAAGCTCGCCCAGCGCCAGCGCAGTGAGCGGCGTGTCTTCCGCTGGCTTGAGCACCATCGTGCAGCCGGCCGCCAGCGCTGGCGCCGCCTTGCGAGTCACCATTGCGCATGGAAGATTCCAGGGCGTGATGCCGGCCGCGACACCGATGGGTTCCTGTACGGTCGTGAAGGTCACGTCGCGGCGCGCGCCGGGAATGACCTCGCCATAGGTACGCTTTGCCTCCTCGGCAAACCACTCGACGAAGGATGCGGCAAAGACTACCTCATTGCGCGCATCCTGCAACGGCTTGCCTTGCTCGGCAGTCAGAATGGCAGCCAGGTCCTCTACGTTCTCGACGATCAACGCGGCCCACTGCCTCAATGGTCCCGCGCGTTCCTTCGCTGTTCGCGCGGCCCATTCCGGAAAAGCCCGGTCGGCAGCCACCACTGCCTGCTCCGTTTCGCGCATGCCGCATCGCGCGACACGCGCCAGGCGACCACCCGTGGCGGGATCGTTGACGTCGAAGGTGATGCCTCCCTCAGACGCAAGCCATTCGCCATCGATGAGTGCGCGATCGCGCAAGAGGCGATCGTCGCGGAGTTCGATTTTTACTTCCATGGTTTTTCCCGTTCCTTTGCTTCAGAGATCCAGCACCAGCTCGCCGCTGCGCACGCGAGAGACGCAGATGCACATCTGGCGGCCTGTCGTCCGGTCGGCGTCGCTCAGAACGTAGTCCCGGTGGTCGATGTCGCCACTCACGACGGTCGTGGCACACAGGCCGCATTCGCCGCGTTTGCAGTCGTAGAGAGGCTGAACGTCTTCGCGCAAGAGCGCATCTAGCACGGACTCTTTCGCGCCCACTGCGACGCAGCGCCCGCTCGCCTGGAGGCGCACCTTGAATCCGCCATCGCCGGCGGCCGGCGTGGCGGCACTGAAGAACTCATGATGCACGCGGTCGCGCGGCCAGCCGGCCGTCGCCGCAGCAGCGATCACCGCTTCGTTGAGTCCACGCGGCCCGCACACATAGACATGGCTGCCGGCCGGAGCGGCCGAGATGAGGCCGCCTACGTCCAGACCCCGGCCCGGGTCGCCGCCATCCAGATGCAGGTGCAATCGCGCCCCGGCCAGACGCGCGAGTTCCGGGACGAAGGCGGCGTCGTCCAGCGCGCGTGCACAGTAGTGCAGCGCCCATTCCTCGCCCGTGGCGCGCAGGGCATGGGCCATCGCCAGCAGAGGTGTGATGCCAATGCCACCTGCGACGAGCACATGATGCCCACCGCCGGCGAGCGGTGATGCGGCTAGCGGGAATTGGTTCTTCGGCACACTGAAGCGCACCCGTGTGCCGGGTAGCCAGGTGCGGTGGACCGCGATTGAGCCGCCACGGCCGGAATCTTCGCGCAGCACACCGAGTCGCCAGTTCTCGTGCGCGCCAGGTTCACAGCACAGCGAGTACGAGCGCTGCAGCGGCTGGCCGTCATTGCCGGCAACGGTCACATCCACATGCGCGCCGGCCTCGAAGACGGGCAGCGGCCCCCCATCGGGACGGCGGAACACGAAGCTGCGCACCCGTGCGGTTTCGTTGCATGCGCTCGCGACGACGAGGTCTATGGTTTCCATGGCTTCAGACACCCAGGTATCGATGCTGCGCATCAAGATCGGCCGTCAGTTCGGCGGAACTTCCGGTCCAGACGACGCGCCCCTTTTCGAGCACGTAGTGACGGTCGGCGACTTCCAGCAGATTGCGGAGGTTCTTATCGATGACCAGAATCGACTGGCCCATCGACTTGAGCTGACGCAGGCACTGCCAGATTTCCAACCGGATAAGGGGCGCCAGCCCCTCCGTGGCTTCGTCGAGGATCAGCACCTGTGGATTGGTGAGGAGCGCGCGCGCGATGGCGACCATCTGCTGTTCGCCTCCGGAGAGCCGGTTGCCATAGTTGCCCAGTCGCTCGCCCAACCGGGGAAACAACTCGACCACCGTCTTCAACGTCCACGGGTTCTCGGCTGCGCGCCGGTTGCCTGCAGTCGCGAGCAGGTTCTCTTTGACCGTGAGGTTGGGAAAAATGCGGCGTCCTTCGGGCACCAGTCCGATGCCGGCACGGGCGATCCTGAATGGTTTCAGATCATCGATGCGCCTGCCGCGCAGGCTGACCTCGCCACGCGATTTCATCAGGCCGAGGGTGGACATGACGGTGGTCGTCTTGCCCATGCCATTGCGTCCGAGCAGTGCGACCACTTCGCCCTCGGCGATGTCCAGATCGACGCCGAAGAGCACCTCGCTCAGTCCATACGACGCGTGCAGGTTGCGGATCGTAAGCATCAGGCCTCCTCGCCCAAGTAGGCAGCACGCACCTGCGGATTCGCGCGGATGTCATCCGGTGTTCCGGTTGCTTCGCAATGGCCGTAGACCAGCACGCTGATGCGGTCGGCCAGGGCGAACACGGCATCCATGTCGTGTTCGACGAGCAGGATCGTGTAGTGCCGACGGAGCTCGCGCAACAGGTTCACCATGCGCCGGCTGTCGTCGATCCCCATGCCAGCCATGGGTTCGTCCAGCAGCAGCAGACGCGGTCCGGTGGCCAGCGTCACGGCCAGTTCAAGCTGGCGCTGCTCCCCGTGGGACAGCGTTTCGGCCAGCCGGTTCGCCTTGTGCGAGAGGTCCACGCGATCCAGCAGTTCAATGGCAGGATCGCGCAAGGTTGCAACGTCGCGCGCGCGCTCCCAGAAGCGGAAGGCATGGCCTTCATTGCGCGCTTGCAGCGCGATGATCACGTTTTCCAGCAGCGACAGCGCCGGCCACAGCGAGGTGATCTGAAACGAGCGCGCGATGCCCCGACGCACGCGTTGAACGCAGTCGAGTCGCGTCACATCTTCGCCGTCAAACACGATGCGACCCTGAGTGGGTTCGAGCATGCCGGAGAGCTGCGCAATGAAGGTCGTTTTTCCCGCGCCGTTGGGGCCAATGAGCGCGTGCAGTTCACCCTCCCGGACCTCCAGGTCGAGATCGTCGGTGGCCTTGATTCCGCCAAAAGTCTTGACCAGGCCTTGCACCTGCAGCAGCGGGCGATTCATCGCACTCCTCCACGCCATCCCGCCGGCAGCAATCCGGCGAGGCCGCCCTTGCCGAACAGCACGATCACGATCACCAGCGGCCCCATAACCAGTTGCCAGTGTTCGGTGACGTGGCCCAGGGCGAATTCGGCGAACAGGTAGAAGAAGGCGCCGAAGATTGGACCGTACAGCGTTGCCATTCCGCCCAGCACCACCATCACGATCAGCTCGCCAGAGCGGGACCACGACATGTCCGCCGGGCTGACGAAGGCCTGGCTGCTGGCGAGCAGCACGCCAGCCAGGCCCGCGATGGCGCCGGCGATCACGAACGCCGCAAGGCGATAGCGATACGGCGGGAAGCCGACGGCCGACAGGCGCGTCGCATTGGAGCGGCTCGCGCGAAGGACCAGTCCAAACCGCGAGTCGACGATGCGGCGGCACAGCAAATAGACCGCCAGCAGCGCAACCAGCACCACCCAGTACAGCTGTTGCCGGTTGCCGGTATCGATCGGTCCCAGCATCGGAACAGTTTCAAGCGTCAGGCCATCGATGCCGCCGTAGGCAGGCGCTGACGCGGCGACGAAGTACAACATCTGCGCGAACGCGAGCGTGATCATGATGAAGTACAGGCCGCTGGTGCGAAGTGCGATGGCGCCGAACACGAGGGCCAGCAGCGCCGAAACCGCGATCGCGAGCGGCCAGACCACAAAGGCATTGGTGCTGCCCGGAAGAGAGAACCCGGCAATCATCAACGGTTCGCCGGAAGAAGCATGGGAGGCCGCGATGCCAACGACATAAGCGGCGGAACCGACGAACATCGCATGGCCAAAGCACACCATGCCGCCGAACCCGAGTACCAGGTCCAAGCTGATCGCCATGATCGCGAAGATCATCATTCGCGTGACGACGCGCACGTAGAAGGTGTCGCCCGCAATGGCCGCGATGAAGGGGACCGCGGCGAGCAAGGCCACGCAGACTAGCACTGCGACGAGACCTGATCTGCGCGGGCGTGGGTCGCCTGCTGGAGCCGCCGAGGTCGCCGAGGAGAGGAGTGTGTCAGCCATGGGCAGGGAACAGCCCGCGGGGGCGCCAGAAAAGGATCATCGCCATGGGGACGTAGATCAGGATGTTGCCGAAGCCGGCGGGAAGCGTGACGCGGCCCACCGTATCGATGACGCCGACCAGAAGTGAAGCGAGCAACGCGCCGTGCACGGAGCCGATCCCTCCAATCACGATCACGACCAACGTGAGGATCAGGATGTGGTCGCCCATGCCGGTCTGCACGGTGTAGATCGGGGCGGCCAGGATGCCCGCCAGCGCCGCCAGCGCGGCGCCAGCTGCGAAGACCAGCGCGTACAAGAACTGGATGTTGACGCCCAGTCCGACGATCATCATGCGGTCGGACGCGCCGGCGCGGATCAGCATGCCGAGCCGCGTGCGCGTGATCACCAGGTGCAGACCGATGGCGACGATGGCACTCACCACGATGATGGTCAGCCGGTAAGTCGGGTACGCGATGCCCGCAAGGTCGACCGAGCCGTCCAGTATCTTTGGCACATCCATGCGCAGCGGCGCCGAACCCCAGATCACGCGAGCCAGTTCGTTGAGGAACAGGATGATCCCGAAAGTGCACAGCACCTGGTCGAGGTGATCGCGCTTGTAGAGCGGCTGGGCGATCAGCACTTCGATCACCAGGCCCACCAACGCCGTGCCCAATATGCCCGCGCCGACCGCCAGCAGGTGGTTGCCCGTCAGCATCTGGACAGTCACCGCCAGGAAGGCGCCGATCATGTAAAGCGTGCCGTGCGCCAGATTGATGAAGTTCATGATGCCCACGACCAGCGTGAGGCCGGAGGCCATCAGGAACAGCATCATCCCCAACTGCAGGCCGTTGAGCAGTTGCTCGAGGAAGAGGGTCAAGGCCACGGCAGTTCTTTCCGCGTTGCCGCTCAGAGCGCTGCCATCTTGCATTCGCCAAAGTAGTTATCTTTGGCGTTGCTGAGGATGGTCTTGCGGGTGACTTGTGCCACGTTGCCGTCCGCGCGCTTCACGGTCTCCAGCAAATAGAAATCGCCGATCGGAAAGTTGTTGGTGTTGAACGAAAACGCGCCGCGCACCGACTCGAACTTCGCAGCGCGAAGCGCACCTGCAAAAGCCTTCTTGTCGGTCAGCTGACCGCCCGATAGCTTCAGCGCCGCACCAATGAGGCGGGCCGAGTCATAAGATTGCGCAGCGTAGTTCGACGGAAGGTAGCCATACTTCTTCTGGAACGCGGCCACGAACTTTTGGTTGGCTGGCAGCTTGAGGTCGGCGTTCCACAGGTTGCTCTGGAAAGTACCCACCGCGGCCTCGCCCACCGCTGGCAGCGTGATCGCATCGATCGTGAAGGCCGAGTACATCGGAATTTCACCCACCAGCCTGGCCTGCGCATACTGCTTGGTGAAATTCACCCCCATGCCGCCAGACAGGAAAACGTAAATGGCATCCGGTTTGGCGGCCCGGATCTGGGAGATTTCGGCCGCGAAATCCAGCTGGTTCATCCCGGGATAGGACTCCCCGACGACTTCGCCCTTGTATGCAGACTTGAAGCCGCGCAGGGCGTCCTTGCCGGCGTTGTAGTTCGGTGCGACAAGGTAGACCTTCTTCACGCCCGTGGCTTGGAGATGCGCGCCCATGGCCTCGTGCGGCTGGTCGTTCTGCCAGGCGGTGGCGTAGAACCAGGGCGAGCATTGCTTGCCGGCGAGTTGCGATGGCCCGGCGTTGGGACTGATGAAGAACACCTTGTTCTCCACCGAGGGCTTCAACGCGGCCATCGCCACATTGGAGAAGATCACGCCTGTGAGGATCTGGATCTTGTCGCGCTCAGCCAGCTTGGTGGCGAGCTGCACTGCGACGTCGGGGCGCAACTGGTCGTCCTCCACGATCACTTTCGTCGCGAACCCTCCTAGCTTGCCGCCTTCTTCGTCGACCGCGAGATTGAAGCCGTCGCGCACATGCTGTCCCAGCGGCGCGAGCGGGCCTGTGAGGGTTGTGAGAAGGCCGATGCGCACCTCCTGCGCCGGGGCGGCGATGCTTGCGAGCAGGGCGGCAGCGGCAGCGCCGGCCTTGATCAACGATGCGAGTGTCATATGTCTCCTTCTTTGTTACCGTGGGGTTGGGCCTCTGGCGTCGAGCCGGCCTATGCGCTCGGCGCCCTGGCCGGCTGCCGCGCCTGGGTCGCAAGGGAAGAACTTTCCGCGCGGATCAGGCGGTCGAGGACCCGGCGAGCGGCGATCGAACCGGCGTCTGCGCGCACGCCGATCTCCTGGCGATCCGGGCGATCGGTCTGGATCATCAGCTGCTGCTGTTCGAGTATCTCGACGTCCTCCATGAAGGTCGCATAGATGGACTTGTGAATCAGCTCGGTGAGCGCCTCGTCGTCCTGCGCGAAGCACCGCGTGATCGTCCAGTAGTAACGGCAGCTCTTGTCGTCCACCGGCGTGATCGAATTGATCGAGAACCAGCGCAGTGCCTTGTCCAGGTCTTCGCTTCCGGCCGGGTAGCCGCGCGCGTCAATGGAAACATTGGCCGGTACCTGGAAGCGGATCGTCTGCCAGCGATCAATGTTCTCGTCGGTGCCGCGCACCTTGGCAAACAGCGGCGGCGGCGGCGTGTCTCGCATGATGCGCTGCACATGCACCTCGCTGCCCTCGGTGCGATGTGTCATCGGCCATTCGACGATGGCGTTGTTGCCGATCGTCTGGGCGTGGACGTAGGTTTCATGCGTCAGGTCCAGCAGGTTGTCGGTCAGAAGCTGGTAGTTCGCCTTGACGTCGATCGTGCCGCCAGTCGAGACCCAGCCCGGCTCGTCGTTCCAACGGAAATCCGGAATCAACGCTTCGTCGGCCGCCGCAGGGTCGCCCAGCCAAACCCACACCCATTGCCATTTCTCAACAACCGGGAACGCACGGGTACGCATGGACGGCGGGATGGTCGACTGGCCGGGAATGCGCACACATGCACCGGAGCAGTCGAGCTGAACGCCGTGGTAGCCGCACTGCACCGTATCGCCGATCAGCTTGCCCATGGAAAGCGCCGCTCGGCGATGAGGGCATCGGTCCTCGAGTGCCGCGACCTCGCCCGCTTCCTTGCGAAACAAGACGACCGGCTCGCCTGCAATCCAGCGTTGGGTCAAGTTGCGGCTGATCTCGTGCGACCAGGCGGCGATGTACCAGGCATTTTTCAGGAACATAACGATCAAACCTCAATTTTATGAATAGCGTAACTCAGTTACGAAAGTGGCTTGAGGCGGATTGTGTTCAGTAAAAACCTGGATGCACCCCGGTGGAAACCCTATGCTGACGATGCCAAAAGGGCTGTCCGCAGTCGCGGAGACCCTCGTGTAAGCTCGCTCGCGATGACGAAATCGAAGAAATCAGGGCCCGCGCCAGGGACAGAGGTCGCAGCAGGGGATGCCGTCAAGGTGGCAGGCAGGCGCGGGCAAAAGGTCCAGTCGGCCGAAACCGGCATGACGGTGCTGAAGGCCCTGGGTCAGCTTGGAGGCGGTGCCACCATCAGCGCGCTCGCCGCGCATGTGCAGGAACATCCCGCCAAGGTGCACCGTTATTTGTCAAGCCTCATCAGCGCAGGATTTGTTGAGCAAGACCTGGCCCGCGGGCGCTATGTGCTGGGCAGCGAGGCCATCCTCCTGGGCCTCGCCGCGCAGCGCCAGTCCGGTGCATTGCGCCTGGCGGCCGCCGAAACCGCCGAACTGGTCGAAAAGCTGAATGTGAGCTGCTTCGTGGCCGTGATGAGCAATCACGGGCCGGTAATCGTGCACTGGGATGAGCCCGTGCAAGCGATTGTCATCAATGCGCGCGTCGGCTCCATCGTTCCGGTACTCTGGTCCGCAACGGGGCTCGCATTCGCCGCCTTTCACAAGTCCGACCTGATCGACTCGCTCATCGTCCAGGAACTGGCGAGCGCGACCGACGAGCAGCGGCGGCAGTTTCCGGACCGACGCGCCGTCGACGCCATGCTCGATGGATACCGCACCCATCGATGCACTTGGGTGCGCAACTCGCTGTTGCAGGGTGTGAGTGCGGTGGCCGCGCCGATCTTCGATGCGTCAGGCCATGTACCGGCGGTCATCGTCGCCATCGGCGTTTCCGACAGCTTTGATGTGCGCCCCGAAGGGCCGAACGCCAGGACGCTGCGCGAGAGCGCGGCGCAGGTCAGCCAGCGGCTCGGCTACGTCGCGCAAGCGTTGGCTTGAGACGCTTCACCTCGACCTTTGCACGTGGCTGCGCTCCATTTGCACTGACCTGATCTGATCGCGCCGCGGCCTGTTTCAACACCGCTGCAAAGTCGGCGATAGCCGGTTTGGCCGCAGCGCCTCTGCGGGATACAACGAAGAGATCGAGGTACACAGCGGGTGTCGGTTTCCCTTCAATCTGTCGCTGTACGACCCGGTGCCGGGGAACTACAGGGTCGACCGCGCGCTCGAGGTTGTGCAAATCGACCACACCCGAGTCGATGCGATCGTTGTCGACGAGACCCACCGCCTGCCGATCGGGAGGCCCTGGTTGACCTTGGCCATCGACGTGGCCACGCGGGTCGTAACGGGTTTCTACGTGTCGCTGGAGGCGCCGTCCTCGACCTCGGTGACCCTGTGCTTGGCCCAGGGGTGCTACCCAAAGAGCCGTGGCTGCGAGTGAGAGCGATGACTTGTGCCTGGCCCGTCTGGGGGATGCCGCGTGCGGTCCACGCGGACAACGGCGCCGACTTCACGAGTACAGCTTTGCGTCGGGGATGCGATGAGCATGGCATCGCCCTGATCTTGCGGCCAGTGGCCACACCGCACTACGGCGGCCATATCGAACGCCTGATCGGCACAATCATGGGTCGGGTCCACTTGCTGCCCGGCACCACGGGCTCGAACCCGGCAGACAAGGGCGCCTACCCCGCCGAAGCCGAGTCCGCGTTGACCATGGCCGAGCTGGAGCGCTGGCTCGCCATCGAGATCTGCGAGCACTACCACCAGCGCGTTCACCGGGGCATGCGCCGCAGCCCGCTCTCGGGGTGGGAGGATGCGCTGCGCCAGGCCGGCGCTGGCCTTGGCGCGCTCCCTGACCGGCCGGAGCAGTTCGCCCTGAGCTTCTTGCCCTTTGAGCATCGCACCTTGCGTCGCGACGGCCTGCATCTGTTCAACATCCGCTACTGGGACCCGGTGCTGCCGGCGATCGTCAGGCCCGGCGAGTCGGTACTCGTGCGCTATGACCCGCGCAACCTGTCCAAGATCTATGTGGCGGGCCCTGACGCCAGCTACATCCCAGTCCCGTATGCCGATCTGACCCTGCCGCCCATTACGCTGTGGGAACAGCGCGCTGCCATGGCCAAGCTGAGGGAGCAGGGCGACAATGCGCCGGCCCAAGCCAGGATGTTCGAGGCGGTGCTCAAGCAACGTGAACTGGTCAAGCAAGCCAACGCCAAGACCAAGGCGGCACGGCGCCACGTTCAGCGCCGCCGCGACGCAATGCAGGCCACGACGGGCAACGCAAAGTCGAGAGAGGGTCCGGTGGACTACTCGCAACCCGCGAAGCCCTCGAAGGCCGAGGTCTGGGACGACTGACGTGGCGCACGACCTGGAGCATCTGCACAACGGGGTCTGGTCCTTCCTGGACGAGGCGCAGGAGCATCGCATCACCCGCTTGTACATGCCCAAGTGGGTTTCCTACGCTCGAGGCGACGAGGCGCTCGCGAGGATGGAGCATCTGCTGCGGCACCCGCCGTGTTCGCGGATGCCCAGCATGCTGCTGTATGGGGACAGCGATATCGGCAAGACGATGATCGTCGACAAGTTCGTCCGGGACCATCCGGATATCTGCAACGAACACGGCGAGGTCGAAGCAAGGAAGGTTCTTCGGCTGCAAATGCCGTCCAGGCCCAAAGACGACAAGCTGTACGCACAGATCATTCAAGGGCTAGGACATCAAGCGCCGTACTCACGCCGCGGCACAGACCTGAAGATCCTGGGCTTGCGCCTGCTGCATCGGCATCCGCCGCGACTGATGATCGTCGACGAGGTTCACCATCTGTTGGCTGGCACCGTGCGCGAACAGCGCCAGTCGCTGAACCAGCTCAAGTTCCTGAGCAACGAGTTGCGCATGCCGATCATTGCGCTGGGAACGAGCGAGGCGCTTTACGCGATGCAGGCGGACCCTCAGATCGCGTCGCGCTTTGAAGCGATGGCCCTGCCCAGATGGCGCCAGAGTGCCGGGCTGCGCGAGTTCGTGGTCGGTTCGGCCGACTCCTGCCGCTGCATCGGCCATCGCCGTTCGGCGAGAAGGAGATGATCCAGAAGCTGATGGCGTTCAGCGGTGGCCTGACCGGGAGGATCACCAGCTTGCTGGTTCAGGCGGCCGAGTTGGCGATCCGTGAGAAGACGGAATCGATCAGCCTCGCGCTGCTCGACCGGGCTGCCGCGGCAGGGATTTTCAAACTTCCGGCAGAGCAGGAGCCCGACGAAGCCGATGTGTGAACGGATCCGAAAGTCGCCGGGGCGCGACTGATGACACATTGAAAGGATCATCAGTGCCAATTGAAAGATCAGAAGTGACAGATTGAAGGGAAACCGACACCGGCCGCTCGCCTGGTGAGCACTGGGAGTTCTACATGGCCTACAACCTGTTTCGCATGGCTGCGATCCTGCACGGCATCGCTGCGCGCGCCGCAGCCGGAACCGCGGCGGCAACCGACGCCGTCGAGACGGGCCGCAAGGCCGAACCGCTGGCGGAGATCGGTTGGGATTGCGCCTTGCGCTACGGCGCGGCGAAACGAGGCTAGCGGCTGGGGCGGCCTGAGCGCGTACGCGCTCAGGCCACCGCCCGCTGCTGCCCTTTCCAGTAGGGCTCCCGCAAAACCCGCTTCAGGACCTTGCCGCTCGGATTGCGCGGCAGGGCGTCGACGAAGTCGATGCTTTTCGGGCACTTGTAGTGCGCCAGGCGTTCACGCATCCAGTCGATGATCTCCCCCTGCGTCGCCTGCATACCGGGCCGGAGCACGACGCAGGCTTTGACCGCCTCGCCCCACTTCACGTCCGGCACGCCGATGATGGCGCCGTCGAACACGGCGGGATGCTTCATCAGGAGGTTCTCGAGCTCTGCCGGATAGATGTTCTCGCCGCCCGAGATCACCATGTCCTTGATCCGGTCATTGATGTAGAGGTAGCCGTCCTCGACGTAGCCGCCGTCGCCGGTGCGTAACCATCCCCCACGCTCGTTACGGCCTTCGGGGAATGCGCGCCGGGTCGCTTCCGGGTCGCGCCAGTATTCCTTGAGATTACGCACGGATTCGTGCCACACCTCGCCGGTCTGGCCCTCGGGCATGTCCTTGCCGGAAACCGGGTCGACGATGCGCATCCGGCAGTTGCCGATGGGTTTCCCGGCGGAGCGCAGGAGCGAAGGCTTTGTCGAGGCGAGCCGATGATCTTCCTGCGAGAGGAAAGTCGCGGGGCCGGAAACTTCCGTCAGGCCATAGACCTGCAGGAAGTCGCACTTGAAGGTGTCCATGGCCTGCTGCAGGAGTGTCTCGGAAATAGGCGAGCCCCCGTAGGCGATCAACTTCAATTTGCGGTAGTCGCCTTGCGTCGCCGCGGGCGACTGCAGCATGAAGAGCAACATGGCGGGCACGAGGAAGGAATGCGTGATCCCTTGTGTACCGATGCTGTCGATGAAAACTGCCGGATCGAATTCCGAGTAGGCCGACGTCATGCCGCCAGTGTAGAGAGTCAGCAGCAACATGGTCATTCCTGCGACGTGGAAGGTCGGCAGGGGATTTCCCAACACATCGTGCGCGCCGAAGTGCCACTCGCTGCTCACCACCCGGGACGTCGAGAGCAGCCCGCGATGCGTCAGCACCACGCCCTTGGGTAGGCCCGTCGTGCCGGACGAGTACAGCTGCAACGCGGCATCGTCGGTGTCCGCCTCCACGGACCGGAAATCGTCGGCACGCGAGGAATACCAGTCCTCGAAGCCCGTTGCACCATCCAGTGCTCTTTCCGTACAAAGCACTGCGCAGCCTGCCGGCAACATGGCCGCGCCGCCGGGCAGAAAAGTCGCGGCGAAGCTTTCGTCGACCAACAGAAGCCGAGCCTGGCCGTGGCCGATCACGTACTCGGCTTCCGCGGGAGCGAGCCGCCAGTTCACTGGCATGCAAACAGCGCCCACTTTCAGCGCACCCAGCGTGAGCAGCATGCACGGAACATGATGTTTCGTGAGCAGGGCGATGCGGTCTCCAAGGCGCACGCCTTGTGCGGCCAGTGCGTTGGCGATTCGGTTCGTATCCCGTTCGAGTTCGCCGAAGGTCCACGTCCGCGTGCCCCAGCGGTATGCAGTCCGGTCGGACCGGTCATGCAGGTGTCGCTTCAGCGCGTCGAGCAAGGTGAGATCGCTTCGTCCGGGGTCGCTCATGATTTCTCCTGGGATGAGCCGGCATCGCTCCACAAGCGCGCCGCGAGCGTGGCCGGTACACGGATGGGCATGTCCAGCAGGATCTGCGCATTCCCCTTGCCGAGCGGGTCGAATCGCGCGGAGGCCGGGCCACCGCCCGCCAGGGCGTCGTACAGCAGCAGGTTCAAGGAATCGGTGCCCGGCAGGTGGAAGCGCTCCACCCGTCCTTGGACCATGTGGGCGAAGTATGTCCCTACAGCTTCCGGCGTGAGACGCGCCCACAGGAGAGGCAGCCACTCCGGCTGGCGGGCGATGACGCCGATGTTCGAGATGTTCCCCTTGTCGCCGCTGCGCGCCTGGGCGAGCAGTACCAGAGGCACTTCCAGCAACGGCTCTCCATCCGGATCGGTCCACCCGGACGGGGGCGCCAGTTGCAAGGCTTGCGTTGCGGCCCTGCTGCCCATGGACAGGTCGGGCACGGAAGTTTCTCCGCCCATGCGGACGCGTACCGCCACACGGGCCTTGTCGAGCAGGAAAGAGAAGGGCTTGATCAGCGGGGACGGCGAGGGCCGCCCGCCTGAGGGCATGGTCGTTCCCGGTGACCAGGAGGTGCCGGCAGGGGCGATCTCACGGGCGAAAATCTCCAGCGCCTTTTTCTGGGGATGGTCGACGGCCACGCGCACCATCACTTCGCGTGAAGCCTGTGTGCGCGCGTTGGCCCCGTAGAGGGATTCGCAGCCGAACAGCTCGATTTGGACGTTCGAATAGTCGGGCATGCCGGATTGCAGCAGAATCCCGCGCGTGCGTTCGACGATCGCTTCGCCTGTTCGCCTCGCCTTCGCCGCCGCGTCGATGCCGACGATCACCATCATCCCGGCGCAGCGATACCCGTCGATCTGCGTGGCGGACACCTTGTACATGGCCGTCGGTGCACGTCCCGTTGCGCCGCTGACGCGAACGCGATCTTCGCAGAGCTGCTGCACTCGGACCTCGCGAAAGTCGCAGCTCACGTCAGGCAAGAGGTAGGACCCCGGATCGCCGATCTCGTAGAGCATCTGCTCGATGACGCAGGCGCGATCGATCAACCCGCCGGTGCCTGGCGCCTTGGTCAATTCGAAGCTGCCATCGTCCGAACAGTCGATGATGGGATAGCCGATGTGCGCCCAGTCCTTGACCCGTTGCCAGTCCGTCGACACGCCGCCCGTCGCCTGGCACCCGCACTCGATGATGTGCCCCGCGAGGCTGCCTCCGGCCAGCCTGTCGTGGTCCTCGGGCTTCCAGCCGAATTCATGAATGAGCGCGCCCAAGGTGACCGCGCTGTCCACGCACCGGCCCGTGATCACGATGTCCGCCCCGGCGGCGAGCGCACGGGCGACTGGGAATGCACCAAGGTACGCGTTGGCGCTGAGCACCTGCGCCGGCAGGGCCTCGCCCGTGAACATGTCGCGCACACCCTCCTCGCGCAGGCTGCCCATCAGCCCGCTCACGTCGTCGCCCTCGACCACCGCGATGCGCGGGTTCAGGTTCATGGACGCCGCGAGCGCCTGCAGCGCATCGGCGCATCCCTGCGGGTTGATGCCGCCCGCATTGGCGATGACCTTGATGCCGCGCTTCATGACGTCCGGCAGGACCTGCCGCATCGCGATCTCGACGAAGTCGGTCGCGTAGCCCATCTCCGGCTTTTTCGATCGCGACGCGGCCAGGACGGCCATCGTGGTCTCGGCGAGGTAGTCGAAGACCAGGTAGTCGATCATCCCTGAGGCCACCAGCTGCGGCGCGCCCACCATGCTGTCGCCCCAGAAGCCCGATGCGCCTCCAATGCGCACGATCTTGTCTGCCATGTCAGGCCTCCACGAAGTAGTCGAAATCCGGGGTGATCGCGGGGTTGGCCACAATGGCTTTGCCGATGCTGCGGCCCGCTACGGTGATCAAAAGTGTCTTGTCGTGGATTGTTTTCATGGCGCAAAAGGATGTGGCGTGCATGATTCCACCGATCGGTGGACGGGGTCTTGCGCAGAATGGCTATGCAGCTCAGCAGTAGCCCGCGAAGTGCGCCACAGCTCCAGCAGTGCCTTGCGACGCCACTCGCGAAGATCGACCGTGCCTTCGACGGTCGCGCCGAGGTGGCGAAGAATGCCGTCGCCCACGCCATACACGAGCCCATGCACGGCAATCGCCTGGCCCCGGGCCCATGCTGCTTTCAGAGTCGGCAGCTGCGCCACGTGGCAAACCTGCTCGACGACGTTGAGCTCGGACAGCTTGTCCGCACGCGCATCGTCGTCGGAAAGCTTCCCCAAGCGGCGATGGTGAACCTGACGCAAGTCTTCGAGGTGCCTCAACCAGTGGTCGGCGAGGCCCACACTGCGAGCGCCAAGCACGGCTTTCACGCCGCCGCAGCCGTAATGCCCGACCACCACCACGTGGCTGACCTTCAGCTCGTCCACGGCGAACTGCACGACCGACAGACAGTTGAGGTCGGTATGCACAACAAGGTTGGCCACGTTCCGGTGCACGAAAACCTCACCGGGAGCGAGGCCGATGATCTGGTTGGCCGGGACGCGGCTGTCCGAGCAGCCGATCCAGAGATAGCGCGGCGTCTGGAGCTTCGCCAAACGCTCGAAGTAGTGCGGATCGCAGGAGACCATGCGATCGGCCCACGCACGGTTGTTGGCAAGCAGGGAAGCTATGTCGTCCATTGCCCAATGGTGCAACGGCTCGCGGAGCAGGTCTTGCGCGCAGTGGCCGCGACCAGTCCGCCCAAAACCCATGGCGGGTCTTCTTCTCTACGCCGACGTCCGGTATTTCTGCAATTCCAGCTTGCCGATCTGGTTGCGGTGCACTTCGTCCGGGCCGTCGGCCAGGCGCAGCACCCGCGACATGGCGTAGCCGCGCGCCAGGATGAAGTCGTTGCTGGTGCCCCCGCCGCCATGCGCCTGGATGGCCCAGTCGATCACCTGGGCCGCCATGCCGGGGACGGCGACCTTGATCATCGCGATCTCCACTTTCGCCAACTTGTTGCCCACCGAGTCCATGCGGTCGGCAGCGTTCAAGGTCAGGAGGCGCGCCTGCTCGATCATGATGCGCGCCTGGGCGATTCGCTCGACGGTCACACCTTGCTGCGCGACCGGCTTGCCGAATGCAACCCGCGCTAGCGAGCGCCGGCACATGTCTTCCAGCGCGCGCTCGGCCAGGCCGATCTGGCGCATGCAGTGGTGGATGCGTCCCGGCCCGAGCCGGCCTTGGGCGATCTCGAATCCGCGACCTTCGCCCAGCAGCATATTGGAAGCCGGCACGCGAACATCCTCGAAGAGCACTTCGGAGGCGCGGTCCGGCACGCCGTAGTAGCCGAACACCGGAAGCGGGCGCAGCACCTTGACGCCCGGCGTTTTCATGGGCACCAGGATCATGGATTGCTGCTGGTGCCGATCCGCGTTGCCGGGGTCGGTCTTTCCCATGAAGATCGCGATCTCGCAGCGCGGGTCGGTGGCATTGGTCGTGTACCACTTGTGCCCGTTGATCACGTAGTCGTCGCCGTCGCGAACGATGGAGGACTCGATGTTGGTCGCTTCACTGGAAGCCACCTTGGGCTGCGTCATCGCGAAGCACGAGCGGATCTCGCCTGCGAGGAGGGGCTTGAGCCATCGGTCCTGGTGCTCGGGCGTCCCGTAGCGGGCCAGCACTTCCATGTTCCCGGTGTCCGGCGCCGAGCAGTAACACCTCCGGCGCGAGGAACGAGCGGCCCATGATCTCGCACAGCGGCGCATACTCCAGGTTGGTCAGTCCTCCCCCGTGTTCCGATTCGGGCAGGAACAGGTTCCAAAGGCCCGCGGAGCGCGCCCTGGGCTTGAGGTCCTCGATGACCGGATAGACCTTCCAGGGGCCGAGCTCCTCCGCTTCCTCGTACAGTCGTTTCTCGTTGGGGTGGACGTATTCGTCCATGAACGCCGTGAGGCGGCGCTGCAGTTCCTGCACTTTGGAAGAGGGTTCGAAAGCCACTTCGTCAGCGTCCGGTCCACACCGGCTTGCGCTTTTCGTTGAACGCTGCCATGCCCTCGCGCGCGTCCTCGGTCATCGGCATCACGGCGATCTGGCTTTCGGTATAGGCGATCGCCTGATCGAAAGACATCGCGGAGATCGCGCGCATCGCGTACTTGCCGCGGCGAATCGCGGTGGGCGACATGTCCACGAGCCGGTCGATCAGCCATTGCGTCTTCGAGTCGAGATCCGCGGCCGGAACGACGTGGTTGACCAGTCCCACCCGCAGTGCTTCTTCCGCGGAGAAGGGTTCTCCCGTCAAGGCCCACTCGCGGACGATGCGCCGCGGCACCAGGTCCTGGAGCAGGCTGAGGACCTGCATCGGGAAGAGGCCTAGCTTCACCTCAGGCAAGCCGAAGAGAGCGTGGTCGGCTGCCACTGCCATGTCCGCCATGCACAGCAGCCCCATGCCCCCCGCCATGCAGGTCCCGTTCACCCGGACCACGATGGGCAACGTCGCGTTCTGCGCTTCGCGCAGCAGGTCCGCATAGTCGACGCTCGGGCGCGAAAAGTCGAACGCAAATGCTTTTCCGGGCTGCAGATCACCACCTGCGCAAAATGCCTTCTCGCCGGCGGCTGTGAGGATCACGGCTCGCACGTCGGGGTTGGAATGCGCCAGGCGCAAGCCTTCGCGAATGCCGGCGATCACTCCCGCATGGACGGCGTTGCGCTTCTCGGGCCGGTTGATGGTGATCCAGAACGAACGGTCCCGTCGTTCATGCAGAACCTCCGCTTCGGGGGGTGACTCCTGGCTCATCGGGTAATTCCTTCGGCCGTGTCCGGCTCTATCTCGGCAATGATCCGCCCTAGTGCCGCGCAGGGTCTTGCGCGAAGTGGCTGATGGCTTTCGTGACGCGCGCGAATCAGTTTCCGTTGCGGGGCATGAGACGCCACTTCGGCAGCAGGATGGCCGGCCGATAGCTCAGTTTGGTGTGGCGGAAACTGACCAGGCCGAGGTCTTGCTCGAAATTGAGCCAGTCCACCTGCCGGTCGCTCCGGCACGCGAAGTGGTGGAACATGTATTGGGCGATCCCCTTGAAGCGCACCAGTCCCTTGGCGAACCGGATCACCCACACGCCGGGTTGCAGTTCCTCGGCCAGCAAGAACCCGGCAGGCTCGCCGTCGGCCCAGTGAATGAACCCATCCAGACGCAGTTCCGGTGCGAGCGAGAGGGCGTCTCGGCAGGCCGCATCGTCGGCATCGCCCGGCGCCTTGCCCTTGTCGCGCATCCAGCCATCCAGCACTTCGAGAGCCTGATCGCGCAAGTGGGCGCCATACAGCTCGACTTCCAGTCGATGCGCTGTCCGCAGCTGTGCCATCAGGTTGGCTTTTTTCTGCAGCGCCCGGCCGCGGTAGACACGAAACTGCTCCGCCGGGTAGATGTAGTCCGCGTCATCCCGGCAGGCCTTGAGTTCGAAAGGCGAAGACGCCAGTGCTTCAGCCTCGCGCTCGGATAGAGGGAAGAGCCCACCATGTCGGCTCACGATGGCGCTCAGCTCGTCGAGGGACGCCTCGCGCACGTCAAACAAGGGAAGTGCGAGACGCTGGCCATCGTAGGCGAGCCCGCTGATGCATGGCCACTTGCCGTCATGCCATCGCCAGTGGTGCGCGCCGCGGAACATCCAGAGATTTCCGAACGTGAGATCCGCCGGCGTCCGCTCGGCGAGGCCATCCGTGCGCCGGGCCAGCATCGGCGCGATGCGGGGCGCCAGGCCCAGCGTCAGCTCGGACCCTTCGCCGGAGTCGGCAGGTTCACTCGCGAGTGGCACGGGCACCCGGTGCGGGTCCGTCGGCGGGTTCGCCGGCGAAGCACTGCGCCATCCGCGTCCATTGATCGGCGGAATCGCCCGCCCATTGCAGCAGCGTGTCCGCGCGATTGCGGCGCTGTGTCACCAGCAGCGCGAAGTCCAGTGCCGGTCCCCGGACGTAGTGCTGCGCCGACGGCTCGCCCCAGGTCCAGTTGCTGCCGTCCGGCGCTTGCAGCTCCAGGAACGGCATGGGCTGGGGCACCGGCAGCTTGCGATTGCCGAAGGTCCAGCCATAGGTCGTGACGCCCAGGTGCGTGATGTGCCGCAGCCCGGGGCCGGGCGGACGCTCGCGGCCCAGCATGTCCCAGACGTCCTGGCCATGCGCCCAGGTTTCCATGAGCCGTGCGGTCGCGAAGGAACGGGCGCTCATCGTTGGGCCGTACCAAGACAGACGCGCTTTGGGGTCCATTCCCGTCAGAGCCTGAACGAGCGCCTCGTGCCGCTGGCGCCAGGTCGCGAGCAGCGCCGGGCCGTCCAGGTGGCCGTACCGGCGCCGGGCGATGGCGCTCATCTCCTGGCCGGTCGCGAGTTCGCTGCTCAGAGCCCTCTTGTCCGCTTCGAAGCGTGCCGCATCGTGCACCGACTGCAGCCCCGTTTCGTCGAAGTAAAGCAGGTGCGCGATCTCGTCCCATGGCGTCCAGCCGTAAAAATCGGTTTTCGCGCGCCATTGCTCGGGCGTGAGCTCTGCGCACAGGTTGGACAACGCCCGGTATTCGGCGAGCAGGTCTGCAGCCAGGTCTTTCATGGGAGCACCGCGGTGTTGCCGCGAAGGTCGTCAATCATGGACTGCATCGTCGCCGGGGCCGGCGAATGCGTCTTGCGCGAACTGGCTAGTTCGGCATCGTCGCGGAGCTAACGGGCTGCTGCGTGATGATTCGCAGCTTGCGGGAGCCGGCGAAGATGTCCTTCGGCTTCAGCCCATAGGTCTGCCGGATCGAGTGGCTGAAATGCGTGGAGTCCGGATAGCCGATGTCCAGCGCCACGTACACCAGGCGGCTGTCGCTGTTCACGTGGTGCAGCAGGCTGCGTGCGCGTTTCCAGGTGCGTACGCTGCGGAAGGGGGCGCCGACCTGTTCCTTGAAAAGGTGCAAGAACCGCGAGAACGAGAGCCGCGCCTGCGTGGCGCACTGCTCCGCCGCGGCAACCGTCGAGGGGTTGTTCTTGATGCTTTCGAGGACCGCGGCGATGCGGGTGTCCAGCGCGCGCGACGGCAGCGGCTGGCCGAAAAAGATGTTGTCGAAGTCCGCCGGGCGCAGGTCCAGCGTGCTCCCGGCGCGCACCATCTGCTGATGCGTGGCTCGCACGCGAGCGGCGAACTCGGGCGCGTCGACGGCACCGCACGCGCGCAAGAGCGGCGGAAGGCGGTCCAAGTTCACGGTCTCGGGCTCGATCAGGATGTCCAGCGCGTGGCGTCCTTCGCATGCGACTTCGTAAGGCACGAAGGGCTGGACCACTGCGACTTCTGCAGATTGCCAATCACCGCCAGCGATGCGCACCTTCAGCCGGCCTTCGATGGCGATGTAGACGATGATGGCGCCCTTCGTGTGCAGCGCGGGTGCTCCGAGCAGGCCGGCATAAAAGATGCGGTCCGGCGTGATCCACATCATCCGCTCTGCGCTGCTGCAGCGGCGGGGCACGAACACGTCGTTCGAGAAGGTCATCAAAGTCTCCAGGAGGTCGGAATCGCACATCGCTTCCGATCTTCTATTTGCCATTCAGGGCCCGCCATCCGCAGGTTCGAGCCGTAAGGATAGGCTGCAGCGCCCGCCCGGTTCTTGCGTAAGCTGGCTAACCTCCGCTTGCTTGATCCGGGTTTGCCCGAGTTTGCAGCGAAGTGCCCCTAGATTGCTCAGCGGGTGCCCGCGCCGTGCTGCGCCTCGCGCAGCGCGGCTTTGTGGATCTTGCCTGCGGGCGTGAGCGGCAGCTCGTCCCGGAACTCGATGCGACGCGGAACCTTGTAGTCGGAAAGCTCATCGGCACACCAGGCGCGCAGCGCATCCTCGGTGACCTGCGCGCCCGGTCTGCGGACAACGAAGTAGTGGCCGATCTCCCCCAGCACCGGATCGGGCACGCCGATGCCGGCCACCATCAGCACGTCGCGGTGCCGCGCGATGTGTGCCTCCACCTCCGCAGGATAGACGTTGAATCCACCCTGGATGTACATGTCCTTGGCCCGCCCGCACAGCGTGATGACGCCTCGTGCGTCGACCCGGCCGAGATCGCCGGTGCGCAGCCAGCCGCCCGGCAGGAAGGCTTCGCCGGTGTGCGCAGCTCCGACGTAGCTGGCGACGACGCCGCAGCCGCGAAAACAGATTTCCCCTACCTCGCCCGCGGCCACGTCCTGGTCACTGCCGGGCAGCACCACGCGCAGTTCCGCATTGCCGATCGGGGCGCCGATGCTGCCCACCAGGTCCTCGTCGCTCGTGTCCCAGGGGGTGAGCACGATGGCTCCGGACGTTTCCGACAGTCCGTACAGGTTCATGAGTGTGGCACCGGGCATGCGCTGGCGCATCTGCTCCAGCAGCGAGGGCTCCACCGAGGAGCCGCCGATGAACGCGAGGCGGACGCTCGAGAAGTCGACGTCCCCGCCTTGCGAGTGCATGAGGATCAGCGTCATGATCGTCGGCACGCCCGCGAGCAAGGTCGGGCGGTGACGCCTGACGCACTCCAGCATGGTCGCGGGCTTGAATTCGGGCAGCAGGGCGATGCGTCCTCCCCCCAGCAGCAAGGCGAGCACGCCGCACGTGATGCCGCCGACGTGATTCAGCGGCAAGGGCAACGGCAGGAGATCGTCCTGGGTGACTTTGATATGGGCGGCCTGGGCGGCGGCCGAAGCCAGCATGCTGCCGTGGGTCAGGCACGCCCCCTTGGGCCTGCCGGTGGTTCCGGACGTGTAGATCACCATTGCCGGATCGCTTGCACCCAGGGATGCTTCGATCGAACTCAACTCCCCGGAAGGCGAAGGCGCGTCCAGCTGGGCGTACGGGGTGTGCCGCAGGCGTCCGGCTTGGCCGCCGGCCGCCGCGCCGGGCAAGAGAATCAGGTGTTCAAGTGAGGGTGCATCGGCGGCCAGCTGCTCGAAAAGTGCCCGGAAATCGCAACCTTCGTGGCTGTCGATGGTCGCGACCGCCTTCACCTGGCTGTCGCGCAGGATGTAGCCCAGTTCCGCGGCCCGGTAACGCGGGCTCATGCCGACGGCGACGGCACCGATGCGTGCACACGCGAAGAACAGCACGACCCATTCGGGTCGGTTCAGCGAAAGCAGGGCGACGCGGTCTCCCCGCCCGATACCCAGGCGCCCGAGCCCGGCGGCGAGCCGTACCGACGCGGCTTCGAGTTCGGCATAGCTCAGCCCCACGTCACCGTCGATGAGGAAGGTGGCCGAGCCCCGCTTGCGGGCGGCCTGCGCGAGCGTGCCGGTGAGGGTCTGCGGCGGTGCTTCGAGGAGAGTCATGGTTCGGGCCCGAAAGGAAAGGGTTCATTGTTCACGGCGCCGTGAGCTGCGGTCTTGCGTTTTCTCGCTGTGGCGGGCGGTCGAGGTAGGCAGTCGGCGCAAGCCAGTCCGGTTCGGACTGCCTACAGTGAATCGCACCACCAACGAGATTCAACAAGGAGACAAGCATGAGGACGCAAGGCATTCAAAGGCTCGCGATGCTCGGCCTCGCCGTCCTGCCGCTGTGCAGTTTCGGCGACTAGGGAGTCACCAGGAACGAGATCCTGATCGGCACGATCCAGGACCTCTCGGGGCCGCTTGCCGCTTACAGCAAGGAAGCCCTCAACGGCATGAACATGCGGCTCGAGGAATTGAACGCCGCCGGTGGCGTGAACGGCCGCAAGAAGATCCGTCTGCTGGCGGAAGACTCGGGCTACGACACCAAGAAGGCGATGCTGGCGGCGCAAAAGCTGGCTCAGAGCGACAAGATCTTCGCGGTCGCAGGTTCCATGGGAACCAGACCACTCAGCAGGTGTTCATGAATGCGGGCGTGATCAACCTGTTCCCGCTGGGATCCGCACGAGGCCTGTACGACCCGCCGGAGATGAAATTCGCCCTCGCGGTGCCGTACTTCCAGCAGGGAAGCGCCATTGTCAAGTCCTTGAATGCGACCAAGGCGGACCGGAAGTGATGCTCACTGGTGCAGGACGACGACCTCGGTTCCGAGTTGATGTCTGGTGTGGATTCCGGGATGAAGCAGGTGGGCAAGACCGTTGCCTAGCGCACCACGTACAAGCGAGGCGCCCCCGACTTTTCCTTGCAGGTGGCTCGCCTGAAGGCGGCGAACTGCGACACCGTCATTCTCGGCACGACATTGCGCGAGACGGTAGGCACGATGAGCGTAGCCAGGAAGAGCGGATTCGCCCCGCAGTTCGTCACCGCCTCCGCTGCCTACAGCCACCTGCTCCCCAAGCTCGGTGGTGCCGTGACCGAGGGCCTGTACGCCTCCCATTCGGCGACGCAGCCGTATGCCGACGAAGGGTCCCAGGCCGCGCGCGACTGGTACGCGGCCTATGTCGCCAAATACAAGGAAGAACCGGGGCAGTTCGCGGTGATGGGCTACGCGATGATGGACTGGACGATCAAGGCCGCTGAAAAAGCGGGCCCCAACCTCACTACGAAAGGCTTCATCCAGGCGATGGAAAGCAGCAGCTTCCCGGGTGACAAGCTTGGCTTCGACACGATGACCTTCTCCAGGACGAAGCACCTCGGCTCCGAGGCGATCCGCCTTTCGCAGCTGAAGAACGGCAAGTGGATGCCGGTCACCGACTACATCGCGCCCTGAGAGGGGACAGCCAATCGCCGCAAGACGGGCAGGGGTCTGCCGTGCATCCTCGGGGCCATGACATCCTCCCTCTATCCGACCCTCCTTTCGCCTTTGAAACTGCCTCATGCCGCGCCCGGGACGCCTGAGCTGCGATGCCGGGTGCTGATGGGCTCCATGCACACGGGCCTGGAAGAAACCCCCGACGGCTTTCGCCGGATGGCCGCTTTCTATGCGGCCCGGGCCCGCGGTGGCGCCGCACTGATCGTCGTTGGCGGCCTGTCGCCCAATGTGGAAGGCAACACCTGGGAAGGTATGCGCACGTTGGCCACACCGGAGGACGCGGCGCCCCACCGCGAAATCACGCAGGCCGTGCACGCCCACGGCGCGCTGATCGCGATGCAACTGCTGCATGCCGGCCGTTACGCTCGGCATGCGCAAGGTGTCGCGCCATCGGCCTTGAAATCCCCGATCTCTCCCGCCACGCCGCGCGAAATGAGCATTGAGGACATCGAACGAACCCTGGATGACTATGCGCGCGCCGCGCAACTGGCCCAGAGCGTTGGCTACGACGGGGTGGAGGTGATGGGCGCCGAGGGCTACCTCATCAACCAGTTCGTAGCGCCGCGGACCAACCACCGCACCGACGAGTGGGGCGGAACCGCAGAGAAGCGGATGCGTTTCGCCATTGAAGCCGTGCGCCGGGTCAAGAAGGCAACACAGCCGGGTTTCATCATCATCTACCGCCTGTCGATGCTGGACCTGGTCGAGGGCGGCAGTACGTGGGATGAGGTGGTGATGCTCGCCCGTGCCGTCGAAGCCGAGGGCGTGTCCATCATTAACCCCTACGTCGGCTGGCACGAGGCGCGGATTCCCACCATTGCCACTGTCGTGCCCAGAGCGGCGTTCGTTTCGCTTACAGCGCGGTTGAAGTCGGTCTTGCGCGTGCCAGTCGTGGCCAGCAACCGGATCAACGACCCCGCGCTCGCGGAAGAGATCCTTGCACGCGGCGATGCCGACCTGGTCTCGATGGCCCGCCCGCTGCTGGCGGACCCAGACTTCGTGCAAAAGGCGCGCGACGGGAATGCAGGCGGGATCAACACTTGCATCGCTTGCAATCAGGGCTGCCTGGACGAAGCCTTCTCGGGCCGACTGACCGGCTGCATGGTGAACCCGGCCGCCTGCCGGGAAACGGAACTTGTGATCGAGACGACAACCCGGCCGCGCCGCATTGCAGTGGTCGGCGCGGGGCCCGGCGGCCTTGCATGCGCCGCGACAGCCGGCGAGCGCGGGCACGACGTGACTCTGTTCGAAGCGGCGCCCTCTCTCGGCGGGCAGTTCAACCTCGCCAGCCGTGTACCTGGCAAAGAGGAGTACGAGGCAACCGTACAGCACTTCGGCACGCGCCTGAAACGCGCGGGTGTGCAGGTCCAGCTTGGGCGCGTAGTAGATGTCGCTCAGTTGCGAACAGGCAAATTCGATCATGTGGTGTTGGCAACAGGCGCCACGCCCCGGCTTCCCGACATCCCGGGTATCGAGCACCCCATGGTGGCCACCTATGCCGATGTGATCGCGGGACGCCGCGCCGCCGGAGCCCGCGTAGCCATCGTCGGTGCCGGCGGCATCGGCTTCGACGTGGCCGAACTGCTCACGCACGAAGAGGTGCCGGGCGACAACGATGTGGAGCGCTTCTGCGCCGCCTGGGGTATCGACAAGAGCGTGAGTCACCGCGGCGGACTGGTGCCTCCCGCCGCGCCCTGGTCGCCGCGCGAGGTGTGGTTGCTGCAGCGCAAGGACGAGACCCTCGGCAAAGGGTTGGCCAAGACGACCGGGTGGATTCGCCGAGCCTTGATGGCGCGCCGCGGCGTTCATCTGCTCGCTGGGGTGACTTACGAGCGCATCGACGATGCAGGGCTGCATGTGCGGGTGCGCGGCGAGGCGCGCACGCTGGCGGTCGACACCATTGTGGTGTGCGCGGGGCAGGAGTCTCAACGCACCCTTCTGGGCGACTTGCAGTCGCAAGGCATCGAGGTCAGCCTGATCGGCGGGGCCCGCCATGCCGCTGAACTCGATGCGACGCGCGCGATTTCGGAAGGTGTGACCGTCGCGGCCGCCCTGTAGGCGCTAGCTCGCGTGCGTTGCGGCGTGCACCGCAAGCCGTCTCGAGCCGGCCAGGATGTCTCGTGGCGTCAAGCCGAAGGCTTGACGAATCGAATGGCTGAAGTGGGTTGAGTCGGGGTAGCCGGCGGCCAGTGCGATATTGACGAGCGAGGAGTCGCTGTTTGCGTGATGCAAGAGATGTCGCGCGCGCCGCCAGGAGCGATAGCGGCGGAAGGGCACCCCAACTTCAGACTTGAACAGGTGCACGAAGCGCGACAAGGACAAGTGCACGCTCTGTGCGCAGGCTTGTCCAGACGTTTGGCCGCAAGGATCGAATTTGATCGCATCGATGACGCTCAGGATGCGGGCGTCCAGGACGCGGTGAGCCAAGGTCGCGCCGAATATTTCCGCGTCGAAATCGAAACGTGCCAACTTTGGCGCGGACGTCGTGCCGAGGTGAGCGCAGACACTCCTCAGGCGTTCAACAAAGGCCGAAGCCGCGGCGGATGGATCGCCCGTGGGCCAAGCGGGCAATGCATCCACCGCAACCAGCTCAGGCTCAACCAGTATGACCCCAACCCGCCGTGCTTCGCAACGCACCTGGTGCGGCACGTAAGGGCCAACCGTTCCCAACACCATGCGCCGCCATGGCCCGCCATCCAGCGAGAGCTCAATCGGTGCGTCGAGTCCCACATAGGTCACGTGCGCACCAAGTACGCGCAGAGATGGCTTGCCCAGCAGTCCAGCATAAAGAACCCGGTCGGCGTCTATCCACATCACCCGGCGGGTGTCGTCCTGCGGCCGCGGCTGGCTGCGAACTTCCATGGCGCATGCTGCCACCAAGCACGCACGCCGGCAAGCGAGGCAAGAATCCGTACTAGTGCTGCTTGTGCGCCACCGTGGCCCGTCCGGCCGCTTCCAATGAGGCCTTGACGCTTTCGAGCGCACCGCCCCCATCGCAGGGAATGAGCGCGCCGGAGATGTAGTCGGCAAAAGGCGAAGCCAGGAACAAGGCGAGGTTGGCGATGTCTTCCGGCTGCCCGAAGCGTTGGAGCGGCACAGCGGCGGCCGCTGCCGCGCGATCCGCCGGCGTCGGCGCGATCAGGCGGTCGAACCCTTCCGTGCCCTCGATCGGGCCCGGCGATATCGAATTCACGCGAATGCCTTCGCCGCCCCACTCAGTGGCGAGGACTCGCATCAGCTGGTCGACCCCGGCCTTGGCGGCGCAGGCATGCGCCTGGTAGCGCATGGGAACATACGATTGCGGCGCGGTAATGTTGATGACGGCGGCGCCCGGCTTGCGCAGATGAGCATGCGCCTGGCGCAGGACGTGGAAGCTGCCCACCAGGTCGATGTCGATCACGACCTTGAACCCGTTGGGGGACATGTCCTTGGCCTCGCACAGGAAGTTGCCGGCGGCGCCCGAGACGAGCACGTCGATCGGCCCGAATCGATCGACGGCCTCGGCAAAGGCGCGTCCTACGGCGTCGAAGTCCCGCACATCGGCGCAGACACCATGCGCGGCCGCCCCCAGGCCGGACAGCCGCTCGCGGGCAGTTTGTACGTTCTCGGGCTTGCGGCTGGCCACGGTGACGGATGCCCCGCGCCGGGCGAAGGCCTCTGCGACCCCCAGGTTGATTCCGGTGGTGCCGCCGAACACGAAGACATGGTGATCGGTGAAATCAATATCGACTAGCAAAAGAGATCCTTTGGGGAATGGGGTGTCATGCAGTGGCCTCGATCTCGGCGATGACGCGATGGGCGCCGACCTGGTCGCCGACGCTCACATGAAGGGCGCTCACGCGGCCTGTCGCGGGTGCCGCATGGACATGCTCCATCTTCATCGCTTCCAGGATGACCATGGGCTTGCCTGCGGTGACCGCATCACCCACGGCGACGGCCAGGGCGACCACACGGCCGTTCATCGAGGCCCGCAGCTTGCCGTCGCCGCCGCTCTGGGAGTGGCGCACGATGGCCTCGCGGGTGAGGTCTTCGATGCGCCACGGCTGGCCCAGGTAATGCAGCGCGATCGCGGCGCCGTCGCGGTGGAGCGCCGCCCGGCGGGCCACGCCGTTGCAGACGACGCGCGCGTCGTGCTCGCCCACTTCCAGCAACTGCAAGGCGAATTCCCGATCGCCGATGCGCACGATGCACCCGTGCCCCGCTTCGTTCGCCAACAGCACGCTCGTTGTGTCCGTGCCCATCTTCAGGCGCAAAGGGGTAGAGAACGAATGCCGGATGGCGTTGCCGCTTTCGGCATGCAGCAATGCCGCGGCCAGGGCGAGCGCTTCGTGCGCGTCGTCAGTGGGCGCCGCGATCAACGCATCCTGATGCTGGCCGATGAATGCCGTGGTGGCGGCGCCCGCGGCGAACACGGGATGACGCAGGCAGCGGGAAAGAAACGCCTGGTTGGTCACCACGCCCAGCGCCACGGTGTCCGCGAGGCCGTGAAGCAGCCTTCGCCGCGCCTCATCGCGTGTTTCACCATGCGCGATCAGCTTGGCAACCATCGAGTCGTAGAAGGGCGGGATGTCCGAGCTGCGGTTGAGCCCGTGCTCCACCCGCAACGCGCAGGACGGCTGCCAGAGTGCCATGTGACCGCTCTGCGGCATGAACCCCGCCGCCACGTCCTCGGCGCACAGCCGCACTTCGATCGCATGTCCTTGGAAGCGGACCTGCTCCTGCGTCAACCCGAGAGGCTCGCCGCTCGCGACGCGCAATTGAAGCGCGACCAGGTCGAGGCCTGTGATCGCTTCCGTGACGGGATGCTCCACCTGCAGCCGCGTGTTCATCTCCATGAAATAGAACTGGCCCTCGCGGTCCAGCAGGAATTCCAGCGTGCCCGCACCTTCGTAGGCGATGGTCTTCGCCGCTTGCACGGCGGCGGCGCCCATCCGCGCGCGCAGCTCGGGGCCGACCGCGGGGGAGGGCGCCTCCTCGATCACCTTCTGGTGACGCCGCTGGACCGAACAGTCGCGCTCGCCCAGGTGAACGACGTTACCGTGGCGGTCCGCCATGATCTGGATTTCGATGTGGCGCGGCTCGAGGATCGCGCGTTCCAGCAGGACCTCGTCATCGCCGAAAGCGCCCCGCGCCTCGGATTTCGCGCTCCTGAGGAGTTCCAGGAATTCGCTGGCCTGCGCGACCAATCGCATGCCGCGGCCCCCGCCGCCGGCCGTTGCCTTGATCATCAAGGGAAAGCCCACGCGAGAAGCCTGTGACAGCAGGTGCTGTTCGTCCTGGTTATCGCCCTGGTATCCCGGGATGCAGGGCACGCCGGCTTCCATCATCAGGCGCTTGGCGCCCGCCTTGTGGCCCATGGCAAGGATCGCCTTGGGCGATGGACCCACGAAGACGAATCCCGCATCGATGCAGGCCTGCGCGAAGTCCTCGTTCTCGGCCAGGAAGCCGTAGCCCGGGTGGATCGCGTCGGCGCCGCAGCGCCGTGCAGCGTCAAGAATCGCGTCGATTCGCAGGTAGGACTCGGCTGGCAAGGGGCCGCCGATGCAAATGGATTCGTCAGCCGTCAGCACGTGACGGGCGGCGGCATCGGCGGTGGAATGCACGGCCACCGTGTGGTAGCCCATGGCCTTGGCGCTGCGCATCACGCGCACCGCGATCTCGCCCCGGTTGGCGACGAGCAGTTTGGTGAAAGGTGTCTTCTTGGTCATGGCGCGGGGAAATGTCAGGGACGGGCCACGGCGAATTGCATGGTCTGCGGCTGGCGCCGTTCTGCGTCTCGGCAGATGGACAGCACGTTGGCGAGCACGGCGCGGGTGTGTCGGGGGTCGATCACCCCGTCGTCAAGAAGGCGGGCGCTGGTCGCGAACACGCTCATCTGCCGGTCGAAGTTCTCGACGATCTTGGCCTCCAGCGCTTCGAGCTGCACGCGATCGACCGGCACACCCTTGCGTTCGGCCGCCGCCTCCTGGACGATGCCCATGGTGCGGGCGGCCTGCTCGCCGCCCATCACGGCGGTTTTCGCGTTGGGCCAGGAGAAACAGAAGCGAGGGTGGAAGCCGCGGCCGCACATCCCGTAATTGCCGGCGCCGAAGGAGGCGCCGCAATGGATCGTGAACTGCGGCACGGTGGCATTGGTCACGGCCTGGATCATCTTCGAGCCATGCTTGATCATCCCGGCCTCCTCGTAGGCGCGCCCCACCATGTACCCGGTCGTGTTCTGCAGGTAGAGGATGGGGGTGCGCGCCTGGCAGCAGGCCTGGATGAAGTGCGTGGCCTTGTTGGCGCCCGCCGGATCGATGGGGCCGTTGTTGGTGACGATGCCCACGGGCATTCCGTCGATGCGCGCGTTGCCGCACACCGTTGCCCCGCCGTAGCGTTGGCCGAACTCGAGGAAGTCCGAGTCATCGACAATGCGCGCGATGACCTCGCGCATGTCGACGGGGCGCTTGTGATCCGCGGGCATGATGCCCAGCAGTTCGTCGGCGGCGTAGCGCGGTGGGCGCACGGTGCGCGTGGGCTCCAGCGGCAACTGACCATTCCAGTCGATGTTGCCTATGATTTCACGGGCCAGGCGAAGCGCATCGCGATCATCCTCGGCCAGGTAGTCGCCCAGGCCGGAGATGCCGGTGTGCATCTCGGCGCCGCCGAGCTCTTCCTCCGACGCGATCTCGCCCGTCGCGGCCTTCAGCAAGGGCGGACCTGCCAGGAAAGCCCGCGAGCGGCCGCGCACCATCACGATGTAGTCCGACAAGCCGGTTTGATAGGCGCCGCCCGCCGTCGAGCTGCCGTGTGTCACGGTCACCACCGGCAGGCCGGCTGCGGACAAGCGTGCCAGGTTGCGAAACAGGTTGCCACCGCGCACGAACTCCTCGACGCGGTAGGTCATCAGGTTGGCGCCCGCGCTTTCGACCAGCTGCACGTAGGGAAGCTTGTTCTCCAGCGCCAGTTCCTGGGCGCGCAGCTGCTTGTCCAATCCCATGGGTTGCAGGGCTCCCGCGTCGATGCCGGAATCGGAAGCGCTGATCATGCAGCGGGTGCCCGACACGTAGCCGATGCCGGCGATGACGCCGCCGCCCGGCACGCTCTTCTCCGGATCGGGGCGGTCCAGGCAATAGCCGGCCAAAGTCGAGAGCTCCAGAAAGGAGCGACCGGGGTCCAGCAGCAATGCGATTCGTTCTCGTGGCAATAGCTGCCCGCGCTTTTCGAAACGATCGCGCGACGCATCGGAGGCCGTGCGCGTTCGTTGCTCCAGGGCGCGGATGCGCTCGAGCGTGCCCAGCATGCCTTCGCGATTGCGGGCGAACGCCTCGCTGGTCGTCGAAAGGGTCGATTCAACAATGGCCATGATTCTTCGCAAACGCCTCGCGTCAATTCGTCGTGAAGGCATCGTAGGGATGGCGAGCGAGACCGTCTTGCGGCAGTTGGCTACGCACAAAGAAAAAGGCGCCCGATGCACGGGCGGCTTATTCTCGAGACTCGGGCCAGCAGCGGGCGCTCAGTCGTTGAAGAATTCGGAAACGACCTGGAAGCGTCCATCTTTCTGCGGGACCATCTTGAGGCCGTTGAAGGCCACGTAGTCGGATACCACCTTCCAGCGGCCGTCCTGGATCTGGGACAGGCGCGAATAGGGACTTGCCCAGGTGTTTGGTGGGGCTGTAGGTGCCCTCGGCGGAACCGAAGATGTCGCGCGGGACCGTGAGGCTGTCCATTGCCTTCACGAAGCTGTCAGTCGTCAAATGCGGACCGGCTTTTTGAGCCGCGCGAATGAAAGTATCCCCCGCGATATAGCCATAGGCCGCCATCACGCTGGGCTCCTCATTGAACCGCGTCTTGTACTTGTTCGCCCAAAAGCGAATCTGCTGGGTGGCTTCGTCCAGGTACGGATGCTGCGCCGTCATGGTCGCGTACAGGCCGTCCATGTTCTTGCCGCCAGCTTGGGGATCAGGTCGGTGTAGGCACCGGCGGAAGCGAGGAACACCGGGGTGAAGCCAATCTTGCGCGCTTCGTTGATGGTGCCCACGGACTCCCGGATGATGGTGCCCAGCACCACCAGCTCACACCCCGCCGCTATCATCCGGGCCACTTGGGACGAGAAGTCCGTCGCGCCGCGCTTGAAAGAGGTCTTTCGACGAGCTCGAGGTTGAGCAGTTTCAGCCCGGCTTCGGCGCCACGAACGACCTCCAGGCCATATTCATCGTCCTGGTAAAGGGTGCAGGCCTTCTTCAGGTTGCGATCCTTCATCAAGCGCAGCGTCCCGATGCGCATCTGATCGTAATAGGGCGCGAAGTTTGCGTATCTCGACATCCAGGGCGGCAATCATGGAAGCGAAACCACGTTGGCGCTGGCGTGGCAAAGCGGGAACGAAAGTCCCGCGGCGCATCGCTTCATCGAACTGGTCCGCAGCCGCGGGCCACTATAGCGAAACCAGATAGGCAAGCGTCGAATCGGAATTGGACCGCGGGGGCCGGATTGCTTATCGTCCTCGCTCATGAAGATCCTTGTACCTGTGAAGCGTGTCGTCGACTACAACGTGAAGGTCCGCGTGAAGTCGGACAACACGGGCGTGGAGATCGCGAACGTCAAGATGAGCATGAACCCGTTCGACGAGATCGCCGTGGAAGAAGCGGTGCGCCTGAAAGAGAAGGGGGTCGCGACCGAAGTGATCGCCGTGTCCTGCGGCGTGCAGCAGTGCCAGCAGACCCTGCGCACCGCCATGGCGATCGGGGCCGATCGCGCGATCCTCGTGCAGACCGACGAACAGCTGGAGCCGCTGGCGGTCGCCAAGCTGCTCAAGGCGCTCGTTGACAAGGAGCAGCCGGGCCTGGTGATCCTGGGCAAGCAGGCGATCGACGACGACTGCAACCAGACCGGCCAGATGCTCGGTGCGCTGGCCGACCTGCCGCAAGCGACCTTTGCCTCCAAGGTGGAAGTCGCAGGCGGCAAGGCCAAGGTGACCCGCGAAGTCGACGGCGGCCTGGAGACGTTGGAGATCACGCTGCCGGCGGTGGTCACGACCGACCTGCGCCTCAATGAGCCGCGCTACGTGACGCTGCCCAACATCATGAAGGCGAAGAAGAAGCAGCTGGACACCGTCAAGCCCGAGGACCTGCGCGTGGACATCAAGCCGCGCCTGAAGACCCTGAAGGTCACCGAGCCGCCGAAGCGCGGCGCCGGTGTGAAGGTGCCCGACGTGGCCACTCTGGTTCAAAAGCTCAAGACCGAAGCGAAGGTGATCTGAGATGGCTGCTCTCGTCATTGCTGAACACGACAACAAATCCATCAGGGCCGCGACGCTCAACACCGTGACGGCGGCGGCCGCTTGGGGTGGCGAAGTGCACGTGCTGGTTGCGGGTGGAAATGCCGGGAATGCCGCCAAGGCCGCTGCGCAGATCGCGGGCGTGGCCAAGGTGATCCACGCCGACGCGCCGGGCTTCGAGCACGGCTTGGCGGAGAACGTCGCCGCGCAGGTGCTGGCCATGGCCGGCAACTACTCGCACATCCTGCTCCCCGCCACCGCCAGCGGCAAGAACATCGCTCCGCGCGTGGCCGCAAAGCTCGATGTTGCCCAGATCTCCGACATCACGAAGGTCGACGCCGCCGACACGTTCGAGCGCCCGATCTATGCCGGCAACGCGATCGCCACCGTGCAGAGCGCGGACAAGGTGAAGGTGATCACGGTGCGCACGACGGCCTTCAATCCCGCCGCCACGAGCGGCGGCAGCGCTTCCGTCGAGAACGCGAGCGCGCCGGCTGACAATGGCAAGTCGAAGTTCCTTGGCCAGGAGATCGCCAAGAACGACCGCCCGGAGCTCACCGCGGCAAAGATCATCGTCTCCGGTGGCCGCGCGCTCGGTTCTTCGGAGAAGTTCCAGGAGGTGCTGACGCCGCTGGCCGACGCGCTCGGTGCCGCGATCGGTGCGAGCCGCGCGGCAGTGGATGCGGGCTACGCGCCCAACGACCTGCAGGTCGGCCAGACCGGCAAGATCGTCGCTCCGCAACTGTACGTGGCCTGCGGCATCTCCGGCGCATCCAGCACCTGGCCGGCATGAAGGATTCAAAGGTGATCGTGGCGATCAACAAGGAACCGGAAGCGCCGATCTTCAGCGTGGCGGACTATGGGCTGGAAGCGGATTTGTTCGTCGCCGTGTCGGAGCTGATCCGGGAACTGGTGTCCTGAGAGAACGAGCGATACGGCTGTGCGAGCGCCGATCAACCAGTCGGTGGATCCACGGCCCGAAAAAGACAAACTCCATCCGCGCCCGCATACCCACGTCGTGATGGAGTAAGTCAGGGTGCGCCGGCGCGGTGGGTGAGCCATTAAGGAGAGCGATTCAAATGGTGGGGTCATGCCGCCAAGGACATCGTCGGCGCGTTGGACGGGAACCCGGGGCACCAACGCGCCGTGCGCGATGTAGGCGGGGCTCAGGCCCAGCATGAAGGGGCGCGGCAGGTTCAGGGCCGCCGCGATGGAATAGGCCAGTACCGCGGCGAGCGTCGCGAAGCCCAGGACGGCCATCAGGTAGCCGCGCTGCGAGGGCTGGCGCCAGGCCATCCAGCCCAGCAAGGCGCGCACAGCCAGGGTCCGCCGACCGCGATGGCACCGGCCACGGGCGGGGTTCGAAACCCGCAGCCATCCAGTGAAAGAAAAGCAGGTCGAATGCCTTCATGCGGGAAGGCGGCCAAGTCGCGGGATCGGTCACATGGCCGCGACTCTAGGCGTCGCTCGTGAAGCCCAGCTGAACGCTGCCCTCAGCTTTGGCGGCACCTTTGAGTAGTGTGCCGCACGCGGAAAAGAGCGATCGCATCTGCCCTGCAAATCGGGGGCCGCTGCTCGAAACTTTTCCAGCCGCAGTGCTCCCTGTCCTCGACGACGCCACCGCGGACGGGACCTGCAGCAAAGGGGGGGTTTACTTCGACGGCAAGACGATCCTGCTGCCTGCGCGCCATGGCCCTTATGGACAAGCACGTGTAAGGTCATTCCTATGCCAAGTCTGCCTTCGAGAACCGCGCACTCGGTGACCCATTCGATCAACTTCGAGCAGCGCTTCGTAGAGCTCCCCTTCACGCAGGAGACGGGCAGCTTGACTGTCAGCATCACGTTGCATGAAGGACCGAACTCGCTGGCGATCGCCCAGGGACGTCCCAAGCGAGTTTCCGGAAATCCCGCGAGCTCCCTCCGTAGTGGGCTTTTTTCATCCGGCTGAAGTGGGCCGCATCCTTGAAACCGACCGAGCACGCAATGTCGATGACCGCGCGCCGCCGGCCCAGGATTCAGGCTGGGCCTATCGATAGCCTGCAAGCTCGTGCTTGGCGTTCGCGTTGCCCGACCGCAACCCAATTCGAGCTCGACCCCACCGCCCACAGGACGCCTGCGCGAGATTCTGACGCGCGCCGCCAGCGCATCGGCCCCGAATACCCACAGCTGCATCGTGTTCGCGGATGGGCTGCCCTCTATGCGCATCGCGTCGTCGGACAAGCAACTCAGTCGAGATAGTCGAGGAAATAAGGGGTCACTTCCTGGAGAAGCTTGACTTCCTCCGCCTCGATGCTGCGGGGCTCTAGATCGAAATGGATGAATGTGCCGTAAGGTGTTCCGGAATCGCGTCTGAGCAGCCGCCCATAGTACGACTCGACGAGGCCAACATACGGGCGGTAGCTGATCAGAGACTTGTCCTTCGAGACATGACTGGTCGCGAACTCGCCCTGCTCGATCGCGTGCTGGCAAAAGCTCTTCTCCAAGGGAACGGCCTTCAACCAGGTGCGGTATTCAGAGGCGCGGTCAAAGACATGCTCTGCCCGCAGCGCACCGCCGCTCAACTTGTAGATGGCCGTATATCGGTACTGCGTCCTGCCATTGAGCATTGCCAACGCGGGGTGAATCCCATGGGTAGAAAGGGTGCTACGAACCGCAGCTGCCTGTGCGGGCAAGTCGATCTTGGACATGGGGACTGTGAATTTCTTGGGAAGCCCGGGGTGCGGCGTAGTGGTAGTACCCCGTTGCGAACGTTAGTAAGAAAGGGCGCTGACATGGAAGTCGTTTCGTTGATCGCACCCGGCTCGCGCAATAGCTGGGCCGCCGTGCACGGACACGGCTAGGCTGCGGACGCAAGTCGCGCTTGAGTCCTGGCTGCAGCGCGGCCTTCGTTAGTCACCTTGAGAAGGATCGCGGGTCCTGTGTACCGGCAACATCCATCTTCGACGAGCAACGGAGGGATGTCTGCCTCGACCAAGGCTGCGGACCTCAGCACTGCGAGCTTCTCAATATCGTCTTGGTCGAACACCTCGGTCGGACCACCCTCAGCAGCACAGAGCCGCGCGAGCAATTTCATTGGCACCTTCGTTCCTCCCTGTCTCTTCAAAGTAGGCCCGCAATTCTATGAAAACTCATCAATAAACATGTGCCAAATGGGCGACATCGACGGTCCAAATCGATGCTTTGCTCCTCGCAATAAAGAACGACCCAGGCACATATCAGGGTGCCAACGCGCGGACACAGACCAGCGTTCCATTGATCGCCAAACGCGCGGTAGAAGGAGGCGTGCTTCTGAACAGCTTGCGCGGCCTGATAGAGAGCAAGTCAATCGTTGTCGAGCATCCGGCTGACCTTGCTGCCCAGCGCGCTCTCGGCGCGGAAGTAGCCCATCACGGTCGCGACGCTGTGATGACCGGTCATGGCCATCGTCTCGGGCAGCGACATGTTCTGCCGGCCGGCTTCCGTCACGAACCCGGCCCTGAGCGAGTGCGCAGAGAACTTCCCCTCGACCCCCGCCATCGCGCATCGCTCCTTCACGATGTCGCGCACGGCCGCTGGCGCGAGTGGCTCGCCGAGATGCCCCCCCTTGCGAATGCGGCGGAAGAGGGCGCCTTCCTGGATGCCGCTGGCGACGAGCCACTCCTGCATGGCCGCAGCCGCGCTGCCCACCAGGGGTTTCACGTCCTCGGGACGCTCGGCGCCGGCCTGGTTGGTCTTGGAGTGCGTGAGCGTGTAGAGGTAGGAGCGGCCACTGTCTCCGCCCATGCGCTGAAGGTTCTCGAGCGTGGCCGAGGCGACCTCGGAGCGCCGCCGCCCGCCGGTGGCCCATGCGAACAGGAGGAGGGCGCGATCGCGTTTTCCGCGCAGGGTGTCGTCGCAGGTCGCCAGCACCGCCTGCAGCGGATCCTCGGTGAGCGCGCGCTGCTTGCGCGCTCGCGCGCCGCGCTTGGCGTAGGCGCGGCGCGTCTGGGCCAGCAGCATTCCAGCGCGGCTTAACTTAACTAGGGTCAAGCGTGGAATCGGGCCGCAAGAATGTCTCGTCCAGTTCGCCAAGCCTGCAGTCCAGAAGTGCTGGCTCGACTTCACGCTCCAGCACTTCGAACATCCCTTCGACAAAGTCCACCAGGCGATCGGATGCAGCAATCGCATCGTCAACATTGCCAGTGGCGACTGCATCAAGGACGGCAATGTGCGCGTCCACCGTGTCCATCAGGTTGGCTCCCCGCTGCGCGTGCGTGTGGTAGATCCAGCCGATGCGACGGAAGATGGTGTGCAGTGGCCGCAGCGTGCTCTCGACGAAAGGTTCTCCCGCGGCGGCAAGAAAGAGCTGGTCGATGCGCCGGTCCACCACGTTGAACTGCTCCAGCGTCATGCCGTCCCTGTGTTCGGCCAACTGGCGCTTGAGGTGCAGCATCTGATTGCGCTGTGAGGAGCCGGACCTTTCGGTAGCCAACCGGATCACGAAACGCTCCATATCGCGGCGAAGACGCAGAAGCAGGCGATCGCGCGTGAGGTCGACGGGCGCGATCTGCAAGCCATGCCGTGGCGTCACGTGCACCAGCGTGTCGGCTGCGAGCCGGTTGACGGCCTGAAGCACCGGCGTACGGCCATAGCCGACCATGCCCTGCAGTTCATGCGTGGCCAGGAACCGGCCGGGTTTGAGCTCGCAGCAAACAAGCAGTTCTTCAATGCGCGCATAGGCCAGATCGGAAAGGCTCACCGGGCTTCGACGGCGAGGTGTGTCCTGGGCCGAAGCGCTCTTTGCGGTCAGCCGCGGTCGCGGACGGTGGGTTGAAGGCATACGGCTTGTGATCTGAAGGGGCCGTGCTAAGCGCACGATCCATACAGAAGCATAGCCTGATATTCAACAACTTCCGCAACGATTACGGTGTTGTCTCGAATGGAAGAGTGCAGAAGCGGCAGGGCGCCCGGCAATAGGGTAAACACGAAGAACTTTCGTGAAATATCACAGTATTCTTCGCGCCATGGCAGCCCTGATCTCCGACGTCAAAGTCATCCTCACGGCCCCGGAGGGGATCAACCTCCTTGTCGTCAAGGTGGAAACCAACCAGCCCGGGCTGTACGGGCTCGGCTGCGCGACCTTCTCCTATCGGCATCTGGCCGTGCAATGTCTGGTCGAGGAATACCTGCGGCCCTTGCTGATCGGTCGTGACGTGAGCGCGATCGAGGAGCTGTGGCAGCTGATGCACCAGAACGCCTACTGGCGCAACGGACCGATCGAGAACAACGCCATCTCGGGCGTCGACATGGCGCTGTGGGACATCAAGGGGAAGATGGCCAACATGCCCCTGTACCAGCTGTTCGGGGGCAAGTGCCGCGAAGGCGTGCCGATCTACCGACATGCTGACGGCCGGGACCTGGCCGAGCTCTGCGACAACATCCAGAAGTATCGGGAACAGGGCATCACCCACATCCGCTGCCAGAGCGGCGGCTACGGCGGCGGTGCCTTCGGACCGGCCCCCGCGACGGCGCCGAGGGGCGCGGCGGATGGCATCTACCTGGACGGCAAGACGTACATGCGCGACACGATCAAGCTGTTCGAAGGCATCCGGGCGAAGGTGGGCTTCGATGTTTCGCTGTGCCACGACGTGCACGAGCGGCTGAAGCCGATCGAGGCGATCCAGTTCGCCTGCGAGATGGAGCGATTCGATCTGTTCTTCCTCGAGGATGCAATTGCGCTCGAAGACGGCCGGTGGCTGCGTCAACTGCGAGACAACACCCGCATCCCGCTCGCCCAAGGCGAGCTGTTCAACAACCCGTCTGAATGGAAGACGCTGATCACCGACCAGCTGATCGACTACATCCGCGTCCATCTGAGCCAGATCGGCGGCATCACCCCGGGCAGGAAACTGCAGCTCTTTGCCGAGCAGTTCGGCGTGCGGACCGCATGGCACGGCCCAGGCGACATGTCACCGCTCGGCCACGCTGCCAACATCCACATCGACCTGGCGGCGCGCAACTTCGGCGTGCAGGAATGGTCGGGCACTGAACCCCCTAACTTCGTCATCCAGGAACTCAAGGGGCCGCGCGACGCGCTGCTCGACGTCTTTCCAGGCCTGCCGGCTTTCGAGAACGGCTATGTCTACGCGAACGACAAGCCCGGCCTCGGCGTCGATATCGATGAAGAGGAAGCCCGCAAGTACCCGTGCGAGAAGGTCGTGACCACATGGACGCAAACGCGCCTGGCCGACGGAACGCTTCAAACGCCCTAGGAACACAGACCATGTCCATTCAACTCTTCGATCTGACGGGCCGCACGGCGCTCGTCACGGGTTCCTCGCGCGGCCTGGGCTTCGCCATCGCCGAGGGCCTTGCCGCCGCCGGCGCACGGATCGTGCTCAATGGCATCGATGCGGCACGGCTGACCGATTCGGCCGCTGCGCTGCGCGGCAAGGGCTACGCGGTCGAGGCGTACGCCTTCGACGTCTGCAACGAGGGCGCAGTGGTCGGCGCGTTCGACCAGTTGGACGCGGCGGGCATCGAGGTCGACATCCTCGTGAACAACGCCGGCGTGCAGTTCCGCAAGCCCATGGTCGAGCTTGCCACGGAAGACTGGCGCCGCGTGATCGAGACCAATCTGACCAGCGCCTTCGTGGTTGGACGCGAAGCGGCCCGCCGCATGATCCCGCGCGGCCGCGGCAAGGTCATCAACATCGGCTCGCTCACCAGCGAACTCGCGCGTGCGACCGTCGCGCCCTACACCGTGGCCAAGGGCGGCATCAAGATGCTGACGCGTGCCATGACGGCCGAATGGGCCGGCCACAACATCCAGGCCAACGCCATCGGGCCTGGGTACATGCTGACGGACATGAACCAGGCGCTGATCGACAACCCGAGCTTCGATGCCTGGGTCAAGGGCCGCACGCCGGCCGGCCGCTGGGGCCGCCCCGAGGAACTGGTGGGCGTGGCCATGTTCCTGGCGTCCAACGCTTCCAACTACGTCAGCGGCCAGATCATCTACGTAGATGGCGGCATGGTTTCCGTTCTCTAACTACACATTCCATTCAGGAGACAGTCGATGAAACGAAGCATTCGCGCGGTCGTTGTTGGATTGACCGTTGCCGGCGCCTGCGTCGGTGCCGCGGGCACGGCATTCGCCCAGGACATCAAGGAGCGCAACATCAAGTTCGCCTTTGCCAATACGGCGGATTCGGCGCACGGGATCGGCGCCAAGCGCTTTGCCGAGGTGGTCGCGAGCAAGAGCGGGGGCAAGCTGAACGTGAAGCTCTACGGCAGCGGCACGCTCGGTGGTGAAGCCGTGGTGGCTTCGGCGATGCAGGGCGGCACCATCGAGATGTCGATGATGGGGCCCGGCCTCCTGACCGGAATGGACAAGGAGTTCGGTGTTTTCGACACGCCCTTCCTGTTCGACAACTTCAAGGAGGTCGACGCCGCGCTGGACGGGCCGGTCGGCAAGAAGCTGCTCGACAAGTTGCCCGCCAAAGGGCTGGTCGGCCTGTCTTACTGGGACCATGGCTTTCGCATCCTGACCAACAGCAAGCGCCCGATCGCAAAGTTCGAGGACATCCAGGGACTGAAGATCCGGGTGCAGCAGATCCCGGTGTTCATCGAGTCCTTCAATGCGCTGGGTGCCAATGCGGTGCCGATGCCGTTCCCCGAGCTGTACTCGGCCCTGGAGCAGAAGGCCGTCGATGGCCAGGAAAACCCGTTCATCTCGGTCGAGGTGACCAAGTTCTACGAAGTCCAGAAGCACGCGTCCACCACGCGCCACGCGTACTCGCCGCTGCTGGTGCTGATGAGCAAGAAGTTCTGGGATCAGCTGTCGGCCGATGAGCGCAAGGTGCTCACGGATGCGGCGAACGAGGTCAAGGGCTACGAGCGCCAGGTCTCGCGCGATCTAGACGCCAAGGCGCTCGACGCGCTCAAGAGCAAGGGCATGGTGATCACCGAAGTCTCGGCGCAGGAACGTGCGCGGATGCGCGACAAGCTCAAGCCGGTGATCGACAAGCATCGCCAGACCACCGGCGAACTGGGCAAGGAAATGACGGCCGAGGTGGAACGCATTCGTTCCGGAAAGTAAGAGACCAGACCATGAGCACTCGAACCATCCTTGGTGCCATTGCCGCGATCGCGGCGCTGTGGTCCCCTGTCGCGCCGGCCGCGGACTATCCGACCCGGCCGATCGAGATCGTCGTGCCCTCGTCGGCGGGCGGCGGCACGGACGTAATGGCCCGGCTCTTCGCCGAGGCCGCCAAGAAAAACGTGCCACAGCCCTTCATCGTCACCAACAAGCCGGGAGCGGGCGGCGGCATCGGCATGACGGAAGTGCAGCGCGCATCGGCCGACGGCTACAAGATCGGCGTGCTGATCTCCGAGCTGGCGATCATTCCCCATCTCGGCATGACCAAGGTCACGACCGAAGACTTCATCGCGATAGCGCGGCTCAATGGCGATCCGGGCCTGATCGCCGTGCGTGCCGACTCGCCATGGCAGTCGATCGACGACCTGCTGGCCGCCGCGAGAAAGCAGGAGGGCGCCGTGTCGATGGGCAACGCCGGCACCGGCACCATCTGGCACCTCGCGGCCGCCGCCGTCGAACAGAAGACGCGCGTGCGCTTCAACCACGTGCCCTACCAGGGCGCGGCACCGAGCGTGCTCGCGCTGGCGGGCGGCCATGTGGATGCGATCGTGGTGAGCCCGGCCGAGATCGGTTCGCACGTGGCGGCCGGCAAGGTCCGCGTCCTGGTGTCGATGGCCGAAGGCCGGCTCGCGGCCCCCTATGACAAGGTTGCGACCTTCAAGGAGAAGGGCGTGGACCTGGTGCTGGGCACCTGGCGTGGTCTGGGCGTACCCAAGGGCACGCCACCCGAGGTGGTGCGGTACCTGCGCGATGCGGCGCGCAAGACGTCCGAAGACCCCGCGTTCCGCGAAGCCCTGACCAAGGCCAACCTGCTTCCGGCTTACATGGATGGCGAACGGTTCCAGGCCTTCATGAACAGCCAATCGACCTATTTCAGGTCGCTGCTGGCGACCGTCGAGATCAAGAAGTAGGGTGCCCGCATGGAAGCCCTCGTCATCCACGCCCCCGGCGACCTGCGCGTCGAAGAAGTCCCCACACCCGAGCTCGGGCCCGGCCAGCTGCGCGTGCGCGTGCGCTGCGGCGGCATCTGCGGCTCGGACCTGCATTACTACCAGCACGGCGGCTTCGGCACCGTGCGCATCAAGGAACCGATGGTGCTGGGCCACGAGGTGGCCGGCATGATCGAGGCCGTGGGTGCCGGCGCGGGCAGCTTCGCGGCCGGCGATCGCGTCGCCATCAGCCCGAGCCGCCCCTGCGGCCTGTGCCGCTACTGCCAGCAGGGCCTGCAGAACCACTGCTTGGACATGCGCTACTACGGCAGCGCGATGCGCACGCCGCACGTGCAGGGCGCCTTCCGCCAGGAGATCGTGGTGGAGCACTGGCAGGCGCATCGCCTGGCCGACAGCGTGAGCGACGGCGAAGGCTCGATGGCCGAGCCGCTGTCGGTGGCGCTGCACGCGGTGCGCCGCGCGGGGCCGCTCCTGGGCAAGCGCGTGCTGGTGACGGGCTGCGGGCCGATCGGCGCGCTGGCGATCATCGCGGCGCGGCGCGCGGGGGCCACGCACATCGTGGCCACCGATGTCGGCGCGCACACGCTGGGCAAGGCGCTCAAGGTGGGGGCCGACGAGGTCGTGAACGTGGCCGAGGAGTCGGAAGGCCTGGCGCGCTTCACGGCCGACAAGGGCAGCTTCGACGTGCTGTTCGAAGCCAGCGGCAACCAGCGCGCGCTGGTCGGCGCCTTCGATGCGCTGCGGCCGCGCGGCATCATCGTGCAGCTGGGGCTGGGCGGCGAGATGACGCTGCCCATCAACACCATCGTGGCCAAGGAGTTCGACCTGCGCGGCGCCTTCCGCTTCCACGAGGAGTTCGCGGTGGCGGTGGAGCTGCTCAACAAGGGGCTGGTGGACGTAAAACCGCTGATCTCGGCCACGCTGTCCTACCGCGATTCGGCGCGCGCCTTCGCGCTGGCGGCGGATCGCTCGCAGGCGATGAAGGTGCTGCTCAGTTTTGACTGATATCGGGCGCGCGCCGCGCCTCATGAAGGGACGTCGATGAACCGATTGATCAATGGCTATTGCAGGCTGCTCGATGCGCTGGTCGTGCTGGCGCTCGCGATCATGGTGGTGCTGGTGTTCGGCAACGTGGTGCTGCGCTATGCGTTCAACACCGGCATCACCGTGTCGGAAGAGGTGTCGCGCTGGCTGTTCGTCTGGCTGGTGTTCCTGGGCGCCATCGTCGCGCTGAAGGAGCACGCCCACCTCGGCACCGACATGCTCGTGTCGCGTCTGCCGGTGGTTGGCAAGAAGATCTGCCTGGTCCTGGGTCAGCTGCTGATGCTGTACGTCACCTGGCTGCTCTTCTCCGGCAGCCTGGCACAGGTCAGGATCAACTGGGAGGTCGAAGCGCCTGTCACGGGCGCATCCGTCGGCATCTTTTATCTGGCCGGCGTCGTGTTCGCGGTGTCGGCTGGCGTGCTGTTGCTGCGCGAGCTGTGGCGCACCTTGAGCGGGCAGTTGCGCGACGACGAACTGGTCATGGTCAAGGAATCGGAGGAGGCCGCCGAGCTCGAGGAACTCCAGGCGCAGCTGGCGCGCGAGAACGCCCCATCGGCGCCTGTCGCCAACGGGCAGGCCAGGAGCAGGACATGACTGTCGCCATCTTCCTCGGCGCGCTGATCGGCACGATGGCGCTGGGCATCCCGATCGCCTTCGCCCTCCTGGCCACCGGCGTGGCGCTGATGTGGCACCTGGACCTGTTCGACGCGCAGATCTTGGCGCAGAACGTGGTCAACGGCGCCGACAGCTTCCCGCTGCTGGCCGTCCCCTTCTTCATGCTGGCCGGCGAGATCATGAACGTGGGCGGCCTGTCCAAGCGCATCATCGACGTCGCGCTGGCCCTCGTCGGCCACATCAGGGGAGGGCTGGGCTACGTGACGATCCTCGCAGCCATCCTGCTGTCGGCCCTGTCCGGGTCGGCCGTGGCGGATGCGGCCGCACTCACCGCGCTGCTGCTGCCGATGATGGTGGCCGCCGGCCACGACAAGGCGCGCTGCGGCGGGCTCATCGCGGCCTCGGGCGTGATCGGGCCGGTGATCCCGCCGTCGATCGCCTTCGTGATCTTCGGCGTCGCAGCCAACGTGTCGATCTCCAAGCTGTTCCTGGCCGGCATCTTCCCCGGCATCCTTATCGGTGCTTCGCTGTGGCTCACCTGGATGTTCCTGGTGCGCAAGGAAAAGATCTTGCCGCCGCCGCGCAAATCGGCGCGCGAGATCTGGACGGCGCTGCGCCAGGCAACCTGGGCCCTGATGTTGCCGGTGATCATCCTGGTGGGGCTGCGCTTTGGCATATTCACGCCGACCGAGGCGGCCGTGGTAGCGGCGGTCTACGCCTTTTTGGTGGCCACGGTGGTGTACCGCGAACTGAGGGTTGGCCAGCTGTACGCCGTGTTCGTGAGTGCCGCCAGGACCACGGCCGTCATCATGTTTCTCGTGGCCGCCGCGCTGGTGTCGGCGTGGCTGATCACGGTGGCCGATCTGCCGGGCAAGGTGATCGGCCTGCTCGAGCCTTTCATGGGCAACAAGACGATGCTGCTGATTGCGATCATGGTGCTGTGCATGATCGTCGGCACCGCGATGGACATGACGCCGACCATCCTGATCCTGACGCCGGTGCTGATGCCGGTGATCAAGCAGGCCGGCATCGACCCGGTCTATTTCGGCGTGCTGTTCATCATCAACAACTCGATCGGCCTGGTCACGCCACCGGTCGGAACCGTGCTCAACGTGGTGGCCGGCGTCGGGCGCATGAAGATGGACGATGTGACCAGGGGTGTGCTGCCCTTCATGGCGGCCGAGTTCGCGATCCTGTTCCTGATGGTGCTCTTCCCGCAACTCGTCACCGTGCCAGCCAAGTGGTTTGGCGGCTGAGGCGGCTGCACGTCGCGCCATTCATTTCATGGTTGCCCTCGGTCAGGTTAGTTCCCGAGGCGGCAATGCCGGCGATCTTTCTGCCACCCAGCGCGTCCAGCACCAGTCGCAGCGCGATCACCGGCAAGGACACGCAGACGGTGGTGAACGCGCTGGTCAAGAATGCTCGCAAGCTGCCACAGGAGCCCTACAAATCGCTGACCTGGGATCGAGGCAAAGAGATGGCGGGCCACAAGCAGTTCACCTTGGCGACCGACACGAGCGTCTCATGGCTGGTCTGAGCAGCCCAGTTTTTTTTCAGTCCCCGCGCACCCGGTACACCTGATGGTGTGGGGTGCGCCGGAGTCATTGGTGACAGCCATCCGTTGGACGCGTTCGATTGCGCCTACGCTCAACGGCTGGCTGACGCGGCACGCACGCCGGGCGCACGCCAGCGCGCCTGATCGTGTGCGCAAAGGCATGGGCAACCACCCGCTACCGGCGGTGGTCAACCTGCCAGGCTCACGGTCGACAAGCGAAACCAACACTGCCCTCGATGCGCCGGCGAGGCATGGTCGGTTAGACGAGGCTACTGGCCTTCGCTGAACACCGCATCGGTGTCGCGCGCCGAATGCAGGACCCCGCACCACGTCGATGCCGCCGTCGAGCGCTTGGTAAAAGATGACATAACGCGCGAACGGAAAGCTGCGCAGGCCAGGCGACAATTCATCGCGCGTGCGGCCCATCAAGGGCTGGGTTGCGATTAGTCTGAACTTTGCATCCAGTTGTTCGACCCAGCGGTCAGCCGCCGCGCAAGGCTGTCCTCCGCAATGTAGTCCCAGATATCGAGAATGTCCGCCGCCGCGAGCGGCCGCCGGGTGACGCGCGGCATCTATGCCTGAGCCGCCATGCAAGCACGCCGCGCACGCGCCTGTCGCTTGATGTCCGCTGCATCCCAGACCACGCTGGGACCACTGTCGAACCCTTTGCGAATGTCCTGCCGCGATTGTTCGAGCTTGGCCGCTCGGAGTCGGTCCTGCTCCTCCATTAGACGCAGTGCTTCGCGCACGACCTCGCTAGCGGACGTGTACATGCCCGACCAGACCTTGGTGCGAACCATCTCTTCGAGCTGCGGCGTGAGATTGACGTTCATGCCCATGCAGCGACTCCTTAACCGATGCCTGTTTTATCAAGGATTGTCAAGGATTGACACCCGTGCACCGGGCCGGCCGGCTGAGCCGGATTCCGGCAAGAAGCCCCGCTGGACGTCGTTGAGCGCTCTGTGTAGCGAGCAGGCGCTTTCTTCGGCGAGCGCCGCCAAGGCTCAGCGTCTTACTTCCGAACAAAGCTGCGTTCATCTTCCTGGCCCGCTTTGCCTTTAGCCGTGCAGGTAGCGGCGCGTTGGTACCGCTGGTGCGCTTGGACAGCACCGAGCGGCCCAGCACTGAGCGCGTTGGTCAATCCATGCAGGCAACCCCGGTGTGCCATGCAGCAATACGAATTCGCCCGCGAGCCGTCCCTTTTTGCTGTAGCAATCGATGATGAAGGCTTTCATATTTTTCTAACTCCGATGTTGATGTAAATGGGATGGATGACATTCACCTGGAAAGTCATTCCTCGCGGACCCAGACCTGCGTTCGTCCGAGCGTCGGTATGCCGATGTAGCCTGAGAATCGGCGCGAAATGTGCGAGCCTCTTGCGACGCCTGGGCGGGGCGCAAACCAGCAGGGGTTCTTAGAACGCAGTGCGGTCGTAGGGAGCGATGGACTTCGGCGGTTGCAGGAATGCCGTCAGGCCCTGGAACCACATTACCTCCTGGAAGTCGCCGCTGGTGATCAGGTCCTCGCTGCCCCATCCACGGAGGAACGCTGCCCGGTGTCTTTGTCCGAAAGGATCGCGTAGCCCTTCGCGGCATCCTTAAAGCTCAAGGTGAACTGGGGATTCGCCGCCAGGCCGGCCGAGGACCGCATCGCGCCGTCGCGGATGACGTAGTAGCGGCCCACGCCGGAGGCGGTGCGGATCTGAAACACCAGGCTCTTGCCATCGACGTAGCGTGCGCAGTCGGGGTTGTGCTTGATCTGTCGTTTCAGGAGCTGGGTGAACGCCCGCCGAGAACTGCGCGGCGACGTTGCTGCCGGCCTTGCTCGGGCCGCACGCGACGGAGGTGGCGGTCGCGAGCAGCATGCAGCGCGCGATTGCGCGGCGGGAGTGAAATGACATCGGGATGTCTCCTTCAGCTGTGGTTGACCGGGCAGGGATGGTTCAGGCGGCCAGCGCCGTTTCGGCCACGCGCTGCATCGCCGCGCCGTATTCGCGGCGCAGGCGCTCGACCAGCGCGGCGGCGGGCACCACCTCGGTCACCGCCGCGATGCCTTGGCCGCAGCCCCAGATGTCTTTCCAGGGCTTCTTGCGGTCGCTGCCGAAATTCATCCTGCTCGCGTCGCTCTGAGGCAACGCATCGGGATCGAGGCCCGCCGCCGCGATCGAGCCGCGCAGGTAGTTGCCGTGCACGCCCGTGAACAGGTTGGAATAGACGATGTCGCGGCTGGTGCTCTCGACGATCATCCGCTTGTAGGCGGCGTCGGCGCGTGCTTCCTCGGTAGCGATGAAGGCGGAGCCGATGTAGCCGAAGTCGGCACCGGCGGCCAGTGCGGCGAGCAGCGCGTCGCCGCTGGCGATGGCACCGCTCAGGGCCAGTGGCCCGCGGAACCAGCGGCGAATTTCGTGCAGTAGCGCGAAAGGGCTGACAGTCCCGGCATGGCCGCCGGCACCGGCGGCCACGGCCACCAGCCCATCGGCGCCTTTCTCCACCGCCTTGCGCGCGAAGACGTCGTCGATCACGTCGTGGAGCACGACACCACCCCACGCGTGCACGGCCTCGTTGATCTCGGGGCGCGCACCCAGCGAGGTGATCACGATCGGCACCTTGTAGCGCTCGCAGGCCGCCATGTCGCGCTCGAGCCGGTCGTTGCTGCGGTGCACGATCTGGTTGATGGCGAACGGAGCCGACGGGGCTTCCGGATGCCGGCGGTCGTGCGCCGCGAGTTCCTCGGTGATTTCGGCCAGCCAATCGTCGAAGCGTTCGGCCGGCCGCGCATTGAGCGCCGGCATCGAGCCGACGATGCCGGCCTTGCACTGGGCGATGACGAGCTGCGGCGTGCTGATGATGAACAGCGGCGCGGCCACTACAGGGAGTCGCAGCTTGCGAAAAGCGGTGTGCATGGGCGTGGGGATCAGTAGATGGAAACGAATGCGCCGAGGCGGTTCCAGCGCTTGCCGTCGAACTCGACCGGCTGGAGCGACTTGATCAGCCGGTAGTCGTCGGGGCTGCTGCTCACCACCACGCCGGGCAGGAACATCGGCAGCTGCACGGCCTTGATCGAGGCGGCTTGCCGCAGCACGTTCTCGCGGGTGAGGTTGTCGCCGCAGGCGCGCAGGATGTCGACCATCAGTTTCGCGCTGGAGTATGCGTAGACATGGGAGCCCAGGCGCAGGTCGGCTTCCGGGCGGTACTTCTTCATGAAAGCAAGCCACTCGCGGAACGCGGCGTCGTTCTCCCACTGCGTGTCGTTGGGGTCCTTGGAATACGCGGTGGAGATCACGCCGATGGCCTTCTCCGGCCCGGCTGGGTTGAACACCGCGCCGATCAGCGCGGCGCCCTGGGCCAGGTAGTGTGTCGGCTTCCAGCCGGTGTCGTGAATCCGGCGCAGCGTCTGGATCGCCGCCTTCGCGGTGCTGAAGCTCACCAGTACGTCCGCGCCCGCACCGCGCAGCTGCACGATCTGCGAATCCACCGTCGGGTCGGTCACTTCGTACGAAGCCTCCGCGACGATCATCGACTTGGCGCGGGCACCCAGTCCTTCCTTGAAGCCGCGCAGATAGTCGCGCCCGTAGTCGTCGTTCTGGTACAGGATGCCGATCTTCGCGCTGGGCTTGTGCTCCAGGATGTGCCGCGCATAGACGCGCGCTTCGGACGGATAGTCGGGGTAGAAACTCATGCTCCAGGGGTAGCGCTGCGGGTCGTTCCACTTCGAAGCGCCGGTCAGCAGCAGCAGCTGCGGAACCTTCTTCGCGTTCGCATAGCGTTGCACCGCGGAATTGGTGGCAGTGCCGAACATGCCGTACAGCAGCAGCACCTGCTCCTGCTCCACCAGGCGCCGCACGCCCTCCACCGTTTTCGGCGGCGAGTACCCGTCGTCGAGGCTGATGAAGTTGAGCTTGCGGCCGTTGACGCCGCCTTGGTCGTTGACCATGTGGAAGTAGGCCGCCTGCGTCTTGCCTACCTCGCCATAGATCGACGCGGCGCCGCTGTACGCCATCGTCTGCCCGATGCGGATCTCGGTATCCGACGCGCCGGGATCGTATTTCTTCTGCGCGGCAGCGCTGCCGCAGGCCAATGCCAGCGTGGCCGCCAGGCCCAGGACGAACATCTTCATGGCTTGCTCCTCGCAAGAAAGCGGATCTTCAGGTGACGGATGCCACCGGCCACGCCGGTGGGCCAGAGCAGCACCAGCACGATCAGGATGGCGCCGTAGACCGCCCAGGGCGCAGACTTCGAGACCTGCTCCGCCACGCGCGGCACGAACTGGATGAACACCGCGCCGTAGACCGCGCCCGGAAGCGACGACAAGCCGCCGACCACGGCGCCGACCAGCAACGTGATCGACAGGAAGATCGAGAAGCTGTCGGGCGCGACGAACTGGACCACGATGGCCGACAGCGCGCCGCCGACGCTGGTGCACAGCGCCGATACGCTGAACGCGAGCGTCTTGATCCGCGCGTTGTCGACGCCCATGGCCAGCGCCGCGATCGGGTGGTCGCGCACGGCGACAACGTTCAGGCCAATGCCCCCGCGCAGCAGGTTGTGCACGGCCGCGAACAGCGCGGCCGCCACCGCCAGGCAGAAGAAGTAGAGCCACTGGTCCGCATCCAGCGGCAAGCCGAACGGCACCTCAGGCTTCATCAGCACGAGACCCTGCGAGCCTCCGGTCCAGCCTTCCAGCCCCTTGTACTTCAGCAACTGCGGCGTCGCCACGCCCAGCGCGAAAGTCGCCAGAGCGAGGTAGACGCCATCGAGCTTGAGTGCGGGCCGGCCGAACAGCCAGCCGAGCGTCCCGCCCAGCAGCGCGGTGGCCGGCAGCGTCGCCCAGTACGGCCAGCCGGCATGCTCCATCAACAGCGCGGCTGCATAGGCGCCCAGCGCGAAGAACGCGCCGTGACCCAGCGAGATCTGCCCGTTGAAGCCGGTGAGCAGGTTCAGCCCGAGCAATGCCACCGCGTATGTGATCACGAGGGTGGCCTCGAAGACGGCATAGCTTGGCAGCGCAAACGGCAGCCCGCAGGCGATCGCAAGGAGGACGGCGGCAAGCAGGTGACGCTGCATTTCAGACCCTCACCACGACGGCCTTGCCGAACAGGCCGCTGGGCCGGGCCACCAGCACCGCGATGATCAGCACCAGGGCGACGGAGAGCTTGAGCTCGGCGCCCACCACGTAGGTGCCGACCAGGTTCTCGAGCACGCCGACGATGAATCCGCCCACGACGGCGCCTGGTGCGCTGCCGATGCCGCCGAGCACCGCCGCGGCGAAGGCATACACCAGCACGCCCGACATCATGTGGACGTCGAGGAAGACGACCGGCGCGATCATCATCCCGGCGACGGCGCCGATCGAGCCGGCGAGCCCCCAGCCGAGCGCCAGCATGCGATCGACCCGCACGCCGACAAGGCGGCTCGACACCGGGTTTTCCGCGGTCGCGCGCATCTGCAGCCCCAGTGGCGAGTGGCGGAAGAACAGGTACACCAGCGCGAGCATGACGAGCGTCACGCCGACAGCGCCGAGCTGATGGGCGGAAATGAGTCCGCCGGCCGTGCCGGCTTGTGGGAACGGGCTGGGGAACGGGCGGATCGCATAGCCGAACAGCCAGCCTGCGATGCTGTGCAGGATGACCAGTAGCGCGACGAACACCACCACGATCGACAGCACCGGCGCATGGCGCAAGCGCCGGATCAGCACGGCTTCGATCGCGGCGCCCAGGGCGAACGCGATCGCGACGGTGGCGAGGAAGGCCGCCCAATAGGGCCATCCGGCCTCGATCAGGAGGGACGCGATGAAGGTGCAGAACATCGCCATCTCGCCCTGCGCGAAGTTCACGTGGTGGGTGCTGCGGTACACCATCACCAGGGCCAGTGCCAGGCTGGCGTAGATCCCGCCGGTCGCCAGGCCCGCCGCGAGCTGCGGGAGCAATGTGTTCATGCGGTGTCTCCTCCCAGGTAGGCCGCGTGTACGGCCTCGTTGTTGCGCACGGCAGCCGCGGGCCCGTGGAGGACGATGCGGCCGGTTTCGAGCAGGTAGGCCGTGTCGGCCAGGTCCAGGGCGAGCCCGGCGTTCTGCTCGACCAGCAGGATCGCGACGCGCTGTTCGTCACGCACGCGCCGCATGATGCGGAAGATGTCCTGCACCACATTGGGCGCCAGGCCGAACGACGGTTCATCCATCAGCAGCAGCCGGGGCCGCAGCATCAGGGCGCGCGCGATGGCGAGCATCTGTTGCTCGCCGCCGGACAGCGTGCCCGCCTGCTGGTGGCGGCGCTCCTTCAACCGGGGGAAATACCCGTAGAGGCGTTCGAAGTCCTCGCGCACGCCGGCCTTGTCGGTCCGCGTGCATGCGCCCATGCGCAGGTTGTCCTCCGTGCTGAGGCCCGCGAACGTGCCGCGGCCGTCCGGAACGTGGGCGACACCGAGGCGCACGATGTTTTCCGTGGCGAGGGTGTCGATGCGCTGGCCGGCGAACGTGACCTGGCCACGCCGGCGCACCAGGCCGCACAGGGCCCGCAGCGTCGTCGTCTTGCCGGCACCGTTGGCGCCGAGCAGTGCGGTGACGCCCCCGGCAGGCACCTTCAGGTCGATGCCGAAGAGCACGCGGCTGTTGCCGTAGCCAGCCTCCAGGCCGCGCACGTCGAGCAGGACGTCGCTCATAAGGCAACCCTCCGTTCCGCCGGCTCGCCCAGGTAGGCTTTCACCAGCTCGGGGTCGCGCCGCACCTCGGCGGGTGGCCCCTCGGTGATCTTGCGTCCGAAGTTCAGTGCCACGATGTTGTCCGACAGAGCCATCACGAGTCCCATGTGGTGCTCCACGAGCAGCACCGTCAGCGCGAGGCGCTGGCGCAGCGCGCGGATCAGGACCGCGAGCTCGTCGACCTCCTGGTGATTCAGGCCGCAGGCCGGTTCGTCCAGCAGCAGCAGGCGCGGCGACGCGGCCAGCGCGCGCGCGAGCTCCACGCGCTTCTGCGTGCCGAAGGGCAATTCGCTGGCGGGTACCTCGGCCACGCCGCCGAGGTGCAGCAGGTCGATCAGCTCGTCGACGCGCGCCGCCTGTGCGGATTCCTCGCGCGCGACCGCGGGCAGGCGCAGTGCATGCGCAAGCCAGCCGGTGCCGCGGCGGCAGTTGGTGCCGACCGTGATGTTCTGCCGCACCGTCAGCGTCCTGAACAGCGCGAGGTTCTGGAAGGTGCGCCCGATGCCCAGGCCCGCCATCCGGTGCCGCGGCAGCGCACCGAGCGCCTGCCCGGCGAAACGGATCTCGCCTGAATGGTTCGCGTGCAGGCGCGACAGGCAGTTGAACAGTGTCGTCTTGCCCGCCCCGTTCGGCCCGATCAGCCCGCAGATCTCGCCGGGCGCGACATCGAAGGACACGCCGTCCAGGGCGACCACGCCGCCGAAGCGCACCGTGACGTCGCGCACTTCGAGCAGGGGTTTGGGCCGCGGCCTGCCGCCGGAGATGCCGTGCTTCATCGGCGCTCCTTCATCCGCGGACCTGCGCGCGCAGCACGTTCTTGAGCACCTTGCCGGCGCCCGACAGCGGCAGCTCGGGCACGAAGCTGAAGCCGCGCGGGCACTTGTAGCCGGCCAGCCGTAGGCGGCACCAGTCGCGCAGCACCTCGCTCTCGATCGGCGCCGAGCCGGTCCGCAGTACCACCACCGCGTGCACGGCCTCGCCCCAGCGGGCGTCGGGCACGCCGACCACCGCCGCCTGTGCCACCGCCGGGTGGCCTCGCAGGACGGTCTCGACCTCGCCGCCGTACACGTTCTCGCCACCGCTGATGATCATGTCCTTGAGGCGGTCGACGATGAAGAGATGGCCGCTTTCATCCATGCGGCCGGCGTCACCCGTGCGCAGCCAGCCGTCGCGAAAGGCTGCTTGCGTCGCCTCCGGCTGGCGCCAGTAGCCGCGCATCACCATGGGCCCGCGCACCACGACCTCGCCGACGTCCCCGCGCGGCAGCTCGCGGCCTTCTGCGTCGGCGACGAGGATCTCGGCGCCGAGGCCGGCGCGGCCCACGGAGTGGAGCAGCCCGCGCTCGCGCGCCCCTGCGCGGTGGTTGCCCGGCGGGTTCATGCACACGGCGCCCGCGCTCTCCGTCATGCCGTAGGCCTGAAAGAATTCGGCTTGCGGCAACGCATCCAATGCGCGCGCCAGCAGATCCGGCGGCATCGGCGCGGCGCCGAATGCGACGCGCGTGAGACCCTGCACGCGCTCGCGCCGAAACTCGGGGGCGTCGAGCAGCGACTGCAGCATCGTGGGGACCGCCACGATGTCGCTCACGGCGTGGTGCTCGATCGCGTCCAGCACGCGATCGGGCTGGAACCGTGCCAGCGTGTTGCATGTGCCGCCGACCAGGAGCTGGCCGATCAGCCGGCCCAGGCCGGCGACGTGGAACAGCGGCGCGACGAGCAGTGCCACCGAGTCCGGCGAATTTGGCAACTCCGCCCCGCGCGCGACCGAGGCGGCCCAGAAGTTGGCGTGCGACAGCATCACGCCCTTGGCGCGGCCGGTCGTGCCGCCGGTGTAGAGGATGGCGGCGAGCGCGTCGCCGCCCGTACGCGTATCGGGCAGCGCCCCGTGCCGGCGCGCTTGCGCCGCGAATGCGTCCAGCGTCAGCACCTGCGTTTGGAGCGGCGGCACAAGATGCGTGAGCGATTCGTCGGCCAGCATCAGCACCGCGGCGCTGTCGGACAGCGCGTCGGCCAATTCGGGAGCGCTCCAGCGAATGTTGAGCGGGCAGGCGACGGCCCCGAGCCACCAGCAGGCCAGCAGCGCCTGGACCAGGCGATCATCATTGGGCGCGAGCAATGCGACGCGATCGCCCGCGCCCACGCCATTGCCGGCCAGCGCGGCCGCCTGCCGCGCCGTGCTTTGCAGCAGCTCGGCGAAGCTCAGGCGCCGCGGGGCGCCGTCGCCGAGGTGGATCAATGCGTCCTTGCCGGGGTGGCGCTGGAGCGAGCGGTGCAGTCCTTGTGTGAGGTACATAGGGTCGGTTCAGAAGACACCCGCAGCTTCGCGCCGAACTGCGCACCCGGATATCGGAAATGTGCAAGCCGGAGGATTGCGTGCAGGCACTGCGGTTTCCCCCATTGCCCAGCGCTGCGGTCGATCCCAGAGTGCAGCCATGCGCGTTTCCACCCTGCCTTCCCGGATCGAATTCGCCGGCCATCGGATCGCCGGCCTGCGCCTGGCGGACTGCCGGGACGTTGACCAGTCCAACGAGCTTTCCGCCCGCCTGTTCGGCTCTGCGCGCATGCGCCGGTTGCGCGCCGGCGGTGCTTTCCACTTCACGCACGACCACGTGCCATTCGGTGCTGTTTCGTTCGACCGAATGAGCTGGGGTGCCCATACCTCGCTCGTCCCCAAGGCCGAGTCGCTGCCGGGGTACTACCTCGTCACCCTGCCCATCCGGGGCGCGGCGCGTGTGCGGCAGGATGCGCACGTACAGCCGCTGGCGCACGGCACGTGCGGGGTGTTCAGCCCGTTGCGCAGCTTCGAGATCGAGGCCTACGAGGGGTTCGACCACCTCCTGGTGCGCATCGATGCCGCGTTCCTGGCGCGCGCATGGCAGGGGATCTCGGGCCGGCCGCTCACCGCGCCGCTGTTCTTCGAACCCGCCATGCCGGATTCGCCGGCCCTTGCCGCGAGCTGGATGTCTTTGGTGACTCTGGGAGAAAGCGTGGCAAGGCTGCCCTTGGGCACTGCGCCACGCGAGTATGCGCAATCGGCGTTTGCCGCCAGCGTGGTCTCGGTCCTTTTGACACAGCACCCCCACAACCATCGCTTCCTGCTGGAGTCCGACGGCAAGGCGGCTGCGCCCCGCGTGGTCCGGCTGGCCGAGGAGTTCATGCAGCATCGGCTGCGTGAGCCGGTGACGGTGGCCGAGGTCAGCGCTGCCTGTGGCGTGTCGCGCCGCTCGCTGTTTGCCGCCTTCCAGGCGCATCACGCCACCGGCCCGATGGCATGGCTGCGCCAGCGCCGCCTGGATGCCGCACGCGCGATGCTCGAGAAGCCCGCACGTGACGTCTTGCGCGTGGCGGATGTGGCCCTGGAATTCGGCTTCTTCCATGTAGGCGAATTCGCGGCCGCCTACGGGCGCGCATTCGGCGAAACGCCGTCGATCACGTTGCGGCGCGGCCGGCTGGGTTAACGGCGCAACCCGCTGCGGTTCGACGCACGGCGACCACGCACAAGCCGCGCGCGGTGATCGATCGCATCTCGTGCTTCTACGAGCACGAGAGCTTCAACATCCACCGCGCCGCGCGCGAGCTGGCGGCACGCGATGAACGCCATTTATGAGCAGGACTTCCTCGATTGCTCCTACGGCTTCCGACCGGGACGCGGTGCGCAAGATGCGCTGGACGAGGTCGGCCGAGTCATCTGTCAAAAGCCGACAGCGTACGTGCTGGAGATGGACATCGCCTCGTACTTCGACTCCATTGTGAGAGAGCAACTCATGGAGATGATCGAGAAGCGGATCAGCGATGCCAGCATGCTGAGGTTGCTACGCAAGTGGATCAACATCCGGGAAGGTTTGCTTTTGAGCGAGACAGGCACGGGACAGGGGCAGATCATCAGTCCGCTGCTGGCCAACGTGTACCTGCACTTCGTGCTCGACCGATGGTTCGAGACCGAGGTGAAGCCTCGGCTCAAGGGCCAAGCCTTTGCGATCCGATACGCCGATGATGGTCTGCTGTGCTTTGAGCGCCGGGAGGATGCTGAGAAGGTGCTGGCGGTGCTTCCCAAGCGGTTTGCGAAGTACGGGCTGACGCTCCATCCGGAAAAGACGCGCCTGGTGAAATTCGGGCGCTCCGCGCTTGCACAGGCGGAACTGGATGGGACCAAACCCGCAACCTTCGACTTCCTCGGCTTCACGTATCAGTGCGCGCGAAGCCGGCGCGGGAAGTTCACAGTTCACGTCAAGTCTGTGGCAGTTCTACCGCGGCGTGGGGTACGTCTGGCGAAAGTGGCTGACCCGCCGGTCAAGGGGCAAGACCCTTTCGTGGGCGCGCTTTGTCATGCTTCTGCAACGCTATCCGCTCCCGCTTCCCAGAATCGCGCGGCCTTGGACCGGGGCAGCGAATTCAACCTGAGGAACCCACTGTGGTAGTCCCGCACGGTGGGGTCTGTGAGGGGCGAGAGGGGTCCCTCTCGTCTACTCGGAAGCAGCTCCTTTGTGGCGGTCGACCGCGAGAGCGACGCGTGATCGGACAGCGCCAGCGTGCTGCTCGACCAGCCGTGCTGCACCGTCTGCGCTGCATCCCATTCACGCTCAGCGGTGTTGCCGAGCGGGGTCAGCAGCGTGACGAAGTGGAACCACGGCGATTGGTCAGCAGGCTGCTGACCAACTCGGCCGTCGGGGCAATGTGGGCGTCGCACATGGGGCGGGTGCAGGCGCTACTACACTGCCAGTTCGCATGCGTTGCCGTTGCCATGGACTGCCTTGTCGAGCGAGCGGCGCATCGCCATCACGCGCCGCGGCGGATCGCGCGAACTCAGTGCAGTGCTGGCCGATGCATAACGCCAAAGCGCACGGCAAGGGCACCAAGTTTTTTGTCGAGCGTCCAGAGTTCGGCGGGCCGCATGAGCATCGTGGATGCGAGCAAGGAGAGATCCACCAGACCGCAACCGAGCCCGTAGAGGCGTTCCCGTTCGATGAAGTCCCTGACCTCGGTGAGAGTCGCCTGCTGAACGTTCTGCAAAAGGTCCAGGTCGCCCAGTGTTTGCCGTCGCGGTTCCGGCGGCGTCCCGCATGCCAGCTCGGCAACGATCATCGGATGTGTCAGAACGAGATCCGCCTGCAACAGCGCCATCAGGGCGTTGTTCCGGTGCCGGAAGTGACTGACCCACACGGAGGTGTCGACAAGAACGGGCCCCATCAGGAGTTCGTTGCTGGGCGCCGAGGGCGCCGGCGAGGAACACTTCGCATGCTAGGTGCAGACGAACCCAGCGCGGCGAGGCGTTTGGCAGCCCGGACGCGAACAAAGGTTTCTATGGCCTCGCGAAACAGCTCGGCCTTGTCCATCCCCGGATCCGCCACCTCCAGGGCTTTGGCGTAAAGCGCATCGTCGAGTGTCACAGTCGTTCGCATGTCAGCCACCTGAAATGATGCAATTGTGCATCAATCCGGATGCGAGTGGATAGACGAACGAAGCTTCTCTGGCTGCAGAATGCGGTAGAACATCTTCACGGTTTATCCAGCATCCGGCTGACCTTGCTGCCCAGCGCGCTTTCGGCGCGGAAGTAGCCCATCACGGTCGCGACGCTGTGATGCCCGGTCATGGCCATCGTCTCGGGCAGCGACATGTTCTGCCGGCCGGCTTCCGTCACAAACCCGGCCCTGAGCGAGTGCGCAGAAAATTTCCCTTCCACCCCCGCCAACGCACACCGCTCCTTCACGATGTCGCGCACGGCCGCCGGCGCGAGTGGCTCGCCGAGATGCCCCCCCTTGCGAATGCGGCGGAAGAGGGCGCCTTCCTGGATGCCGCTGGCGGCGAGCCACTCCTGCATGGCCGCAGCCGCGCTGCCGACCAGCGGCTTCACATCCTCCGGGCGCGCTGCGCCGGCCTGGTTGGTCTTGGAGTGCGCGAGCGTGTAGAGGTACGACTTCGCATCGACGCGCTGCAGGTTCTCGAGCGTGGCCGAGGCGACCTCGGAGCGCCGTCGCCCGCCGGTGGCCCAGGCGAACAGGAGGAGGGCGCGATCGCGCTTTCCGCGCAGGGTGTCGTCGCAGGTCGCCAGTACCGCCTGCAGCGGATCCTTGGTGAGCGCGCGCTGCTTGCGCGGGCGCGCGCCGCGCATGGCGTAGGCGCGGCGCGTCTGGGCCAGGAGCTCGCGCACCAGCGGGTCTGCGCAAGGATTCGGCGCCTTGGCCAGCTGGTGCGCCTTGGACAGCACCGCGATGCGGTGCACGAGCGTGTTGAGCGCCGGGGCGCCGCGCCGCGCCTTGTAGCCGTTGGCCACCAGTGCCTGGTCGATGTCCGGCGGCAGTTGTTGGAGTTCTCAGATCACGCTAGTCATGCTTGCGCCCGTTGGGCCGCAAGGCCATGTCGATGGCGCAGGCGCAAGTCGCAGGCAAGTTGCTTGGCCTTCACTGGACCACGGTGTACCGCCTTCGCAAGCGGTTCTTGGAGGACCCGGTCGCAACGGCTGTCTTGGCCAAGGCACCAGGACCGGGAGTAGGATCCAGGAGACTCGATCCTGAGGTCGAAGAAGTCATCCGAGAGACGTTGATTCGATGGCTGCCGCGCCAGCGAGACTTGGCCCATCCGCAACTGGACCTGACCCTTCAGATCCGCGCACGCTGCACACGTGCTGGCCTGACGCCGCCATCCCCACGGTTGTTCGTCGCTGGACACTGCATTTGGAGGAGGAAGCGGCGGCACGTCTGGGGACGCATGCCGCTGGCGGGGAATGCACGCGGGCAGCGATCGCTGGAGGCCGTCGATCGCGGAGCGTTGGAGGTGCGCCGGCCGCCGCCCTTCGTGCCGCCGCGCGCCTGGGCCGCGGACCGGAAGGAAGGGATAGGGCATTGATCGGTTCGCACGGCAGGATGGCGCGCCCTGTGGCGCTCGCTGGACGGGAGAAGTGCTTGGTGGTCATGCGGGAGGCCCTACGGCGTGTCGTCCTTCAAACCGTACATCTGCGCACCTGCCCCCGCATCGCGGGCCGTGTCGCACCATTTCAGGAAACTTTCCCGAGGCCACAGCCATGACAGACCCCAGCACGCCCATTTCCGACGGGCACTCCCTTGAATACCGCGGCTTCCGTTTTGAGCTTCACGCGGAGTCCGTGCGCGGCGGCTATCGGCCGGTCGTCGTTCTCGTCCGCACTCCCGCGGATGAGGAAGAGACGCAACTGCCAAACGACACGGAAGAGATCGTGTATGGCACCGAGGCGGAGGCGATCCGGCACGCAGAGCAGCAGTCCATGCGCTGGGTTCACGACCGGACGGGCACCGGCCAAGCGCAGTTCTGAGCGGACGCTAACTATGCTGCATCCGAAAAAAGAGAAGGGAGCGCCCATGGGACGTAGCTTTTCGTACAAGGATCCCGAAGCCACGGTTCGCCGACCCCGCGACATTCCCAAAGCTGGAAGGCACGCTGAGACCGTTGCCTACAACATGTTCACGCGAATGCTGGGGGCACGGCGCCACGCGTGGGCCAAGAGTTCTTTCACCGGCAACGCAGCTGACCAACCCTAGCCGAGTTCAAATTTCCACCTAGGAGCGAAGCATGTCCCGACCTCTGGATTCCTGTCTCCGAAATGCAAGCTTCCGCTGGGGGCTCGCCGCGCTGGCCGTCGCCATCGGCCCTGCGATGTCCCAACCTACCGGAAATCCCAAGGGGACTGCAGCGCCGGCAGTAGAAGGCACGGCTTCGAAGCCGCCGGCCACTGGCAACCGGGCCGCTCAGAACCAAGACCGCGGTTCTGACAGCGCCACCAAGCCTGAATCTCGCGCGGCACGAAGCGGCAATCTGCGGACGCCGGGAATCGGAACTTCGGGTGGCCTTTCGGGGCGGCATCCGGGTGATGGATCCGGGCGAGGCAACACGCAGACCAATCAAGCGCGACCCTCTAAGCCCTAAGGTCTCAGCCGAGATGCGCGCTTCCGGGTGGCAGCGCTGCAAGTCAACGCTGCGAGTACTCACGGACTTGTCGGACGAGTTGCCTACCGCCTTGTCGGCTTCGGCAGCTGGCATTCCGCGTAGTCCAGAGCTTGCGTCCAGTCACGGCCTTCATTCTTCGGCGCGATCGAGAACCGGGCGAAGCGGCAGCCTGACCGTGAACTCGCTCCTCGATGCTTGCCGTCGCATCTGACTTCGACAAAGCCCCGATGTGCGTCGACCAGATCCTTGACGAGCGACAGGCCGACGCCGAAGCCTCCGCCTGATTGGTGGGGATCCTCTTGGGTGAACAACTCGAAGATCCTTGGCAGCAACGAGGGCGCGATTCCAACCCCTGTGTCTTCGACCTTGATCACGGCATGGTCAGCTTCGGCCGTGCATTGCAGCCAGATGCGTCCCCCGGGCGGGGTGTACTTGATGGCGTTGTGCAGCAGATTGAAGACGATCTGATGGACACGCGCCTTGTCGGCGCTGACCTTAAAAGTGCGAGCAGGGGCGGACACCTCACGCTCGCATCAATATCTCCGAAGCCTTGCGCTGTTTCGCTGCTGCATCGCTAGATGTCGAAGGCGTGGCCACGAAGCCGGTCTGAACCTGCCAAGAAGTCCTGGGCCTGAGGCAGCAATGAGCGGACCACTTGCCGGCATCCTGGTTCTCGACCTGGCCTCCGTGATCATGGGGCCCTATGCCAGCCTCATGCTCGGCGACTATGGCGCCGACGTTGTCAAGATCGAGCCGCCCGGCGGCGACGTCATGCGCAAGTCGGGGCCCATGCTTCACGCGGACATGGGGCACTTCTGCCTGTCGCTGGGGCGGAACAAGCGCTAGGTCGAATCCTTGCGGGCATGGCGAAGGGGCAGTGACATTCAGTGTCGCGTCGCCGGCGTCTCATGTGACAACGAATGTCACTTGTTGCCGCGGCGCCTCCCTTGCAACGTGCGCAAATGCATCCATCGGTTGTACCGATTTCATTTCATAACCATTTCGAGGCGAATGGCACGTACCTTGCGGAAGTATTTATGTAGAAATTGCGACATATGACACATTCTTCGAGCGACGACGACAAGAATGCGGCCCTGCTGGACCGCCGCACCTTCTTCATCGGCACCGCGAGCGCACTGGCCCTGGGCACGACGGCTTGCGGTGGTGGTAGCGGGGGAGGTTTTTCGCCGCCAGGGGGAGCCACCGCGCAGCAGCCGCCACAGCAGACGCCGGCCGCCAACCCTGATGCAGTAGCCGGTGTCGATACCCCCAATACCACCGACACCCCGGCGCCCGAGCCGACAACCCCTGGGCCCGAAGTACGCAAGATCGTGCACCCCGGCCTGCTGGTCACCGAGACCGACCTGCAGCGTATCCGGGACAAGCTGGCCGCCAATGGGCAGCCCTGGGTGGGCGGCTGGAACATGATGCTCAGGACGAACAACACCAACCTCAACGCGACGCCGCGCCCCCTGGAGGTCGTGGTGCGCGGCGTCGATGGCGAGAACTATTGGCAGATGATCGGCGACATGGTGCGCGCCCTTCATCTCGCATTGCGTTGGAGGATCACGAACGACGAGAACTACGCGAAGAAGTCAGTGGAGTTTCTCAATGCATGGTCCTCGACCTTGACTGCCTTGGGCGGCAACTCGAACGTCTTCCTCGCCTCGGGCCTCTACGGCTACCAGTGGGCCAACGCAGCGGAACTGATGCGGACCTACTCTGGCTGGGCAAAGGAAGACGTCGCCCGTTTCCAGGCCATGCTGCTGAACGTGTTCTACCCGAAGGCCCACGACTTTCTGGTCAACCACAACGGCACGGAGACCAGAAAGGTCACCCACTACTGGGCGAACTGGGACTTGGCCAACATCTGCTCCGTCTATGCGATCGGCGTGTTCTGCGACCGGCCCGACCTGACCGCCGAAGCGATCAGCTACTACAAGACTGGCCGCGGCAACGGCGCGAGCGCCAACAACGTCTACTACGTGCATCCTGGCTATCTGGGGCAATGGCAGGAGAGCCATCGCGATCAGGGTCACTCGACCCTCGGCATCTCGCTGGCCGGCGCGCTGTGCGAAATGGCCTGGAACCAGGGCGAGGACCTCTTCGGCTACTGGAACAACCGGCTGCTGGCCGGCGCGGAGTACGTGGCCAAGACGAACCTGGCGGATGCCAACGGCAACGCCCTGTTCACGATGCCGTTCGCGCCCTACAACGGCGTCTTCGGACCGGGGACCGCCGCGGCGGGCACAAACCAGCTGCGGCCTTGCTGGGAGCTCATCTACAACCACTACGTGAACCGCAAGGGACTCGCGGCACCCTGGACCAGGGCGCTCGTAGACAAGCTCCGGCCGGAGCGCGTCGACGGCGGCGACCAGCCGGGCATGGGCACGCTGCTCTATGCGCGCGATCCGGTCCCTGCCGCCAAGCCCAGCGGCCTGAGCGCATTCCTGAGCAACGGAAAGGTGCAGCTGTCCTGGTGGGGCACCGCAGGTGCTTCCCAGTACCTCGTGCAGCGCGCGACTTCGCCAGACGGTCCGTTCACGACCCGTTCGTCGGTCACCGACCCGCGCACCTACACCGACGATCCCGTCCAGGGCACCTGGTACTACAGGATCGACGCGGTGACCAACGCCGGCAAGATCACCGGTGCGGAGACCTTGCGCGTGGCGGTCCCCGGTGAGCTGTGGCTGCACCTGCCGCTCAACGGCGATGCCAACGACGCCAGCGGCCGCGGCCTGCATGCGCAGTTGAAGGGCGGCACGAGCTGGGGCGAAGGACGCAGCGGCGGAAGAGCCGTGCAGCTCGACGGCCGCAGCGGTCACGTCCAGCTGCCCGACGGTGCCGTGTCGGCCCTGGGCGATTTCACGATCGCCGTGTGGGTCTATTGGGATGCGGCAGCGGTCAACGCACGAATTTTCGACTTCGGCTCCAACGACGTGGCCTACATGATTCTGATCCTGCGCGACGGCAACACCCAGCTGCGCTTTTCAGCCTCGCGCAATCAGTTCTGGAACGAAGAGTCGGTGTCCGGCAGCGCGGTACCCACCGGGCGCTGGGTGCACGTGGCGGTCACGCTCGCAGGCACCGGGGGCACGCTCTACGTGGACGGCGCGCAGGTCGCCACCGCGGATGGCATCTGGATCAATCCTTCCCAGCTGGGCAACACTACCCGGACCTGGCTGGGGCGCTCCCAGTACGGCAGCGATCCGTACTTCAAGGGCCGGATGCAGGACTTCCGCATCTACAGCGGTGCGAAGGACGCGGCCTTCATCGCGGACCTCGCCCGCTGAGCGCCATCGGGCGGCAGCGCTGGCCGGACAACCCTGAACCCGAACCGGCGCGCGCATGCACAAGCGCGCAGGTGCTTTTTTCACTTCGACCTTTCGGACTTCTCTCATGGACATTCTTTCTCGGCGATGCGTTTCCGCGCTGATGGCCTCGCTGCTGCTTTTCGGCTGTGGCGGAGGAGGTGGCGGCGGTGGAGGGGGCGTCATTCCGCTGGTCGGCAGCCCGACGGGCCAGTCTGGCAGTGGAGCGTCCGCCAATGCAGGCCAGGGCGGCGTCGCTCAAGACGGTGGCGGCACCTCGAACGGCGGCAATGCTCAAGGCGGTGGCGGTATCCAAAGCGGTGGTGGTACCCAGAACAGCGGCGGTGCGCCCGTCGCGGCCACGGTTGCGATGGCCAACAAGCTCGGCAAGCCCGCCCGGGTACTGGTCGGCCTGGGGTCGACGTCCATCGACGACATGAAGAGCCAGGACATCCACCCTGACATCGTGGAGCAATACCTCGTGGGCGTCGGCTCGGGCGCGTGGCCCACCTGGAACAGCCCCGATGGGGCCTACGTCACCTTCACCGCGCAGGCCGCACAGGCCTATGGTGCGGTGCCTATGTTCACGCTCTACCAGATGACGGCGAACGGCGAGGGCAACCTGAGCGGCATCAGCGATGCGACCTTCATGAACAAGTACTGGGGCCAGGTCCGTTTGATGTACCAGCGCATCGCGGAATGGGGCAAGCCTGCCCTGGTCAACGTGGAGCCGGACTTCTGGGGCTTCGCCGCGTCGCAGGCGCCCGGCCGCGACCTGACGAAGATGGCCGCCGCCGTGAGCGGCCAGCCGGAATGCAGCACTCTGCCCGACACCGTCGCGGGCCTCGGCCAGTGCTTCGTGCAGATGGGCCGCAAGGTTGCGCCGAAGACGCTGATCGGGTTCCCGCCCGCCTTCTGGAACGGCACGCCCGGCGAAGTCGCCGCGATGATGCGGGCGGCCGGCGCGAACCAGGCAGACTTCATCGTCGCTCAGACCAGCGACCGCGACGCGGGCTGCCGGGAGGCGGCATCGAGGCCCGCGGAATGCCAGAACGGAAGCGCCCCGTTCTACTGGGACGCGAGCAACCAGACCAGCCCGAACTTCCACGACAACCAGAAGCAGTATTCGGACTACCGCGCGACCCTGGGCAACGGCCTTCCGATCCTGTGGTGGCAGACGCCGATGGGCGTGCCTTCCGATACGCCCGGCGGCACCGACCAGCACTACCGCGACAACCACGTCCACTACATGCTGACCAACACCCAGGAGTACGGCAACATGCACACCATCGGGATGGTCTTCAGCGCGGGCGGCAGCCACCAGACCTCGATCAGCACGGACGGAGGCCAGTTCGCGCGCCTCTCGGCGCAATACCTCGCGCGAGGCGGCGCTGCGTTGAAGTAGCCGGTTCCTGTCTCCCTATCGCGCGGAGGCGCCGCCATCGACGGGGATGATTCCGGCCATGGCCACCCTACCACTCCGGCCGGTAGATCAGGGGACTTTGGCTGGACAGTCGGAATCATGAGTCCCCGTCGCGGCCCGAACTGAGGTTCGCATTGATTCAAGTTGCCACGTCGGTGACCGGTAGGGCGTGGCGTTCATTGAACGTCCCACTCTTGTCCCATGCGACACCCCGCCCTTGGGCAAAGGCCGCACGATACTTGCGCATCATGTCGTCCGGGTCGCGCGCCAGTTCGTCCAGCAAATACTGCTCGCTCCACTCTGAACGGCTGAACGGGCGGCCGAGTGCCGCTTGCAGCTTGTCGGCGACCTCGCCGTAAGTCACGGTGTCGCCGGCCAGATACACGATCTCGTTCCGGATACGGGGCTTGGCGAACGCAATCTCTGCGGTCAGCGTTCCGATATCGTCGGGAGTCGTCAGCGCCACAGCAGTGTCGAGGCTGCCCAGCGCATGAACTGCGTCGTTTTGCAGGTCAACGACACCGAATTCCGGCTCAAACAGGTAGCTCATGAACATGCCGGTCGAGATGAGGACCCACTCGGTCTGTTGCTGACTGCGCAGCAACTCGCGCACGTCCAACTGTGCGTCGAAGATGTCCTGTGGACTGCCGCGACCGATCACGTCGAAGTCGACTCCGAACTGCCATGGGAAGTACCTCGGGATTCGGCCTGCAAGGGGGACCGGCGGTGCACCGGATCCCGGGGCCTAGAGAGGAATCCTGGCGGGCTTCGATTGCCCTATGGACCTACGGTAGACACCTCGCTGATCCCAGCTGTTGCCTTCCGCCAAGGTGCATACACATTGCCGGCGCGCGTCGATTTGCCGACGTAGCGCGGGCGCTGGGCTCTGGCGGTTCTAAGTTGCCACGCCAGGTTGTTGGGTGTTCGACTGTCAAACGGGTGGCTGACCAAAGCCGCTCATGGCTCCCCGATTGTCAGAACTTCGTGGATGGCGGTTGCGGCGTTCCCGCCCACCGCCAGTCCACCCCCAAACACATGGATCCTGTTGTCTATCGTTGCGGCACCGAGACCATGGCGTGGCGTCGGCAAGGAGGGCAGCGCGCTCCAGCGGTCCGCTGTGGGGTCGTAAACCCAGCTCTCAGAGAAAACTTTCTGTTCCGGAACCCACTGCTCGCCGCCGAACACAAACAACTTGCCCGCGTGGGCTGCCGCGGCGAGGCCGCCTTGCGCTTGCGGCATGGGCGCCAGTGTCGTCCACTGGCCTGTGACGGGATCGAACATCTCGAGAGTGGCGACGTTCACCTGCCGCAGGCTGCCGTCCGGCTGCTTGATCGCCCGCCGTCCACCCACGACGTAGATCTTCCCCTCGATTACTGCCGACGCGGCGCTGTTGCGTGCCGTCGGCGCGGGCGCGGCGCGGGACCAGCGCTCGGCGCTGGTGTCGAACACCTCCGCGAGGGTGGTGTCCTCGTGGTCGTTGAAGTGACTTGCTTCCGCCTTTGCGCGAACGCGTCCACCAATGACATACAGCTTTCCTTGTACAGCTGCGACGACCCCCTCCGCGCGTGGCGTCGGCAGCGGCACGCCCGTGCGCCAGCGATCGGCTGCGGGGTCATAGACGAAGACGTCTGCCTGCGCCTGCCAACGGGGAAAGCCACCGCTGAACCCTCCGAGGCCGTAGATCATGCCGCCCTCAGCGGCCAACGCAATGTGATGCCGCGCCTCCGGCAACGTGGCCAGCCGGGTCCAGCTGTCCTGGACCGGGTCATACGCCTCGAAATGCGCGGAGTAGCCGGTGTTGGGGCTGAGGAGCCCGCCCGCAACGTAGATGCGTCCGTTCAGGACTTCGGGGTAAAGCTCCTGCCGGGCGACTCCAGCTGGCGCGGCCTGCGACCAAGCCGGCGGTTGCCGCGCGGGGACTTCTGGCGCTACTGCGGCGAGTGCTGCTGCTGCGAGTGGTGCGGCAAGGTGCCGCAGGAGGGATGCGGAGGTGGACATGCGCTTGTTTCCTGGTTGGCGAGTTGGATGAACGCATGCTAGGGAGCGCAGGGGTGCGCGGCTAGGTGGATAATTCCGGATAGGCTGTTAACCAGCGCTTCACAATGCGATCGCACCTCCCCGACCTCGAGCTGTTCGCCGCCGTTGCCCGGCATGGCAGCTTCACCCGCACGGCGAAGGAGAGGAAAGTGTCGACGTCGCTCGTGAGCCAGGCGATCCGCAAGTTGGAAGAGCAGTTGGGGATCGTGCTGCTGAGGCGTACGACCCGCAGCGTGGCACTCACGGCAGCCGGGGCCGACCTCCTTGCCAGCCTGGAACCCGGTCTACGCCTGATTCAGGATGCGGTCGAGGGAATCAACTCGCACCGCGGTTCGCCCATCGGCACCGTTCGGATCAATGCTCCGGCGCCGATCGCGCAATTCCGGTTGGCTGCACTGGCGGCGCGGTTCACGCGCGAACATCCTGACGTCACGATTGAGATCACGGCCGAAGCGGCGCGGCAGGACATCATCCGCGAAGGCTTCGACGCCGGCGTGCGGTTCGGCAACGACGTTCCGCAGGACATGGTTGCAGTACGCATCGGTCCGCCGCAGCGCTACGCCGTCGTTGGTGCGCCCGACTATTTCAAGAGGAAGCCGCCGCCGCGCACGCCGCGGGAGCTGTCTGGACACGAATGCATCCTGCGGCGCTTTCCGAGCGGGTCCATGCAGAAGTGGGAGTTTCAGCGCCGACCGGGCAAGGTGCAACTGCCGGCACCCCGCATCGTAGTTAACGATGCGCAGATTGCGGTCACCGCAGCCTCGGAGGGCGGCGGCTTGGCTTATGTGCACGAGAAATACGTGGAACGCGAGCTGGCGACCGGTGAGCTGGTGCGCGCGCTGGAAGCCTGGTCACCCGGCATCGGACCGCCTTACCTCTACTACGCACGCCAGAGATACCTTCCGGCCACCTTGCGGGCCTTCATCGACTTCGCGCGTGACGACCTGCGAGCAGGCGATTAGGCCTACGGGACCCCAGGCGGTCTGCTTTGGCAACACAAGCCAGGATTCCTGAAAGCGTCGCGAATCCCACTCTCACATCCATGGCTTGTGCGGGATCTGTCTGGGCCCCGCGATGATCGGCTTCATTGCCCAAGGTTGGTCATCGACCGCTGCGTTGTCGTTCGCCGTATCGGCATTGGGTTGTGCAGGCGTTGAGGTGGGGTCTCTTGCGAATCCGCGACGATCTGTGAGTCGCGACATGCAAGGCACGCATCGTGCCGACGCTGCCGAAGGCGCGTACGTTCTAGATGGGATGGACACCCGCCGCCCTTCGGGGCGGGCTGGGCAAGGATAGAGGCACCCCGGGACCGAACGGTGCCAAAGTGGCGTCTCCATCCACCACCTCAGGAACGGAGGGGCCGAAATGAATCGTACGACGTATGGTCTGGATATCGCAAAGCGCGTATTTCAGATGCACTGGGTCGATGCCGACACCGGAGAGATCGTGAATCGACGCTTCAGCCGGACGGAATTGGTTGAGTTCTTGTCGAAGAGCTCTGCAGGGAGGGTCGCGCTTGAGGCGTGTGGCAGTGGGCATTGGTGGGCGCGCAAGATTCGCGCGCTTGGCCACGAAGCAGTGTTGTTGCACGCCAAGTTCATCCGACCCTTTGTGCAAACCAACAAGACCGACGCTGCTGATGCCCGGGCGATTTGGACTGCAGTTCAGCAGCCTGGCATGCGTACGGTGGCGGTCAAGAGTGAGGAACAGCAAGCGGTGCTGGGGCTGCACCGAGTGCGCACCCAACTGACCAAGTTCCGCACGATGCAGATCTATCAGCTGCGCAGTCTGCTTTACGAGTTTGGCGTGACATTGAGAACTGGCAGGCAGGCCGGTTTGGCCGAGCTGCAAGATCGAATGGCTGACATTGAGGGGCGCGTGCCCGGTCTGCTGATGGACGTGCTGCGAGAGCAACTCGCGCGTGTTCACAGTTTGGACGAACAGATTTCGGTTCTCGAGAAAAGAATAGCAGCCTGGCCGAAACAGGAAGCCAGTTGCCGCTCGTTGTTGGCGATCCCAGGCATAGGCCCCTTGACTGCCAGCGCATTGGTCGCCACCGTGGGTGACATACGTACCTTCAAGTCGGGGCGCGAGCTGGCATCGTTCATAGGGCTGGTGCCGCAGCAGCGCGGAACCGGCGGCAAGATTCAGCTGGGCACGATCAGCAAACGCGGGGATCCGTACCTGCGCACCCTGCTGATTCATGGCGCCAGATCCGTGTTGTTCAGATCCAGCAAGCCGAATCCCTGGGCAGAGGAACTGAGCAAGCGGCGTCATGCCAATGTCGCGGTCGTCGCATTGGCCAACAAGATGGCACGAACCGCGTGGGCGATTCTCGCGCATGGTCAAGCCTACCAACCGGGTTACGTCAGCACCCGGCCACAGGCGCAGATGACCTAGTTCGATGAGAGTGCACCGAAGGTTGCGCAGGTTGATGATGAAGTGATGGCACGACAGGTCGGACCGCAAGAACTCAAACCTGAATAATGTCTTGCGCTCAAAGTGCGACGACTAGATGAGGCAGTTCTTGGCGAATTCCATCAGGGCCCGCAGGCGGAACCTGCATCCAAGGCCGAATGTAAGACTGCAGCCAGTACCCGATTGCCTTTCATCGCCACATCCACTTGCACAACGGCGGGTGTCCATGTAAGCCATCATGGTCGCTTGATGGGCAAGCGGGGGCTCGTCTCCAGTATCGTGGATTGCGTCCTCTGAGAGGCGCCGAGCCACATGCGGCGAGCGTAGCCAGGCCGCAAACCGTATGGAGACGAGCCATGGACGAGAGTATCAAGTCAGGCGGCTGCCGTGCTAGGGCAACTCTGGCCTGCGCCGGAGCTGACTGTTCGGCCTGGGACGATGCCGAGACCCGCAGGCGCACCGCAGACCTGGGCTTTTCCATGCACCTGCGCAAGCCCGTCTGCTTCGAGGTGCTGGAGGCCGCGCTGCGAGAACTCTCGCCGGTTACGGCTGTGCACGGCCGACCTTGACGCGCAGGGGGCGGCGACCTGTTCAGACTTTCCCTATCGCAGGCCGGCTTGGCGATGTATCCCCTTCCGGAGAGCATCTCATTCCTGGGGGTGTGCAGTGCAGCATCCTTGCTCCCTGCCTACGCTGCGAGCGGCGCCTGATCCTGAGCGCCGAAGCCCGGATACCATCTCTCGAAAGACGCGCGTAGCTCGTCGTTCAGCACCTGCGTGCGGACCTGAAGGAGCAGGTGGGCTCCGCGCGGCGTCCAGCGCATCTGCTGCTTCTTCACGAACCGCTTGGCGATCACCTGATTGACCGCGGACTCGACGAAGCCGGTGGAAATCCGTTCCCCGCATCGGTACCTCTCCCCGTAGTTGACGATGGCGCCGGCATTGTTGTCGACGTAGGTGGCAAATTCATCCAGCGCCCGATCACGTTTCCTCAGCACGAACGAGGGCGGCCGCCCAGCTTGCCTGTCCTGCTTGCGCACGCCGTCAATCTCTTCGAGCAGGTCGTACAAGGTTTCGTCGGCGCGGATCACGTTTCCATGCCACAGAAACCATTTGACGCGCTCGATGCCCTTGAGTAACTCCGGCTTCTCTGCGCCTTGCAACCCGCGTGTCGTCTGCAAGAGCTGCTCGATGCGCATCGCGACGTGGAACCAGTCCAGAATGTGCTCGGATCGCGGGTGCACGTACGCGCCAAGCTCACGCACCGTATCGCCGCCGTCACACAGGAAGGTGATGTGCTGTCGAGGCAGGATGCCTTGCGACTCAAGCACGGCGCGCAGGCGCCGCTTGGGTTTGCGGTCAATCCGATGAACGAAAGCGAAGACCTTGGCCGCACCTTCCTCCGGCATGCTCTTTCCGGCGATGACCTCGAAGCATGGCGGATGTCGAAAAAATGCTGCTGCTCTGTCTCGTGGGCTTCGTCGTTGTGGTGCTTGGAAATATACCGCGGCACCTCCTGCAGAAGCTTGTCGTTATCGCAAATGGAGATGTATTCTCGGCCTTCGAAGGATCTCAATGTCAGCCATCGAAAGACTGCAGGCGTTGCGCGGGGCTCATGCGCGACGCGAACCTCGACGCATTTGTTGGGGTCTCCACGAGCTACCACAACTCCACCGCCAGCGAATTCGATTTCCCATCTGCCCCTTGCCAAGAACGAGCGCAAGAGCGGCGGTATGTACGAGCATGCGGGGCCATCGCCGGTAATCTGGGGCGTGCACTGCCCACGTGCAGCTCGCGAAGGCGGGAAGCAGCCTCACGCGCACATCCTCGTGTACCCGTAAACGCCTGACGGCAAATTGCGGGAAGAGCCCAAGCAGGTGTTCAAGCGGCACGACCCTCACCAGCCTGAACGCGGTGGATGGCGGAAGGTTGTGGAGGCGCACCGCGGGAGGTGTTCCAGAAGCTCAAGGCGCAGCGGGCGGGAGCCTGCGAGATAACCAACGGCTACCTGGAGCGCAACGGATTCGAACAGAGACTCGACCACCGAAGCTGTGCGGACCGCAAGTCAAGAGAGTTCCCGGGGAGCACCTTGGGCCTAACAAAGCGCGACAGCAGCCCAAGTAGAAGGCCCACGCCTGGGCTTACGGAGCCTGTGAAAAGCTCCTGAGGAAATTGCTCAAGCGGTACGTTGCTTCTCTCGTATCTGTCTGGGGTTGGAGTACGCCGATCGGTTCCATGCCGGCTGTGTGTCCAATTCGGAGCTCGACGAGCTCGCCAGCGGAGAGCAATGGGGTCGCCAGGTTTCGCGGGAGCAAGGCCAGCAGCGGGTGGTCCAGAAGTAGCCGCCAGAGCAGCGGAAGCGAGCGGGTAACCACTGGATAAGCCCGTGGCGTCGTGGGTAAGCGCGTGGAGAATTCGTCGAAATGTGTGCGAGCCGCCAGGCCCGCAGGCATTAAGAGCCAAGTCTGCTCAGCCAGCTCTGAAGTGCTCACCGCGTCTGAGCAAGCGAGGGGATGACTCGCGCGGCAGACCACCACCAGCTGGTCTTCGCGAACGGGATGGAATTCCCATCCTTCCGGAACGATGGCCGGACGCCGGCAGACCACCAGGTCCACCTCGCCTCGCGCGATCGCGAGGAGCTGGTCTTCGCCTTCGGCTTCTCGCAAGTGGATCTGGATCGCGGGGTGCCTGTCGCCGAATTCAGGAAGGGCGCTGACCAGCAAGCCATTGATGGCTGCTGCCGAACCGATCAAGCGAACCGACCCTTCTCCTTGTCGTCGGCGCGCGGCCATGACCTCGGCTCCATTGGCGAGCCCTAGCATCAGCTGGCGCGCGATCGGGAGCAGGTCTCGGCAGGCGGGGGTCGGCCGCACCCCGCGTGCGTGCCTTTCGAACAGCGGAACCTCCAGGAGCTCTTCCAAGTAAGCCAGCGTCTGGGTGACGGAAGACTGCGTCATGCCGATCGCGGCGGCAGTACGCTGAATGCTGCCGAGCTCGGTGAGCTGCAGCAGGATCTGTACGTGCCGGAACTTTCCGCGTGCGAGCAGCCGGTTGAGGAGGGCAGAAGCGGAGGGCTGCAAGGTATCGGCAAGTCTAATCTCATCCGGCAGAAATTAATTTGCCGCCGATGGCTGTCCACCGGAAGATCGCCGGCAGACCGCGCCGGGAGCGCGCCAACCAGGAGACAACCGTGAAACTGCTTTGTTACGTGCTGGCGCTCGGCGCCGCCGGCCTCAGCCTGGCGTCCCCGTCCCAGGCGCAATCCGTGGATTGGCCCACGCGTGCAGTTCGCATTATTGTTCCGGCGCCGGCGGGCGGCCCGTACGACCGCATCATCCGTCCCGTGGCGCAGCACATGTCCCAGACGCTGAAGCAGCCGATGGTCGTGGATAACCGCCCAAGCGCGGGAAACATCGTTGGTACCCAAGTGGGCGCCACCGCTGCGGCCGACGGATACACACTGACGATGACAGGCATGCTCAACACGATCGCCCAGAGCATGTATGACAACGTGCCGTTCGACATCGCCAAGGACTTCGAACACATCGGCAGTATTGGTGAAGGTCCGCAATGGCTCGTGGTCCGCCCGGACGCAAACATCAACAGCTTCCAGGACCTGGTGCAGCAGGCCAAGCGTGAACCGGGAAAACTCAACTATGCGAGCTCCGGCGCGGGCAGCAGCGGGCACCTCGTCATGGAACTGCTGCAACGCGCTGCAGGCATCCAGCTGACGCATGTGCCGTACAAGGGCGGCGCGCCTGCCTTGCAGGATGTGCTGGCTGGCGTAGTGCCTGCGACGGTGCTGCCGATCAGCGCTGCGGTGACCCACGTGCAATCCGGCAAGCTGAAGGTTCTTGCCGTGACGAGCCCGCAGCGCAGCCCGCTGGTGCCAACTGTTCCCACGTTCGCCGAGCTGGGCTATAAGCAGCTGACTGTGAATTCGTGGGTCGGCCTGTCGGCGCCGAAGGGCACACCTGCTCCGGTGATCCGCAAGCTCAGTGCGGCGCTTCAGGGCGCAGTGAACGACCCGACGATCTTGAAGCAGCTCGATGTGGAAGGGCTCATCCCCCTGGTGTCCAGTCCCGAGCAGTACACGCAACTGGTCCGCAGCGACACGGAACGTTGGGGGCAGTTGGTGCGCAGCCTTCAGATCAAGGCAAACTGACGATGCCCTTCGTGGACTCCCTTCACCGGCGAATCTATTACGAACGCCACGGGCAAGGCCCCGCCGTCCTTTTCTGCCATGGCGCCGGGTCCAATGCCGCAACCTGGTGGCAGCAGTTGCCGACGTTTGCTGCGCGGCACACCTGCATCACCATGGACATCCGGTGCTTCGGCCGGTCTGCTGCCCCACTGGAAGAGTTCTCGCTAGACAACTTCGTCGCCGATGTCCTGGCCATTCTGGACCGGGAAGAGGTTCAGCGGGTCACCGACGTGGGTCAGTCGCTCGGCGGGTTCATCGGACTCCAACTTGCCCTGAGGCATCCAGATCGCGTGGCGGCCTTCGTCGCATGTGGCAGTTCAATGGCGCTCGACCATCCCGTGCTCCTGGATACGATCGCCAAGCGGCAGATATCCCACCAGGCCGTGAGTATCGAGCAGCGCTCGCTGGGCCGCTGGTTCCTCGAGAACCGTCCCGAGCAGGCGGCGCTCTACGCGCAAATCAACCATTTCAATCCCAGTGCGCACGACTTTGACGCGAAGGAGTGGGGCAGGGCACTGGCAGGACTGATGGCACCTTCCAGCTTGATTCCGATGCGTTCCCTGCGCGACGTCGCGTGCCCAACGCTTCTTCTCGTGGGAAACGAGGATCCGATCGTGCCTGTGTCGGTGATGGAAGAGGTGCAGGCTCTCATCCGCGGCAGCGAAGTCGTGGTCATCCAGGAGGCCGGCCACTCGGCGTACTTTGAGAAGCCGCATGAATTCAACAGCACCGTGCTCGATTTCATTGCGCGCCGCGCACGGTATTGAAGGCTCACATGCAGCTCTTACGCGTTTCCCTCCTGGCATTGACCATCATCTCGGCGGGCTGTGCGGCCACCCGCTCCGGCGGCACTCTGCCTACGGGGATCGCCGCCGGTGATCGCGTGCTTTCGGCTTTCTACGCGTGGACGGGGGCGCTGCCCCCCCGCCCTGGAGCCATGCTTCGCATGGAGCCGCAGCCGCCGCAACCCGAGTTTGCAGCAGCGGGCGTGCAGCAGCGAATCCTTTACAGCTCCACCGATGCGCGCTGGGGATCGGGCGTGCTGCCCGTGACGGGGACGCTGTACCTGCCGAAGGGCGAGCCGCCGCTCGGGGGCTGGCCGCTGGTTGCCTGGGCGCACGGAACCTTGGGGGTCGCCGATGTTTGCGCACCGTCATGGACCGGACATCGTCCGCGGGACGCCACCTACCTGAATCGGTGGCTGGAGCAGGGGTTCGCCGTCGTCGCCACCGACTACCAGGGTTTGGGCGGCCCCGGCCCGCATCCCTACACATTCTGGGAGGCGGAGGGCAGATCGGTGCTCGACAGCGTGCGCGCCGCCATCGCAGCGTACCCAGGCCGCATTGCCGATGAGATCGTAATCACTGGTCAGTCGCAGGGATCCGCGTCGTCCATAGCGGCGAGCCGCTTGGCGCCGACGTATGCGCCGGAGTTGCGTCTTCGCGCGACCATCGCCACCGGGTTGCTGCCATCCTTCCCGGATGCACGCTACAAGGCGCCCGAGGCAGCGACGAGCCCCAATGGCCCAGTTCGATTCTCGATGTTGCGCCTGGTCGGAGGCTCCATTCCCGACGGCGGGGCGTCGGCGGAGTCGCTCGTGGCGCCGCAGGCGCAGCCCCTGCTGCAAATGGCGCGCGAAACCTGTGTCGACGATATGCGCGGCTACGAGCAGCGGTACGGATTGAAGGCCGGCAACGCCTTCACGCGCGATCCCGCCGAGCTGGAGGCGCTGCTGGTCAAGACCACAGACATGAGCATGGTGCGCCTGCCCGCGCCCCTGTTCCTCGGAACCGGTCTGGCGGACCGTACGATTGCCCCGCGGCGGCAGTACGCTGCCGTTGCGGCGCTGTGCGAATCGGGCAATCCGCTGGTGTGGAAGACCTATCAGGGCATCACCCACAACGGCATCGTGAACGCAGCTTTCGAGGATGAATTGCGCTTTGTGCGCAGCGTATTTGCGAATGCAACGCAGCAATCGAACTGCGCGCTGATCGCGGAGCCGGGCGTGGCAGAACCTGCGACGCCGGGCATCAGGTTCAACGACTGAACACCTTCCTTCCCGCGCGATTTACTCACCTGTCTTCGGTAGCGCGCAGTCCGAGGTTTGAAGCTTGAGTGCCCTGGTAGCTCCCGGCGATCAGACCTTTAGACGATGCAGGGCATGCCAGCTGTGAGCCCTCTTTCGAGTCGCGACGGACGGAGGGAATCCTCTCGGGATTTTTAGTCCCGAATTGTTAAGGAGCAAACAAGCGACAAGGCCTGCCATTCTTACAGTGATCAAGCACGATCGAAATCGCTCGAGGCGTGCCGAAGCGAAGGACTGAAGCCCCCCCACCGGTGACCCAAGGAGACAAATCATGGCTCGGAGCCTTACACGCCAAAAGCACTTGTCGATTTTTGGCACTCTGTCTGTGGCTATCGTCGCATCCCTGACCGCGTGCGGCGGAGGAGGTAGTGACTGGTCGAGCAGCGCGCCTTCGTCAAGCAGCGCTCTTGCGTCAGCGCCGCGACTTAAGTCGGGAGTTTTCAAGATGAAAGCTCTCTCCACGTTGGCGGACATCGTGAGCGGGGGGAATGTGCTGGTCCAAGTGGATCTGCCGACCGGGATCGCTGCGCAGCTGGAGGCGAACAAGAACACGACTTTGTCGGACGTGGTGACGCTCCGCAGGAATGGTGTCGACATCACATCGACTCTCGTTCCCGGCGGTGCGCCTGGCTCGCTGGTTGCGCTGGTCGAGGGCCTGGACGTGGGGACCAATACGCTCACCGTGAATGCCAAGCGAGGATTCATCAACGCCGGAACGACACTGAGCGTGACGAACCATCCGATCTCCGGGCCGGTCTTCTCCGGCCCACATCAGCGTCCGTGGATCTGTGAAACCGCGGCCTCCGGGTTGGGCGCTCCGACAGGCGGCGATGTATGTGAGGCGCCTTCTAAGATCGAATGGTTCTATCGGACCACGGCTGGCAGTTTTGATCCCTTGACCACGCTGACTCAGCCTTACCCCGCCGACTTGGCGCAGACCACCACCATCGATGGCCTTACCGTGAATTACATCGTCCGCGTGGAGTCGGGAACGATCAACGAGTCAATCTACCGCATCGCGATCCTCGATGATCCTGCGAACACGATCTCCAGGCCCTGGTCCGCTGGTGGCAAGAAGCCTGGTGCCACCTGGAACGGGAAGCTGATGTATCAGTATGTCGGCGGAGCGGGCCCGGGCTATCGATCTGGTTCGAATTCCGCCAACAGCTCTCTCCAGGCGCAGGACAGCATCCGCTCCACTGACGACGCCCTCAACATGGGCTTTGCTGTCGCTACGGGCACCCGGAACGTTTTCGGTACTGGGCAGGACGATGTCTTATCGGCGGAGACCACGGCCATGATCAAGGAGCACTTCATCGAGAACTACGGGATGCCGAGGTTCACGATTGGTATGGGATCCTCCGGAGGGTCCATGCAGTTGCACCTGATAGCGCAAAATTATCCTGGTCTGCTTGACGGCATCGTTCCGGTGAGGACCTATCCCGACCAAGTCTCCGTGGTGGCGGACGTCTTGGATTGCAATGTGTTGGCGAACTACTTCGCCAAGGCTCCCGCGGGCACGTGGCCTGTCAGCAAGGTTTCGGCCGTTGATGGATACCCTGTGTCATCTGACAACTCGACTACCTGCCGTGGTTTGTGGCAAGGCTTCGCGAACGTATGGCAGAACCCTTCAAATGGCCAATTCGGTTCCGCTGTGACTGCCGACCTCCGGTACAACGCCACGACCAACCCGAAGGGCGCGCGGGGGGACTACTGGTCCGGTAACGTTACTACGTTTGGGGTGGATCCCGTCACAGGCTTTGCCAGGTCCGCGTACGACAACGTCGGCGTTCAGTACGGACTGCAGGCACTCAACGCCGGCGCTATCACGAAGGATGAGTTTCTGGATCTGAACGAACGAGTAGGGGGCCTGGACTTCGATGGCAGGAACATCCCCGTTCGTAGCGCGGCCGACCCCGAGGTCGTGGCGAAGGCATACAAGTCGGGACGGCTGAATTCCGGCATAAACCTTAACCTTCCGATGATCGACTACCGCAATTACGTCGACGACCAGAAGAACATTCATACGCGCCATCGAACCTTCGCGAAGGTGGAGCGCATGATCAAGACGAATGGGACGCGCGAAACAATGGTTGCATGGACGGTATCGGGCAACCCAGCACCTGGCACGAATCTCATCCGGCAATCCTTAACCACGATGAATCAGTGGCTTGAAAAGTTGTGGACGCGCCATGGTCTGTCAGGTGCACGAAGCGCTGGCGGGCCTCGGCCCGCCAGCGCTTCAACGTCTCTCAAACTGGGGAAATTTCAAACGGCCAAAGTGGGGAGTATTCAAGCGGCGGTGACACGCCACTCAGCAGATCATCCGTCTGCTCAAAGACACGCGGGCGAGCCGCAAGGCTGGTGCGCTGCTGCATCGAGTTGTTCGAATACCCCGATTCCCTAGGGCAAAGCAGTACAGTTCAAGACTGACTCATACTGCGCAGTAGCGCTCCTGGATCGCCTGGTCGGCCAGCATTTCCTTCGCTGTTCCCTGGTAAACAACCTCGCCCTGGTCGAGGATGTAGGCTCGGTCCGCGATGCGCAAAGCAAGTTCCACGTTCTGCTCAATCAGCAGGATCGTCACGCCAGACTGCTTCAGTGCTGTGAAATACGCGAACATCTCATCGACGAGCGCCGGCATGATGCCTTCTGAGGGTTCGTCGAGCAGCACGAACTTGGGCTTCGAGGCGACGGCACGGGCGATGGCCAGCATCTGTTGCTCGCCACCCGACATCGTTATAGCGCTCTGGTCCAGGCGCTCCTTCAGGCGCGGAAATGTTTCGGCTATCTCGTCGATGACCTGGGACTCGCGCTTGCGCAACAGCGAAGCCAGCAGGCCGAGCCGGATGTTCTCCCTTACCGTCAGGCCAGGAACGATGCGTCGTTCCTCCGGTACGTAGGCCAAGCCGCGTGCGAAGCGGGCGTGTGCCGGCATGCCGAGGATTTCTTCGCCCTCGAACTTAACGGAGCCTTTCACTTTGGGAATGAGGCCGGCAACGCTTTTCACCGTGGTCGTTTTGCCCGCGCCGTTGCGGCCGATGAGACAGACCAGTTCGCCTTGGTTTACCTCCAGGCTTACGTCTTGCAGGATGTGACTAGGTCCGTACCAGGCGTTGAGTTTCTCAATATGTAGCATTGCTGTGCTCCTTTTCAGTGACTGCCTTGGCCGAGGTAAACGCGCTTGACGAGGTCATTGGCCCGGATGTCATTAGGGGTGCCCTCGGCAATGAGTTCGCCATGGTGCAGAACGACGATGCGCTCGCTGATGCCCATTACCAACTTCATCTTGTGCTCGACCAGCACCACAGTGCGTTGCTGCACCAGCTTCTGGATGAGGTCCATCATCACCTTGGTCTCTTCCGGGCTCATGCCGGCGGTCGGTTCGTCCATCAGCAGCAGCTTGGGTTTCGCTGCCAGGGCGACGGCGATCTCGAGCGCGCGCTGTTGACCATGGGCCAGTTCACGTGCCGGTCGAGATGCGCGCTCCGCGAGTCCCACCGTTTCGAGCAGGGCAGCCGCCTCTTCGCGCAGGTTCTGAAGCGCGGCCCGGCGGCGCCACAAGCCGTAGCGCGACACATGGGCCTGCAAAGCAATGCGCACGTTCTCCATGGCCGTGAAGTTCGGAAACAGGTTTGTGATTTGGAAAGACTTGGCGATCCCGATGTGGGCGAACTGGTGCGGCCTCGTGCCAGTAATGTCCCGCCCCATAAAAAGCACTTGGCCCTGGCTGGGCGCGAACGCGCCCGACAGCACATTGAAGAAGGTGCTCTTGCCGGCACCGTTCGGTCCGATGATGGACGTGAGTGCTCCGGCGTGGATGCCCACGCTGACCCCGCTGAGCGCCTTGAAGCCGCCAAAGCTCATGCCCACGGCCCGGGTTTCGATAATGGCTTCAGCGACCATGACGGATCCTTTCGAGGGATGTGCCCCAAACTCCCTTGGGGAAGAACAGCACGAAGAAGACGAAGATGCCACCAACATATAACTGCCAGTGCTCTGTCCATGCGGAGGCGAGATCTTGGATGAGCAGGAACAGCGCTGCACCCACAAACGGCCCGAAATAGGTGCCCATGCCGCCTAACAGGCAGAGCATCACCACCAGACCTGACGTGGCGTAGTGCAGCGTCTCGATCGGCACGCTTGATAGATGGATGGCGCTGAGCGCACCTGCCAGCCCGCAGAATGCTGCCGAAAGCACGAAAGACAGCAGCTTGGTACGTTCGATATCGAAGCCACAGGCACGCGCGCGGGCTTCGTTCTCGCGCACCGCTTCGATCACGCCGCCGAACGCTGATGAAAGGATGCGCGACAGCGCTGCCATCGCCAGCGCCACGAAGCCGAAGATGAAGTAGTACTTCTGCATCGGGTCAAGCAAATTCAAGTGCAAACCGAATAGGTTCACGTTGCTTACATTGACGCCGCGCAACCCATTCTCCCCACCCGAGGCCGGCAACTGGTAGATCAGGAAGTACACGCACTGCGAAAGCGCCAGCGTCACCATCGCGAAGTAGATGCCGCGGGTGCGAATGGCAAACAGCCCCATCACCAGCGCTACGGCGCAGGCGGCCAGGATTGCGGCCGGAATCGCGGCCCACCACAGCACCCCATGCTGGGCGATGAGGATACCGGCGGTGTAGGCGCCGACACCCAGAAAAGCCGCATGCCCAAAAGAGAGCAGACCGGTGTAGCCGAACAGCAGGTTGAAGCCCACTGCGAACAGCCCGTAGATCAGGATGTTGATGGACAAGGACTGGTAGGGCATGAGCCAAGGAAAGACCGCGAAGAACAAGACCGTAGCCAGGATGCGGTGGTCCCCTATGCGGCGCAGCCCGCGAGACATGAAGCTGGAATCGGATGCTGGGACAGTAGTGATTGCGGGGTTCATGGTGAAGTCCTTCATGCCATCAGGCCGGCGCGGCCGAACAGGCCCTGTGGGCGCACTAGGAGCACTGCGGCCATGATGACGAACATCGAGACCTTGGCGGCCTCGGGAAAAAACAGAACGGCCAGGCTCTCGACCACGCCGACCAGCAAGCCTGCTACGACCGCGCCCATGAGCGAGCCCATGCCGCCGACCACCGTCACGACAAAGGCCACCGTAAGAACGGACGTTCCCATCTCCGGCGAGACGCCCTGCAGCGGCGCGGAGAGCACGCCGGCCAGCGCTGCAATGCCGGTGCCAACGCCAAAAACGATGAGCCAGACACGAGATACATCCACGCCCAGCACGCGGACGATGACCGCGTCACGCGCTCCGGCACGCACGATGAGCCCGAACGAAGTGCGTTCGATCAGCAGCCACAGTGCTACCAGTAACACGGCCACGACTGCGATAACGAATAGACGATAGGTCGGAAAGTCTGCGAAGCCCAGATTTGTCGCACCCTGCAGGACCTCCGGCGTGTCAAAAGGCATCCCGGACTTGCCAAACACCATGCGAACCGCTTCGACCATCATGTAAGCCAGCCCGAAAGTGAGCAGCAGCGGGTAGTCGATGCCGCGCCCATAAAGCGGCCGGATGAGCCAACGCTCGCACAGCGTGCCGACGGCGGCAACTGCCAGCGGCGCGAAAACCAGTGCAGCCCAAAAGCTGCCGGTCATCTCGGCGGCGAACAGGCCGACGTAGGCGCCAAGCATGAAGAACGCACCGTGTGCGAAATTGACGACGGTCAACATGCCAAATATCAGGGACAGGCCTACGGCCAAGAGCACGTAGATCGCACCCAGCGCCATACCGGTGAAAAGCTGCAGGGCGAGTAGCTGTGGGGTAATGCCATCCATGGTTGTCTCCGGGCAAGGGCCGTCAGGCCGCCTGCGGCGTCAGGTGGAGGCCGTGCAGGCCTTGCGGTTTTATCGATGAGGTCATGACGAGCTATAGAAAGTTGCCCGCTCACTTCAAGCCAAGTTCCTGGCACGAGCGCAGCAGCTTTTCGCTCGCAGGCTCGACGTGGAGCACCTTGAAGACATCGCTAGGGTCACGAGCGTCCTTGGCAGCCGATTCGATGACCAAGACGGATTGAACCGACTGGTTGTCGCAGGTGCGGTAGTACTGCTGACCTTTATAGGTGTCGTACTTGAGCGCGCGCAGTGCAGCGCCAACCTTGTCGCTGTCCGTGGAGCCGGCTGCCTTGACGGCCGTCAGCAGCGACTTGACGGCTGAATAGGCCATCGCACCATAGTCTGAGGGGTACCTGCCATCGTTCGCGGCGCGAAAGGCCGTATTGAAGGCTTTGGCCGTCGCGGTGTTGCCCTCGATTTCCCAGAAGTACTGCGTGCCGCCGACCACGCCCTCGTAGGCTGTGGCGCCGCCTGCGACACGGGACGTGTAGGTCATGATGGGCGTGGCGAACTTGATGCTCTTCTTCATGCCGAAGTCGCTGGCCTGCTTGATCGATATCTGGTTGTCGCGACCGAAATTGTTGAACACCAGCACGTCGGGCTTCATGGCCTGAATGCGCGGAAGGAACGTCGAATAGTCAGAGTGTCCGAGCGGGTGCTTGACCTCGCCGACCACTTCGGCGCCGACCTCCTTGGCCACTCGCGAGAAGCCCCGCGTCATCTCCTGCCCGTAGGCGTAGTCGGCGGTCAGAAACGCCACGCGCATCCCTTTCTTGAACACGTACCTGCCCACCGCCTGCGTCGTCATGTGGGGGTTCAACGCTTCGTGAAACGTGTAAGCGCTGGCATCGGCGGCTTCGTTGATCGCGTCGGACTGACTGATCGACACATAGATGACCTTGCGCTGCTTGGTAACGTTATTGATCGACAGCTGCGTCGCGGCCGAAAGCCCGCCCACAATGAAATTAACCTGATCCTTCTCAAGAAGCTCGAGCGTGCGAGTGGCCGCCTCACCCGGGTTGAGCTTGTCGTCACGGACCAGCAGTTCGGCCTTGCGTCCGCCCATGCCGCCCGCATCGTTGAATTCCTTGATTGCGAGCTCAGCGTTGCGAACTTGGTCCTTTGCTTCGGCGCCATACGGACCGGTCAGTGGCACGGGCAGGCCGATCTTGATCGGCTGGGCGTGGGCGGCAGCAGTGGCTGCGACAGCCAGCAGCATGGTGGCGGCGCCCTGCGTCCAGCGGACACGTGGGCGAAGGTAAATATGGCTGGCTTGGGTCATCGGGAGTCTCCGGGTTGCAGTTGCGAGGGGCGGCTGCTATGCTGTTGATCGATTGATAAGTTTTATGCAACTCTTCTTATTTGTCAAACGATAAATTAACTGGGACAAACCCGGAGATACATATGGCACTGGCAAGGCAAGACATCGCCCAAAGCACCACATCGACGCAGGGCAAATCGATCACTCGCCGGCGACTGGCGTCCGAAGACCGTGAGCATCAGATCCTGCAGGGGGCGATTGCATTCTTCGCGCGCCAGGGGTTCGACGCCAGCACACGCGATCTGGCCAAAGAACTCGGGATAACGCAGCCCTTGCTGTATCGATACTTCCCGACCAAGGAGGCTTTGGTGGACCGGGTCTATGAGGAGGTGTTCATCAGAAGATGGAACCCCGAATGGGAGGAGTGGCTGGTGGACCGGGCGGTGCCGTTCGCGGAGCGACTCAAGCGTTACCTGACGGATTACGCCCGCTTCGTGCTCAGGAGCGAATGGGTCCGCATCTTCATGTACGCGGGGCTGAGCCGGGCCGGTATCAACCAAAAGTATCTTGCGCGGTTGCGCGAACGTCACTTTCTTGTCATCGCTCGCGAAATGCGCCACGCCTACGACATCCCTGAGCCAGCCGACAGCGTCGCCGAGGAGGACGAAGTCGACCTCGTATGGGCCATGCACTCCAGCGTGTTCTACATCGGTGTCAGGAAGTGGATTTACGACATGCCCACACCGAAGAATCTGGAGAGGGTTATCAGCATGCGCGTGGAGGCGTTCGTATGTGGCGCGCCCGCTGCGCTCAAGGCAGCTAGGGCAGCTTGATAAGCCCGCGGGGCGCCTGCCGGCTGCAGCCCTTGAAAAAAGCCGCTTGCGGCCCCGCTGTTTTCGGCTTACTATTTATCTTTCGATAACTTAGCTGGATCTAGGAGCAATTCATGCCGATCAACAAGCTGGCCCATTTTTCAGTGCGCACGCCAGATCTCGATGCATCTAAACGCTTTTACGCGGAGGTGCTCGGCTTCCACGAGGGGTTCCGACCGCCGTTCAACTTTCCTGGCGTATGGCTTTATCGTGGCGACGACGAGGCTGACTTTGGGGTCGTTCATCTCATAGGCATCGACCCGCACGACCCGGACGGCTTGAAGGACTATCTCGGCGACAAGGGCGAAAACTTGCGCGGCAGCGGCGCCGTGGACCACTTGGCCTTCCTGGCTGCTGATCTGCTTGACATGCATGTTCGCCTGCGCCGGGCGGGGCTTGCTTATCGAGAGCGCACGGTCCCAAGTCTCGGGCTGCACCAGGTCTTCTTCGAAGATCCTTCGGGTGTCACCATCGAACTGAACTTCCCGGCTGCCGAAGCGGAAGTGCAGCGGTCACTGGGCGCCACAACTGAACAAGCCGGCGATTGAACGCACCAACAAGGAGACATTTCATGACACCCGGAAAAAAAGCCATTGTGGTCGGCGGCTCCTTAGGCGGCCTGTTCGCGGCCAATCTGCTTGTGCGAGCAGGCTGGGACGTGCATGTATACGAGCGCGTGGCCGAGGAGTTGGAGGGCCGTGGCGCGGGCATCGTGACACATCCCGAGTTGTTGGACGCGCTGGTCCATGCTGGCGTCACAGTCGATGACTCCATCGGCGTGAAGGTCGCGCAGCGTGTGACGCTCGGCCGTGACGGTGCCCAGGTTGGAGCAAGAGATTTGCCGCAGACTCTGACTGCCTGGAGCAGGCTCTTCAGCGTATTGAGATCGGCCTTTCCCAGCGGGCGGTATCACAACGGCAAGAGCTTGGTGTCGTTCGAGCAGGACGAGCGCTCGGTGACGGCACGCTTCGCAGACGGGGAAGTCGTCACCGCGGACCTGCTGGTCGCCGCGGACGGTTTGCGTTCGATCATACGCAGCGCCTTGGTGCCGGCGTCCAAGCCGCAGTACGCGGGGTACATCGCCTGGCGCGGGTTGGTGGAGGAGTCGGCGCTCTCCGAGCGCGCGAGAAAAGAGATGTTCCCGTACTTCGCCTTCGGGTTGCCGCCGCAGGAACAGATGATCGCTTACCCGGTAGCGGGCAAGAACAATGCGGTCGAGCTTGGCAAGCGTCGCTACAACTTTGTCTGGTACCGTCCTGCGGACGAGTCGACCACCTTGCGCGACATGGTGACCGATGCGACCGGCAAGCACTGGCCCGATGGCATTCCGCCTCCGCTGATCCGGCCCGAATTGTTGGCGCACACTCGGCAAGCCGCGCGCGACGTGCTTGCACCCCAGTTTGCGGAGATGGTCGAGAAGACCGAAAGCCTCTTTTTTCAACCCATCTTCGATCTGGAGTCTCGGCAACTCGCCTTCGGCCGGGTGGTCCTGCTGGGCGATGCAGCGTTCGTGGCACGCCCGCATTGCGGCATGGGCGTCACCAAGGCTGCGGGCGACGCGGTTGAACTTGTCAAAGCACTGGCGGATAACGCGGACATCGTGGCCGCGCTCAAAGTCTATGAGAAGCTGCGGGTCCAGTTCGGCGAATTCATCGTCGAGCATGCCAGAGCATTGGGCGCCTATATGCAGGCGCAGATTCGCACGCCGCATGAGCGCGAGATGGCCGAGAAGTACCGCACCAGCGAGGCTGTGATGAAGGAAACAGCCGTACCCCTTTACATGGGATGAGGGTGCGGCCACCGCAGCGCTTGGCCGAGCACGAGATCAACTCCCGGCGCCCGAGTTCGCGCACCAACGATGCGGAGCCCGCGGACTCCCCATCGCAGATTGTGGATTCGCGTCACGGAAGTGCATTCGCCGCAATCACTTGCGGCTCGCGCGTCGTGATCCGGTTCGATTGATGCAGGTCGCGCTGGTCATCACCGCGCATTCCGTTCGCCCGCGGGGCGGCGATCGGCACGTGTCGAGCGGCGTCCGGCCAATGCGCTTGAATCTCCCAATGCGCATTCGCGCATGGGAACTGCTACCACGCTCCATTCGCGGTCGAATGTCGCGACCGGACCCACGACAAGGAATGCCCAGCACGATGGCCCTGCTGCATCAGCTATAGGCCTTCCAGAGCTGATCGACGTCAATTCTGCTCGCGCATAGATGGTCCGGATAGTTGGGCAGATGCCAGTGGTTAAGGTTCTTCCGCGCCAGGCGGCCCGCGCGGGGCTCCGCGTTGCCGGCTGCGGAGGCGGCCCAGGCAGCTTGCCCCGGCATTCATTCGCGTCGGTACAACCACCCGGACAAAGCACGAACGACCGATGGCATGACGACCCACGTCATCACCGCGACGATGCCGACGGCGACCAGTAACTGATGAAGCAGCAGCGGCAGCGCGAGGCCGAGCGACGCCAGCGCCGCCTGCAAGGCGGCTGGCACCAGCAAAGTCAGTGGATAAATCGCCGCGGCGGTCACCGCGAACTGCTTCCAGCGCACCGGCGTGCCCTGTCCGCGCTCGAACCACAGTTCCAAACCAGCGAGGGTGTGGATGGCTTCGTCAACCGCCAGCAGTGGCTCGGCCTCGCGCATCAGGGCGCGGCGGGTCGCTGATTCGAACCACGCCCTGGCGAAGCCGACCGACGCAAAGCGCACGGTCACGGTATAGCGTCGCCGCCCCGTTGGTCCGGGACGGATCACATGCACGCCCCGGTGGCCGGCGAAGTCCGCGGCCACCGGCATGATGCGCGCCAGCCATGCCTCGTAGCGCTCCACCGCATCGGGTCGAACCTCGTGCTGGATCACCGCCAGGACGGGCTCGACGTCGGCCGCTGGCTCGGCTTGAGCGGTCACCTCGGGGGCTCCTTGCCGTCAGGCCGTTGGAGTGGCGCGAAGACCCCTGGCGCGTTCGTACGAAGGCGGATACCAGATGCGCTGGCCCTGTTCCTCGGCGGCGCGCCAGACCCAGCGCGGGTCGGCTAGGAAGGCGCGTGCGAGGGCGACCAGATCAGCCTCGCCGCGCGCAACGATCGTCTCGGCCTGCGACGGATCGGCGATCGCACCGACCGCCCGCGTCGTGATGCCCGTTTCGCGGCGGATGCGCGCGGCGAACGGAACCTGGAACCCCGGCGCGAACGGGATGCGCGTGCCGGCATCGACGCTGCCGCTGCTGACGCAGACGTAGTCCGCGCCGATACGCTGCAGCGCCCGGGTGAAGTCCAGCGCGTCTTCGATCTGGAGGCCGCCCGGGGTCCACTCGACGGCGGTGATGCGCGCGCCAAAGGCGACGTGCGTCGGCAACGCGGCCCTGACCGCGGCGGCGACACGCAGCGGGAAGCGCTGGCGGCCTTCGGCGGTGCCGCCGAACGCATCGTCGCGCCGGTTAGACAGCGGCGAGAGGAACTGGTGCAGCAAATAGCCGTGCGCGCAGTGCAGCTCGACCACATCGAAGCCCAGCGCCACCGCAGCGCGCGCCGCAGCGATATAGGCCGCCTCTATGTCATCGAGCGCTGCGGCGCTCAGGGCGCCGGGCCGCGCGCAGGCGCCGAAGGGCAATGCCGACGGCGCGACGGTCGGCCAGGGCAGGCCCTCGGCGGCTGGGTCGCCTTCGGACAGATGCTGTCCGCCTAACCAGGGAACCCGAGTCGATGCCTTTCGCCCGGCATGGCCCAGCTGGATGCCCCAACGCGTACCAGGCGCCGCGACAGGCCGCACGCTCGTCATGACGCGCTCGAGCGCGGCCTGCGACTCCGGCGAATACAGGCCTAGGCAGCCATGCGTGATCCGGCCGCGCTGTTCCACCGCGGTTGATTCGAGCATCACCAGGCCTGCGCCGGACATGGCGAGTTGCGACAGATGCTGCTGGTGCCAGTCAGCGGCTTGGCCGCCCTCGGCGATGTATTGGCACATCGGCGAGACGACGATGCGGTTGGTCAGGCCTACGGGCCCGAGCTGGTAAGGGGAGAACAGGGCGCTCACTGGAACCTCGACATGTTGGGCACGCTGGCCAGGCCGAACACATGCGCCGCGTTGCGCCCCATGATGCTGGCGCGCTCGGCATCAGACATCTGTGGCACGGCGGCGATCAACCCCACCGGATCCTCCTCGCCCATGTCATAAGGGTAGTCCGTGCCGAGCAGGACGTTCTGCGCGCCGTATTGTGCGACGAGGCCGCCGAGCAGCACCGGGTCGAATAGAACGCTATCGAAGTACATGCGACGCAAGTAGTCGCTTGGGGGCCGGTTGATGGCGCCTCGGCAGTCCGGCCGGGCATGCCACGCATGGTCCATGCGCGCCCAGTAGTGCGCAAGGTAGCCGCCACCGTGCGCCAGCATGAACTTGATGCGGGGGTATCGGGCGGGTATGCCAGCGAAGATCAGGTGGCTTGCGGCCACTGTGGTTTCCAGCGGATTTCCGATCACGTTGTTGAAGTAGTGTTCGGTCAGGCGGCCGCCGTCACTGTAGCCGACCGGGTGCAGGAACAGCACCGCGCCGAGTTCGTTGGCGAGCGCGAAAAACGGCTCCAGCCCGAGGTGGGGGTCCGTCAGGTCCATGCCGTTGACGTTGGTGCCGATCTCCAGCCCCTTGAGCTCAAGCTGCGTCATGGCGTGGGTCAACTCCCGCATCGCCAGCGCCGCGTCCTGAAGGGGCACCGTGCCAAGTGCCGCGAACCGGTCTGGGTGACCCGCCACCAGAGCCTGCAGCCCCTCGTTGATCTCACGCGACAGCGCCGCGCCCTTGTCAGCGGGCGCGAAGTAGTGGTACTGGAACGGCGCCGGGCTGACCACCTGCATGTCGATCCCCATGCGGTCCATGTCGGCGAGGCGGCGGTCGACGTCCGTGAGCTGCGGGGCCCGCTCGCTCATCTGGCGAACGTTGGTCTCACGCGTAAGCGCGTTCGCGAAGATCGTGCTTGGATCATGCTTGGCAGGTTCGAGCACGGCGGCCTTCTTGGCGACGGACGAATCCAGCCGGTGGCAGTGCACATCGATCGTGAAGGGCCGAGGCGCCGCACTGGTCCAGCCCGTCGGGCCGTGGCGATGGCGTGGATCCCGACAACCGGGTGCGCAGGTGTAAAGCATTGGTCTTTTCCTCGAAACATCGAAGGGTCGCGGGGTGCGTGAAAGGCCGTCAATCCAGTTCTATGGCGGCATCGCGGACGATCTTCGACCAACTCTTGTAGTCGACATCTACCTGCTTGCGCAAATCTGCCGGCGTGCCGGGTCGAGGCTCGAAGCCGTTGGTGCGCAAGCGCTGCTGGAAGGCGGGCAACTTCACGACCTGCTGCAAGGCGTCGGCCATCCGGGTCACGACCGCGTCACCGGCCCGTGAAGAGGCGAACATCCCGATCCAGCTCGTGCACTCGTAGCCGGGCAGCAACTGCGGGAGCAGGGGCACCTCGGGCGGGAAGATGGACGGGCGGTAGGGCGTGCTCGCGCCGAGCGCCAACAGCTTGCCGCTCTGAAAAAACGGTGCCGCCGTCGCATACGGCTCCCACGACGTATCAACCTGGCCACCCACGACACTGGTGATGCTTCCAGTCGTGTAAGGCACATGCAGCAATTTGACGCCGGTCTGCGCGACCAATTTTTCGCCGCACAGGTGTGGCCCGCTGCCTACGCCGAGCGAGCCGTAGCTGATCTGCTTCGGCCGCGCGCGCGCGGCGGCGAGATACTGATCCAGCGTGCGAAACGGCGCGTCGAGCCGAGCGACCAGCACATATCCGGCGCTGCCGACCAGACCGATCGGGGCGAAATCCTTCACCGGGTCGTAGATCATCTTCTTGTACAGGTGCGGATTAATCACGACGGTGTTGTGCGTCGTAACCATGAACGTCGTCGCCGGGTCGGTAGTCCGCGCCAGTTCGGCGCCGCCGATCATCCCAGCCGCCCCGGGCTTGTTGTCCACGATGATGTTTTGGTTGAGCACGCCACGCATTTCCTGCGCGATGTCGCGGGCCGCGACGTCAAGCGGCGTGCCGGGGCCGAACGGCACGATGATGCGAATCACCTTTGGCTCCTGCGCGGCGGAAATCGAGGCGCTCAGCGGACCGAGCGCGGCGATGAGAAGAGGGGCGGCGGCGCGGCGCCGCAGGCAAGCGTTCAGCATGGAAAAGTCTCCTGATTGCGTGGGGATTACGTCGTCGGCCGGCGCACGATCAGTTCAGCCGCGTGGTGGCTTGCATGTCGAACCAGTCGAAAGGTTCATCGCCGACATTGACCATCACTGCTTTGGTTTCAAAGTAGCCGTCGAACGCTTCCTGGCCGAATTCACGCCCGATGCCCGAGAGCTTCACGCCGCCCCATGGCGACGCGGCGTCCACGCGGTGGTGGTCGTTGACCCAGACAATTCCGGCCTCGAGCGCGCGCGCAACGCGGTGTGCACGGGCGACGTCACGCGTCCGAACGGCGGCGGCCAGTCCATACTCCGAACCGTTGGCGATAGCCAGTGCCTCGGCCTCGGTGTCGAAGGGGATCACCACGGTAAGCGGGCCGAAGACCTCCTCGCGTGCGATGCGCATAGTGGGTGCGACGTCGGCGAACACGGTCGGCCGCACGTAGAAGCCCCTGGAGCTGCGCAGCGACGGCGGAACCACGCCGCCTGCGGCGAGGCGGGCGCCCTCAGCCAGACCAACCTCGACGTACTCCAGCACGCGCTGACGTTGGCGTTCGGAGATTACCGGACCCATCTGCGTGGCCGGATCGGCGGGGTCGCCGACCACCAGCGCGTCGGCCTTCTCGGCAAGCCGGGCGACGAACTCGTCGTAGACCGGGCGCTGCACGATGTGGCGCGCCGCGCACACGCAGGTCTGCCCGGCGCCTGCGAAGGCCCCGAAGGCCGCGTAGTCGACCGCCTGCTTGACGCTGTAGTCGTCGAAGACGATCACCGGTGTCTTGCCACCGAGTTCGAGCGTCTGGCGCGCGAAGTTTCGCGCCGCGGCCGAGCCTGCGTTCCGGCCGGCCTCGGTGCCGCCCGTCAATACGAGTTTGTCGATGTCAGGGTGCTCGGACAACGCGCGACCAGCCGCAGCGCCACCCGTGACCACATTGAAGACGCCGGGCGGGAGGCCCGCATCTGCGAACAGCCGGGCCAGGCGCAGCGTGGTCAGTGGTGTCAGTTCCGACGGCTTGACCACCGTGGTGCAGCCAGACGCGAAAGTCGGCGCTAGGTTGCGGCACGCAATAAGCAGCGGATGGTTGAACGGCGTGATGTTGGCGACGACGCCCAGCGGCGTCCGGACCGTGAACGCGTGGTAGTCACCCTCCACCGGGATCGTCGCGTCGCGCCGCGCCAGCGCCAGCGCGGCGTTGTAGCGGAAGAGCTCTGGCACGCGCCCAAGTTGCGCGCGGGTTTCGCGTAGCGGGCGGCCATTGTTGAGCGATTCGAGCTGATACAGCTCGTCCATGTTCGCCTCCATCACGTCGGCCAGCTTGTTGACCAGGCGGCCCCGGGTGCGCACCGACATGTCGCGCCACTCTGGCGATACAAAGGCGCGTCGAGCACTGGCCACGGCGGCGTCCACATCCGCCGCTTGGCCGTCGACCACATTCGCGATGATGTCGCCGCTGCCGGGTGCGATGATGGGCATCGTGCCGCCGGCCAAGGCGGTGCGCGGCGTCCCGTCGATGTGCAGGCCGTGCGCGGCCTCGGGGTTCAGGAAGTTCGACATCGTGACTCTCCGGTTGAGTGCGCGCCGCGGCGCGACGCACACTGATATTTATCGTTCGATAAGTTTAGCCGGAGCGGTCTTTATTTGTCAATCGATAATTGGTGCATTGCAAGCGCTGGTGTTCTTCGTCACGTAACCATCGCTGCCGGACCGGCGCGCGAGCGCAAGCAAGCGCCGGACAGGCAGCCGGCGTGTCTTTTCGCGACCGCTTCGACGCCAGCACCCGGCCCCTGACCCGCGAACTCGGCATCACGCAACGCTGCTGTATCGTTACTTAGGCAAAGGAGGCGCTGGTCACGGCTGCGGCGCTAACTGAAGGACTCGCGCCGTACGTGCTGCGCAATGAGTGGGTGCGCATCGTGTTCGAGGCCATGAGCCGGGTCGGCATCAACCAGAAGTACCACTGGCGCCTGCGTGGGCGCACCTTTTTTGATTGCGCGCAAGCTGCGCCACGTCTTCGACTTGCCGGAACCGCAGGAGCGCGGAGGCCGAGGACGAGCAGGTCGAAGCTTGCCTGGTCGTTGCATTCGAGCGTTTTTTCATTGGGATGCGCAAGTGGATTCACGACTGCCGCGCTGCGCAAGCTCGACCGGCTCCCTCGATCAGTGCGTAGCGGCCTTCCTGGCCGGCTTTCCTGCGGCGTCTGGAGTAGGAGCCGTAGCGCGCCACCCCTGCAATACGCCGCGCGCCACCTTATTAATGATCGTACGATCATCAAAGGAGTCGTCGTCCCCGTCACCAGACTTGCCCTTTCCTCGCTTCGCACCACCGGCCCGGCCGCCTCGCTTGGTGAGCGCGCGCTGCTTGCGCGGGCGCGCCCAGCCGCGCCTTATACCCGTTGGCCACGTGTGCCTAGTCCATGTCCGGCGGCCCCACGCCCGGCCTTGGAAGCCGCATCCGACGCCTTGCGCGCGACGATGTCGGCGATGAACTGGACAGCGACCGGAACCGGGGACCGGCAGGCCCTTCGCGTGGCCATAGGTAAGGTCATCGAGGCAGGCGACGAGTTTCCATTCCCGGCCCACGCGCCGATGGAACCGCTGAATGCGGCGGTGCGCATGAACGCGGACGGCGATCTGGAGATCTGGGGCGTGCACCCCGTACCAGGACAGCTACCAGGCATTGGCGGCCAAGGTGGCCGGCATCCTGCCCGAGAAGATGATCGCACGTTGCGCGCGGGCCACAGCGAAAAGGAACTGGCTGCTGGGCCCGCTGGGGGGAGTTTGCGCGCACCGTTGATGTGAGAACCCAAATGCTGACCCCGGAAGAGGCGGCGCAACGCGGTCGGGCGGCCGGCAAGCTTTGGAAAGGCGGCGTCTTTGCTCCTAGCGACGGAATTGCTAGCCCGTGCCGCACTCCCCCGACTGCAGCGCGGGCCTTTTTAGACTTGGCGGAACAGTGCATCAGGGCTGCGCGGCGCCAGGCGTCGAGACTGAGGGTGGCCGGCTCTCTGCACTGACCACCGAGAAGGGAACGATCCGCACCCGGCCCTAGCGCCAAGCGCGAAGTTTCGCCCGCGGGAGGGGGACGGCTTCCATTGTTGGGCCACGCTGTTCCTGGACTTCTACACGCGACCCCCCAGCTCTTGATCGAGCGGCAGGTCCCCTGCGTCGTGACAGCCGCCTCCTTGAGGAAGCGAAGCGCCTGAGAACTGCTGCACGGCACGGTCTCCGATGAGCCTCCTTCTATGGCTCCAACGCAAGTACCAGCAGTTTGCGGATAGCGAGTGCGCGAAGCGGCTAGTTCAAACCGGCTGCGCGGGCGAACATCAATGCACGCAAAAGGAGACCGCCGTGAACGCTTCATCTGATGCCGCAACCCCGCGTTTCGCCCAGGCTAAGAGAAGCTGTGCACGATCTCTTACCCCTCGCGGTGACGCCTCGCAAGTAGCCAACATTGCTTCCAGAGGATCGCGCGTCAGAGCTGCCTGCTGGCGCGGATGGACCTGCCGCCGTGCATAGCCGACCCGCACCGTTCTCAACAGCTCGCGTACTACGGCATGCGCGCAGGGGTTCACAACATGCAGGACCTGATGTGCCTTGGAAAGCACGGAAACGCGGTGCGTCAGAGTGTTCAGAGCCATCGGCCCCGACCTTGCCTTGAAGCGAGTGGCCACAAGTAGTTGGTCAATTGCATCTGGCAAGTCGTGCACGAGCCGCGCAGGGTTGCTCGTTTGCCATCGTTGCCGTGCAGGCGCTGGGCGTGGTCAACTATGAACTGGAGCACGACCGGTAGGGGATCGACGCGCCGACGCGATGCCATGACAACGCTCCTGGGCTAGTCCGAGAACATGATGCTAACCGTGCTAGCGCCAGGATGGGGGGCGGCGTTGCTCCGTGCGTCAGATGGTCGATAATCCGAGCCCTTATCGAATGGAAGGGACTTCCCCGTCCCGATTAAGCCGCTGCGTATTGCGGCTGCCGGCAACAAAGTGCCACGATGGGATTGCGAAGTTCCATCAACTCACTCGGAAGGGGAAGTCCATGGCTATTTTGTATGTCGGCATCGATCTCGCCAAGTCCGTTTTCGCCGTGCACGCAGTCAATGAAGCCGGCAAACCAGAGTTGGTGCGTCCGAACGTGGCGCGAGCCAAGCTCCTCGCCTTGATCGCTTCTCTGCCGCCTTGCGTGATCGGCAT
>NZ_JBDGIO010000006.1:0-448508 GCF_057657375.1 Variovorax sp. Soil_C_12 | reverse complement strand
TGCCGTGGTCCACGTGACCGATCGTGCCCACGTTCACGTGCGGCTTCGTGCGGGTGAATTTTCCTTTTGCCATTTTCAATCCTTGAAAGAGCGCTCCCGTGTGTTGGTTTTACGTCTGCATCCTGTTGCTGATTCCTTCGCCACGGGCAACGAAGGGCACAGGATCGCAGACAGAACTGAGGCGAGAACAAGAACGGCCAGGCCGCCCTCGCCCTCTTTAGGGCGCACGCTTACTTGGTGCGTGCAGCGACGATGGCTTCGGCGACGTTGCGCGGGGCTTCCGCGTACTGCTTGAATTCCATCGTGTAGGTGGCTCGGCCTTGCGACATCGAGCGCAGGGTGGTCGAGTAGCCGAACATTTCCGATAGCGGAACTTCGGCCTTGATGGCCTTGCCGCCGCCGACCATGTCATCCATACCCTGCACCATGCCACGGCGGGACGACAGGTCACCCATCACGTTGCCGGCGTAGTCTTCAGGCGTCTCGACCTCCACGGCCATCATCGGCTCGAGGATGACCGGACTGGCCTTGCGAGCACCCTCCTTGAAGCCGAAGATGGCGGCCATCTTGAACGCCATTTCGTTCGAGTCCACGTCGTGGTACGAGCCGAAGTGCAGCGTGACCTTGACATCCACCACCGGGTAGCCGGCCAGCACGCCTTGCGTCAGCGCTTCCTGCACGCCCTTTTCCACCGCGGGGATGTACTCGCGTGGCACCACGCCGCCCTTGATGGCGTCGACGAACTCGAAGCCCTTGCCGGCTTCCTGCGGCTCGATCTTGAGCACGACGTGACCGTACTGGCCCTTGCCGCCCGACTGGCGCACGAACTTGCCTTCGGCTTCCTCGACGGTCTTGCGGACGGTCTCGCGGTACGCCACTTGCGGCTTGCCCACGTTGGCTTCCACGCCGAACTCGCGCTTCATGCGGTCGACGATGATTTCAAGGTGCAGTTCGCCCATGCCCGAAATGATGGTCTGGCCCGATTCCTCGTCTGTTTTGACGCGAAACGAGGGGTCTTCCTGCGCGAGGCGCTGCAGGGCAATGCCCATCTTTTCCTGGTCGGCCTTGGTCTTGGGCTCGACGGCCTGCGAGATCACCGACTCGGGGAACACCATGCGCTCCAGCGTCACGATGGCCGACGGATCGCACAGGGTTTCGCCCGTGGTCACTTCCTTCAGGCCCACGCAAGCAGCGATGTCGCCGGCGCGGATTTCGCTGACTTCTTCGCGGTTGTTGGCGTGCATCTGCACGATACGGCCGATGCGCTCTTTCTTCCCACGCACCGGGTTGTAGACGCTGTCGCCCTTGGAGAGCACGCCCGAGTAGACGCGCACGAAGGTCAGCTGGCCCACGAACGGGTCGGTCATCAGCTTGAACGCCAGGGCCGAGAACTTCTCTTCGTCGTCGGCCTTGCGCACCACCGGAGCTTCGTCTTCGTCGGTGCCGGAGACCGGGGGAATGTCGGTCGGCGCGGGCATGTAATCGATGACGGCGTCGAGCATGGCCTGCACGCCCTTGTTCTTGAAGGCCGAGCCGCACAGCATCGGCTGGATCTCGCCGGCGATGGTGCGCGTGCGAATGGCGAGCTTGATTTCTTCTTCCGAAAGCTTCTCGCCTTCGAGGTACTTGTTCATCAGCTCTTCGCTCGATTCGGCAGCGGCTTCCACGAGCTTCTCGTGGTACTCGTTGCAGACGTCGACCAGGTCGGCCGGGATCTCGCCGTAGGTGAAGGTCACGCCCTTGTCCTCATCCCAGATGATGGCTTTCATCTTCACGAGGTCGACGATGCCCTGGAACTTGTCCTCGGCGCCGATCGGGATCTGGATCACGACCGGGTTGGCCTTCAGGCGGTCGATCATCATCTGGCGAACGCGCAGGAAGTTGGCGCCGGTGCGGTCCATCTTGTTAACGAAAGCGAGGCGCGGCACCCTGTACTTGTTGGCCTGGCGCCAGACGGTTTCCGACTGGGGCTGCACGCCGCCGACGGCGTCATAGACCATCACGGCGCCGTCGAGCACGCGCATCGAGCGCTCGACCTCGATGGTGAAGTCCACGTGGCCCGGGGTGTCGATGATGTTGATGCGGTGCTCGGGGAAATTCTGCGCCATGCCCTTCCAGAAGCAGGTGGTGGCAGCCGAGGTGATGGTGATGCCGCGCTCTTGCTCCTGCTCCATCCAGTCCATCGTGGCTGCACCGTCATGCACTTCACCGATCTTGTGGTTCACACCCGTGTAGAACAGGATGCGCTCGGTGGTGGTGGTCTTGCCGGCGTCGATGTGCGCAGAGATACCGATGTTGCGGTAGCGCTCGATGGGGGTCTTGCGGGACATGAAATTACTCCATTAACGGATGAAAGCCCGCCCACCACACGGTGGGTCGGGCTTCCAGCCAGTACTTGATTTGAGGACGGGCTCTTAGAAGCGGAAGTGGCTGAAGGCCTTGTTGGCTTCGGCCATGCGGTGCACTTCGTCGCGCTTCTTCATGGCGCCGCCGCGGCCTTCCGTGGCTTCCATGAGTTCGTTGGCCAGGCGCAGGGCCATCGACTTCTCGCCGCGCTTGCGAGCGGCTTCCTTGATCCAGCGCATCGACAGCGCCAGGCGACGCACCGGGCGCACTTCCACGGGCACCTGGTAGTTCGCGCCGCCGACGCGGCGCGACTTCACTTCGACCATCGGCTTGACGTTGTTGATGGCGATGGTGAAGGCCTCGAGCGGGTCCTTGCCCGGGTTCTTCTTCTCGATCTGGTCGAGGGCACCGTAGATGATGCGCTCGGCCACTGCCTTCTTGCCGCCTTCCATGATCACGTTCATGAATTTGGACAGCTCGACATTGCCGTACTTGGGATCCGGCAGGATTTCACGTTTGGGGACTTCGCGACGACGTGGCATTTTTCTAACCTCTTTGCTTCAGTTGGCGCCTCTTGCCGAGACACCGCGAGAACCGACGAGAGCTCTCACTTACTCGACCCGACAGTGGGTCACTTCGTTCGATGCACCCGCCAGGCGCAACGAACACCGATTGAACACCTGGAGGCTCAAGCCTTCTTGGGACGCTTCGCGCCGTACTTGGAACGCGACTGCTTGCGATCTTTCACGCCTTGCAGGTCCAGCGAGCCACGCACGATGTGGTAGCGCACACCGGGCAGATCCTTGACACGACCGCCGCGAACCAGCACCACGCTGTGTTCCTGCAGATTGTGGCCTTCACCGCCGATGTAGGAAATGACTTCGAAGCCGTTGGTCAGGCGCACCTTGGCGACCTTGCGCAGCGCCGAGTTCGGCTTCTTGGGGGTCGTGGTGTAGACCCGGGTGCAGACGCCGCGGCGTTGCGGCGAGTTCTGCATGGCAGGGCTCTTCGACTTGATCTTCTCGACCTCGCGACCCTGACGCACCAGTTGATTGATGGTTGGCATGAATGAATAAGTCCAAAAACACCCCGGTCGAACCCCTCACCGTGACATGAGGAAACCGGGAGATGACGAAAACGTGAAACCCTTCGGATTTTTCCGAAAAGCCCGCGAGTATAGCACTGACCCCAGGCTTGCCCACTTCGCGTGGCCGCCAACCCACTTTTTGGGGGCGCCGCCAGCGGCCCGGCGAAGCCGGTTCCGCGGCGGCTCACCAACCGCGCGGCCGAGGGGAAAGACGCTTGTCTTGGCCGGGGCGCTACTTGATCCAGAGGCGGACGGCATCCCAGGCGCGGCCGAGGATGCCTGCCTGCTCCACCGGCTCGAGCGCGACCAGCGGCACGTCGGCGACCGGCTGGTCGGCGAGCGTGATCTTGAGGGAGCCGATCGGCTGGTTGCGGGTGAAGGGCGCAACCAACGGATCGGGGCGCGCGACCTGGGTCTTGATCTTGCTCGCCGAGCCGGCGGGCACCGCCACCACGATGGCCTCGGTGCGGCCGAGCTTGACGGTGTTCTCCTTGCCCTTCCAGACCGGCGGGGTGGCGACCGCCTGGTTGGCGTCGAACAGGCGCACCGCGTCGTAGGCGGTGTAGCCCCAGTTCAGCAGCTTCTGCGACTCGTTGGCCCGCGCGTTCTCGCTGGCCGTCCCGAGCACGATCGACAGCAGGCGCCGGCCGCCGGCGAGGTTCGGGAAATCGCGCTTGGAGGTCACGATCATGCAGTAGCCGGCCGCATCGGTATGGCCGGTCTTGAGACCGTCGACGGTCGGGTCGCGGAACAGCAGCAGGTTGCGGTTGGTGTCGTTGGTCGAGGGGGTGCCGGGGTAGCGGTACTTCTTGATCGAGTAGTAGTGCACGTACTCGGGAAAGTCGCGCATCAGCCGCGTCGCCAGGATGCTCAGGTCGCGCGCCGTGGTCGTATGGCCCGGCGCAGTCAGGCCCTCGGGGTTCTTGTAGCTGGTGTTCTTCATGCCCAGCGCCTTGGCCTGCTCGTTCATGAGCTCGACGAAATGCTCCACCGTGCCGCCCACGCCCTCGGCCAGCGCGACGGTGGCGTCGTTGCCCGACTGCACGATCAGGCCTTTGATCATGTCCTCGACCGGCACCTGCATCTTCGGGTCGATGAACATGCGCGAGCCGGGCATCTTCCAGGCGCGGGTGCTGACCGGCAGGGTCTGCTGCAGGCTGATCTTCTTGGCCTTGAGCGCGTCGAAGACGAGGTAGGCCGACATCAGCTTGGTGAGCGAGGCCGGCTCGACGGGCGTGTCGATGTCCTTCTGCGCCAGCATCTGGTTGGCCGTCACGTCCAGCAGCAGGTAGCTGCGCGCAGCGACTTCGGGAGCTTGCGGGACCTGGGCCGCGGCGATGAGGCAGAAGGATGCGGCGGCAGCCGCTGCGAAGGCGCGCAGCGCGCCGAGAAGACGATTCATGGAGATTCGAAGAGAGACGAAAACTAGCCCGCGCGCAGATGGCGGACGACCAGACCCTTGAGCAGCGGCAATTGTCCGTGAAAGAAATGACCGCCCCCGGGAACGACCGTAACAGGAAGTGACTGTGGCCGGGCCCAATCCAGCACGGCGGCCAGGGGCACGGTGTCGTCGTGCTCGCCATGCACGACCAGCGTGCGCTCATGCGCCTCGGCCGGCAAGGTCGCCACCGAGAAGCGCGCGGCAGCGGTGCCGACCAGCACCAGCTGCCGGATGTCTCGCCGCGCCCACAGCTGCTCGGCCGCGCGGCTCGCCACGAAGGCGCCGAACGAGAAGCCGGCGATGGCCAGCGGCCCCTCGGGTGCCAGCTGCTCGATGACCTGGAGCATGTCCTCGCGCTCGCCGCGGCCCTCGTCGTGCACACCCTCGGTGCCGCCCACGCCGCGGAAGTTGAAGCGCACCGCGGCCCAGCCGCAGGCGACGAAGGCCCTCGCCAGCGTCTGCACCACCTTGTTGTCCATGGTGCCGCCGAAGAGCGGATGCGGATGGGCGATCACCGCCACACCGCGCGCCGGAGCGCCATCGGCCGCGGCATCGCGCAACGCGGCGATCGCGCCGGCGGCGCCCTGGATCTGGATCTTCTCGGTCTGCGAATTCATGATCTCAGCGCCCTACGTCCGGCGGCAGCAGCAAGCGCTCGACGACCTTGCCGTCGCGCAGGTGCGAATCGACGATCTCGTCGATGTCCTGCTCGTCGACGAAGGTGTACCAGACGGCTTCGGGATAGACCACCGCCACCGGCCCACCCGCACACCGGTCGAGGCAGCCGGCCTTGTTGACCCGCACATTCCCCGGCCCGGCCAGCCCCGCCTCCTTGACGCGCTTCTTGCAGCGGTCGAAGCCTTGCTGCGCATTGTGTTGCGAGCAGGATTCCTCGCCGTTCTTGCGCTCGTTCAGGCAGAAGAAGATGTGGCGGCCGTAATAGCCGCGCGGCGGCGCAGTGCTGGAGGTGGGCATCGGCTGATTCTATTGAGCGTCCGCAGCCGCGTACCGCAAGGGGACTAGGCACGCGCACGGCGCGACAAGGCGGCCAGTACGTAGATCAGCGTCGCGAAGGGCCAGAGCCAGCCCAACCACTGCGCCAGTCCGTGGAAGCGGATGAATCGCCCCTGCTCCCAGGTCGCGAGCGTCTGGGCGAAGTAGGCGCTCTCCGGTGCCTGGTTGAGCAGGCTCAGGTGCACCCCGAGCGCGACCAGCAGCAGGGCCGCGCACAGGCGGCGCGACGCGGGCAGCAGCAGCACGCCGAGGAAGAACGCGGCAGCAATGCCGACTTGCACCGGCAGGCTCAGCCAGGCCCAGGCGTGCTCGGGCCCGTAGCTCAGCGCCGCCGACAGCGCGGATGCCGCTACCCCGCTCAGCAGCACCAGCGGCATCAACACGGCCCGGCGCGCGACTGCCCGCGTCACCTGGAAGGCCAGCAGGCAGGGCACCAGCGCGCCCAGCGCCACGCACAGCAGCTCGACGCCGGGCACCAGAGGCTCCAGCTCGAACTGGCGCACCGGCATCCAATCGATGAAGGGCGTGTCCAGCAGCCACTCGGAGATGGCCGCCTCGAGACGCTCGAACACCTGGCCCAGCCCGAAGGTGACCGCGGCCGGGAACAGCAGCGCCATCGGCCACAACGCCAGCAGCACCAGCGCGCCGCGCGAATCCTCCACGAACCAGTTCGAGCGGGTCCGGTGCCAGTGCGCGACCACGCCCAGACGCTCAAGCGCTGCCGCCAGCACAGCGCCCGCCAGCGCGCCGAGACTGTTGAGCCCCAGGTCCACATTCGACGGAATGCGTGCCGGCAAGTAGCTCTGCAGCGTCTCCATGACGAAGGCGATGGCGGCGCCGATCAGTGTCGCAGCGAGCACCGCACGCACCGGCCCGATGCCGGGCTGCGTGCGCAAGACGGCGATCGCCGCCAGAAAGCCCAGCGGCAGGTAGCCGGCCACGTTCACGCCGAAGTCGAAGCCGGTCCAGTACTTGGGCCAGGGCGCCGCCAGGTAGGACCAGGGGGCGATGCCCTGGTCGCGCCAGTCGGCGAAGGGGTAGAGGCTCGCGTAGACGATCAGCGCCGCATAGGCGAATGCCAGGGGCAGGGCCGCGGACTTGTGCTGCTGCGTGGCCACCGCTCAGAAGGGCTTGACCACGACCAGCACCACGATCGCCAGCAGCAGCAAGACCGGCGCCTCGTTGAACCAGCGGTACCAGCGCTCGCCGCGCCGGTCTTGCCCGGCCACGAACTTGCGCAGCAGCACCCCGCACGCATGGTGGTAGCCGACGACCCCCAGCACCAGCGCCAGCTTCGCATGCATCCAGCCGTTGCCGGGACCGCGCCCGATGCCATAGCCCAGCCAGAGCCAGAGGCCGAAGCCGATCGCCGGCACGGCCAGGAAAGTGGTGAAGCGGAACAGCTTGCGCGCCATCAGGACCAGCCGGGCGCGCTCGGCCACCGACTCCGGCGCCACCATGGCCAGGTTCACGAAGATGCGGGGCAGGTAGAACAGCCCGGCGAACCAGCTGGCGACGAACACGATGTGCAGCGATTTGACCCAGAGCATGGCGGCAGTGTAGTGGGGGCCCTTTCGCAGACGGGCCGACCGCCAGGGCAAAAAAAAGCCCGGCGCCAAAACGCCGGGCTGGGAAGCCCTTTTGCTGTCACACATCAAGGCACCCGCTCAGGGAGGAAAAGCGGGGAGCGGCAAGCCGCCCACCGCGGAATTTAGCAAAGGCATTACGTACGATCAAGCGAGTTCTAATTTTTCTGCCGCCTTTTTGGAGATTGAGTAGCTCAAAGGTATTACTAATAGGAGCAATCCGCGGCTTTCGCCGTGGCGCAAACGCACTTGGGGCACAATTTTCGGCATGACCCTCCACGCCCCCTTCCCTTCGGGCCGGCCGCGCCGGCTGCGCCGGGACGTCTTTACGCGAAACCTGGTACGTGAGCACACGCTCAGCGCCCACGACCTTATTTATCCGGTGTTCGTGCAGGAAGGCGAGAAGCGGCGCGATGCCGTGCCGTCCATGCCCGGGGTCGAGCGGCTCAGCCTGGACCTGCTGCTGCCGGTGGCCGAGCAATGCCTCTCGCTGGGCATTCCGGTGATGGCGCTGTTCCCGGTGATCGATGCCGGCCTCAAGACCCCGGCCGGCGACGAGGCCTTCAACCCCGACGGCCTGATTCCGCGGGTGGTGGCCGGGCTCAAGTCGCGCTTCCCGGAACTGGGCGTGATGACCGACGTCGCGCTGGACCCCTATACCAGCCACGGCCAGGACGGCCTGCTTGACGAAACCGGCTACATCCTCAACGACCCGACCGTCGAGGTGCTGGTGAAGCAGGCGCTGGTCCAGGCCGAGGCCGGCGTGGACATCGTGGCGCCCAGCGACATGATGGACGGCCGCATCGGCGCGATCCGCGGCGCCCTTGAATCGGCCGGCCGGATCCACACCCGGATCATGGCCTACAGCGCCAAGTACGCGAGCGCCTTCTACGGCCCCTTCCGCGACGCCGTGGGCTCGGCTGCCAACCTCGGCAAGAGCAACAAGAAGGTCTACCAGATGGACCCGGGCAACAGCGACGAGGCGCTGCGCGAGGTCGGCCTCGACATCGCGGAAGGCGCCGACATGGTGATGGTGAAGCCCGGCATGCCCTACCTGGACATCGTGCGCCGGGTGAAGGACGAATTCCACGTACCGACCTTCGCCTACCAGGTCAGCGGCGAGTACGCGATGCTCAAGGCCGCGGCGCAGAACGGCTGGCTGGACCACGACGCCGTGATGCTCGAGAGCCTGCTGGCCTTCAAGCGCGCCGGCGCCGACGGCGTGCTCACCTACTTCGCGCTCGACGCCGCGCGGCTGTTGCCCAAGCTTTAGGCTGCGGGCTCGGGACGGCATCCGGGCGCGGGCCGTCTCTCTCCAGAAGAACAACAGGACGTTTGCATGCGCATCTTCGAGATCAGCGGCACCCGCGTCACCGAGCATCCCGCGCTGGCGCCGATGGCCGCGCCCGGCGCCTGCGCGGGCTATCTGTGGCTGTCGCTGACGCGCGACGAACTCCGCAGCACGCTCGCCGAGGTGCAAGGCACCCTGCAAGCGCTCTGCGGCACGCACCTGGTCGACCTTCATGTGGCGGACCTGCTCAACGACCAACTTCCGTCTCGCTACGACTACACCTCGCAGTACGACGTGCTGGTGTTTCGCCGGCTCGCCGCCGGCAATGGCCCGGGTTCGGCAGGCGCCGAGCCCGGCCTGCCGCGCGGCGGCCCGCCGGTGCTGCGGCGCATCGACACGCGGCCGGTCGGCTTCGCGGTCTTCGACCGCGTGCTGCTGTCCGTGCATCCGGAAGACGGCTCGGTGCGCGACGCCTTCGCCGCCCGCCTGCTGAACGCGGTGACGCCCGATGCGCGCGGCGGCGCCGCGCCGCCCGCGCTCGACGTGCGCGCCGTCTCGACCCGCGTGCCGGCTGGTCCTGCGGATCTGATGCTGCGCGTGATCAACCTGATCGTCGACGCCTACCTGGACTTGCGCCGCGACCTGACCCGACAGCTGGACCACTGGCAGGCCGAGCTGATCGACCCTCGCAGCCACTTCACGAACTGGAGCGCGCTGATGAAGGCGCGGCAGGCGCTGCACCACCTGGACGAGATCTGCGAGGACCAGCGCGCCGCGGTGCAGGACTGGATCGACGCCTTCGAAACCCTGCCGTCGCCCGAGGGCAAGGCCGAGTCGCGCGAGCGCGAGCTGATCATGGTGCGCAGCCGCGATGTGCTCGAGCACATCCAGCGCGTGGTGCATCACGTGCGGCGGCTCGAGCAGAACGCCGAGACCGCGGTGCAGCTGCATTTCAGCGTGCAGAGCCACCGCACCAACGACATCATGCGGGTGCTCACGGTGCTCACCGCGGTCTTCCTCCCGCTGAACCTCATCGCCGGCATCTTCGGCATGAACTTCGAGTTCGTCCCGCTGGTGCACAAGGCCGGTGGCTTCTGGATCGCCATGGGTGCGATGGCTTCGGTCGCACTGCTGCTGGTGCTCGTCTTCTGGCGCAAGCGCTATCTCGCGAGGAACAGATAGGCCAAAAGAAAAACCGGGCAGCGCTCGCGCGCTGCCCGGTTCTTCCGATGGGCCGGTACGAATTACTTGGCCGCAGGGGCGACTTGCTTCTGTGCTTGCTGCAGCGTGTCGGCGCGGTTGGGCATGGTCGAGATCACGCGGCTGTTGACGCGCGAGCCGCCGGTGACGTTCTGGTCCGGCGCGTTGGCGGTGGCAACCGCCTGGGCGTAGACGGCCTCGGGGTTGGCGACCGCCTTGAAAGGCTCCGCGCCGCGCGAGCCGCGCACCACGTTCTGGTTGGGGGCAGAAGCCGTGCGAGCGGCTTCGGCTTCGACGTCGGCGCGGTTCACCGCGGAGACCGGCGCTGCCACGCCATGGTAGGTTTCTGCATGGGCACCGGCGGCGGCCAGAAAGGAGAGAGCGGCGGCGGCGAGGATGTGAGAGGTCTTCATTTCAGGTCCTTGGGTTCGTCGGAGGCGGTTTCAAACCAGGCTCGCGGTGGGCTCGCCTGTGCGACGAAGTGTCCGGTCGAAGACCCTCGGGAAATTATTTAGAAAAGAGACACGGCGTTTCCTGGATCGAAACAATCCGTAGCTGCGTGCCGCAGGCGCTCAACGCAGCCCGAATAGCGCCGCCGCGTTGCCCCAAGCGACGCGCTGCGCCACCTCCGGCGGCAGCTCGCCGAGCCAGCGGCGGTAGCCGCCCATGATTTCGTCGTAGGCGCTCCAGCGCTGGTTGACCCAGGTGTCGGACCCGACCACGAAGCGATCGGGATGCTTGAGGAGCAACGCTCGCCACTCGGGGCAGAGCATGCCGCCCTCGCAGGTCAGGCCCGGCCGGTAGGAGAGCTCGCCCATCAGCAGCGGATAGCGCTCCAAGAGCGCCTGCACCCGCGCCACCGGCGGCCCACCGATGCCGGTATGCGCCCAGATCAGCCGCAGCGACTGCCCCTTGGACGGCGCATGCGCCATCAACAAGTCGATCGCCGTATCGTCCACATGCGCGAGCACAGCCAGCTTCTTTTGCTCGGCCAGCACGATCAGCTTGCGGGCCACCGGCCCGTTGGCGTTCGCGCTGTCGTAGAGATGGAATTCGCCCAGGCCGCGGTACGGCCCGCCGGCGGTGCCGCGGGCCAGCTCGGACTGCACCATGTCGTGGATGCTCTCGTCGCGAAACCAGTTGTTGTAGTCGTCGCGGTTGCGATAGAGCCGCACGAAGGGCACCACCGTGACGCCGGCTTCGCGCGCCTCGCGCGCCGCCGCCAGCGTCTGCGTGCCCGCGTTGGGCCGCGAGTTGGCAATGATGGCCTTCACACCGTTGCGCTGCATCCGCGCCAGCGCCTCGGCCGGCGGGTAGGGGCCGGTGTTGCCGTCCCAGGCTTCCTGGTTGTAGTGCAGATGCGTGTCGAACAAGGGGCCGCTGTAGTCGGCCGCCTGCACCGCCGAGAACGCCAAGACCGCCAGCAGGACCGCGGCAAGACGCACCGGATGCCCCGCTCAGCCGAGATGCCTGGCGAAGAAGGCCAGCGTGCGCTCGCGCGCCAGCTTGGCGGCCTCGGCGTTGTAGGAGCCGCGCTGGTCGCAGTTGAAGCCGTGGCCCGATTCGTAGACATGCACTTCCACCTCCGGGTGCGCCTTCTTGAAGGCCTCGATGGTGTCCAGCGGAATCCAGTGGTCGTTGTTGCCGAAGTGCGCCATCACGGGCACCTTGGGCGTGATCGCGCTCTCCTCCGGCGTGGTCATCCCGCCGCCGTAGTACGGCGCCGCGGCCGACAGGCCCGACACCTTCGCCGAGGCGCGCCAGGTCAAGAGGCCGCCCCAGCAGTAGCCGACGATGCCCACCTTGCCGCCACGGGCCGCATACTCGACCGCGGCCTGGATGTCCTGCAGCACGCCCGGCGCCGGCAGCGCCTCGACGGCGGTCTTGAGCGCGAAGCCGGCCTTCATGTCCTCCTCGCTGTAGCCCAGCTCGACGCCCGGCTTGACGCGGTGGAAGGTCGAGGGCGCGACGGCGAGATAGCCCTCGGCCGCAAAGCCGTCGGCCACCGAGCGGATGTGCGAGTTGACGCCGAAGATTTCCGGCACGACGACCACCGCGGCCTTGGGCTTGCCCGAGGGTTCCGCCACGTAGGCGGGAAAGCTGAAGCCATCCTTGGCGGTGAGGTCGATGAATTGGCCCATGGTCATGCTCCTGTAATGGTGAGAGGGGAGGTTGTTGCTTCAATGCGCGTCCAATGCGCGCGCGACGAAATCCAGCCGGTCCTGGCCCCAGAAGATCTCGCCGTCGATCACGTAGCTGGGTGCGCCGAATACCTTGGCGTCGATGGCCTGCTGCGTGTAGTCCTCGTAGCGCTCCTGCACAGTCTGGCTTTGCGACTGCTCGATGCGCTTGGCAGCGAGCCCGCATTCGGCGGCCAGCGCCTCGAGCACCTTCGGGTCCGCGATGTTGCGCTCCTTCACCCAGACCGAGGCGAAGACCGCGCCGCACAGTTTCATCGCGGCCTCGCAGCCGTCGTGCAGGTCGACCGCGATGATCAGCTTGGCGGCGTCGTCGCCCGCGACCGGGAAGAACTTCGGCGTCGGGTTGAGGGGAATGTCCAGGTGCCGCGAGAAGCGCGCCAGGTCGACCAGCCGGTAGGCCTGGCGCTGCGGGGCGCGCTTGCCCAGCGGCAGGCCGCCGGAGACGGGAAAGATGGCGCCGAAATCGACGGGTCGCACGCGCACGGTGGCGCCGGCGGCCTTGGCGAGCGCGGCGAAGCGCGCGTGTCCCAGGTAGGTCCAGGGGCTCTGGGGCGTGAAGTAGTAGTCGACGCTGCGGGTCACGGGCCTCTCCTCGATGATGTAATCGACGTCGACGGTTTTAACTGAGGCACGGCTTTCGTGCAGGAGGCGGGATTTGGACCAGGTACTCTTGATCACGGGCGGCAGCCGCGGCATCGGCGCCGCGACCGCGCTGCTCGCCTCGCAGCGCGGCTTCGCGGTGGCCGTCAACTATGCCAGCAATTCCCTGGCCGCCGACGAGGTGGTGCGCGCGATCCGCGACCGGGGTGGGCGCGCCATGAGCGTGCAGGCCGACGTGGGCGACGAGGCGCAGGTGAAGGCGATGTTCGAGAAGGTCGACGCCGAGTTCGGCCGCCTCGGCGCGCTGGTCAACAACGCCGGCGTGGTCGACGTGCAGGCGCGGGTCGACGAGATGAGCGTCGCGCGGCTCGAACGGATGCTGCGCATCAACATGATCGGCAGCTTCCTCTGCGCGCGCGAGGCGGTGCGGCGCATGAGCACGAGACACGGCGGCACAGGCGGCGCCATCGTCAACCTCTCCAGCGCCGCGGCGCGCCTGGGCTCGCCGGGCCAGTACGTCGACTATGCGGCCAGCAAGGGCGCGATCGAGAGCTTCACCATCGGCCTGGCCAAGGAGGTCGCGGACGAAGGCATCCGCGTCAACGCGGTGCGCCCGGGCCTCATCGACACCGAGATCCACGCCTCGGGCGGCATGCCCGACCGCGCCTTCCAGCTCGCTTCCACCGTGCCGATGAAGCGCACCGGCAGCGCGCAGGAGGTCGCCAACGGCATCGCGTGGCTGCTGTCCGACGAGGCCAGCTACGTCACCGGCACCTTCCTCGACATCACGGGCGGACGCTGATGGCCACGCCCGCCATGGACCTGGTCAAGCCGATGATCACGCTGCTGGCCATCGTGAACCCGCTGGCGATCGTGCCCTTCTTCATCCACTACACGCAGGGCTACACCGAGGCGCAGCGCAAGCGCACGGCATGGGTTTCGGCCTTCAGCGCCTTCGTGGTCATCGCCATCAGCGCGCTGCTCGGGCTGCAGCTGCTCGCCTTCTTCGGCATCTCGATCGCCAGCTTCCAAGTGGGCGGCGGCATGCTGCTGCTGATCAGCTCGCTCAACATGCTCAACGCGCAGCCGGCGGAATCGAAGAGCAACGAGGAGGAGATCCGCGCCGCGGAAATCAAGGCCTCGCTGGGCGCCTCGATCGCGGTGGTGCCGCTGACCATCCCGCTTCTGACCGGGCCGGCCACCATGTCGACGATGGTGATCTATGCCGACAAGACGCAGCATGTCTGGGAGCTCGCAATCCTGGTGGGTTACGGCGTGGTAGTCGGGCTGGTGACCGGCATCATCTTCTCGCTGGCCGACCCGATCGCGCGTGTGCTCGGCAAGACCGGCATCAACGTGATGACCCGGCTTATGGGCCTGATCCTCGCGGCGCTGTCGGTGGAGGTGATGGCCGACGGCCTTTCCACCCTGTTCCCGGCGCTGGCCCGCACGCACTGACCGCGGTCAGCGCTTCACCAGCTCGACGAGCTGCGGCGTGACGGCGCCGTCGTCCACGCGCAACTCGGCCGCCGAGATCGGCAGCCGGAAGCGTGGCGGTCCGGCGCTGCCGGGATTGACGTACCAGACGCCCGCGCGCTCCTCGGCCTTGGGCCGGTGCGAATGGCCGCACACCACGACGCGCACGCCTTCGGCCGCCGGATCGATCTTCAGCTCGGCGAGGTCATGGATCACGTGGAGGCGCAGACCCGCGAGCTCCACCCGCGCCGCGGCGGGCACGGCGTCGGCCCAGGCGCCCACGTCGTTGTTGCCGCGCACTGCCGTCAGCGGCGCCAGCCCGGCCAGCTGCACGAGGATCTGCGGATCGCCGATGTCGCCGCCGTGCACGATGTGATCGCAGCCCTGCAGGAAGGCCAGCGCCTCGGGCCGCAGCAGCCCGTGCGTGTCGGAGATCAGGCCGATGCGGTACATGGCCGGCCTGGGATGTGTCAGCGCGGCTGGTCCACCCAGGCCACGAGCTCGGCCACCGCCGCATCGCTCGCTGCTGCCAAGCCCTTGACGCCGCCGGCCGCGTCGGCGCTCGGCGCCGGCCGCTGCAGCGCGAAACTGCGCTGCGCCAGCACGCGGTCGCCGCCGCTGCCGCCGCGGATCAGCGTGGCGCGCAGCCGCACCAGGCCCACGCTCGAGGCCGGCGACTCGAAGTACTGGCTGAACTCCTCGAGCGAGACCCGCAGGGTGTCGGGCACCCGGCCCTCGGTGCGCGCGATGGTGGCGCTCTCCTCCGGGCCGAGCACGGTGCGGCGCATGGCCAGCGCATCGCGCAGCCGCTGGTGCAGCAGCTGGGCCGGCGCCAGGCTCCAGCGCGCCTGGCCATAGGGGCGCAGCTCGTTGGAGTCGGCGTAGCCCAGGCGATAGAGCAGCTGCGTGCCCTCGAGCCGCGTGCTGGCGTCGATTTCGGCGAGCGCGATCGGCGGCAGTGCCGCAGGGTTTGCCGATGCCGGCGCGGCTGCCGCGAGATGGGGCCCGAAGTCGTAGAGCGTCGCGCGAGCGGGCTTGTCGGGCAGCGCGCCGCAGCCCGCTGCGAGCAGCGCGGCGCCTGCGGCAAGCACGGCAAGGATCGGAAGGCGCCGGGCGGGCGTGCGCGAATGCGGGTGTGCGTTGTTCTTCATGTTCGTCACGATCAAGGGCGCGCGGCCGGCGCGGAAAAGCCGGGCTCGCCCGGCCCCGCCACCACGCCACCGTTGCCGAAGAGCAGCGATTGCGGGTTGTCGTTGATGTTGTCTGCCGTGCGGCCCAGGCGGCGCACCGCCCGCGAGGTGTCGTCGGCGACGCGGTTCACGCGCGGCAGGGTGGCGGCGTTGAAGGAATCGACCGCCTGCGCCAGCGCGCGGGTGCCGTCGCTCAGGCGCTCGACCGGGCCGTCCTTGGCGTTCAGGCGGGTCACCGTGGTGTTGGCATTGTTGGCCACCCGCGAAACGTCGCTGGCGGCTGCCTTCACCGTGCCCATCGTGTCCTTGGTTCGCTCGATCAGCGGCGGCAGCGCCGCCAGCGCCGGGTTGAGCCCGTTCTTGACCGTGTTGTCGAGCGAGCGCGTGAGCTCGTTGGCGCTGGCCGTGGCCTGCGAGATGCTCTCCAGCGCGTCGGCGATGCGCTTCTGGTTGGGGTCGCCCAGCAGGTTGTTGGCGCGCTTCGTCACTTCCTCGATCTGGCCGATGATGGCCTCGCCGCGTTCCTGCAACTGGGCCAGCACCGAGGGCTTGAGCGGGATGCGCGGCGGGTCGTCGTTGTTGGGCGACAGCGGCGTCTGCGATTCGCCCTTGTCGTCCAGCGCGATGAAGGCCAGGCCGGTCACGCCCTGGTAGGCCAGGGTGGCGTAGCTCGAGGTGGTGAGCGGCACCCGCTGGTCGACCGTGATGCGCACCCGCACATTGCCCTTGACCTTGGGGTCGAAGTCGATCAGGGACACCTTGCCGACGGAGATGCCGCGGTAGCGCACCATGGCCTGCGGCTGCAGGCCGCTGACGGCGTCGCGCGTGGACAGTTCGTAGACGTTGCGCACCGTGTTGTCGCGCGTGAGCCAGACCACCAACGCGATCAGCGCAGCGGCCAGGCCGAGCACGAAGGCGCCGGCGGCGATGGCATGGGCCTTGTTTTCCATGGCAGCTACCTTTCAGTGGATGGGACCGGGCGCGCGCCGGGGCGCCCCGCAACGAGCGCCGAGGGCGCGCCTTCGTGCAGGGCCTCCATGGCGCGCTGGCCGCGGCCGCCGAGGAAGTACTCGTGGATGAAGGGATGCGGATAGGCGATCACGTCGCGCGCGGTGCCGGCGACGATCACGCGCTGATCGGCCAGCACCGCGATGCGGGTGCTCAGGTCGAACAACGTGTCGAGGTCGTGCGTGACCATCACCACCGTGAGCCCGAGTTCGCGGTGCAGGCCGCGCAGCAGGTCGCAGAAGCCGTCGGCGCTCTCGGGGTCCAGCCCCGCGGTGGGCTCGTCGAGCAGGAGCAGGGGCGGGTCCATGATCAGCGCGCGCGCCAGCGCCACGCGCTTGATCATGCCGCCCGACAGGTCCGCCGGGCTCTTGGTGGCTTGCTGCGGCTCGAGGCCGACCATCTGCAGCTTGACCAGCGCGGCGTCGCGGATCAGGTCCTCCGGCAACAGCTTGAGCTCGCGCAGCGGGAAGGCGATGTTGTCGAGCACGCTGAAGGCCGAAAACAGCGCGCCGTGCTGGAACAGCATGCCGACCTGGGCCGCGCCGGTGGCGCTCATGCGCCCGGGCGGGTGGCCGAGCACGGAGACCTGGCCCTTGTCGGGATGCTCGAGGCCCAGGATCTGGCGCAGCAGCACGGTCTTGCCGGTGCCCGAGCCGCCCACCAGCGACAGCACCTCGCCGCGGTGGATCGTGAGGTCGAGGTCGCGGTGCACCACCTGGTCGCCGTCGGGCGACTCGAACACGGTCCAGAGCTTGCGGATCTCGACGACCGCTTCGCCGTTGCCGTTGCCGGTGCTTCCATTCATGCCCTGAACCCCACGCCCCTGAACAGCACCGCGAACAGCGCATCGACCAGGATCACCACGGTGATCGAGGCCACCACCGACGAGGTGGTGCCGCGCCCCAGGCTCTCGGTGTTGGGCTTGACCTTCATGCCGAAGTAACAGGCGATCAGCGCGATCATCACGCCGAACACGGCCGACTTGCCCATCGCCAGCCATAGGTTGGTCAGCGGCACCGCGCGCGGCAGCGCCGTCATGAAATAGGCCGGCCCGATGTCGAGCGTGAGATCGGCCGCGATCATGCCGCCGAGGAGCGCAGCCATCGAGGTCCACATGCTGATCAGCGGCATCGCGATGGCCAGCGCCAGCACCCGCGGCATCACCAGGCGGAAGCCGTGCGGGATGCCCATCACGCGCATCGCGTCGAGCTCCTCGGTCACGCGCATCACGCCGATCTGTGCGGTGATGGCCGAGCCCGAGCGGCCGGCGATCAGCACGGCCGCCAGCACCGGGCCCAGCTCGCGGATCAGCGACAGGCCGAGGATGTTGACGATGAAGGCCTCGCCTCCGTACTGACGCAGCTGCTGCGAGGTCAGGTAGGCCAGCACCACGCCGATCAGCAGCCCCACCAGCGCGGTGATCGGCAGCGCGGTGGCGCCGAAGTGATAAAGGTGCCCCGAGAAATCGCGCCACGGTGCGCGATGCGGCGCGCTCAGCAGCTTGCCGATGTCCAGCGTGAGTTGGCCGATCAGGCGCAGGAAGTCGCGCGCCACGAACATGATGCGTGGGCCGATGTGTGCGAAGTCGCGCAGGCGCTCGGCCAGCGTCTTGGCCGGCTCGGCCGGCGCGCGGCAGGTGTATTGCGCCACTTGGTCGAGCACGGCCTTGTGCTGCGACTCCATCTCGAGCCGCGCCGGCCATTCGTGCTGCCAGTGGTTCCACAGCAGCTGGGCACCGATGTGGTCGAGTTGGTCGATCGGGCGCAGGTCCCAGGCCCGGCCATCCTGCGCCGGTGTGCCCGCGAGGCTCTTTTCGAGCGCATCCCAGCTGGTCCGGGAGGACATGGCCATCGCGGTCCAGCAGCCGCTGGCGACCGCCCAGCGGCCGCCGGCCTCCTCGCGTTGATCGACGCGGGGACGCCTGCTATGCGCGTCTTGCGCGTAAGCGGGCGGCGGCGGGACGGTCGACATGGAGGGCGGGCGGTTCGGCAGAACGGAGATCGCCACATCGTAACCGCGGCGCTTGACAGCCCGAAAGTCGTTTGCCGCGCGCTGGCGCGGGCGGTCGCGCAGCAGGCGGGCCTTTGCCACAATGTCCGATTCGGCTTGCAGCCGGAACCCGCGGTGGGCACGCCGAACGACAACGAGCGATACAGACACACAGGCATGAGCGACACCACCTTCGACTACGTCATCGTCGGCGCCGGCACCGCCGGCGCGCTGATGGCCAACCGCCTGAGCGCCGACAAGAACCGGCGCGTGCTGCTGATCGAGGCCGGCCGCAAGGACGACTACCACTGGATCCACATCCCGGTGGGCTATCTCTACTGCATCGGCAACCCGCGCACCGACTGGCTCTACACGACGGAGCCCGACGCCGGCCTCAACGGCCGCAGCCTGCGCTACCCGCGCGGCAAGACGCTGGGCGGCTCCTCCTCCATCAACGGCATGATCTACATGCGTGGCCAGTCGCGCGACTACGACCAGTGGGCCGCGCTCACCGGCGACGACACCTGGCGGTGGGACCAGGTGCTGCCGGCCTTCAAGCAGCACGAGGACTTCTATCTCGGCGCCGACGAACTGCACGGCGCCGGCGGCGAGTGGCGGGTCGAGCGTCAGCGCGTGCGCTGGGACGTGCTGGATGCCTTCGCCCAGGCGGCGCAGCAGGCCGGCATCCCGCATTCGACGGACTTCAACCGCGGCAGCAACGAGGGCGTGGGCTACTTCCAGGTCAACCAGAAGAACGGCTGGCGCTGGAACACCGCCAAGGCCTTCCTGCGACCCACCTGCTACGGCCGCCCCAACTTCGAGCTGTGGACCGGCGCGCAGGTCTCGCGCCTGCTGCTCGACACCGGGCCCGACGGCCGAAAGCACTGCAGCGGCGTGCAGGTATGGGACGGCCACGAGATGGTCGTGGCCCACGCAACGCGCGAAGTGATCGTGTGTGCAGGCAGCATCGGTTCGCCGCAGGTCCTGCAGCTCTCGGGCATCGGGCCGGCGGAGCTGCTGCGCCGGCACGGCATCGAGGTGGCGCTCGACGCGCCCGGCGTCGGCGCCAACCTGCAGGACCACCTGCAGATCCGCGCCGTCTACAAGATCAAGGACGCGCCCACGCTCAACATGCTGGCTTCGTCTTATTACGGCAAGGCCAGGATCGGCCTCGAATACCTGCTCAAGCGCAGCGGCCCGATGAGCATGGCCCCCTCGCAGCTCGGCGCCTTCACCCGCAGCTCGCCCGAGCACGAATGGCCCAACCTCCAGTACCACGTGCAGCCGCTCTCGCTCGACGCCTTCGGCGAGCCGCTGCACAGCTTTCCGGCCTTCACCGCGAGCGTGTGCAACCTGAACCCGACCAGCCGCGGCACGGTGCAGATCAAGAGCCACCGCTTCTCGGATGCGCCGGCGATCGCGCCCTGCTACCTGAGCACCGAGGCGGACCGCAAGGTGGCGGCCGACTCGCTGCGCGTCACGCGCCATATCACGGCCCAGCCCGCGCTGGCGAAGTACCGGCCCGAGGAATGGAGGCCCGGCCTCCAATACCAGAGCGACGAAGAGCTGGCGCGGCTGGCCGGCGACATCGCCACCACCATCTTCCACCCGGTCGGCACCACCCGGATGGGCGCCGACGGCGATCCGATGGCCGTGCTGGATTCGCGCCTGCGGGTGCGCGGCATCGCCGGGCTGCGCGTCGTCGATGCCGGCGCCATGCCCGTCATCACCAGCGGCAACACCAACAGCCCCACCCTGATGATCGCGGAGAAGGCGGCCGGCTGGATTCGCGAGGCCGCCGCCGGTTCGTAGCGCCGTCTTGTTTCTGCTTGTTTCAGATGGCGGGTAATCCCCGATGCACTGGCACGGTGCGTCCGCCTAAAGTCCAGCCACTCGCAAACGGGCCTGCCCGCAGCGCGGGGGAACCGAGGAGACACTTGCCGAAGAACTAGAACAGGCTATAGACAAGGCATCCGCACGAGATGTTGTTTTTTTATCAAGGCGCCGCTGGTCGGCGCCTTTTCTTTTTGCGGCTCCCAAAGCGCCCCCATATGGGGCGCGGCCGCGCCCAACCCGTCACTGAACCAGCTTGCCCCCGGTGCCGAACATCGCGAAGTCCACGTAGCGCGAGGCGGTCTGCCCCCGTGTACTGAAGTCGAGCAGGTAACCGCCGACGTCCACGGCCTTCGCAGAGGCCAGCGCGGCGCCGACGCCGGCCGCGCTGAGGGTGTTGGCGCCCTCCATCACCTTGACCAGCGCCTTGGCGGCGATAAAGCCCTCCATCGAGCGCGCCGAAAGATCCGGGTCCTTGGATGCCTGGCGCAGTTGCAGGTACTCGCGCACCACGGCGCGGTCCCCCTGCTGCGGCAGGACGACCGAGAAGGCGTAGCCGCGCGCCCGTTCGGGCCCGAGCGCCTTGAGCAGCGCGTCGGTGTCGATGATCGACAGGCCGTAAAGCATGCTGCCGGCACCGCCCGCGGCCGTGTACTGCTTGACGAACTCGATGCCCGCCGCCGTGGTCGCGCCGAGGAAGACGACCTGCACCTTGGCCTTGGCGATCTCGGCCACGGCCTTCTCGACCGCCACCGTGTTGCGGGGGTAGCCGGCGCGCACGACCAATTGCATGCCATGGGCCTTGGCGGCCGCCTCGGCCCCGGCCAGCACGTCCCGGCCCAGGCCATCGTCCTGGTAGACCAGGCCCACGCGCTGCACGCCGACGGTGGCGAGTTGACCGAACAGCCGCTCGACCTCGTCGTGATAGCTCGCCTTCACCACGTAGATGCCGGGCGCCTGCGCCACGGTGCTCGCGCCCGAGACGGCGCCGATCATCGCGACCCCCTTCTGCGCCAGCACGCCGTCCTTGGCGATGGCCTCGAGGTTGGTGGTGCCTACCGTTCCCATCAGGGCCACCGGCGATTCGGCGGCGATGATCTCCCGAGTCAGGCGCACGGTCTCTTCCGCCTTCTGCGCATCGTCGCGCGTCACGAGCTTGACCGGCCGGCCGCGCACCCCGCCCTTGGCATTGATGGCGTCGAAGTACAGCTTCGCGCCGGCATGGATGGCCCGTCCGGTGACCGCCTGCGGGCCGGTGAAAGGCGCGACCTGCCCGATGACGATGGGCTCGGCAGCCGCTCCCCACGAGGCGCTCGCCGACAAAAATACAGCCGCACAGGCGGCGCGCCAACGCGCGAAGCGGCGCCCGCCTTGGTTCCCGATGTCCATAAGCCCTCTCCGACCTCGTATGCGATCGATATCGTTAGTAACGATTGTTTACAAAGGCCGCGAGCCTACACGAGGGATGAATCCCCCTCGACAATACAGGGTTAACCCGCAGTGTCTGTTCAAGGCGCCGTTGCGGCGCCGCTCACGATGGGCCAGGGCATCTCGCTGGCCACGCGCGGCTTGCCCAGCGGCGCGACGGCCTTGCCGACCTGCACCGCCGCCAGGTCCTGCTCGTTGGGGTACTGGTCGGCCAGCCAGTAGTCGAACGCCCGGCGCACGATGGGCGCCGCCGCCGCCGCGCCGAAGCCGGCGTTCTCGACGATGACGGCGATCGCGATCTTCGGCGCCTCGGCCGGCGCGAAGGCGGCGAACAGCGAGTGGTCGCGCTGGTGCTCCTCCAGCGCCTTGGCGTTGTACTTGGTGTTCTGGCCCCACGCCACGGCCTGGGCGGTGCCGGTCTTGCCGGCCGAGGTGTAGGGCGCGCCCGCGAACACGCGCGTGCCGGTGCCGCCCTTGTTCACCGCCACCAGGGCGTTGCGCACCAGGTCGACATGCTTGGGCTGGTAGCCGAGGCTCTCGCCCGGCGGCTGCACGAGCTCGGTGACCTCTCCGGTGACCGTGTCCTTGACGGCCTTGACCAGGTGCGGCCGGTACTTGGTGCCGCCGTTGGCCAGCGTCGCTTCGGCCACCGCCAGCTGCAGCATGGTGAAGTTGTTGTAGCCCTGGCCGATGCCGAGCGACACGGTCTCGCCCGGGTACCACTTCTTCATTTCGGGGCGCTTGTAGGCCTCGCGCTTCCAGGTCGTGCTGGGCAGCAGGCCGCGCACCTCGCCCTGGACGTCGATGCCGGTGATCTGGCCGAAGCCCAGCGGCTTCATGAAGTCGTGGATGGCGTCCACGCCCATGTCGACGGCGAGCGAGTAGAAGTAGGTGTTGCTCGACATCTGGATCGCGCGGTGCATGTCCACGCCACCCAGGCCGCCCTCGTGGCTGCGGAAGGTGTGGCCGCCGAAGGTGTAGAAGCCGGGATCGTTGACCACCACGCTGGGCGCGCGCTTGTTGAGCTGCAGCGCGGCGAGGGCCATGAAGGGCTTGTAGGTGGAGCCCGGCGGGTAGGTGCCGCGCAGCGCGCGGTTCAGGAGCGGCTTGTCGATGGATTCGTTGAGCGCCGCCCAGCTCTCGCCGTCGATGCCCTCGACGAACAGGTTCGGGTCGAAGGTGGGCTTGGAGACGAAGGCCAGGATCTCGCCGGAGTTGGGGTCGATGGCCACCAGGGCGCCCCGGCGCTCGCCGAACATGTCCTCGATCAGCTTCTGCAGCTTGATGTCGAGCGAGAGCTTGACGGTGTTGCCCGGCGTCGCCGGGTGGCTGCCCAGCCGGCGCACCGCCCGGCCGCCGGCCGAGGTTTCCATCTGCTCGACGCCGGTGTGGCCGTGCAGCGTCTTCTCGTAGCTCTGCTCGATGCCCAGCTTGCCGATGTAGTCGGTGCCCTTGTAGTTGGCCTGGTCCTCCTCGCTCCAATCCTCCATCGCGGTCTTCTCGCGCTGGTTGATGCGGCCGATGTAGCCGAGCACGTGGGCGGCGAGCTCGCCGTGGGGGTAGTTGCGAAACAGCCGCGCCTTGATCTCGACGCCGGGGAAGCGGTAGCGCTGGGCGGCGAAGCGGGCGACCTCCTCGTCGCTCAGGCGGGTGCGGATCGGGATCGAGTCGAAGCTGCGCGAGTCCTCGCGCAGGCGCTTGAAGCGGCGGCGGTCGCGCTGCGAGACCTCCACCACCTCGCCCAGGCTGTCGATGGTGTCCTCCAGGCTGCCGACCTTGGAGGGCGTGATCTCCAGCGTGTAGGCCGAGTAGTTGGAGGCCAGCACGATGCCGTTGCGGTCGAGGATCAGGCCGCGGTTGGGCACCACCGGCACCACTGCCGTGCGGTTGCTCTCGGCCTGCTCCGCCAGGTCCTCGTGCCGCACCACCTGCAGGAAGAAGAGCCGCGCGCACAGCAGCCCGAAGGCGACCAGCACCACCAGGCCGATCACGAGCACGCGGCGCTTGAAGCGTGCGAGATCGGCGGCGACGTTGCGGAGTTCGGTCATGGCGCGCGAAGCCTACGCTGCCTGCGGGCGCGGGACAAGGCGGCAGCCGGGGCTGTTACAAGGGCCGGTTGGCATCGGGTTCGGGGGCGCGCCGTTGCGGCGCCAGCAGCAGCAGGGTCACGAAAGGCCAGAGGGCCGCCTCGACCACCGGCGCGACCAGGAAGCCCCATCCGGGGAAGATGCCGCCGCCGATCATGCGGATCGCCACCTCGATCAGGTGCGAGATCGCGAACAGCGGCAGCACCTGCAGCGCCTGCGAGAGCAGCGGATACCAGAGCAGCCGCCGGTGGACCATGATCGCGAAGAAGCCCAGCGTGGTGTAGGACAGCGCATGCTGGCCCAGCAGCGCGGTCTGGTGCACGTCCATCAGCAGGCCGAACATGAAGGCCGCGCCGATGCCGATGCGCGCCGGCTGGTGCACGCTCCAGAAGACGATCGCCAGCGCCAGCAGGTCGGGCAGCCAGGCGGCGCGGCCCAGCGGCACCATGTTGATCAGCAGCGCCACGATCAGGCTGGCCCAGAGGAACAAGGGGTTGACCGGCAGCAGCAGCTGCTGGTGGCCGGGACGCATGATCATGGGGTGCGGCCCTCCTTCTTCTCTGCCTTGGCGGGCTTGTCGGCCTTGTCGCCCTTTCCGGCCTTATCGCCCTTCGCGCCGGACTTGTCGGCCTTCTTCTTCGCCGCCGCGCCGGCGTCCGCTGCCGCGGGCGGCGCCGGCTTGGGCATCTGATTGGCGGTGGGCGCCAGCACCAGCACGTAGCGCGCGGCCGTCACATGGGCCATGGGCAGGCAGTGGATGCGGGCGAAGGCGGAGTCGGCGCGGCGGTCGATGCGGTCGATCTTCGCCACCGGCAGCCCCGGCGGGTAGACGCCGTCGACCCCGCTGGTGGTGAGCAGGTCGCCCTCCTGCACATCGGCGTTGGCGGCCGTGAAACGCAGCTCCAGCCCGCCGCCATGGGCGCTGGCATCGCCGAAGGCCACGCTGCGCGCGCCGGTGCGCACGTTCTGCACCGGGATCGACAGGTCGCGGTCGATCACCAGCGTGATCTCGCTGGTGAAGGGCTGGACCTGCGTGACCTGCCCCACCACGCCGTGCTCGTCGATCACAGGAGAGCCCGGCGCGATGCCGTTGGCCAGGCCCTGGTCGATCACCAGCTTGCGGGTGTAGGGGTCGGCCGCGTCGTAGAGCACCTCGGCCGCGCGGCCCGGCGTCTGCGTGACCTGGCGCAGCTCAAGCAGCGAGCGCAGCCGCGCATTCTCCTGCGCCAGGGTGTCGGCCTGGCTGGCCCGCTCGGACTGCAGCGCCAGCGCCTTGCGCGCGTCGGCCTCCTTGGCCTGCGCCGTCTGCAGGTCTTCCAGGTAGCGGCCCCCGCCCAGGGCCAGCTGCACCGGCTTCAGCGCCAGCCACTGGACCGGATAGAGCACCGCCCCGATGCCGGCGCGCAGCGGCTGCACGATGTTGAAGCGCGCGTCGGCCACCATCAGGAACAGCGCCAGCGCGCTGAAGAAGATCAGCTTGCTGAGTGCCGAGGGTCCCTGGTTGAACAGGGGCGGCGCAGTGCGGTCAAGGGTGCCGAGCGGCATGCTGCTTTATGCCACGAGCCGGACTGTTCGGGGGGTGCCGCGGGACCGGCTTTGCCGGACCGCAGGCGCCGCCCCCGGTGGGAGCGCGACACGAAGTGCGCGCGACCTGGGGGCGAGCAACATTTATTCGCTGGTGAAGATGCTGCCCAGGCGGTCCATGCGCTCGAGGGCGATGCCGCAGCCGCGCACCACGCAGGTCAAGGGGTCTTCCGCCACCAGCACCGGCAGGCCGGTCTCTTCGGCCAGCAGGCGGTCGAGGTCGCGCAGCAGGGCGCCGCCGCCGGTCAGCATCATGCCGCGCTCGGCGATGTCGGCGCCCAGCTCGGGCGGGGTCTGCTCCAGCGCGTTCTTGACGGCCGAGACGATGTTGTTGAGCGGATCGGTCAGCGCCTCCAGCACCTCGTTGCTGCTGATCGTGAAGCTGCGCGGCACGCCTTCGCTGAGGTTGCGGCCCTTGACCTCCATCTCCTTGACCTCGGAGCCGGGGTAGGCCGAGCCGATGCTCTTCTTGATGACTTCGGCCGTCGGCTCGCCGATCAGCATGCCGTAGTTGCGGCGGATGTAATTGATGATGGCCTCGTCGAAGCGGTCGCCGCCGACCCGCACGCTGCCCTTGTAGACCATGCCGCCCAGCGAGATCACGCCCACCTCCGTGGTGCCGCCGCCGATGTCGACCACCATCGAGCCGCTGGCTTCCGACACCGGCAGTCCGGCGCCGATGGCGGCGGCCATGGGTTCCTCGATCAGGTAGACGGAGGTGGCGCCGGCCGCCTCGGCCGCATCCTTGATGGCGCGGCGCTCGACCTGGGTCGAGCCGCAGGGCACGCAGATGATGATGCGCGGGCTGGGCGTGAGCAGCGAGCGCGGATGCACCATCTTGATGAACTGCTTGATCATCTGCTCGGTGATCACGAAGTCGGCGATCACGCCGTCCTTCATCGGGCGGATGGCCTCGATGTTGCCGGGCACCTTGCCGAGCATGGCCTTGGCTTCGCGGCCCACCGCCTGGATCACCTTCTTGCCGTGCGGCCCGCCCTCGTGGCGGATGGCGACGACCGAGGGCTCGTCGAGCACGATGCCCTTGTTGCGGGCAAAGATCAGGGTGTTGGCGGTGCCGAGGTCGATCGCGAGGTCGGTCGAAAAGTACCGACGGAAAGCTCCGAACATTCTGGAATCCTCTGGAGCACGGCATGCGCGTCGGCATGTCGTCGCCCTCTTGTGGGTCGTTTTTAGACGGGATGGATGGACGTTTTTGCAGCAAATGCCGGCGTGTTCGCGGGGGTTGCGGCAAAGGCGGGATAATACCCGAATCCCCTCCGCATCCCGCCTTCGGCGCACCCTGCCGAGGTGCAATTTCCGCCAATTCGGCCACGCGCGGGGCCCTGCTTTTCCATCGCTGATTCCGATGTCCCTCACTTCTTCAGATATCGCGCGCATCGCCTCGCTCGCTCGGCTGGAACTCGCGCCCGACGAGAGCGAACGCATGCTCGGCCAAATCAACGGCTTCTTCGAGCTGGTCGAGCGCATGCGCGCGGTCGACACCAGCGGCGTCGAGCCGCTGTCCCACCCGGTGGCGGCCATCCAGGACGTGACGCTGCGCCTGGCCGACGACGTGGCCAGCGAGCCGAACCGGCGCGAGCTCAACCAGCGCAGCGCGCCTGCGGTCGAGAACGGGCTGTTCCTGGTGCCGAAGGTGATCGAATGAGCGGCGAACTCCACCAGATGGGCGTGGCCGAACTGGCCCGTGCCCTGCGCGAGCGCAAGGTCTCGGCAGTGGAAGCCGCCCAGCACCAATTGGCCCGTATCCGTCAACACCAGGACCTCGGCGCCTTCGTGGCGCTGGACGAGGCACTCGCCCTGTCCCAGGCCCGCGCCGCCGATGCGCAATTGGCAGCAGGCAACGCCCCCGCCCTGGCCGGCGTGCCGATCGCGCACAAGGACATCTTCGCGACGGCCGACCTGCCGACCACCGCCGGTTCGCGCATCCTGGCCGGCTACCGCTCGCCTTTCGACGCGACCGTGGTGCGCAAGCTGGCCGAGGCCGGCGCCGTCACCCTCGGCAAGCTCAGCTGCGACGAATTCGCGATGGGCTCGTCCAACGAGAACGTGGCCGTGCCTGCCGTGGGCTTCGACCATGCCGTGCCGGTGCGCAACCCCTGGGACCGCGCGCGCATCCCCGGCGGCTCTTCCGGCGGCAGCGCCGTCGCGGTGGCCGCGCGCCTGGTGCCGGCGGCCACCGGCACCGACACCGGCGGCTCGATCCGCCAGCCGGCCTCCTTCTGCGGCGTGACCGGCATCAAGCCCACCTACGGCCGCGCCTCGCGCTATGGCATGGTGGCCTTCGCCTCCAGCCTGGACCAGGCCGGCCCCTTCGCCCGCTCGGCCGAGGACTGCGCCCTGATGCTGTCGGCCCTTTGCGGGCCCGACCCGGAGCGCGATTCGACCTCGCTCGACAAGCCGGCCGAGGACTTCAGCCGCACCCTTGGCGACTCGCTCGAAGGCCTGCGCATCGGCGTGCCGCGCGAGTTTTTGGGCGATGGCGTGGCGCCGGGCGTGCGCGCCGCCGTCGAGGCCGCGCTGGCCGAGTACGAGAAGCTGGGCGCCAGGCGCGTGGAGGTCACGCTGCCGCGCACCGAGCTCTCGATTCCCGTGTACTACATCATCGCCGCGGCCGAGGCCAGCTCGAACCTGAGCCGCTTCGACGGCGTCAAGTTCGGCCATCGCGCGAAGAACTACCGCGATCTGGCCGACATGTACGCCAAGACGCGCGAGGAAGGCTTCGGCGACGAGGTCAAGCGCCGCATCATGATCGGCACCTACGTGCTGTCGCACGGCTACTACGACGCCTACTACCTGCAGGCGCAGAAGGTGCGCCGCATGATCGCCGACGACTTCCAGCAGGCCTTCGCGCAGTGCGACCTGATCGCCGGCCCGGCCGCACCCACGGTGGCCTGGAAGCTGGGCGAGCATGGCGGCGACCCGGTGGCACACTACCTGGCCGACATCTTCACCCTCCCCGCCTCGCTGGCCGGCCTGCCCGGCATGAGCGTGCCGGCGGGCTTCGACGGCGGCATGCCGGTGGGCCTGCAGCTGATCGGCAACTACTTCGGCGAGGCGAAGCTGCTGAACGCCGCGCACCGTTTCCAGCAGGCGACCGACTGGCACCAGCGCACGCCGGAGGGCTTTTGAGATGAACACCTTCGAACAGATGCAGGAAGGCCGCCCGACCGGCCCGCTGGTGCAAGGCTACGAAGTCATCATCGGCTTCGAGACCCACGCCCAGCTCTCGACCGTGAGCAAGATCTTCAGCCGCGCCTCCACCGCCTTCGGCGCCGAGCCCAACACCCAGGCCAGCGCCGTCGACCTGGCCCTGCCCGGCACGCTGCCGGTGATGAACAAGGGCGCGGTCGAGCGCGCCATCCGGCTCGGGCTGGCGCTCGGCTCGCACATCGCGCCGCGCAGCGTGTTCGCGCGCAAGAACTACTTCTACCCCGACCTGCCCAAGGGCTACCAGATCAGCCAGTACGAGATCCCGGTCGTGCAGGGCGGCTCGGTGAGCTTCTTCCTCGGCGACGAGAAGAAGACCGTGCGCCTGGTGCGCGCGCACCTGGAGGAAGACGCCGGCAAGTCGCTGCACGAGGACTTCGTCGGCCAGTCGGGCATCGACCTGAACCGCGCCGGCACGCCACTCCTGGAGATCGTGACCGAGCCCGACATGCGCTCCACCGCCGAGGCCGTGGCCTATGCGCGCGAGCTGCACAAGATCGTGACCTGGATCGGCATCTGCGACGGCAACATGCAGGAAGGCAGCTTCCGCTGCGACGCCAACGTCTCGGTGCGCCGGCCCGGCGACAAGCTGGGCACGCGGCGCGAGATCAAGAACCTCAACAGCTTCAAGTTCATGCAGCAGGCGATCGACTACGAGATCCGCTGGCAGATCGGCGAGCTGGAAGACGGCCGGGCGATCCAGCAGGCCACCGTGCTGTTCGATCCCGAGACCGGCGAGACCCGCGCCATGCGCACCAAGGAAGATGCGGCCGACTATCGCTACTTCCCCGACCCCGACCTGCCGCCGCTGGCGATCGCGCCGGAGTGGATCGAGCGCGTGCGCAGCGAGATGCCCGAGCTGCCGCGGGCCATGGCCGAGCGCTATGGGCGCGAGCATGGCCTGTCGGACTACGACGCCACGCAGCTCACCCAGAGCCCGGCGCTGGCCCGCTACTTCGACGAGGCCGTGCGCGCGGGCGCCGCGCCCAAGCTCGCGAGCAACTGGATCACCGGCGAGATCGCGCGCCGGCTGAACCTGCAGGACATCGACATCGCCCAGGCGCCGGTCACGGCCGCCCAGCTCGCCGCCCTGATCGGGCGCATCGGCGACGGCACCGTGTCGAACAACGCCGCGCGCCAGGTCTTCGACGCGCTGTGGACCGGCGAAGGCCGTGACGTCGACGCGATCATCGACGCCAGGGGCCTCAAGCAGATGAGCGACACCGGCGCGCTCGAGAAGATCGTCGACACCGTGCTGGCCGCCAACCAGAAGAACATCGACGAATACCGCGCCGGCAAGGAAAAGGCCTTCAACGCGCTGGTCGGCCAGGTCATGAAGGCCAGCCAGGGCAAGGCCAACCCGGCGCAGGTCAATGCGCTGCTGAAGGCGAAGCTGGGCTAGCGGTCAGCGCGTGGACGTGGCCGGCGCGTTGCCGGCCCACAGCGGCCGCAGCCGGGCGCGCTCCTCGTCGAAGCGCGCGTTCACGCGCTTCTTCTCGTCGTCCTGGTCGGCAATGAAGCGGTTTTGCACCGTCATGCTCTTGCTGTTGTCGTCGAACTTGCGGCGCAGGGAATCGGGGGCCTTGCTCACGTCCTTGGCGTAGAACTCGAGCTCGTCGTCGATCTTGCGGCGCTCCTCGGTCAGCTCGCTCAGCCGCTTGCGGGCGGCGTTGATCACCGCATCGATCTGCACCAGCGCCTCGGCACGCTCGCGGTCGTGCGCGGCCGCGTTGGGGTAGCGGATCAGCAGCGCGCGTTCGCGCCGGCGTTCCTCGAGCAGGCGGGCGGCCTGCAGCTGCGCCTGGCGCTCGCGATCCTCGCGCTCGGCCTGCTCACGCGCCGTATAGGTGGGTTCGAGCTTGCGCCGCACGCTGCCACTGGGGCTGAGCTCGCGCTGCTCGCGGTCGACGCAGTCGGCGATCGGCCGGTCGGCCGTGATGGTGCGGCCGCGCGCGTCGGTGCAGGTGTAGATGCCGGGACCGCCGGCGGGCTGCTGGGCATGGGTCGCGCCGGCTGCAGCCAGCAGCAGGAGCCACAGCGATCCGATGCGTGTGTACTGCATGCGCGCCAACGTCGATCCTTCCGATGGTTGATCAACCCGCGCCGTAGCGCGCCCGATAGTCCAGCACTCCCTGCCGATGGGCGCTCAGCTCGTCGTCCGCGCGCCCCGACAGATACTGTAACAAGTCGTCAAGCGTGGCAATCGCCACCACCTGCATTCCCAGCTGTTGTCTGACATATTGCACGGCGCTGTGGTCCACATCGATGCCGTTCTCCGTCGCCTTTTCCTGGCGGTCCAGCGCGATGGCCACGGCATGCGGCGTGGCGCCGGCGCTGCGGATGGCAGCGATCGACTCGCGCACTGCGGTGCCGGCGGACATCACGTCGTCGACGATCAGCACCCGGCCCGACAGCGGCGCACCGACCAGCGTGCCGCCCTCGCCATGGTCCTTGGCTTCCTTGCGGTTGTAGGCAAAGGGCACGTTGCGGCCGCGCCGGGCCAGCTCGGCCGCCACCGTGGCGCCCAGCGGAATGCCCTTGTAGGCCGGGCCGAAGATCATGTCGAATTCGAGGCCGCTGGCGATCAGCCGGTCTGCATAGAATGCCGCCAGCCGCGCGAGCTTGGCGCCGTCGTCGAACAGCCCCGCATTGAAGAAGTACGGGCTCATGCGGCCGGCCTTGGTCTTGAACTGGCCAAAGCGCAGCACCCCGGATTCGAGCGCGAACTGCACGAATTCCTGGGCCAGCGCGCCCTCTTCTGTTTTCGCCATCTCATCAGCCATCGGGAACGTCCTCGTGTTCAAACTCACCAGCCTCAACCTCAATGGCCTGCGCTCGGCTGCGACCAAGGGCGTCGCCGACTGGGTGGCCGAACTGGCGCCGGATTGTATTTGCATGCAGGAAATCCGCGTCCAGGCCAGCGACATCGAGGGCCGCTTCGAGGCCATGGCCGGCCTCAAGGGCCACTTCCATTTTGCGGAGAAGAAGGGCTACGCGGGCACTGCCACCTATACCAAGCACGAGCCCAGCGACGTCGTGGTGGGCTGGGGCGACAGGGAATTCGACGCCGAGGGCCGCTACCTCGAACTGCGCTTCGACAGCCCGAAGCGCAAGTTCTCGGTGATCAGCTGCTATTTCCCGAGCGGCTCCTCGGGCGAGGAGCGGCAGGCGGCGAAGTTCCGCTTCCTGAAGGGCTTCTTCCCGCATCTGATCGCGCTCAAGCGCGAGCGCGAATTCGTGCTGTGCGGCGACATCAACATCGCGCACAAGGAGATCGACCTCAAGAACTGGCGCGGCAACCAGAAGAACAGCGGCTTCCTGCCCGAGGAGCGCGCCTGGATGACCAGGCTGCTCGACGAGGGCGCCGAGGGCGCGGGCCTGGTGGACGTCTACCGCATGCTCAAGCCCGACACCACCGACGAGGCCTACACCTGGTGGAGCAACCGCGGCCAGGCCTACGCGAAGAACGTGGGCTGGCGGCTGGACTACCACCTGGCCACGCCGGGCATCGCGAAGCTTGCGCGTAACGAGCAGATCTTCAAGACCATCAAGTTCAGCGACCACGCGCCGATCACGGTGGACTACGACTTCACGCTCTGACTGAGCCGCGCTATCGCGACAGCGCCGGCAGCGCCTTGACGAGGGTCTTGCAAAAGGCCTGCATCGCCTCGGTCTCCTGCACGCCACGCCGGGTGATGCGGTAGAAGTCCAGCCCCACCTTCGGCTTGGCCAGCAGGTCGGTGCGCACGCGGTGGCGCCGGCAGGCCGCGAGCGCGAAGGTCGGCATCACGGCGCTGCCGAAGCCGGCCTCCACCATCGAGATCAGGGTGCCGAAGAAGTTGAAGGCCGGGCGGTCCGGATCGGCCGCCCCGACGGCCGCCAGGTGCCCGTCGATCAGCTTCTGGATCGGGTTGCCAGGTGGCAGGCCCAGCAGCTGCGCGCCGCGCAGCGAAGACCAGGGGACGCTGCCGAGGGGTGGCGCTTCACCGGCGTCGGACGGTGCCACGCGCATCAGCTGGAAATGGCCCACCGGCATGCGTTCCAGCCCCGCCGCGGCCTTGAAGAAGAAGCCCAGCCCCATGTCGGCCTCGCCCTCCACCACCATCGCCTCCACGTCGCGCAGGTCGGCATCGAAGAGCTTGAGCTTGATCCGCGGATGGCTTTCGCGAAAACCGCCGAAGACCTGCGGCAGCAGGTTCGAGGACACCAGCGGCGTGGCCGCGATGCGCAGCGTCTGGCGCGCCGCGTCGCCCTCGGCGCCCAGCCGGCCGGTCACCTCGTCGAGCTCGCCCAGCACACGCTCCACCACCGGCAGCAGGCGCCGGCCCGCGGTGGTGAGGCCGACCATGCGCGTGGTGCGATCGAACAGGCGGGCGCCCAGCTGGCGTTCCATCTCGCGCACCAAGGTGCTGAGGCCGGCCTGCGTCATGTGGGCCTGCTCAGCCGCGCGCGTGAAGTTGCCGATGCGCGCCACGTGCAGGAAGGCGCGCATCTGGCGCATGGACAGATTCATACGCAATCATGATAAATCCATACGACATCTAAATTTCCCATATGGCCGACAGCCCGGTCTAATTCGGTTTTCCCCTGTGAAGAGACCGACAGACATGAGCGAGACATCGACCCAAGTGATCGTGCTGGGCGCCGGCATCGGCGGCCTGACCCTGGCGCTGAGCCTGCACCAGGCCGGCATTTCCTGCCGCATCTACGAAGCCGTGCCCGAGCTGAAGCCGCTGGGCGTGGGCATCAACCTGCTGCCGCATGCGGCGCGCGAGCTCGGCGAGCTGGGCCTGCTGCCCGCGCTCGACGCGGTGGGCGTGCGCACGCAGGAGGCAGTCTTCTTCAACGCCCACGGCCAGCTGGTGTTCCGCGAGGCGGCGGGCACCGCCGCGGGCTACGACTGGCCGCAGTACTCGATCCATCGCGGCGACCTGCACACCGTGCTGCTGAATGCAGTGCGCGAACGGCTGGGCGCGGACAGCGTGGTCTGCGGGCACCGCTGCGCCGGCGTCAAGCAGGACGACACGGGCGTGACGGCGCGCTTCACCGCGCCCGACGGCTCGGCGCTGCCCCCCGTGCGCGCCGCGCTGGCGGTGGGGTGCGACGGCATCCATTCGGTGCTGCGCAAGCAGTTCTATCCGAACGAGGGCGCGCCGCGCTACTCGGGCGTCAACATGTGGCGCGGCACCGCGAAGCACAAGCCCTTCCTCTCGGGCGCGAGCATGGTGCGCGCGGGCTGGCTGGACCAGGGCAAGATGGTGATCTACCCCATCCGCAACAACGTCGACGCCGAAGGCAACCAGCTTGTCAACTGGGTGGCCGAGATCCATGCGCCGCAGCCCGCGCTGCAGGACTGGAGCCGCCCCGGCCGGCTCGAGGACTTCCTGCCCGCCTTCGAGGACTGGCACTTCGACTGGCTGGACGTGCCGGCGCTGATCCGTTCCTCCGACGCGATCCTCGAATACCCGATGGTCGACCAGGACCCGCTGCCCCGATGGACCCATGGCCGCCTCACGCTGCTGGGCGACGCTGCGCACCCGATGGTGCCGCGCGGCTCGAACGGCGCGGGCCAGGCCATCATCGACGCGCGCTACCTGGCCGGCGCGCTGCGCCGGCTCGGCGTGGGCACCGAGGCGCTGGAGGACTACGACCGCGTGCGCGTGCAGGCCACCACCAACGTGGTGCTGACCAACCGCAGCAACCCGCCGGACACCATCCTGCGCGAGGTGTTCCAGCGCTCCGGCGGCAAGCGCTTCGAGCGGCTGGAGGACGTCGTCAGCACCGCGGAGCTGCAAGCCATCTCCGACAACTACAAGCGCGTCGCGGGCTACGACCCGGCCGCCCTGAAGGCGCGGCCTTCCTATCTTTGAAATCACAAAGCCTACGGAGACAAGCCATGCGTCCCTTCAAGAAGATCCTCGCCACCCTGCTGCTGGCCGCCGGCGCCGCGGCCGCCCAGGCCTGGCCCGACCAGCCGATCACGCTGGTGGTGCCCTACACGCCCGGCACCGGCATCGACCTGATCGCACGCCAGCTCTCGGCCCGGCTGCCGGCCGTGCTGGGCCAGCCGGTGGTGGTCGACAACGTGGCCGGCGCGAGCGGCAACATCGGCAGCGAGAAGGTGGCGCGCGCCAAGCCCGACGGCTACACGCTGCTGGTGCAGGTCAACACGCTCGTGATGAACAAGAGCCTCTACAAGTCGCTGGCCTACGACCCGCTGAACGACTTCACGCCGGTCTCGCTGACCTCCTGGGGCACCCTGCTGCTGGTGACCAATCCGAACGTGCAGAAGACCACGTCGGTGGCGCAGGTGGTGGCCGCGGCCAAGGCCAGCCCCGGCAAGTTCACCTATGCCACGCCGGGCGTCGGCACGCCGCATCACCTGTCGATGGCGATGCTGCTGCAGAGCACCGGCACCGAGATGCTGCACGTGCCCTACAAAGGCACGGCCGGGGCGGTGACCGACCTGCTGGGCGGGCGCATCGACTACATGTTCCTGCCGGTGCACGTGGCGCTGCAGCACATCCAGGCCGGAAAGCTGAAGGCCATCGCGACCGGCAGCGACAAGCGCCTGGCGCAGCTGCCCGACGTGCCCACGCTGGCCGAGGCCGGCATCAAGGGCGGCAATGTCGACATGTGGTACGGCGTGCTGGCCCCCAAGGGCACGCCCAGCGCCGTGGTGGCGCGGCTCAACAAGGAGATCGCTGCAGTGCTGAAGCAGCCCGAGGTCGCGACCGCCTTCGAGTCGCAGGGCATGGTGCCCGCGAGCTCGGGGCCCGGCGAGTTCAAGGAGCTGATGGCCAAGGATGCGCAGCGCTGGGCGGGTGTGGTTCAGCGCGGCGGCATCACCGCAGATTAGGCCTCTGCGTCCTTCACTTGCGCATGGCCAGCCGCGCCATATGGACCTGATGCAGCGTGATCTTGCGCACCTCGGCCTGGCTGGTCTCGATGTGCGCGCGCAGAAGCATCGCGGCCTGCTCGCCGCGGTTGGCGCGAATGGCCTTGAGGATCTTGGCGTGCTCCTCGTAGGTGGCGTCGATGCGCGGCTGCTGGGTGAAGTCGAGCCGGCGGATGATGCGAATGCGGTCGGTCACGTCGCGGTGCACGCGCGCCATCTCGGCATTGCCGGCGGCAGCGACCAGGGCGCAGTGGAATTCCTCGTCCCATTGCGCGACCTGCACGGTGTCTGAACTGCGCTGCGCCGCGGGCACCAGCCAGATGCCGGCCAGGCTGTCGAGCAGGCTGCGGTCGACGCGATGGTCGCTCTCGCAGATCCGATGCACGGCGGTGGTCTCCAGCACCATGCGCAGGTCGTAGAGCTGCTCGAACTGGTCGAAGTCGAAGGGCAGCACGCGCCAGCCGCTGCGGAACAGCACCTCGACGTAGCCCTCCTGCTGCAGCCGGAACAGCGCCTGGCGCACCGGCGTGCGCGAGACGCCCAGGCGTTCGCTGATCTCGCTTTCGGTGAAGCGGTCGCCCGGCACCAGGCTGAACTCGGCAACGTCGCGCTTGAGCTGAGCGTAGACCTCGTCGGCGCGGGTGCGGAACGCTGCGTCCTCGGACGCGGGTCGGGCGGGAGCGGAGCGGGTCTTGACGGAGGTGGGCACGGCAGGAATGTTAGTCGCCCAGCGCGGCGAGCAGCTTCCGGCTCGGCGCGGTCCAGCCGACGATCCCGCCCTGGGCGCGGATCATCTCCAGCGCTGCGGCCTTGAAGGCGGGAAAGTAGCTCTCGGTGCAGTCTTCCAGCAGCAGGCTGTCGTAGCCGCGGTCGTTGGCCTCGCGCATGCTGGTCTGCACGCAGACCTCGGTGGTGACGCCCATGAAGACCAGGCTGCGGATGGCGCGCTGCTGCAGCAGGGACTGCAGGCCGGTCGCATAGAAGGCGCCCTTGCCGGGCTTGTCGATCACGATCTCGCCGTCGATGGGCGCGAGCGCATCGATGATCTGGTTGCCGGGCTCGCCGGCGACCAGGATGCGGCCCATGGGGCCGGGGTCGCCGATGCGCAGGCTCGGGTTGCCACGGTTGCGTTTGGATGGCGGGCAGTCGGCGAGGTCGGGGCGGTGGGCTTCTCTCGTGTGAACCACGAGGCCGCCTTTTTCTCGCCACGCGTGGAGCACCCGCTGCGTCGCGGGGACGATGGCCTGGAGCAGCGAGACATCGTTGCCCAGGGTCTCGCCGAAGCCGCCGGGTTCGATGAAGTCGCGTTGCATGTCGATGATGACGAGGGCCGTGCGGGCCAGGTCGCACTCGAAGACGAAAGGGTTGGCGAGGATCTGCATGCTGGTTCCCGAAAAAAGCGCATTCATGCGTGGTGGCCTCCCCCCATATGCGCCCCCAGCACATGCCGCTCCGCCGAAGCCGCCGCCGTCTCGAACACGATCCGCCCCTCGCTCATCACCACGATCCGGTCCGCCATCTCCAGCAGTTCGTCCAGGTCCTCGCTGATCAGCAGCACCGCGCCGCCGCGCGCACGCACCTGCCGGATGCGGCCATGGATCTCGGCCACGGCCGCGAAGTCCAGCCCGAACACCGGGTTGGCGGCGATCAGCACGTTGATTTCTCCAGCCAGCTCGCGCGCCAGCACGGCACGCTGCACATTGCCCCCCGAGAGGCTGCGGATCGGCGCGCCCTCCCCCTGCGTCTTCACGCCGTACTCGGCGATCCACTCGCGGGCGCGGCTGCGCCAGGCCGCGAAGTTCAGCACGCCGGCGCGCGCCAGCGGCGGCTGGTCGAAGTCGCGCAGCGCCATGTTCTCGGCAACGCTGAGATCGCCCACGCAGGCATTGCGCAGCGGCTCCTCGGGCAAGCTGCGCACTTTCAGGCGGCGGTTCTCCGCGCGGCGCGCGGCATAGGGCTCGCCCATCACCTTCACCTCGCCCGCCAGCCGGGCACGCTGCCCGACCAGCGCCTCGACCAGCTCGCGCTGACCGTTACCGGAGACGCCGGCCACGCCGAGGATCTCGCCCGCGCGCACCGCGAGGCTCAGGTCATGCACGGCCAGCGTGCCGCGGTCGCCCTGCGCGCGCAGGGCATCGACCTGCAAGGCCACGGGGGCGTCGGCACGCGTGGCTGGTTGCGCAGCGCCTGCTGCCGCCGAAGCGGCGGCGGTGTCGCCCTCGGGCGGCGGCGCCTCGCCTTCGCCCATCATCGCGGCCGCCAGGCGCGCCGGGTCGGTCTGGTCGACGCGGCAGTGATGCACCGCCTTGCCCCGGCGCAGCACGGTCACGCTGTCGGCGTAGGCCATCACCTCGCGGAACTTGTGCGTGATGATGAGCACCGTGCACAGCCCGCTTTGCGCGAAGGCGCGCACATGGCCCAGCACCTCGTCGGCCTCCTGCGGCGTCAGCACCGAGGTCGGCTCGTCGAGGATCAGGAGGCGCGGCTTCAGGTAGAGCTGCTTGAGCAATTCCAGCTTCTGCTTCTCGCCGGCGGCCAGCTCCGAAGGGCGCAGGTCCAGGTTCAGCCGGAAGGGCGTGGTCGCCAGGAATTCCTCGAGCTCGGCGCGCTTGCGCTTCCAGTCGATCACGGCCGGCGTCCGGCCGCCGGCCAGCAGCAGGTTCTCGGCCACCGTCATGCCCGGCGCCAGCGTGAAGTGCTGGTAGACCATGCCGATGCCCAGGGCGCGCGCCACCACCGGATTGGCGATCTCCTGCTCGCGCCCGTCGATCAGGATGCTGCCCTCCTCCGCGCGCTGGTAACCCGCCACGCACTTGACGAGCGTGCTCTTGCCGGCGCCGTTCTCGCCGAGCAGCGCATGCACGCTGCCGGGCTCGACGCACATGCTCACGCTGTCCATGGCGGTGAAGTCGCCGAAGCGCTTGGTCAGGCGGTAGGTGTCGAGCGCGAGCGCGCCGCTGGCGGCGGGCAAGGCGCCGATGGGAGGCTGCTGCTGGATGGCGTCGAGCATGAGCAAGGCTCCCTGCTACATCGCGGCCAGCGCATCGAGCAGCGCGGCCGAGCCGGCGTGCGCGCCGAACACGCCGCCCTGCATGGTGATCATCTTCAGCGCCGCGAGATGGTTGCCGTGGTCCGTGGCAGCGGTGCAGTCCGACAGCAGCAGGCATTCGAAGCCACGGTCGTTGGCATCGCGCATGGTCGTATGCACGCAGACGTCGGTGGTGATGCCGGCGAGGATCAGGTTCTCGATGCCGCGCGTGCGCAGCACCAGCTCGAGATCGGTCGCGTAGAAGGAGCCCTTGCCGGGCTTGTCGATCACCACCTCGCCGGGCAGCGGCGCCAGCGCGGGAATGATCTCCCAGCCCGGCTCGCCGCGCACCAGGATGCGCCCGCACGGACCGTCGTCGCCGATGCCCACGCCGCCGGCGCCGATCTGGCGGGAGCGCCAGCGCTTGTTGGCCGGCAGGTCGGCCAGGTCCGGCCGGTGGCCTTCGCGCGTGTGGATGACGTGGAAGCCCAGCGCGCGCATGCGCGCCATCGTCCGCGCGATCGGCTCGATCGGCGCCTGCACCAGCGACAGGTCGTAGCCCATCACGTCGACATAGCCGCCCTTGCCGCAGAAGTCGGTCTGCATGTCGATCACGATCAGGGCCGTGTTGTCGGGCCTCAGCGCGCCGTTGTAGGGCCAGCGGTAGGGGTCGGCAGAGACGAAGCGCTCGATGACCGATGCATTCATAGTGGCACCTTCGGGCGGCCGGGCGGCGCTCATGCCTTGTTCTCCTGTCCCTTGTAGACGCGCACCGGCGGCTCGAAGCCGAAGCCGCTGCCGTCCTTCACCTTCACCTGCTCGCTCCACGGCAGCCGGTAGCGGCCGGCCGCCATGTCCCGCATGTAGGTGTAAGGGCAATCCTGCGCGCCGCCCTTCACCGCCACGTAGCCGCGGTGGTAGAGCTGGTAGATGTTGTTCTCCACGCCCCAGCCGATGCGCGCCTCGCGCACCAGGTCGGGCCGCAGCTCGGCGGTGACGATCTCGTCGGGCCGGCCGCCGCCCTCGACCAGCACCGTACCGTCGAAGTTGCAGAACATGCCCTCGCCCATGGAGTCGAAGGTGCCGTCGCTGCCGCACATGCACACGCTCGCGGTGAAGGCCAGGTTGCAGAAGGCATTGGCCTGGTTGGTGATGCGCCAGGCGTGGCGGATCGGCGCGGTGTAGCCCGCCGTGCGGATGATGATCTCCGCGCCCTTGTAGGCGGCCTCGCGCGCCATCTCGGGGAGCATGCCGTCGTGGCAGATGATCAGCGCGAGCTTGCTGCCGTTGGGGCCCTCGCAGACCGGCACGCCGATGTTGCCGGGCTCCCAGGGCTCGACCGGCACCCAGGGATGCATCTTGCGGTAGTAGAGCTTGATCGCGCCCTGGTCGTCGATGATCAGCCCGCTGTTGTACGGATTGCCCTCGGGGTTGGCCTCCATGATCGAGAAGCAGCCCCAGATCGCGTTGTCGATGCAGGCCTGCTTGAAAGCCGCCACTTCCGGGCCGTCCAGCGTGCACATGAGCTCGGGCGCGGTGTCCATCGACAGGCCGTGCAGCGAATATTCCGGGAACACGACCAGGTCCATCGTGCCCTGGTTTCGCCGCGCCTTGGCCACCAGCTCGCAGATGCGCCGCGTCTGCGCCGCCAGGTCGTCGGAGGTCTTCACAACCGGCAACTGCAGCTGCACCAGCCCGAGGACCACCCCGTCGGCCGACTTGTTCAAACCACCCAGACCGCTCATCCGTCGTCTCCTTTCAGCGGGTCGATGAAAGCTCGCCGGGGCTGCCGGCGGCCACGCTGCCCGGCTTGCAGGTCAGCACCAGGATGACCAGCGTGAGCACGTAGGGCACCGTGTTGAACAGGTGGTAGCCCCAGCCCACGCCGATGGACTGCAGCGCCGGCCCGATCGCACCGGCGCCGCCGAAGAGCAGCGCCGCGCCGATGCAGCGCAGCGGGCTCCAGCGCGCGAAGATCACGAGCGCCACCGCGATCAGCCCCTGGCCGCTCGAAATGCCCTCGTTCCAGCTGCCCGGATAGAAGAGCGTGAGCGAGGCGCCGCCCAGCCCCGCAATGAAGCCGCCCGCGGTGGTGGCACCGATGCGCAGTCCCGCCACCGAATAGCCCAGCGCGCGCGTCGCATTGGCCGAGTCGCCCGCCATGCGCACCAGCAGGCCGATACGCGTGCGCGCGAAGGCCCACCACAACACGAGCGCGAGCACGATGCCCAGCGGCACCAGCGCATTGACCTGCAACGCCGAGCGCACCACCGGGTTCTCGCTCCAGTTGCCCAGCGGGATGGCCGGCAGCTGCGGCGCCTGCGGCTGGATCAGCGGCTTGCCCAGGTAGAAGGCGAGCCCGGTGCCGAACAGCATCAGCGCGATGCCGGTCGCGACGTCATTCACGCGATCGAGCGAGCACAGCAGGCCGTGCAGCAGCGCCAGCAGCGCACCGGCGGTCGCGCCGATCAGCACGCCCAGCCAGGCCGAGCCCGTGAGCCAGGCTCCCCCGAAGGAGGCCATCGCCGAGAGCACCAGCACGCCTTCGAGGCCGAGGTTGATGCGGCCCGACTTCTCGGTCAGGCATTCGCCGAGGCTCACGAAGAGGAAGGGCGCGCCGACGCGCAGCGCGCCGCCGACGATGCCGGCCACGAGGGCGATCCACTGGTCCGCTGTCATACGGGCTCCTTGCGCAACGGCGGCTCGGCGGCTTGCGGCATGCGGTTGCGGATCAAGGTCTTCCAGTCGACCATGCGCAGGCCCTCGCTCGCCAGGATCAGCACGAAGGCCAGGCCCTGCAGCACCAGCACCGAGGCATCGGGCAGGCCCAGGCGCCGCTGCAGCAGGCTGCCGGCGGCGCCGAAGCCGCCGAACAGGATGGCCACGGGGATGACGGCCACCGGGTTGTGGCGCGCGATGAAGGACACCAGGATGCCCGCATAGCCGTAGCCCGCGATCAGCGAGGCATTGGCGTTGGTATGGACCGCCGCCACCTCCACCGCGCCCGCCACGCCCGCGCAGGCGCCGCCGAGGCCGCAGGCCGCGAGGATCAGCCGGCTGGCAGGCAGCCCCACCAGTTGCGCGGTGCGCGGGTTGCCGCCCACCACGCGCACCGCGAAGCCGGAGGCGGTGGCGCGCAGCCACAGCCCCGAGGCCAGGCAGGCCACGATGCCGATCACCAGGCCCCAATGCACGTCCGAGCCGCCGATGCCGCCGATCGCCAGACCTTCGGCGAGCGAGCGCGTGGCCGGCTTGTTGAGGCTGGCCGGGTCGCGCAGCGCGCCCTCGACCAGGTGCTTGAAGAGGCCGATCGCGACATAGGCCAGCAGCAGGCTGCTGATGGTCTCGTTGATGCCGCGGTACTGCCGCAGCCAGCCGGCCAGGGCGATCCACAGCGCGCCGGCCAAGGCACCGGCGATGCACAGCGCGAGCGAACCGAAGACGTTGGCCGGCAGCGGCAGCACATAAGGCAGGGCCGCGCAGGCCAGGCCGCCGAGCACCACCGCGCCCTCGCCGCCGATGATGACGAGCCCGGCGCGCGCGGGGATCGCGACGCACAGCGCGGTGAGCATCAGCGGCGCGGCGCGCTGCAAGGTGTTCTGCCAGGAGAACCAGTCGCCGAAGGCGCCCTTGAAGAGGATCACCCAGACCTCCAGCGGGCTGGCGCCGGCGAACCAGACGAAGACGCCGAACAGCAGCAGCGCCGCCGCGATGGCGAACACCGGCAGGGCCGCTTCTTTCAATGCGCTGTGCATGGTCGGCTTGCGTCGAACTGGAAGATCAGCCGATCGAGCCGACCACGCCCTCGACGAGGTAGTTCATCTTCTCGAGCTCGAGGTCGGTCTGTTTCAGTGCCTTGCCGGCCGGGATGACGACGACGCCCTTGTTGTCCTTCAGCCCGCCCTGGAAGATGTCGAAGCTGCCGGCCAGCATCTTGGCCTTGATGTCGTCGGCGTTCTTCTTCGCCGCGTCGCTCACCATCGATCCGTAGGCGGACATCTTCACGTAGCCCTCCTTCAGGCCGCCGCGCAGGAAGTTGGGATGCGGCTTGCCGCTCTGCGCCGCCTCGACCGCCGTCTTGTAGGCCGTGAGCCAGTTCCACTCGGCACCCGTCAGGTAGGCATTGGGCGCCAGCTTGGCCTGGCTCGCGTGGTAGCCGCAGACCATCTTGCCGCGCTTGGAGGCGGTCTCGACCACCACCTTGGGCCCGTCCACGTGCATGGTGAACACGTCGCAGCCCTGGTCGGCCAGGCTGTTGGTGGCCTCGGCCTCCTTCACGGCCATCGACCAGTCGCCGGTGAAGATCACGCTGCAGGTGATGTTGGGCTTGACCGAGCGCGCGCCCATGGTGAAGGCGTTGATGTTGCGCAGCACCTGCGGGATGGGCTTGGCCGCGACGAAGGCGATCTTGTTGCTCTTGGTCATGTGGCCGGCGATCACGCCGTTGAGGTACTGGCACTCGTCGATGTAGCCGAAGAAGCTGCCCACGTTCTTCGGATGCTTGCCCTCGGCCCACAGGCCGCCGCAGTGGGAGAAGCGCACGTCGGGGTTCTTGGGCGCGACCGTGAGGATGTGCGGGTCGAAGTAGCCGAAGGAGGTGGGGAAGAGCAGCTTGGCGCCGTCCTGCGCGATCATGCCGGTCATGGTCTTCTGCACGGCCGCGGTCTCCGGCACGTTCTCTTCTTCCACCAGCTTGATGCCCGGCAGCTTCTTGAGCTCGGCCGCGGCCTGCGCGTGCGCCTGGTTGTAGCCGTAGTCGTCGCGCGGACCGACGTAGATCACGCCCACGGTCAGCGGCTTCTGCGCCTGCGCCAGCGCGCTCCAGCCGCCCAGGGTGGTGGCCGACGCGAGCGCGGCGAGGGACTTGAGGGAATCGCGGCGATTGAACTGGCTCATGGTGTGCTCCAAGTAGTGAGGGGTGGCTGGGGATCGGTCAGAGAGGCGTTTCAGGCGAGCAGGCTCACGTGGGCGGCGACCACGCGCCAGCCCTGATCGGTGCGCATCCAGGTCTGGCTCTGGCGCCCGGTCTTCGTGCCGCCTTCGCGGCGGAACTCGCAGTTGGCGGTGGCGAAGTCGCGGCCGTAGCTGGTGATCACGGTGCACAGCAGCTCGCGCGCCAGGCCCTGCGCAGGGCGCGATGCGCGAAAGGCCTGGATGGCCTGGTAGCCGTAGAGGTTCTCGGTGGCGCCGTAGCGCAGCGTCAGCGGGCTGTTCCAGAACAGTTCGTCGAGGACTTCGACCTTGTTGTGGACCAGCGCATCCTCGTAGCGCGCGAAGGCGGCCGCGACTTCGGCCAGCACATCGGGCAGGTTGATCTCGGGTGTCGTCATGGACTCGCTCATCCCAGCCTGGCCACCGGGGCTTGCGCCACGCCGGCCGATTCGAGCGCCGCGGCCACGCGCAGCACCAGGTCCTCGCGCCAGGGCGCGCCGATGACCTGCACGCCGATCGGCAGGCTCGCATGCGCACCCCACACCGGCACCGCACAGACCGGCAGGCCGATGCACGAGACGGGCTGGGTCAGCACGCCCATGTTGGCGCGCAACGGCAGGCGCTGGCCGTTGAGCTCGATCCACTCCGCGCCGATCGGCGTTGCCGCGCAGGGCGTGGCCGCGGCCAGCAGGATGTCGAAGCGTTCGAACACGCGCGCCGCCTGCTGGGCGTAGAGCCGGCGCACGCGCTGGGCGCGCGCCACCCAGGCCGCCGGCAGCAGCGCGCCGGCCAGGAAGCGGTCGCGCGACAGCGGCTCGAAGTCCTGCGCTCGCGCGCGCAGATCGTGCAGATGGAGTGCCGCGCCCTCGGCATTGGTGATCAGGAAGGCGGCGGCGCGCCCGGCCTCCACCATCGGCAGCTCGACCGTACGGACAGCGCCCAGCGCCGCCGCCACGGCATCGACGGCGGCCAGCGCCTCCGGCAGCGCCCGTTCCCGGAACCAGCCGCCCAGCACGCCGATGCGCAGGCCCTGTACGCCGCGCGACAGCGAGGTGAGGACCGGCTCGACGGGCCGTTGCGCGCAGCCGGGATCGCGCGGCGCCAGGCGCTCCGGGCCCTGCATTGCGTCGTAGGCCAGGGCCAGGTCACGCGCCGTGCGCGCGAAGGGGCCGAGGTGGTCGAGGCTGGAGACGAAGGGGTAGCTGCCGGTGCGCGGCAGCCGGCCGAAGGTGGGCTTGAGGCCGAACACGCCATTGAGCGAGGCCGGTACGCGGATCGAGCCGTTGGTGTCGGAGCCCAGCGCCAGCGCCACCTGGCCGGCCGCCACCGCGGCGCCCGAACCGCCCGAGGAGCCGCCCGCGATGCGCTCCAGGTCGTGCGGGTTGTGGGTGGCGCCGACATGGCTGTTCTCGGTTGTGAAGCCGTAGGCGTACTCGTCCATGTTGAGCGCGCCGACCAGCACCGCGCCGGCGCTCTCGAGGCGGCGCACCAGCGTGGCGTCGCCGCGCGCCGGCTCGCGTTCACGCTCGATCTTCGAGCCGGCCAGCGTCGGCAGGCCGGCGATGTCGAACAGGTTCTTGACCGCGAAGGGCACGCCCAGGAGCGGCAGCTCGCGCGTGCGCACGCCGTGCTCGGAGGCCAGCGAAGCATCGACCTGGCGGGCGCGCCGCAGGGCGCGCTCGCGGACCACGTCGGTGAAGGCGTTGACGCGCACGTCGGTGGCGGCGATGCGCTCCAGGCTGGCCTGCACCAATGCGACCGCGCTCACCACGCCGGAGCGCACCGCCTGCGCCATGGCCCCGGCATCCTTCAGCAGCAGCTCGGCCGGCGTCATTCGCGCGGCTCCGTCACCGCCACGGGCGAGAAATGCACCGCGGTCTCATCGTGTGGATCGAGCGGCACGGCCTCCACGATGGCAGCGAACTCCGCCGCCAGTGCGAAGTAGCGCAGCACGCCTGCGCGGTGGTCCTGCCGCAGGCGCAAGTCCAGCGCGGCCGCGGTGGCGTCGACATAGGCCTCGATCTGCTTGGGTGTCATGGCGGCGGTCCTTTCGTCTCAACACGCCGCCCACGCGAGGACCATGCCAGGAACACGGCGGAGCCGGCCTTGCCGCGCCATCGGTCCGCGTGCGCCCATGAAGGAACTGCGCGTCATGCCTGGCGGGATTCGATGTAGCGGCGCCAGCCGCCCAGGTGCGTGATGTCCTCGGCGCCCTCCAGCGCCAGCGCTTCGCAGAGAAAGCCCTGCACGCTGCTGCCGTCGGCCAGCGCGAGCGTGCCGATGCCCAGCGGCGCAGGGATCAGCGAGACGAAGCTGCCGTAGAGCGCGAGCGGCATCTGCCAGACCTCGACCGCGATCGCCGCGCCCTGCGCCGGCGCCACGCGCACCAGCCCGGGCTTGGGCGGCACCGTGCCGGGCAGCGCATAGAGCCGGTACTGCGGCGCGGTGGCGGTCTGCGCCACCAGCGTGGCGCCGCGCTCGACGAGCTGGCCGTTCAAGGGCATGCCCGAGAGATGCGCGCCGACGACCGCGAGCTTCACCAGCGGCTCCGACGGCGCGAGCGGCAGCACCTCGGGCGCCGGCAGCGGCCAGCCGGTGGCGCCCTGGGTCAGGCCGGTGGCGTGATGGAAGCGCTGGCCCAGCTCGGCCAGTTGCAGATCGCTGCCGCAGGGCCCGATCAGCGTGATGCCGAAGGGCAACCCGTCCTCGCGCAGGTCGGCAGGCACCGCGAGCGCCGCGTAGTCGAGGAGGTTGACGAAGTTGGTGTACTCGCCGAGGTTGCGGTTGAGCGCGACCGGCGCCGCGCGCATCGCCTCGATGGCGTAGTGCGCCGGGGCGGTGGGCACCAGCAGCAGGTCGATGTCCTCCCACATTGCGGCCGCGCGCTGGCCCAGCGCATGGAGCTTCGTGCGGGCATCGACGAAGTCGGCCGCGCTGTAGCGCCGGCCCGCGGCGAGGATGCCGCGCACCGGCTCGATGACGGCCTCCTCGTTGCCATCGAAGAAGCTGCGCACGGCGGCATAGCGCTCGGCCACCAGCGCGCTGTCGTAGAGCAGCGCCGCGGCCTCGGCGAGCGGCGCGTAGTCGATGGCGACGGGCGTGCCGCCCAGGGCCCGCATCTGCCCGAGGGAACGCTCGAAGGCGGCGGCCGACAGCGCGTCGCCGAAGAAGCGCGGCGCACGCGGCACGCCGAAGCGGAAGCGCGCCGGCAGCGGCCGCGTGGCGAGTGCGAGGCGGCGTGCGTACGGGTCTTCGGCATCGAAGCCCATCCCCGCCTGCAGCACGCGCACCGCCAGGCCCACGGTCGGCGCGAAGATCGACACGCAGTCCACGCTCTGCGCCGCCGGCACCACGCCGCGCGCGCTGATCAAGCCGCGCGAGGGCTTGAGGCCGACGATGTTGTTGAGCCCGGCCGGCACGCGGCCCGAACCCGCGGTGTCGGTGCCCAGCGCGAAGTCCACCTCGCCGGTGGCGACCGCATAGGCCGAGCCGGAGCTCGAGCCACCGCTCACATAGCGCGCATCGAAGCTGTTGGGCACGGCGCCGTAGGGCGAGCGCGTGCCGTTGAGGCCGCAGGCGAACTGGTCGAGGTTGGTCTTGCCGACGAGGCTTGCACCGGCATCGAGCAGCCGCTGCACCACATGGGCATGGGCGGCCGGCGTGCGCGCAAAGGCCGGGCAGGCGGCGGTGGTGGGTACACCGGCGACATCGATGTTGTCCTTGGCGGCGAAGCGCAGACCGGCAAGCGGGCCGTGCGCGGCGCCTGCCAGCGGCGGATCGATGCGCGCGATCCAGGCCTGCGCGGCAGCCGCTCCACCGTCCAGCGCCGGGGCCTTGCCGCGCGGCGAGGCTGTTTCATGCACCATCATCAAGCATCCTGTCTTGTGTACAAGACGAGATGCAAGCTGCGTGCCAGCGGAGCGGGTCCCTCGGAGGGACGGTCAGTGCCCTTCGATTGCGAGGACGATGGCGCCCGGGCTGGCGTCGGACGAGATGGCGATGTGCCGGCAGTCGCACTTCGACTCACGCGAATGGATGGCCGGGGCGAACGAGGCCGCATGGACGATCACATCGACGCGGCCGAAGACTTCGGTGGCTTCGTCGATGAAGCATTGCATGCTCTTGGGCTGCGTGACGTCGAGCGCCTGGTAGTGTGCCGAGCCGCCGGCATCGACGATCTCGTGGGCGAGCGCGTACAGCCGGCCGATCCCGAGCGCGCCCAGCATCACCTTGGCACCGCGCCCGGCCAGCAGCCTGGCGGCGGCTTCACCGACCTCGCTGCTGGCGCCGGTGATGGCGACGACTTGTTCCTGGATTCCCGACATGCTGCGCTCCTTGAAGAAGGCCCCCGGCGCAAGTGCGGCGAGGACAGGAACGAAGTCTAGGAACGAGGTGGCTGCAGGCGGTAGCCGATTCGGGGGCGCTTCTTGCCCGATCCTGCAAAGGCGAAGTGGGGAGCCGGGGGCTCGATCTAGCTCCGCTTGGCGGCGCGATAGAGCCCTTCGACCTTGGGCACGTTGGCCTCGAGCTTGGCGATGCGGTCGGGCCCGCTCGGGTGCGTCGACAGGAAGCTCAACCCGCCTTGGTTCTTCGAGGCCTGGCCCATCTTCTTCCACAGCGACACCGCGGCCTGCGGGTCGTAGCCGGCGCGCGCGGCGAGCTCGAGCCCGACCAGGTCGGCGTCGGTCTCGTCGGTGCGGCTGAACTTGAGCGTGAGCAGCTGCGTGCCGGCGCGCGCGGCGAGATCGCCGGCCTGGCCCAGGCCCAGCAGCTGGGCGCCGATCGACAGCGCCGCGCCGGTGCCGGCGCTCTTGGCCAGTCGCGCACGCGCATGCTCGCGCAGCGCATGCGCCATCTCGTGGCCCATGACCATCGCGACCTCGTCGTCCGTGAGCTTGAGCTGGTCGAGGATGCCGGTGAAGAAGGCGATCTTGCCGCCCGGCATGCAGAAGGCGTTGATCTGCTTGCTGCCGATCAGGTTGATCTCCCACTTCCAGCGCGCGGCGCGCTCGTTCCACTGGGCCGCGAAGGGAATGACGCGCGCCGCGATCGTGCGCAGGCGCTGCAGCTGCGGGTTGCCGTCGCCGGCCAGCGCGCCCTTGGCCTTGGCCTGCGCCAGCAGTTGGCCGTACTGCTGCACGCCGGCCTGCTCGACGTTCTCGGCCGGCACCAGGTTGCGCGCAACCGAGGACTTGCCGACCTCCACCTGCGCCAGCGCCGGCGTGGCCGCCGCCGCGGCGGCCACAAGAAGAAAGGCACGGCGACCCTGCCAGGGGCCGGAGCGGGAGGGGCAGTGCAGGCACATGCGGGAATAATAAGAGAGCCTCAAAGACCTTCCTTCATGCCCCTACCCCCGGCTGACCAGACTCCCCCCGCCCTGCCCTGGCGCGATGCGCTCAAGGTGTACCTCGAACCCGCGACCCTGCGCATGCTCGCGCTGGGCTTCTCCGCGGGACTGCCCCTGCTGCTGGTGCTGGGCACGCTCAGCTTCCGGCTGCGCGAGGCCGGCATCGACCGCACCACCATCGGCTACCTGAGCTGGGTGGGCCTCGCCTATGGCTTCAAGTGGGTGTGGGCGCCGCTGGTGGACCGGATGCCGGTGCCGCCGCTGACCACGCTGCTCGGCCGGCGCCGCGGCTGGCTGCTGCTGGCACAGCTGATCGTGATCGCCGGGCTGGTGGGCATGGCCTTCAACGATCCGCGCGCCGGGCTTGCGCCGCTGGTGTGGTGCGCCCTGCTGGTGGCTTTCGGCTCGGCCACGCAGGACATCGCGCTGGATGCCTTCCGCATCGAATCGGCGGCCACGCGCAAGCAGGCCGCGCTCGCGGCGGCCTACCAGACCGGCTACCGGCTCGCGATGATCTGGGCCGGCGCCGGCGTGCTGTGGATCGCGGCCTGGGCCGAGCTCGCCGGCAACGCCGGCTACCAGGACGGCGCCTGGAAGACCGCCTACCTCGCAATGGCCGCCTCGATGGCGGTGGGCGTGCTCACGGTGCTGCTCTCCCCCGAGCCGGCACGCGTGGCGCTGCCGAAGGCGAAGAACGCGGCCGAGTGGCTGGAGAGCGTGCTGATCGAACCCTTCGCCGACTTCTTCCGCCGCTACCGCTGGCAGGCGGCGCTGATCCTGGCGCTGATCGCGGTCTACCGCATCAGCGACGTGGTGATGGGCATCATGGCCAACCCCTTCTACGTCGACATGGGCTTCACCAAGGACGAGGTGGCCACCGTCAGCAAGATCTACGGCGTGGTGATGACGCTGGCGGGCGCCTTCGTGGGCGGCGTGCTCTCGATGCGGCTGGGCGTGATGCGGGTGCTGATGCTGGGTGCGGTGCTGAGCGCGGCCAGCAACCTGCTGTTCGCCGGGCTGGCCTCGCGCGGGCACGACCTGACGGCGCTGGTGCTGGTGGTCTCGGCCGACAACCTGGCGGGAGGCATCGCCTCGGCTGCCTTCATCGCCTACCTGTCGAGCCTGACCAACGTCAGCTACTCCGCCACGCAGTACGCGCTGTTCAGCTCGCTGATGCTGCTGCTGCCCAAGTTCATCGCGGGCTATTCCGGCGCCTTCGTGGACGCCTACGGCTACCACGCGTTCTTCACCGGCACGGCGGCGCTGGGCGTGCCGGTGCTGCTGCTGGTGGCGCTGGCGGCGAGGAAGGTTCCTGCGCGGCGGGCTGGCGTCGCCTCCGAAGTGGCGCCATAATGGCTCCATTTTGGAGGCACCTGTGGCAAACCTTTCGGTCAAGGATGTGCCTGACAGCGTGGCGGAGCGGCTGCGACAACGCGCGGCGCGCAACCACCGCTCCCTGCAGGGCGAGTTGATGGCCATCATCGAGCAGGCCGCCTACGAGTCGGAGCCGGTCCCGGCGCCCGCACCGCGGCCCGCCGTCGTCGGCGTCGGCTGGGGCGGTCGCCCGATCTTTCGGCGCGGCAGCAAGCCCATTGAGCAGATCGCAGCCGAACACCGGGCGCGCTTCCCTGAACCCATCCGCGGCGGCCCCGACGCGGTGGACATCATTCGCGCCGAGCGCGACGCCCGATGAGCCGCCGGGCCGCTCCCAAGGCGAATAGCACCGCAGCGCGTAGCGCGGAGGTTGCCTTGTGAGCGCTCCGGCGCCTGCCTTCTACGTTGCCGAGCCGCCGGCGGCTTTCAACGTGCGCCCGCCGATCGTGGTGGATTGCAGCGCGCTGAGCGCCGTCCTCTTCGACGAGCCAGCGCGCGACGAAGCCCTGGCACGGCTGGTCGGCCGCAGCCTGCACGCCCCCCACCTGCTCGACCACGAGATCGTGAGCGTCGCCCTCAAGAAGGGGCGAAAGGAGGGGCCGGCCGAGGCGTTCGCGCAGGCGCTGCGCGACTACGCCGCTTCCGACATCGACCTTCATCCCGTCGACCTGGCCGCGCAGTACGAGTTGGCGACACGCTACGGGCTTAGCGCCAACGACGCCGCTTACCTCTGGCTGGCCGCCGAGCTCAGGGCGCCGCTCGCCACTTTCGACCGCCGGCTCGCCGAGGCGGCCCAGGCGCACCTGGACACCTTGTCCTGACGGCGCCGTAGGACATTCACGCCTCCGCGATCGGCGAAGTAGCTGGTAGGCTGTGACGTTTTTCACGTCCTGCATCACCGCCTTACCGTGCCGCCCTCCCGCATCCCTCCCCTCCAGATCAGCGCCTTCACCGCAACCTCGGCCGTCGGTGTCGGCAAGGAACCCCTGCTCAGCGCGCTCGAGCAATCGAAGAGCAGCCTGCGCGCCAACGACTTCGGCGCCACACCGCTTCCCACCTGGATCGGCCGCGTCGACGGCCTCGAAGAAATCAGCCTGCCCGAAGACCTGGCGTCCTGGGACTGCCGCAACAACCGCCTGGCCTGGCTCGGGCTGCAGGCCGACGGCTTCATCGAGGCGGTGGCCGCGGCGCGCAAGCGCTACGGGCCGGCACGCATCGCCTTGATCCTGGGCACCTCCACCTCGAGCATCGGCGAGACCGAGCTGGCCTACACGCAGCTCGACGCCGACGGCAGTTTCCCCGAGGATCAACGCCGCCCGCGCGTCCACACGCCGCATTCGCTCGCGATGTTCGTGCAGGAGGCGCTGGGCCTCGAAGGGCCGTCCGAAACCATCTCCACCGCCTGCTCTTCCAGCGCCAAGGTCTTCGCCTCGGCCGAGCGGCTGATCCGCCTGGGCCTGGTCGACGCGGCCGTGGTGGGCGGGGTCGACACGCTGTGCGGCAGCGTGCTGTTCGGCTTCAACTCGCTCGAGCTGGTCTCGCCGGAGCCCTGCCGCCCCTTCGATGCCGAGCGCAACGGCATCAGCCTCGGCGAGGCCGCGGGCTTCGCGCTGCTGGAGCGCGGCCCGGGCCGGCTCGAGCTGCTGGGCTACGGCGAGGCGAGCGATGCCCACCACATGTCCACGCCCCACCCGGAAGGCCTGGGCGCCGAGCGGGCGCTCGACGACGCGCTGGCGCGCGCCGGCCTGGCGGCCGAGGCCATCGACTACATCAACATGCACGGCACGGCCAGCGCCAAGAACGACGAGGTCGAGGGCGCGCTGGTGGCGCGCCGCTTCCCGCCGGGCACCCATGCCAGCTCGACCAAGGGCTTCACCGGCCACACGCTCGGCGCGGCCGGCATCGTGGAGGCGGTCATCAGCCTGCTGGCCATCGAGCGCGGGCTGATGCCGGGCACCGTCAACACCACCGTGCCCGACCCAGGCTGCGGCCCGCAAATCCGGCTGCAGCCCGCGCACGGCGAAGTGCGCTACGCGCTGTCCAATTCCTTCGGCTTCGGCGGCAACAACTGCGCGCTGGTGTTCGGCAAGGGGGCGGCGGCATGAGCGCCAGGATGCCTACCCTTTTTATCGAAGGTCCTGCCTTCTGGGCCGCCACCCTGCCCGGCTGGCACAGCGCCCGCGCGGTGTTCCGCGGCGAGGCGGCGCCGGCCGACCCGCCGGCCAAGCGGCCCTCGCCCCAGATGCTGGCACCGGCCGAGCGGCGGCGCGCCCCCGACACGGTCGCGCTCGCGCTGGAGGTCGCGGCCGCCGCGGTCGAGGCCTCGGGCCGCGCGGCGAAGGACCTGCCCTGCGTGTTCGCCTCGGCGCACGGCGACCTGGGCATCAACGACTACATGTCCGCCACGCTCGCGAGCGACCCCAAGCTGCTGTCGCCGATCAAGTTCCACAACTCGGTGCATAACGCCGCGGTCGGCTACTGGACCATCGGCACCGGCTGCACGGCCGCGAGCAATTCGCTGGCGGCCTACGAGCACAGCTTCGCGGCCGGCCTGCTGGAAGCGGCGGCGCAATGCGCGGCCGACCGGCAGGCGGTGCTGCTGGCCGGCTTCGACATCCCATCGGTCGGCGCCCTGGGCTCGGTGATCAAGAGCCGCGAACTGCTGGCCGTGGCCCTGGTGGTCGCGCCCGCGCGCAGTGAGCGCACGGTGGCGGCCATCGAGTGGTCGCTGGTGGCCGGCGAGCCGGCGCCGCAGCGTCCGCTGTCGGAGGCGGCTTCGGCGCTGAAGGCCAACGCGATGGCCGATGCGCTGCCCTTCTACGAAGCGCTGGCGCGCGCCGAACCGGAATCGCTGGACCTGCCGCTGGGCACCCGCCTGGCGCTGCGGCTGCGGCTGGAGCCGCAAGGCTGATCAGGCCATGAACACGAAGCTCTCCCACCACGATGTCGTCATCATGGGCGGAGGGCTCGGGGGGCTCACGCTCGCGCTGCAGCTCAAGCGGCGCTTCGATGACATCGACGTGCTGGTGCTGGAGCGCCGCGCCCATCCGGTGCCGCATGCCGCGCACAAGGTCGGTGAATCCTCGGTGGAGATCGGCGCGCACTACTTCGACACGGTGCTGGGCCTGAAGGCGCACATGCAGGGCGCCCAGCTGCGCAAGTTCGGCTTTCGCTTCTTCTTCAGCGAGGGCCGGCGCGACATCGACCAGGTGACCGAGATCGGCGCCAGCCGCTACCTCTCGGTGCCCAGCTACCAGATCGACCGCGGCATCTTCGAGAACTTCCTGGCCGAGGAGGCCACCCGCGCCGGCGTGCGCTTCATCGACGGGGCGCTGGTGCGCCGCATCGACCTGGCCGAACACGCCCATGCACCGCACCGGCTCGAATGGACCCGGGAGGGCGAGACACACGCCGTCCATGCCCGCTGGGTGGTCGACGCCTGCGGCCGCGCCGGCCTGCTCAAGCGCAAGCTGGGGCTCGCACAGCCCAACGCGCATCTCTGCAACGCGGTCTGGTTCCGCATCGGCCATCGCATCACCATCGACCACTGGTCCGACAGCGCCGAGTGGCGCGAGCGCTGCGAGCCGCAGGCACGCTGGCTGTCGACCAACCACCTGGTCGGCACCGGCTACTGGGTCTGGCTGATCCCGCTGGCCTCGGGCTCGCATTCGGTCGGCATCGTGGCCGACCCGCGGCAGCATCCGCTGGAGACCATGGACAGCTTCGACAAGGCGATGGAGTGGTTTCGCACCTGGCAGCCGCGCCTCTTCGACGAGCTCGACGGCAAGCGCCACCTGCTGCAGGACTTCGCCTTCTTCCGCGACTTCTCCTACGGGTGCAAGCAGGTGTTCTCGGGACAGCGCTGGGCGCTGACCGGCGAGGCGGGGCTCTTCCTCGACCCCTTCTATTCGCCGGGCAGCGACTTCATCGCGATGAGCAACAGCTACATCGCCGACCTGGTCGCGCACGACCGCGCCGGCCGTTCGGTGGAGGCGCGCGCCCGGCTCTACGACCAGATCTACCACTCCTTCTACGAGAGCACGCTCGCGCTCTACACCGACCAGTACGCCCTCTTCGGCGACCCGGAGGTGCTGCCGGTGAAGGTGATCTGGGACTACACCTACTACTGGGGCGTGCTCTCGCAGATCTTCTTCCAGCAGCGGCTGACCGACCTGGCGCTGCTGGGCAGCCTGCGCGAGGAGCTGCAGCACTGCCAGCGCCTGAACTTCGCGATGCAGGACTTCCTGCGCGCCTGGTCGAAGCAAAGCGCCAGGCGCAACCCGGCGGTGATGCTGGACCAGGCCGCGCTGCCGTGGTTCGCCGAGCTCAACCGGAGCCTGGGCGACCGGCTGGACGACGCCGCCTTCCAGGCGCGGATGCGGGCCTCGGCCGAGCGTTTGCAGGTGCTCGCCGCCGAGATCCTGCAACGCGCCCATGGCGAGCACCCGGGCCTGGACAGCAGGGCCCTGTGCGCCGTCCTGGCCGAACGCAGCGGTGCCGCGCCGCCCGTCATGGCCATGACGCCCATGCTGTTCGACCCGGCGTGACGCTCCCATGGATACGCCCGGCTGCGAGGTTTACGCCAACTTTACGGACCCTTCAAGCCTGCTTGTCGCCCTGCGGCGACGCTAGGCTTCAGCATCCCCCGGCTTCCTGCCGGGCCGAACAAAGCGGCGGGAGCGCCGGCCGAGGACCCTGATGAGCACACCCCAACTCCTGATGATCGAAGACGATGCCCGCCTGGCCCAGATGGTGGGCGAGTACCTCACGCAGTCCGGCTTCGGCTTCCACCACGCCCTCGACGGCGCCAGCGGGCTCGAGATGCTGCAGCAGCGCTCGCCCGACCTGGTGATCCTCGACCTGATGCTGCCGGACACCGACGGCCTCGAGATCTGCCGCCGCATCCGCGCCCTGCCCAACCACGCGCTGGCCAAGGTGTCGGTGCTGATGCTCACCGCCAAGGGCGACCCGATGGACCGCATCATCGGCCTGGAGATCGGCGCCGACGACTACCTGCCCAAGCCCTTCGAGCCACGCGAGCTGCTGGCGCGCATCCGTGCCGTGCTGCGGCGGCGCAGCGAAGGCGGCAGCGAGGCGGCGCCCGCCGCGGTGATGCGCTTCGGCACGCTCGAAATCGACCGCAACGCGCGCAGCGTGACCGTCGGCGGCGAACTGGCGGACCTCACCTCCTACCAGTTCGACCTGCTGGTCGCGATGGCCGAGCGCGCCGGCCGGGTGCTGACGCGCGACCAGATCATGGAAGCCGTGCGCGGCCGCGAGCTGGAGGCCTTCGACCGCTCGATCGACGTGCACATGGGCCGCATCCGCGCGGCGATCGAGGTCGATGCCAAGAACCCCAAGCGCATCCTGACCGTGCGCGGCGTGGGCTACGTCTTCGCCAAGCAGCAAGACTAGGTGGGCGCCATGCTGCTCAACCTGTACCGCCGCCATCTCTACGTCCGCATCTGGCTGGCGGTGGTGGGCGGCGTCGTCATCCTCACCCTGTGCGCCAACTGGATCGTGCGAGAGGCTGCCGAGAACGAACGCGAGCGGCTGTCGGCCGTGCCGCGCGAGGTGGTCGTGCTCGACATCAAGAACGACCGTGCCATCGGCAGCGGCAGCGCGGTGCGCGTGCCCGGCCAGGGGCTGGAGTTCGACGTGACGCTCGAGGACGGCCGCTCGATGTCGCTGCGCGTCGCCCCGCGGGCCCGGCCGATGGGCAGCAGCGGCCTCGCGGCCTGGCGCACGCCCTTCGGCCTGGGCTGGATGGTGGCGCTGGTCGGCATGGCGGTGGCGCTGGGCGTCTACCCGATCGTGCGGCGGCTCACCAAGCGGCTGGAGGCGCTGCAGCGCGGCGTGCAGCGCTGGGGCGAAGGCGACCTGTCGGCGCGCGTGATGGAGGAAGGGCAGGACGAGGTGGCCGACCTCTCCCACCGCTTCAATGCCGCCGCGGCCCGCATCGAGGAACTGGTGCGCTCGCACAAGTCGCTGCTGGCCAACGCCTCGCACGAGCTGCGCTCGCCGCTCGCGCGCATCCGCATGGGCCTGGAGCTGATGAGCGAGCGGCCGAGTCCGACCGCGCGCGACGAGATCGCCCGCAACATCGCCGAGCTCGACCAGCTGATCGACGAGATCCTGCTGGCCAGCCGGCTGGACGCCAAGGAAGCCGACATGGGCACCATCGAGACGGTGGACCTCACCGGCCTGGCGGCCGAGGAATGCGCGCGCGTCGATGCCGAACTGGACGTGGCGGAGAACGCCTGCAGCGAGGCCTTGACCGTGCGCGGCGTGCCGCGTCTCCTGCGCCGCGCGATCCGCAACCTGCTCGAGAACGCGCGCCGCTACGGCGCGGGCGAGATCAGCGTGGAGCTCGGCAACCGGCACGGCGCGGCGGAGATCCGCGTCAATGACCGAGGCCCGGGCGTCCCGGCCGCGCTGCGCGATCGCATCTTCGAGCCCTTCTACCGCCTGCCGGGCGCGAGCGAGCGCAACGGCGGCGTGGGCCTCGGGCTCGCGCTGGTGAAATCGATCACCGAGCGGCACGGCGGCAGCGTGCGCTGCGAGGATCGGCCGGGCGGCGGCGCCAGCTTCGTGATCGCGCTGCCGAACTGATTCAACGAAGCACTGAAATCGGGGCGTTGCCGTCTACCCGATACGGGTGCGCTGCGGCTGATTCAGCGGACTTTGCCTGCGGACAGGGCCCAAAAAAGGCGGCCTCGGCTCGACGAGGATTCTCGCTTTTTATCGCATTTGCCTGACTGCGCCACCGAGCATTTCTAGCATCTGACGGTCGCCGCCCCTGGGTACGAGCCGCCATGAACAGAATGCACCGCAGTCTTTGGAACCCCGCGCTGAGCGCCTGGGTGGCCGCCCCCGAGAACGCCCGCGCGCGAGGCAAGGGCAGCAGCCGTACTGCGAGGGCCACCGGGGCGACGTCCGCCACCTACAGCAGCGACAGCGGCTTCTACGCCGATGCCGTGCTGCAGGCCGGGCGCCACCGCTACGAGGTCAAGCCCCAGGCCAACCTGCGCACCAAGGGCAAGGGCAGCAGCCTGAGCGCCTCGCTGGAGATCGGCCAGTCCTTCGCGCTCGGCGAGGGCTGGCAGATCCAGCCGCAGGCACAGCTGGTGCACCAGCGCCTGGACCTCGACGACGTCAACATCACCGGCGCGCGCGTGCACCAGGAGCGCGACGGCAACTGGCTCGCCCGCGTGGGCGTGCGCGTGAAGGGCGACATCGCCACGAGTGCAGGCCGGCTGCAGCCCTATGCGCGAGTGAACCTGTACCGCGCCTCGGGCGGCAATGACACCACCCGCTTTGTCAACCCGGCGGCCAGCACGGCCATCGCCAGCAGCACCGGCAGCACCTCCACCGAGCTGGCCGCGGGCTTCACGCTGGGACTGAGCGAATCGACCAGCCTCTACGGTGAAGTAGGCAAGCTGTGGGCCTCGGGTGGAGACACCCGCGTGAAGTCGCAGCTCAACGCCTCGGCGGGGCTGCGGGTGCGGTGGTAACCGCGAAGAACGCGCAGCAGAGACCGAGCAGCAGAGCGAAATAGCCGCTGCTCATCAGCGGGAGCGCATCGCGCGTCGCTAGACCCGGCAGCGGCGCCCGACCGGCCGAGTCAGGAAGCGCTGGAGCAGCGCCCCTAGAATCCGCCCCCATGCAGAGATCGCAACTCGTCCGCCTCGCAGCCATGTTCTGGGGGCTGACGGTGTTCATGCCGGTCGGCGTTCCCTACCTCGCGGCCTTGCTGATGCTCGCTGCCCTGCTCGCGGCCGGCGGCTGGCGCGAGCGCGTGCAGCGGCTGCGCGGCAATCCGATGTGGTGGCCGGTCGTGGCCTACGTGGTGTGGACGCTGGTGGTGCTGGCGCTCGAGCCGCAGTATCCGCAGACCCCCTCGAACCTGGCACACGGGCTGCGCATCGCGGCCACGGTGCTCATGGCCCTGGCCCTCACGCGCGATGAAGCGATCTGGGCACTGCGCGGCTTCCTGCTGATGGCGCTCTTCAACATCGTCCTGATCGCGATGTTCTGGGTGGCGGTGGCCCTGAAGATGTATTTCCCGGTGTTGGAGGTCTGGCGCGGCGTGATCTTCCTGATCGGCAACAAGTCCATCAGCAACGCGCTGCTCTTCACCATCCTGGGCGCGACCGCGGCCGTGTTCGGCCTGCAGGCGCTGTCGGAGCACCGGCCGCTGCGCGCACTGCCGGCCTTTGCGCTGACGCTGGCCGTGATCGTGATCATCACTTTCAGCCTGCCCTCGCGCACCTCGCTGCTGGCGCTGCTGCTGGTCATCCCCGCGGCCTGCGTCCATCAATGGCGCGGGCGGCTCAAGGTGCTGGCGCTGGCGCTGATCGCCGGCGGCGCAATCGTGGCCGTCGGCCTGTGGAACTCGCCGGCGGTGCAGCAGAAGTTCGAGCTCGGCGTGCAGGAGCTCGAGCAGGCGCAGGCCGGCGCCGTCTCGGAAGGCAGCTGGGTGGTGCGCTACTACATGTACCGCGACACCGGCCGCATGATTCTCGACCGGCCCTTCACCGGCTGGGGCATCGGCGGCTGGACCGAGCAGTGGCATCTGCGCGGGCCCAAGCTGCTGGCCGACTACAACATGCCGCACAACGACTTCCTGTGGATGGGCTCCCAGGCCGGCATTCCGGGCGCGCTGACTCTGTTGGCGATCATGCTGACGGGGGTCTGGGTGGCCTGGCGGCGCGATGACCTGTACGGCCGCTATGCCTTCGTCGCGCAGCTCATCGCGCTGATCGCGACGAATGCGAACTCGGCACTGCGGGATGCGCAGATCGGGCTCAGCCTGCTGTGGATGTCGACGATCTACCTGCGGCTGGCGCAGGAGCCGGGGGATTCATGGCGCGGGCTGCTGCCGCGCCGCCGGGCAGAGCCCGCCCTCAGTGGCGATGCGCCACAGCCTCGCCGGCCTTGAGCCGGTAGACCGTGCCGCAGTAGGGGCACTTGGCCTCGCCGGTGCGCGCCACGTCCAGGTAGACCTTGGGATGCGCGCTCCACAGCTTCATGTCGGCCTTGGGATTGGGGCAGAACACCCCGCCCTGGTGGTTCAGGTCCTGGCCCGACAGTTCGATCACGGCGTTGGCACTCATTTTTTAACTCAGACCTTGGTGAGCCAGTGGGCGTACTTGGGATTGCGGCCGTTCACAATGTCGAAGAAGGCGCTCTGGATCTTCTCGGTGACGGGGCCGCGCGAGCCCTGGCCGATCTCGATGCGGTCGAGCTCGCGGATCGGCGTGACCTCGGCCGCGGTGCCGGTGAAGAAGGCTTCCTCGGCGATATAAACCTCGTCGCGCGTGATGCGCTTCTGCACCACCTCGATGCCGAGGTCCTTGCAGATGTGCAGGATGGTGTTGCGCGTGATGCCGTTCAACGCGCCGGCCGACAGGTCGGGCGTGTACACCACGCCGCCCTTGACCACGAAGATGTTCTCGCCCGCGCCTTCGCTCACGAAACCCGATGCGTCGAGCAGCAGCGCCTCGTCGTAGCCGTCGTCCAGCGCCTCCATGTTGGCGAGGATCGAGTTGCTGTAGTTGCTCACCGCCTTGGCCTGCGTCATGGTGATGTTGACGTGGTGGCGCGTGTAGCTCGACGTCTTGACACGGATGCCGCGCTTCATGCCCTCGTCGCCGAGATAGGCGCCCCAGGCCCAGGCCGCGACCATCGCGTGAATGCGGTTGCCCTTGGGGCTCACGCCCAGCTTCTCGGAGCCGATCCACACCAGCGGGCGCAGGTAGCAGCTCTCCAGGTTGTTGGTGCGCACCACCTGCTTCTGCGCCTCGTTGAGTTGCTCGGGCGAAAACGGGATCTTCATGCGCAGGATCTTGGCGCTGTTGAACAGGCGCTCGGTGTGCTCGGCCAGGCGGAAGATCGCGGTGCCGTCGACCGTCTTGTAGGCCCGGACCCCCTCGAAAGCGCCGCAGCCGTAGTGCAGCGTGTGGCTCAGCACGTGGATCTTGGCTTCGCGCCAGTCCACGAGATCACCGTCCATCCAGATCTTTCCGTCACGGTCGTCCAGTGCGGGGGGCAGCGCGCTCATGTCTTTGTCCTTTTGGGGGAGGGAAGTCGCAAAAGCTTGCGATTTTACGGCGCGGGCCGGGCTCGTCCCGCCGACAATGCTCGGCTTTGCCAAACAGCCAGGAAAAGGGTTTCCGTGTCCGTCTTCAAGAACGTCATCGTCTATCGCATCGAATCCACTTGGTCGCAAACGCTCACCGACGTCGAGCAGCGCCTGGATGCCTTTCGCTTCGTGCCCTGCAGCCCTTCGCAGGAGAAGGCCGCCGGCTGGGCCGAGCCCCGCGGCGAGGACCATGGGCCGCTGGTCGAATCCGTCGGCGGCCAGTGGCTGCTCGAATACATGATCGAGAGCAAGACCCTGCCCGGCTCGGTGGTGCGCCGCAAGGTCGAGGAGCGGGCCGCACAGATCGAGGCCACCACCGGCCGCAAGCCGGGCAAGAAGGAAAAGAAAGAGCTCAAGGAAGACATCACGCAGGAGCTGCTGCCGCTGGCCTTCACGCGCCATGTGCGCATCGCCGTCTGGATCGACCCGGCCGCGCGGCGGCTGGTGGTGAACGCCAGCAACGCGGCGCGCGCTGACGAGGTCGTGACCAGCCTGGTGAAGGCGCTGGAAGGCTTCGCGGTGGCGCAGATCAACACCCAGGTGGAGCCGGCCGCCGCCATGTCGGACTGGCTGTCGACGCAGGAGCCGCCGGCGGGCTTCACCATCGACCGCGAATGCGAGCTCAAGGCCACCGACGAGTCGAAAGCCGTGGTGCGCTATGCCAAGCATCCACTGGACATCGAGGAGGTGCGGCAGCACATCGCCGACGGCAAGCGCCCCACGCGCCTGGCGATGACCTGGGACGACCGCGTGTCCTTCGAGCTGACCGAGGGCATGCAGCTGCGCAAGATCGTGTTCCTCGAGGGCACGCTCGACGACGCGCCGGGTTCGGCGAAGGAAGACAACTTCGACGCCGACGCCGCAATCGCGACCGGCGAGCTCGGGCAACTGGTGCCGGAGCTGATCGAGGCGCTCGGGGGTGAGATGAAGCTGGGGGCAGCGCCGGTCGAAGCAGCACCGAAGGCCACGGCGCCCGCCAGCGAAGAGCTGGCCGACGAGTCGGCGCCCTTCTAGACGGGCGGGCGCAGCGCGTCGGCCGCGCCCGGCTTTACCGCATCGGCGCTCGGCGCATCGGCCGCTTGCGCTGCGTCCTCGTCGGGCGCCTGCGGCCGCACCAGCGTCCATTCCGTCAGCTTGCCATTGACGAAGGTGGCATCGACCCATGAGCCGCCGCCGTCAGTCCAGCGAAAGACCTCGGGCTGCGCGTCCTTGGGCGAGCGCTGCTCGCCGAGCGCGCGCGTCATCGCGATCACGTGCAGCAGGGTCACCTTGGGCTTCAACTTGGCATTGAGCATCACCGCGCTCGCCACCGTGCCGATGGGCCGGTCGGCCGCGCGCTTCAGGACCTGCATGGTGCGGTTGAAGTGCATCAGCAGGAACATGACGATGGCGCCGCCGGCGAAGGCGATGCCGGCCCAGCCGTAGGCTCGATAGGCCAGGCCGAGCAGCAGCAGGCCTGCGAGAGGCACGAAAACTTTGCCGAAATTCATGAGCCGATTGTCGCCTCCGTCGAAGCGGGGCTACTTCACCCGTTCGCGCATCGGCCGGGAGGGCAACGGCTCAATCGAGGCCGCGCACGACGTTCATCGCTTCCTCGACGCGCTCCACCGGATGGATGGTCAGCCCCTCGATCTCCTTCGCGCCCTTGCGCGGCGCGTTGGCCTTGGGCACCACCGCCACGCTGAAGCCCAGCTTGGCGGCCTCGCGCAGCCGCTCCTGCCCGCGCGGCGCCGGCCGCACCTCGCCGGCCAGCCCGACCTCGCCGAAGGCGATGAAGCCCTTGGGCAGCGGCTTGCCGCGCAGGCTGGAGGTGATGGCCAGCATCACCGCCAGGTCGGCCGCCGGTTCGGTGATGCGCACGCCGCCCACCGCGTTGACGAACACGTCCTGGTCCATGCAGGCCACGCCCGCATGGCGGTGCAGCACCGCCAGCAGCATCGCCAGCCGGTCGCGGTCCAGGCCCACCGACAGACGCCGCGGGCTGGGCCCGCCGTTGTCGACCAGGGCCTGGATCTCGACCAGCATCGGCCGCGTGCCCTCCAGCGTGACCAGCACCACGCTGCCGGGCACAGGCTCGGCATGCTGGCTGAGGAAGATCGCGCTGGGGTTGGCCACGCCCTTGAGGCCGCGCTCGGTCATCGCGAAGACGCCGATCTCGTTGACCGCGCCGAAGCGGTTCTTGATGGCGCGCACCAGGCGGAAGCTGGAATGGGTGTCGCCCTCGAAGTACAGCACCGTGTCGACCATGTGCTCCAGCACGCGCGGGCCGGCCAACGCGCCTTCCTTGGTCACGTGGCCCACGAGCACCACCGCCGTGCCGCTGGCCTTGGCGAAGCGCGTGAGGTGCGCCGCGCATTCGCGCACCTGCGCCACCGAGCCGGGGGCCGAGGTCAGCTGGTCCGAATACACGGTCTGGATCGAATCGATCACCGCGATCGCCGGGCGCGTGGCGTCCAGCGTGGCCAGGATCTTCTCCAGCTGGATCTCGGCCAGCACCTGCACCTGCGACAGCTCGAGGCCGAGGCGCCGCGAGCGCAGCGCCACCTGGGCGCCGCTTTCCTCGCCGGTGACGTAGAGCGCGTTCTGCCCCGCGCGCTGCAGCGCATCGGCCGCCTGCAGCAGGAGCGTGGACTTGCCGATGCCGGGGTCCCCGCCGATCAGCGTGACCCCGCCGTCGACGATGCCGCCGCCCAGCACGCGGTCGAGTTCGTCGAGCCCGGTGGGCGTGCGCTCGATGTCGGTGGCCTCGATCTCGGACAGCGTGGCCAGCTCGGCCGAGCCGGCGAGCGAGGCGTAGGGTGCGCCGAAGCGGTTGTTGCCGCCGCCGGCCGCCGTGGCCGCCACCTGCTCGATCAGCGTGTTCCAGGCGCCGCAGTTGGGGCAGCGGCCCAGCCACTTGGGGCTGGTGCCGCCGCATTCGGAGCAGACGAAGAGTGTTTTTTCCTTGGCCATCGCCCGAGTGTAGGGAGGGGCCATCGCCGGTCCGCATCCGGGCTACGGGAAAACCCGGCAAAAGCAGCCTCGGAGAGGTCTTGCAAAAAATTTAACATGTTAAATAATCGAGGCCTTCATGAGCACCCCCTTCGTCCACCGCAACCTGCCCCGCCTGCTGCTGCAGGCGCGCGAAGCCGTCATGGCGCACACCCGGCCCAGCCTGCGCGAGCATGGGTTGAGCGACCAGCAATGGCGCGTGCTGCGGGTGCTGGGCGAGCACGGCATGGTCGAGACCGGCCGCGTCGCGCGCGAGGCCTTCATCCTCGGCCCCAGCCTGACCGGCGTGCTCGCACGCATGGAACGCGACGGCCTGATCCGCCGCGCGCGCGATCCCGCCGACCAGCGCCGCACCGTGGTCGAGGCCACGGCCAAGGGCACGCGCATGGTCCAGCAGCTCTCGCAAAGCATCGAGGCGCACTACGCCTGGATGGAGAAGTCGCTGGGCAAGCAGAAGCTGTCGCAGCTCTATGTGCTGCTCGACGAAGTGATCGAACTGGAACAACCATGAGCTTCCTCCCTACCGGCACCGTCTACGGCGTGCTGCTCAACTTCCGCGCGGAAGTCGAGGCGCTGGCGCCGCAGATGACGCAGCCCCCCTACAAGGCACCGCCAAAAGCGCCGGTGCTGTACGTGAAGACGGCCAACACCTGGAGCCCGCACGGCAGCGCGATCGTGGTGCCCGGACGCGTACACGAGGTCGAGGTCGGCGCCACCATCGCGATGGTGATCGGTGCCGACGGCGACGTCGAAGGCTTCGTGCCGATGAACGACCTCTCGATCCCGCACGCGAGCTTCTTCCGCCCGCCGGTCAAGTTCAAGTGCGTGGACGGCTTCCTCGGCATCGGCCCCGCGATGCGCGACGCGCAGGAGGTGGCCGACCCGGCCGAGTTCAAGCTCGAGCTGCGCATCAACGGCGCGCAGCGCCAGTCGATCGACTTCTCGCAACTGGTGCGCAACGCCTCGCAGCTGCTGGCCGACGTGAGCGAGTTCATGACGCTGGCGCACGGCGACGTGCTGATGCTGGGCTGCGATGCCGGCCGCCCGCTGGCGCGGCCCGGCGACCGCATCGAGATCAGCGCGCCGGGCTTCGAGACGCTGGCCAACACGCTGGTGGGAGAGGCCGCATGAAGCACGCACACATCGCCTTCGAAGGCGTGGAGCAGGCGGCGACCGAGCGCGACGGCCGGCTGCTGCTGGCCGACGGCCGCAGCATTGCCTTCGACGACGCCCTCTGGCTGCCGCCGCTGGCGCCCACGCCGCGCCCGCGCACCATCCTTGCGCTCGGCCTCAACTACGCCGATCACGCGAAGGAGCTGGAATTCAAGGCGCCCGAGGAGCCGCTGGTCTTTGTCAAGGGCCAGAGCACGCTCATCGGCCATCGCCAGAAGACGCGGCGCCCGGACGGCGTGTCCTTCATGCACTACGAATGCGAGCTGGTGGTCGTGGTCGGCAAGACGGCACGCAACGTGCGGCGGGGCGACGCCTACGACTTCATCGCCGGCTACACGGTGGCCAACGACTACGCGATCCGCGACTACCTCGAGAACTGGTACCGCCCCAACCTGCGGGTGAAGAACCGCGACAGCTGCACGCCCATCGGGCCCTGGCTGGTGGACGCGCAGGACGTGCCCGACCCGATGGCGCTCGCACTGCAGACCACCGTCAACGGGAAGGTCACGCAGTCGGGCAACACGAAGGACATGATCTTCGACGTGCCTTTCCTCATCGAGTACTTCTCAGGCTTCATGACGCTCGCGCCTGGCGACCTGATCCTCACCGGCACGCCCGACGGCGTCGTCGACTGCCGTCCCGGCGACGTGGTGGTGACGGAGATCGAAGGCATCGGCGCGCTGACCAACACCATCGCTGCGGCCTGAGAGGGCGTGAACGCGCAGCGCCTGCCAGCGACAACCCAACCAGGAGACAAGGCATGACCCGGATTTCCCGCTTCGCTGCGGCGCTGCTCGCGCTGGCCGCTTCGCTCTTCGCTTTCGATGCGCCCGCGCAGCCCTACCCGAACAAGCAGGTGCGCTGGGTGGTCGGGTATCCGGCCGGCGGCGGCACCGACTTCCTCGCGCGCACGGCGGGCGCGCAGCTCTCGCAGCAGCTGGGCCAGCCCGTGGTCATCGACAACCGTCCCGGCGCGGCGGCCATCATCGCCTCCGAGCACGTGGCCCGATCGCCGGGCGACGGCTACACCGTCTTCTCGGCCGATAACGGCGTGCTGGTCTACAACCCGGCGCTCTACAAGAAGCTGCCCTACGACGCCGAGAAGGACTTCGCCCTCGTCGGCATGATGGGCCGCTCCTCGCTCATCATCACGGCCGCTCCCAATGCCGGCTTCACCGACGCGAAGGCGCTGCTGGCCGAGCTCAAGCGCTCGCCCGGCAAGTACAGCGTGGCCACGCCCGGCCTCGGCAGCCCGCACCACCTGGCGCTGGAGCTGTTCCAGCGCGAGGCGGGCGTGTCGGTGCTGCACGTGCCCTACAAGGGCGGCGCGCCCGCCCTGCAGGACCTGATGGGCGGCCAGGTGCCGCTGATGGTGCTCGACCTTCCCAGCGGCGTGAGCGCCGTGAAGGCCGGCAAGGCCATCCCGCTGATCGCGATGTCCGGCGAGCGCATGCCGCAGCTGCCCAACGTGACGACCGCGAAGGAACTGGGCTTCCCCGCCGTCGAGGCCTATGCCTGGCAGGGCCTGGTGGCGCCAGCCGCCACGCCCAAGGACGTGCAGGCCCGCCTCGGCGCGGATCTGATGAAGACCATGAACGACCCCGGCGTGCGGCAGAAGCTGCAGGATGCCGGCTGGGACCCCACGCCCGCCGACGCCGCCGAGATGACCCGCTACACCGAAGCGGAACGCAAGAAGTGGCACGCCCTCATCAAGGCGCGCGACATCAAACTGGATTGATTGAAAGCCCCATGAAGATCGATCACCTCATCGACGGCAAGCCGGTCGCCGGCGCCGACTATTTCGAGACCGTCAACCCCGCCACGCAGGACGTGCTGGCCGAAGTCGCCTCCGGCGGCGAGGCGGAAGTCAACGCAGCGGTCGCCGCCGCCAAGGCCGCCTTTCCGAAGTGGGCGGGCCTGCCCGCGCCCCAGCGCGCGAAGCTGATCCGCAAGCTCGGCGACCTGATCGCGGCCCACGTGCCCGGGCTGGCGCAGACCGAGACCAATGACTGCGGCCAGGTCATCGCCCAGACCGGCAAGCAGCTGGTGCCGCGCGCGGCCGACAACTTCTATTACTTCGCCGAGATGTGCACGCGGGTGGACGGCCACACCTACCCGACCGAGACGCACCTGAACTACACGCTGTTCCACCCGGTCGGCGTGTGCGCGCTGATCTCGCCGTGGAACGTGCCCTTCATGACCGCCACCTGGAAGGTCGCGCCCTGCCTGGCCTTCGGCAACACGGCGGTGCTCAAGATGAGCGAGCTGTCGCCGCTGACCGCCGCGCGCCTGGGCGAGCTGGCGCTGGAGGCCGGCATTCCGCCCGGCGTGCTGAACCTGGTGCACGGCTACGGCAAGGAGGCCGGCGAGCCGCTGGTGGCGCATCCGGACGTGCGCGCGATCTCCTTTACGGGCTCCACCGCCACCGGCAACCGCATCGTCAAGAGCGCGGGCCTGAAGAAGTTCAGCATGGAGCTGGGCGGCAAGAGCCCCTTCGTGATCTTCGAGGACGCGGACCTGGACCGTGCGCTCGATGCAGCCATATTCATGATCTTCAGCAACAACGGCGAGCGCTGCACCGCGGGCTCGCGCATCCTGGTGCAGCAGTCGATCTACGCCGACTTCGCGGCGAAGTTCGCCGAGCGCGCGAAGCGCATCGTGGTCGGCGACCCGCTGGACGAGAAGACCATCGTCGGGCCGATGATCTCGCAGGCCCACCTGGCCAAGGTGCGCAGCTACATCGAGCTGGGTCCGAAGGAAGGCGCGACCCTGCTGTGCGGCGGGCTCGAGGTGCCGCAGCTGCCGGAGCGCGTGCGCCGCGGCAACTACGTCGCGCCCACGGTCTTCGCCGACGTCGACAACCGCATGAAGATCGCGCAGGACGAGATCTTCGGTCCCGTCGCCTGCCTGATTCCCTTCAAGGACGAGGCCGACGCGATCCGCCTGGCCAACGACATCCAGTACGGCCTCTCCAGCTACGTCTGGACCGAGAACATCGGCCGCGCGCACCGCGTGGCCGCCGCGGTCGAGGCCGGCATGTGCTTCGTCAACAGCCAGAACGTGCGCGACCTGCGCCAGCCCTTCGGCGGCACCAAGGCCTCCGGCACGGGCCGCGAGGGCGGCACCTGGAGCTACGAGGTCTTTTGCGAGCCGAAGAACGTGGCGGTGTCGCTCGGGTCGCATCACATCCCGCACTGGGGAGTCTGATCATGGGCACGCTCGCACTCGCCGCCAAGATCACGCACGTTCCCTCCATGTACCTGTCGGAGTTCCCCGGCCCGAACTTCGGCTGCCGCGAGGCGGCGATCAACGGCCACAAGGAAATCGACCGGCGCTGCCGGGAGCTGGGCGTCGACACCATCGTGGTCTTCGACGTGCACTGGCAGGTCAACAGCGAATACCACATCAACTGCGGCCCGAAGTTCGAAGGCACCTACACCAGCAACGAACTGCCGCACTTCATCAAGAACATGCCCTTCGCCTACCCCGGCAATCCAGCGCTGGGCCACCTGATCGCCGACATGGCCAACGAGATGGGCGTGAAGAGCCGCGCCCACAGCGACACCACGCTGGAGCTGGAGTACGGCACGCTGGTGCCGATGCGCTACATGAACGCCGACCAGCACTACAAGGTGATCAGCATCAGCGGCTGGTGCGACTGGCACGACCTCACCGAATCGGGCCGTTTCGGCCTGGCGGTGCGCCGCGCCATCGAGGAGCGCTACGAGGGCACGGTCGCGGTGTTCGCGAGCGGCTCGCTGTCGCATCATTTCGCCGACAACGGCCGCGCACCCGAATTCATGCACAAGGTCTACGATCCCTTCCTCGAGCAGGTCGACCGCCGTGTGGTCCAGCTCTGGCAGGCCGGCGAATGGGAGACCTTCGTCGGCATGCTGCCGATGTATGCCGACAAGTGCTGGGGCGAAGGCGACATGCACGACACCGCCATGCTGCTGGGCCTGCTGGGCTGGGACCGCTACACGGCGCCGGTGGAAGTCATCACCCCCTATTTCGGCAGCTCGGGCACGGGGCAGATCAATGCGATCTTTCCGGTCACGCCACTGCCGGCGCCGGCCACGGCCTGAGGAGCACATAACGATGCCGCATCTCGTGATTCTCTACACCCCCAACATCGAGCCGCAGACCGACATGACGGCGCTCTGCCGCACGATGGCCGACGCCATGCTCGAACAGCGCGACGACGAGGGCCGGCAGGTCTTTCCGACCGGCGGCACCCGCGTGCTGGCCTTCCCGGCCGCGCACTATGCCGTGGCCGACGGCCAGGGCGACTACGCCTTCGTCTATCTCAACGTGCGCATGGCGTCGGGACGCACCGAGGCGGTCAAGAAGCGCATCGGCGATGCATTGCTCGCCAAGGTGAAGCAGCATTTCGAGCCGCTGGTCGCGCAGCGGCACATCGGGACCACGCTGCAGATCGACGAAGCGCCCGGCCAGGTCTATGACGGCAAGTACGGCAACCTGCATCCTCTCTTCAACAAGTAGAAAAGCATGCTCGCCAGGAACGTCATCCAGCAGCTCGCCGGGGAACTGCACGAAAGCGAGAGGTCGCGCGTGCAGGTCGAACATTTCTCCAAGCGCTTTCCCGAGATGAGCATCGAGGACGGCTACGCCATCTCGCGCGAGTGGGTGAAGGCCAAGCTGGCGGAGGGCCGCGTGGTCCGCGGACACAAGATCGGCCTCACCTCGCGCGCCATGCAGCAGGCCAGCCAGATCACCGAGCCGGACTACGGCACGCTGCTGGACGACATGTTCTTCGAGCAGGGCGGCGACATTCCCTTCACCCGCTTCATCGCGCCGCGCATCGAGGTCGAACTCGCCTTCGTCCTGGGCAAGCGGCTGCAAGGCCCGAACGTGAGCATCTTTGACGTGCTGGCCGCCACCGACTACGTGGTGCCGGCCATCGAGATCATCGACGCCCGCATCGAGCAGTTCGACCGCGAGACCGGCGCGATGCGCAAGGTCTTCGACACCATCGCCGACAACGCGGCCAATGCCGGCATCGTGACCGGCGGCCGGCCGGTCAAGCCCGACGCGGTGGACCTGCGCTGGGTCGGCGCCCTGCTCTACAAGAACGGCGTGATCGAGGAGTCGGGCCTGGCCGCGGCCGTGCTCAACCATCCGGCCACCGGCGTGGCCTGGCTGGCCAACAAGCTCGCGCCCTGGGGCGAGTGCCTGGAGGCCGGTGAGGTCGTGCTCGGCGGGTCCTTCACCCGGCCCACGAATGCCAAGCCCGGCGACACCTTCCATGCGGACTACGGCCCGCTCGGCGCCATCGCTTTCCGTCTCGTCTGAAGAAGAACACCATGCAAACCCCCACGAATCCCTTCAAGCAAGCCCTGGTGGAGAAGCGCGCGCAGATCGGCCTGTGGCTCGGCCTGGCCGACGCCTACAGCGCAGAGATCTGCGCCGGCGCCGGCTTCGACTGGCTGCTCATCGACGGCGAGCATTCGCCCAACGGCCTGCGCAGCGTGCTGCAGCAGGCGCAGGCGATCGCGGCCTATCCGGGCGTGAACGCCATCGCGCGCGTGCCGGTGGGACACGGCGACGGGGGCACGGCGCTGATCAAGCAGTACCTCGACCTGGGCGTGCAGACCCTGCTGGTGCCGATGGTCGATACGCCCGAGCAGGCGCAGGCCATCGTGCGTGCCATGCGCTATCCGCCGCAGGGCATCCGCGGCATGGGTGGCGCGCGCGCCTCGCGCTGGGGCCGCTACCCGGGCTATGCCAGGGAGGCCAACTCACAGGTCTGCCTGCTGGTGCAGGCCGAGTCGCGCGAAGCACTGGCGAACCTGGACGCCATCGCCGGCGTCGACGGGGTCGATGGCGTCTTCATCGGCCCGGCCGACCTGTCGGCTTCGCTCGGCCATGTCGGCGACTCGAACCACGTCGAGGTGCAGGCCGCCATCGAGGACGCGATCGCGCGCATCCAGCGTGCCGGCAAGGCCGCCGGTATCCTGACGCCAGATGAGACGCTCGCGCAGAAGTACCTGGAGCTGGGCGCCCTCTTCGTCGCCGTCGGGCTCGACACCAACCTGCTGGTGCGCAGCACCAATGCACTGGCCGCGCGCTTCAAGGGCGGCGCGAAGCCGACGTCCACCGGCGGCACCTACTGAGCCCACTGGCCATGAGCGAGCCCAAGCGCTTCCGCTCCGCGATCATCCGCGAGGGCACCATCCGCGCCACCACGCGCAGCTTCCTGCATGCGCTGGGCCAGGACGACGAGGACATCGCGCGCCCGCACATCGGCGTGTTCCACACCGGCGGCGAGATGAGCCCCTGCAACCTCAACCTGCGCGAGCAGGCGCAGCATGCCAAGACCGGCATCTACGCGGGCGGCGGCACGCCGCACGAATGCCCGGTGGTGTCGGTGAGCGACGGCCTGACGATGGCGCATTCGGGCATGCGCTTCTCACTGATCTCGCGCGAGCTGATCGCCGACAGCGTGGAAGCCTCGACGCGCGGCCACCAGTGGGACGGCATCTTTGCCATCGGCGCCTGCGACAAGAACCTGCCGGGCCTGATGATGGGCATGGTCCGCTGCAACGTGCCCAGCGTGTTCGTGCATGGCGGCTCTGCCCTGCCCGGGCAGATGCCGGGGCCGGATGGCCGCGACCTCAACGTGGTCGACACCTACGAGACCATCGGCAAGGTGCTGGCCGGCGACGCCACGCACGAGGAGCTCGACGCCATGAGCCGCGCCTGCCTGCCCACCGCCGGCGCCTGCGCGGGCCAGTTCACCGCCAACACCATGGGCATGGTGTCGGAGGCGCTCGGCCTGGCGCCGATCGGCTCCAGCATGGTGCCGGCCGTGTTCAGCGAACGCGCGCCGCTGATGCGCCGCGCCGCGAAGCAGCTGATGAAGGCCGTCATGGGCGAAGGTCCGCTGCCGCGCGACGTCGTGACGCGTCAGGCGCTGGAGAACGCCTGTGCGCTGGTCTCGGCCACCGGCGGCTCGACCAATGCGGCGCTGCACCTGCCGGCAATCGCGCACGAGGCGGGCATCAAGTTCCACCTCGACGACGTGGCCGAGGTGTTCGCGCGCACGCCGCTCATCGCCGATCTGCGCCCGGGCGGGCAGTACCTGGCGCGCGACGTGTACTACATCGGCGGCGCCGGCGTGATCCTGCGTACGCTGCTGGAGCAGGGCTTCCTCCATGGAGACGTGCTCACCTTCACCGGCCGCACGCTGGCCGAAGAAGTGGCCGATGCGCCGGCGCCGGACGGCCGCGTGGTGCGCAAGGCCGGCGATCCGATCACGCGCGACGGCGGCCTCGCGGTGCTCAAGGGCAACCTGTGCCCCGACGGAGCCCTGCTCAAGACTGCTGGCCTCAAGACGCTGGTGCATCGCGGACCGGCGCGCGTCTTCGAGTCCGAGGAAGAAGCGCAGACCGCCGTGCAGAACCGCCGCTACCAGGCCGGCGACGTGATCGTGATCCGCAACGAAGGGCCCAAGGGCAGCCCCGGCATGCGCGAGATGCTGGGCATCACCGCCCTGCTCTACGGCCAGGGCATGGGCGACAAGGTGGCGCTGCTGACGGACGGTCGTTTCTCGGGCGCGACGCGCGGCCTGTGCATCGGCTACGCGGGGCCCGAGGCGGCCGAGGGCGGACCGATCGCGGCGCTGCGTGACGGCGACATCGTCGCCATCGACGCACGGGCAGACATCCGCAGCATCTGCGTCGAGCTGAGCGATCAGGAAATGGCCATGCGACTCGCGCGACGTCAGGTAAACGCGGGGGTGCGGCATACAGGCTTGCTGGAAAAATACGCGCTCACCGTGCGCCCCAGCCACCAGGGCGCCGTGACCCATTCGGGCGCAGTCACCTGGCTGCGCGACGAATCCTGAAACGCTCACACGGAGACATCCCATCATGACCCTCACCCGCCGCCACCTGCTGCAGACCACCGGCGCCTCGGCGCTGCTCGCCAGCCTGGGCCAGCAGGCCTTCGCGCAGGCGCAGCCTTTGGAAACCGCCCGCCTGATCACCGGCTTCGCCGCCGGCGGCACCTCCGATACGCTGTGCCGCCGCGTCGCGAGCCGCCTTCAGCCCGACTACGGCAAGGCCGTGGTGGTCGAGAACCGCACCGGCGCGGGCGGCCAGATCGCCGTCACCTACGTCAAGGGCCAGCCGGCCGACGGCGCGACGATCCTGCAGACGCCGACCTCGATCCTCACCATCTATCCGCACATCTACAAGAAACTGCCCTACGACCCGCTGGTCGACCTCACGCCGCTGACGATCGCCTGCCAGTTCGACTTCGGCTTCGCGGTCGGCCCGGCCGTGCCGGCGAGCGTGAAGTCGGTGCCCGAGTTCCTGGCCTGGGCCAAGACGAACCCCACCGGCGCCAACTATGGCTCGCCCGCGGCCGGCTCCACGCCGCATTTCATCGGCGCGCTCCTGGGCAAGAACGCCGGCGTCGATCTCAAGCACGCCGCCTACCGCGGCACGCAGCCGGCCATGCTCGACCTGCTGGGCGGCAACGTGGCGGCGGTGTCGGGGCCGATCGGCGACATCACGCAGCACCTGGCCACGGGCAAGGTGCGCATCCTGGGCGTCTCCGGCGCCAAGCGCAGCCGCTTCGCACCCGACGTGCCGACCTTCGAGGAGCAGGGCATCAAGAACGTCACGCACAGCGAATGGTTCGCCTTCCTGCTGCCGGCCAAGGCCTCGCCCGAGGTGGTGGCCCGCGCCAATGCGGCGATGAAGACGGCGCTGGCGCAGAAAGACGTGATCGACGGCCTGGGCACCTTCGGGCTGGAGGCCATGTCCTCCTCGCCGCAGGAGTTGACCGAGCTGCTGAAGAAAGACACTGCCAAGTGGGCCCCCATCGTGAAGCAGATCGGCTTCACGGCGGAGAACTAGACATGCAAAGGAACTGCCGATGAACACCCCGCTCGCCACCGCGGCCGCCGCCGCGGCCCGCCCCGCCATCCATCCCGACGAACAGGAGGCGCGCCTGCAGCTGGCCGCCTGCTACCGCGTGTTCGCGATGCTGGGCTGGACCGAGATGATCTACAACCACATCACGGTGCGGCTGCCCGACAGCGTGACGGGCGGGCAGAAGCAGTTCCTCATCAACCCCTTCGGCCTGCACTACAGCGAGGTCACGGCCGGCAGCCTGGTCAAGATCGACCTGCAGGGCAAGGTGCTCGACGGCTCGCGCCATCCGGTCAACCCGGCCGGCTTCACCGTGCATGCCGCGATCCACGACGGCCTGCCCGACGCGCATTGCGTGATGCACACGCACACCAACGCCGGCGTGGCGGTGGCCTGCCTGCAGGGCGGCCTTCAGCAGACCAACTTCTATTCAGCGCAGCTGCACGACATGGTGGCGTACCACGACTTCGAAGGCATCACCATCCATGCCGACGAAGGGCCGCGGCTGCTGAAGAGCATCGGGAACAAGCCCGCCGTGATCCTGCGCAACCACGGCCTGCTGGCCTGGGGCCAGACGCTGCCGCAGACCTTCGCCATCCTGTGGACGCTGCAGCGCGCCTGCGAGATCCAGATGGCCACGCTGTCGATGGGCGCGCCCATCCCCGTCTCGGAAGAGATCGCGCGCAAGTGCACGCGCGATGCGCTGCAGTTCAACCCCCAGCACGGCGGCGGGCAGGACGTGTTCGACGCGCTGGTGCGGCAGGTCGATCGCATCGACGACTCCTACAAGCACTGAGCGAGGCGCGATGAAAGTCTGCATCTACGGCGCCGGCGCGATCGGCGGCTGGATCGGGGCCGGCCTCGCGCAAGCGGGCAGCCGGCTCAACGTGGTGGCGCGCGGCGCGACGCTGGAGGCGCTGCAGCGCGATGGGCTGAGCGTGATGCGCGGCGACCAGCGCACGCGCGTCGCCGTCAATGCGGTGGCCGACCCGGCCGACCTGGGCGTGCAGGACCTGGTGGTGATCGCCGTGAAGGCGCCGGCGCTGCCGGCCGTCGCCGCGCAGATCGCGCCGCTGCTCGGCCCTGACACGATCGTGCTGACGGCCATGAACGGCGTGCCCTGGTGGTTCCTGCAAGGCGGCTTCGGCGGCCCGCTCGCCGGCAAACAGCTGGAGGCGGTGGACCCGGGCGGCAAGATCGACGCTGCGATTCCCGCGCAGCATGTGATCGGCTGCGTGGTGCATGCGAGCTGCTCGCTGGATGCGCCGGGCGTGGTGCGGCATCACTTCGGCAATGGCCTCATCATCGGCGAGCCCTCGGGCGAGGCCACGCCGCGTGCGCAGCGGCTCGAGGCGCTGCTGAAGCAGGCCGGCTTCGAGGCCCGCCTCTCGCCTCAGATCCAGAAGGACGTCTGGTACAAGCTGTGGGGCAACATGACGGTCAATCCGATCAGTGCGTTGACCGGCGCCACCACCGACCTCATCCTCAACGACGAGCTGGTGCGCGGCTTCATCTCCACCATCATGCTGGAGGCGCGCGAGATCGGCGAGCGCATCGGCGTGCCGATCGCCGAGAGCCCCGAGGACCGGCACGCGGTCACACGCAAGCTGGGGGCTTTCAAGACCTCGATGCTGCAGGATGTCGAAGCCCAGCGGCCGGTGGAGCTCGACGCGCTGGTAGGCGTCGTGAAGGAACTCGGCGATCTCACCGGCGTGCACATACCTTTCACCGACGCACTGTTCGGCCTCGGCCGGCTGCACGCCCGCATGCGCGGCCTGTACCCAGCTGCTTGAGACTCGTGCCGACAAGCGGCACCTCATGGAACGCTTTTGCTGTGCTTGTTACTTAGTTGTGTTCGCAATTCAACACAACTAACTCGCGCAAATGGTTCCCAAAACAGTCGCAACAACAATCGGAAGTCTTGTACTTAAATCGGGCTTCGACAAAGCCCTTCAGACCGACGTCGCAGAAGTCGCCAAACGCTCCGGCAGCCGATCCACTCGTCTGACCGGGAGCTATTTAACTAGGCCCGACGGGGAGCTCGTCACGCTAGCGATCGACGTGAACTCATGTGGCCGCAATGCGAATGCCACTGCCGCGGCGCTTGGAGATTTCACACAGAAGTGGAACGAGTACTTCAAGGACTGGGGATTGCCGCTGCGAATCAGCGCGCAAACAGGCGAGGACTCGATGCCGGGTTCCGTCGATCTGGGGTCTTTTGCATGCACTACCGGCCCACTCCCGGTCGAGAGCACCATAGGAATTCCAGAACTACTGGGCCTGAAGTGTCCAGAGATCACGCCGGATATCGAACCTGCATTGCACCGCGCCTTGTCCAACGACATCGGACAGTTCGGGTTTACCAACTACCCCGCCGGGGAATGGCGCCCGGCCGCGTGCGGCATGCCGTACCTGCCCGGACCGACCGACGTCGTGGCGCTGGCGCAGATGAGCGGCGCCGACAGCGAAGTCCATGTGAAGAAGGTCACCGACGAGCTCGTCGAGCGGCTTTCGGCAAAGTATGGAAACAACATCATCGGCCACTTCCTGGGCGCGCTTTCCGGGGACATCACGCGGCGCGTCGTTGAACTGCTGCTGGTCAGAGGTGGCGATTTCAAGGATCGGCAGTGGATCGTCAAGATCGTTGGCGAGACCGTTTCCGTTGCCGTCCAGGTCGCGGTCATGGCCCACTTCGGAGGCTATACGGCTATCGGGGGCGCGGTTTCAGCAGGAATGGGCCTCGCCGGCGGCATATTGGGCGAACTGGTCCTTCCCGAATTCATTCGCTCGTTAGTCGTCACCCTCGGACCTATCAATCTGGGTCTTGCGATCACTGATGCCGCTTTTGGAACAGGCAATTGGCCGAGCGAGCTGATTGGATCCTATGTGGGCCATTTCGTCGCGCAACTGGCTCTGGGCGCCGCGGAGGCCGTGCTGGAGAAGTTCCTTCCGGAGCGCGATGAGGCAAAGCGCGAGATGCTGTCCCAGGGCGGATTCTCCGTCTGGGATTCCTGTGACTCAACGTTCATCAGGGAACCTTTCGCACCATGGAACTTGGGCCACCACCTGCCCGCGTGCGTGCAGACCCTGCATTACGGCAACAAGCTCTTGGCGGATTTCGTCCAGAAGTACTTTAACCTCATGGTGATCCGCCAGAGCATCTATAAGTCGGACGTGCAACTGGACGAGCAATGCCTTCGCAACGCTTTCACGCAGTTTGCGGAACTCTCCAGAGTCATGGAGCGCCTCACAATGACGCCGCAATCAACTGCGGTCGAGCCGCAAGATCTGCTCGACCAACTCAAGGGCGGAGGCCGGCACTTTTCGTTCAATTTCTATGTAGAGAACGCGAAACCCGAGATCTGGAACGCTCTGATAGAGGGCCTCAATCAAGAAATTGAAACACTGGACCTCCGAGGATTGCGGACTCCCAACGAGCAGAGCGAGATGGAGGTGCCTTACTACCGAGAATCTGGCCGCGAAGTGTTGAAAGCTGGTCTCAAGAACTTCCGCAAGTTAACTGTTCTCGCACTGGATGCGACGCCGAACATGTTCAGAGACGAACTTCTCGCAGGGCCACTCAGCGAAAGATTGGACGCGCTTCGACTGACAGCGCCAGCCGAAACGAACGCCGCCGCAACTGGCATCTCACCACACCATCTGAATGACTGTGTACGAAACTACCGGCACTTGACCCAACTGACGGCCGACGTATGTACCGACCAGGCGAACGCTCAAAAGGAAGGTCGCAATGTCCACGAGGCCCTGAAACAACTGTTCTTGAGCATTGCGGAATCAGACACCTTGCAAAAGGTCGATCTATGCACAACCGCTCCGGTGGAACTTCCTCAAAAGTGGCTTCAGCAAGTCGAAAGGCGCTGCGAGACAACTACATGCTGTGCGAGTTCAAACCTGTACAAACCATGAGCGTGCCGATCAAAGCAATCATCGCCCGCAACCGCGAGTTGCATGCCGAACTACTGAAAGTCGCCTCGGACCCCGACCAAGTCGGCAAGCTCCTCGCGCAAATTTCTGACAAAAACATACAAGCGCAACTCAAGGCGTTGGTGGTTGACCGGGTCAATCGTTTGGCCGATGACGGCCCCATGTCAAACCCCCTCGATCCCTACGCCCTCACGGAGGTGTCGGTCGACGCGGCCGATCACAGCTCCATGCCAAGCCTCCTCGACCGCGACTCGCTACCCCCCACGAAGGACTCGGCCAATGACGACCACAATCCCAATAGCGACACGGTGATCAACATGGAGGAGCTTGACTGGCGGGACAAGTAAGCTGGCTGAGTCGTCACGTGATTGCCTTCCACCAGAAGACGATCACAGGATTACGAACCGGGCTTGCAAGCGCGCCGTGCTGCCGCTTTGGCAACAGTGCGACGCGCACTCATCGCTTGAGCAATGCCCGCACCGCCTCCGGCAGCGAGTTCACCTGCGGCATGAAGCGATCCAGCGCCGCGCCGAGCAGCACCGCGCACAGCAGCGCGCCCAGCAGCGGCTTCCAGGTCAACCGCACCGCGGCCGTGAGCCACCCCTCGCGCGCCACGCGCACCGCCGCGGTGGCCGTGACGTAGCCGAAGGCGAGCTCGATCGCCACCGCGAGCAGCGCCTCCGAGCCGAAGTACAGCAGCACCAGCGCGCCGGCGCCGAAGAGGATGGCCAGGCCGATCAGGAAGATGGCGACCACCGGCACCACGACGATGGCGCCCTCGTCGGCCCCAGCCGCGGCTTCCAGCGCGCCGCCGGCCAGGTCGCCGGCGCCGTGGCCTCCACCGGCCGGGCTCGTGCCGCCACGGGACGACGGCCAGTCGGCGATCTGCGGGTCCGGCAAGTCGGGGTCGAACTGGGTGTTCTTGCGGATCAGCATCGTGGCCCACCATCGCAGGATCCAGAGGTACCCCAGGTAGCCCACGCCCAGCGTCAACAGGTAGCGCAGCGCCAGCGACTCGACGCCGGCCTTCATCTGCAGCCATGAAGCGAGCCACATGAGCAGCAGCGTCGCCGTCCCGATCAGCAGGCCGTGCGTGCGCAGGTCGTGGTTGCGGTGCAGGTCGCGCTCGAGCTGCGTTTCCCAGAGGCGCACCGAGCGCCAGTTGGACAGGATCTTCAAGCGGCCCGCGCCTTGCTCAGTCCACCGCGACCGGCACGCGCGGCGCCACCGCGCACATCAGCTCGTAGCCGATGGTGCCGGCTGACCGCGCGACCTCATCGATGGGCAGCACGGCACCGTTCGAGGCACGCCCCCACAGCGTGACCTCGCTGCCGAACACGGCATCGGGCACCGGTGTGAGGTCGACCGTGATCATGTCCATGCTGACCCGGCCGACCATGCGCGTGCGCACGCCGTTCACCAGCACCGGCGTGCCGGTGTCGCAATGGCGCGGATAACCGTCGGCATAGCCGACCGCGGCAACGCCGATGGTCAGCGGGCCTTCGGCGGTAAAGCGGGAGCCGTAGCCGATGGTGTCGCCCGCGGCCAGCGTCTGCACCGAGAGCAGCCGCGTGGACAGCGTCATGGACGGCTGCAGCTGCCAGTGCGCCGCATCGTGCTCGGGGAAGTCGGGCGCGCTGCCGTACAGCAGGATGCCGGGGCGCACCCAGTCGGCGCGCGTCGTGGCGGCATGGCGCAGGGTGGCGGCGCTGTTGGCGATCGTGCGCTCGCCCGGCAGGTCGCGCGTGACGCGCTCGAAGACCTCGAGCTGGTGGGCCACGCCGCGCGCGCCGTCGGCGTCGCTGAAGTGAGTCATCAGCGAGATCTCGTCGACCTGCGGGAGCGCGTCGAGCCGCGTCCAGGCGGCGCGGAAGCGCTCGGGCGAGAAGCCCAGCCGATTCATGCCGGAATTCATCTTGAGGAACACACGCTGCGGCACCTGCGTCTTGTGGGCGGCCAGCATGTCGATCTGCGCGTCGCAGTGCACGGTATGCCAAAGCTCCAGGCGCGAGCACAGCTCGAGGTCGCGCGGCTCGAACACGCCTTCCAGCAGCAGCACGGGCCCGCGCCACCCCAGGGCGCGCACGCGCTCGGCCTCGGCCAGGTCGAGCAGCGCGAAGCCGTCGGCGGCGCGGAAGGGCTCGAAGACGCGCTCGATGCCGTGCCCGTAGGCGTTGGCCTTGACCACCGCCCAGACGCGGGCGTCGACGGCAGCGCGGCGCGCGCGCTCGAGGTTGTGGGCCAGAGCGGCGGTGTGGATGGTGGCGAGGATGGGACGAGGCAAGGTCAAACCCGTTCAGGACATGAGGACAAACACCCGGGAGACGCCGGGCGCGACGTCATTTTGACATTGCACCCCCATGCTATAACCGCGCATTTCCGCCAGTACCGCGGCCAATTTCAACTATTGCCAGCAGCCCGACTCCTGGCCAGCCAGCCCATCGATGAAGCGCGGTTTCTACACGATCATGTCGGCCCAGTTCTTCTCGTCGCTGGCCGACAACGCGCTTTTCGTTGCGGCGGTGGAATTGATGCGAAGCGGCGGCGCGCCCGAGTGGCAGCGCGCGGCGCTGGTCCCGATCTTCACCATCTTCTACGTGGCACTGGCACCGCTGGTCGGCGCCTTCGCCGACGCGCTGCCCAAGGGCCGCGTGATGTTCATCAGCAATGCGATCAAGGTAGTGGGCTGCGTGATGATGCTGTTCGGCGGCCACCCGCTTTGGGCCTACGCGGTGGTCGGCCTGGGCGCGGCGGCCTACTCGCCGGCCAAGTACGGCATCCTCACGGAGCTGCTGCCGGCTTCGCAGCTGGTCAAGGCCAACGGCTGGATCGAGGGCCTGACCATCGCCTCGATCATCCTGGGCATCGTGCTCGGCGGGCAGCTGGTGGGGCATGCGCTGTCGACCCGGCTGCTGGGGCTGGACTTGCCGCTGATCGACACCGGCATCGACACCCCGCCCGAGGCGGCGATTTCCGCGCTGATCCTCGTCTACATCATCGCGGCCTGGTTCAACACGCGCATCCCCGACACCGGCGTCGAGATGCGGCCGCTGCGCTCCAATGCGCAGCAGGGCATGCTGCGCAACCTGCTGGCGCTGCTGCCGGACTTCTGGCACTGCAACTCGCGCCTGTGGCGCGACAAGCTGGGCCAGATCTCGCTGGCGACCACCACGCTGTTCTGGGGCGCGGGCGGCAACCTCAAGTACATCGTGCTGGCCTGGGCTTCGCTGGCGCTGGGCTACAGCACGGCGCAGGCTTCGTCGCTGACCGGCGTGGTGGCCATCGGCACCGCGGTGGGCGCGGTGGTGGCGTCGATGCGCATGCGCCTGGACATGGCCACGCGCGTGATCCCGCTGGGCATCAGCATGGGCGTCCTGCTGATCGGGATGAACTTCATCGGCAACATCTGGCTCGCGGTGCCCTTCCTCATCCTGCTGGGCGGTCTGGGCGGCTTCCTGGTGGTGCCGATGAATGCGCTGCTGCAGCACCGCGGCCACAACCTGATGGGCGCCGGCCGCTCGATCGCGGTGCAGAACTTCAACGAACAGGCCTGCATCCTGATCCTCGGCGCGTTCTACAGCGCCTGCACCGGCCTGGGCCTCTCGGCCTACTCGGCGATCACCGCCTTCGGGCTGGTGGTGGCGGGCTTCATGTGGCTGATCAAGCGCTGGCATCGCAACAACCTGCAGCGCTATCCGGAAGAGGTGGAGCACCTGCTCGCGATCGCGCGCAGCGACAAGCACCACTGAGAGCCTCTGAGCCCACCGCTGCCTTGCCCGCTCTCGCGCTTGTCTTCAACGCCTTCGTCTGGGGCGTCTCCTGGTTCCCCTTTCGCCAGATCGAGGCCCATGGCCTGCATCCCGTCTGGGCCACGGCCCTCATCTATGCGCTGATCGTGCTGGCCATGGGATGGCTGCGCCGCCATGCGTGGCGAGCCTTCGCGACGTGGCCGGGTCTGTGGCTCCTGGGGCTGGCGGCCGGCTTCACCAACGTGGGCTTCAACTGGGCCGTGACGCAGGGCGACGTGGTGCGGGTGGTGCTGCTGTTCTACCTGATGCCCTTGTGGAGCGTGCTGCTGGCCTGGATCTTCCTCGGCGAGCGGCCCAACCTTTCGGCACTCGCGCGCATGGCGCTCGCGCTCGCCGGCGTGGCCGTCGTGCTCAAGACGCCGGAGACCGACTGGCCGGTGCCGGCGAGCCTGCCCGACTGGCTGGGCGTGGCGGCCGGCTTCAGCTTCGCGTTGGCCAACATCCTGCTGCGGCGGCTGCGCCCGGCGCCCGGCGAATCGCGCGCGCTCGCCATGTTCGCCGGCTGCGCGCTGGTGGCGGGCCTGACCGCGGCGGCCGGCACCGCGCTCGGCGCCATCGCGCCGCCGCCGCTGCAGCTGTCGGCGGCGGCAGGGTGGGCGGGCTGGGCGGCGCTGCTGGGCGCCGGCTTCGTCTTCGCCAACGTCTGCCTGCAGTACGGCGCCGCGCGCCTGGCGGCCAGCGCCACCGCGGTGATCATGCTGTCGGAGGTGCTGTTCGCCAGCGTCTCCTCGGTGGCGCTGGGCGCGGCCACGCTGGATGCCCGCATCTGGGCCGGCGGCGCGCTGATCGTGCTGGCGGCCTTGTGGTCCTCGTTTGCGCGAACGAACGGCGGCGAGGATGATCGGCATTCCCGCATCCTGGAGGACAAGCCATCATGACCAGCATCTACGACTTCGAAGCCCGGCAGATCGACGGCAGCGAGGTGCCGCTGTCCAAGTACAAGGGCCAGGTGCTCCTGATCGTCAACACGGCCAGCAAATGCGGCTTCACGCCGCAGTTCGAGGGCCTGGAGGCGCTCTACAAGAAATACGCTGGCAAGGGCCTCGCGGTGCTCGGCTTCCCGTCCAACCAGTTCGGCAACCAGGACCCGGGCACGAACGAGGAGATCGGCGCCTTCTGCGTGCAGAACTACGGCGTGAGCTTCCCGATGATGGAAAAGATCGAGGTCAACGGCCCCGGCGCCACGCCGCTCTACAAGTGGCTGGCGAAGGAAGCGCCGGGCCTGCTGGGCAGCACGGCCATCAAGTGGAACTTCACCAAATTCCTGGTCGGCAAGGACGGGCGCGTTCTCAAGCGCTATGCGCCACTGGACACGCCGGCCTCGATGACGCGCGACATCGAGGCGGCGCTGGCGTCCTGAGCCGCTTCGCTCAGAAGCGGAAATCCGCGGTCTGCGAACCGCGGCCGACCATGACCGTGTGGGTCTTGGTCATGCCCTCGGTGCGGGCCTCGACGGTGTAGCGGCCCGCCGGCAGGTCGACCAGGCACACGGGTCCGGAGGCGCGCATCGCGAGCGCGGTGTCGCCGCCGGCGGACTTGATGGTGACCTCCACATTGGCCAGGTACTCGCCGCCGGCGCGCGCGAACAGCAGCGCGAGCGGGTGATCCTTCATCGCGGCGCGCATGGCGTTGGACTCGTCCGAGCCGATGCCGCCGCAGGCGAAGCGCGCGTTGCCCTGCACCTTCATGGCAGGCAGCGTGCCGGTGCCGGGGTCGACGGTCTGCGCGTGCGACGCCAGCGGCCCCGCGACGCAGGCGCATGCGAGCGCAGCGCCGAAGAACAGCGTGTGGAGAGGGCGGTTGTGCATGGTCTTGCTCCCGAAGTGAAGACATGCGTATCGTGCCGCGCTGCCACCCGACCCGGGTCGGACCAGCGCCTCTTCGCTTGTGCGATCAAACCGTCGCCGCGCACGTGCTCAAGCACGCCAATCTGACGAATTGTCGCAACACCGCAAGCAATCCGCGCGCGCTCGCCACACTTCGGCTCTCGCCTTGGCGCCGCGCGCATCAGCAAAGTCGGCGCCGACCCCACGCCTTCGAACAGACCCATGATCAGTTATCGCGCCCTGCCACTCCGCGCCCTTGCCGCGACCATCTTCTCCCTGTGTCTGGCTGCTTGCGGCGGAGGCGGCGATGGCGGTTGCGCAGCCTGCGGGTTCGGGGCTTCCCTGGCGGGCGCATCGACAGACCCCTCGACGGCCCACCCGCCCACGTCGCCGGCAACCCCGCCTTCGACCGAAACGCCTCCGTCGACCGAACCGCCCTCGACCGAGCCTCCGGCGCTGCCTGGCGCAACGCCTCCCAGTTACGTCATTGGCGGCTTGCTCACCGGACTGCCCGCCAACAGCAAGCTGGTTCTGTTGAACAACGCGGGCGACGCGCTGACGCTGGCGGCCAATGGTGCATTCAGCTTCGCTTCGCCCGTGGCCTTCAATACCGGCTACGCGGTGACGATCGCCACCCAGCCTCTGTGGCAAGCCTGCCGCGTGGCCAATGGCAACGGCACCGCCGTCGCCAACGTCACCAGCGTCGAGGTGTCCTGCGCCGAAGCGCAAGCGCTGGTCTCGACGTTCGCCGGCCGTTCGGCGAGCGGCTTCGCCGACGACACCGGCACTGCCGCAGCGTTCGACAGCCCGCAAGCTCTCGCGATCGCCGCCAGCGGGAACCTCTATGTGGCGGACGACGACAACGATGTGGTTCGCAAGGTCACGCCGGCCGGCGTCGTCACCAACTTGGCCGGCTCGGCGGCGCCCGGCTACATGGACGGCATCGCAGTGGACGCCAGCGGCAATGTCTACGTCGCGGACTTCCACAACAACATGATCCGCAAGATCACGCCGAATGGTGAGGTGACGACCTTGGCCGGTTCCGGGGCCTTCGGCGCGGACAATGGCCAAGGCACGGCTGCATCGTTCGCCCGGCCTAACGCTGTAAAGGTCGACGCCAGTGGCAATGTCTATGTCGCCGACAGCCATAGCAGCTTGATCCGCAAAATCACACCGGATGGCGTCGTCACTACTCTTGCCGGCTCCACGCCGGGCTTCGCCGATGGCACCGGCACCGCCGCACAATTCTTTGAGCCGTGGGGTCTCGCCGTCGACGCCAACGGCTATGTCTACGTAGCGGACTCCGGCAATAACAGGATCCGCAAGATTGCGCCCAACGGCGTCGTCACCACGATCGCCGGCTCCGGTGCGTCAGGCTCGGACAACGGCATCGGCACCACTGCCCTGTTCTCCAATCCGCTGGACGTAGCGGTGGACGCCAGCCTCAATCTTTATGTGCTCAGCGGCAACATGATCCGCAAGATCGCTCCCTTGCCCTGAAAGAGCCGGTCACCCGCGCATCCTGGCGCTGAACGCACGAGCGATCCATCCGACTCGGCGCCAACAACCATCGAGCCAATCGAACATGAGACTCTTCACTCTCCGCCCCCTCGCCATGGCCGCCCTCTACCTGTCTCTCGCTGCTTGTGGCGGTGGAGGCGATGGCGGGTGCTCGACATGCGGCTTCCTGGCCTCCGCTCCGAGTGCACCTGCCGCCGGCGACACGGCACCTGTGCAGATCCCTCCCGCTGGCGACACGGCACCTGTGCAGATCCCTCCGGCTGGTGACACGGCACCTCCCACCTATGCCATCGGCGGCACTCTTACGGGGCTGGCCGACAACACCAAGTTGGTTCTGCTGGACAACGGCGGTGATGCACTGACACTGGAAGCCAACGGCGCCTTCAGGTTCGCTGCGCCAGTGGCTTTCAATACTGCCTACGCGGTGACGGTGGGCACACAGCCTCTATGGCAAAACTGCGAGGTGAGCAATGGCAGCGGGACCGCCACCGCCGATGTGAACAGCGTGCAGGTGAACTGCATCGAAGCGCAGGCGCAGGTCTCGACACTTGCCGGCTCGGCTGCAGCAGGCTTCGCCGAGGGCACCGGTGATGCGGCGCAGTTCAATGGCCCATCGGGCATGGCGGTGGATTCCAGCGGCAATGTTTACGTGGCAGATTACTACAACAACAGGATCCGAAAGCTCACACCGGCCGGCGTCGTCACTACCTGGGCCGGTTCCGGAACACCAGGCTTCGCCGACGACACCGCTGCTGCGGCGCAGTTCAATGGCCCATGGGGCATGGCGGTGGATCCCAGCGGCAATGTCTACGTGGCGGATAACAACAACCACAAGATCCGCAAGATCACGCCGGCCGGCGTTGTCACCACGCTGGCCGGCTCCGGAACCGCAGGCTCGGCCGACGGCCCCGGCGATATCGCGCAATTCAACTATCCGGGAGGCATCGCAACCGATGCAAGCGGCAATGTCTACGTCTCGGAGCTAGGCAACCACGCGATTCGCAAGATCACACCGGCTGGAGTCGTCACGAAACTCGCCGGCTCAGGAACGGCAGGTTCAGCCGACGGCATTGGGACCACGGCGCAATTCGACAATCCGTTCGGCCTCGCAGTCGATTCCAGCGGAAACATCTACGTGGCGGATACCTACAACCACCTGATTCGCAAGATCACACCGGCAGGCGTCGTAACAAGATTTGCCGGGATAGGAGCTGGCTCAGCCGCCGGCACGAGCGCAAACGCAGAATTCAACTTGCCGTCCAGCGTTGCAGTCGATACCAGCGGAAATGTTTACGTCTCGGAGGTAGGAAACCACGCGATTCGCAAGATCACACCGGCTGGAGTCGTCACGAAACTCGCCGGTTCAGGAACGGCAGGTTCAGCCGACGGCATTGGGACCACGGCGCAATTCAACAATCCCTGGGACGTGAAGTTGGACGCCAGCGGAAACCTTTACGTCGCCACCGACAACGCGATCCGCAAGATCACACCGGTGCGCTGACTCCGCTGCGGGACCGCGGCGACCCAAGGGCAGTCGGGCGGACGCCGTCAGTAACCCAGTGCCTCGTCCAGCACTTCCACCCAGTGCCGCACCGGAAGCCCGCTGCCGCTTTGCAGATGCGTGATACAGCCGATGTTGGCCGAGAGGATGGCGGTGGGCCGTAGCTGGTCCAAGTGCTCCAGCTTGCGGTCGCGCAGCGCATAGGCCAACTCGGGCTGCAGCACGGAGTAAGTACCGGCCGAGCCGCAGCAAAGATGCGACTCGTTGCGTGCCACCTGTATGTCGAAGCCGAGCGCGCGCAGATTCACCTCGACGCCGCCGCGCAGCTTCTGCCCATGCTGCAGCGTGCATGGCGGGTGGTAGGCGAAGACGCCCGGCGGCGCCTTTACGCGGTCCTTCAACAGCGGCACCAATTCGGGCAGCAGCTCGCTCAGGTCGCGCGTGAGTGCGCCGATGCGCGCGGCCTTCTGCGCATAGGCCGGCTCATCGCGCAGCACGTGGCCATACTCGCGCACGGTGACGCCGCAGCCCGAGGCGTTCATCACGATCGCCTCGACTGCGCCCTCTTCCACGAAAGGCCACCAGGCGTCGATGTTGGCGCGCATCTGCGCCTTGCCACCCTCCTGGTCGTTGAGATGGAACTTCACCGCGCCGCAGCAACCGGCGGTTGGCGCGATCACCGCCGCGATGCCCGCGGCATCGAGCACGCGCGCGGTCGCGCTGTTGATGTTGGGCGCCATCGAGGGCTGCACGCAGCCGGCGAGCATCAGCATCTTGCGCGCGTGACTGCGCGCAGGCCACGCCCCGGCCGGCTGCGGCACCGGCACCTTGGCCTTGAGCTTGGCCGGCAGCAGGCCGCGCACCGACTGGCCCAGCTTCATCGCAGGACCGAAGAGCGGCGAGGGCAGCGCCTCCTTCAGCGTCCAGCGCAGCGCGCCTTCCAGCGCCGGGCGCGGCACCTTCTCATCCACGATCTTGCGGCCGATATCGACCAGGTGGCCGTACTGCACGCCGGAGGGACAGGTGCTCTCGCAATTGCGGCAGGTGAGGCACCGGTCCAGGTGCAGCTGCGTGCTGCGCGTCGGCGCCTTGCCTTCGAGCACCTGCTTGATCAGGTAGATGCGCCCGCGCGGGCCGTCGAGCTCGTCGCCCAGCAGCTGGTAGGTCGGGCAGGTGGCCGTGCAAAAGCCGCAGTGCACGCATTTGCGCAGGATAGCCTCGGCCTCTTCGCCGTCGGCCGTGCCCTTGAATTCGGGAGCGAGTTCGGTTTGCATCTCAAGTCGTGGGGAAGAGCCGTGCGCGGTCGAACACGGCATGGGGATCGAACTCGCGCATCAGCGCCTCGTGGATGCGCTTGAGCGGTGCGCTCAGGGCATCGAAGCGGCGCGTCGCGGTGCCGGCGCCATCCGCGGTCATGAACAGCGTTGCATGGCCGCCTGCGGAACGGGCCGCTTGCCTGAGCCGCTCGCCCTCGCCGGGCGCCACCTGGTACCAACGCTGGCCCCCATGCCATTCGATCAGCGGCGGCTCCTCCAGCGGAAGCACCGGCGCGGTCTGCGGCACCGACAGGCGCCACAGCTCTTTGCCCTGGCGCGCGTCGAACCAGGGCAGCCGGAGATCGCGCGCGGCCTCCCAGTCGCTGCGGGCCTGCACATCGTCCTGCCGCTCGCCGCCGAGGCGGGTGCAGGCGGCCGCCACCGCGGCGGTCGCGCCGCGCAGGCGCAGCCAAAGTCGGCCCTGGCCCTGCTCATGCGTCCAGCGGCTCGCATTGAGCGGCAGCGGCTGGCCGCACCAGCCGTTGAGCAGGCGCAGCGCATCGGCCTGGTGGCAATCGAAGACCAGCGTGGCCTCGGCCGGCGGCACGGGCAGCACCTTCAGGCTGACTTCCGCGATCAGCCCCAGCACGCCCAGCGAGCCGGCCAGCACGCGTGAGACGTCGTAGCCGGCGACGTTCTTCATGACCTGGCCGCCAAAGCTGAGCAGCTCGCCGCGGCCGTTGAGAAGCTGGGCGCCCAGCACGTAGTCGCGCACGGCGCCGGCGCTGGCCCGCGCGGGGCCGCTGAGGCCCGCAGCGACCATGCCACCGACCGTACCGCCTCGATCGAAACGCGGCGGCTCGAAAGGCAGGCACTGGCCCTGCGCCGCCAATGCCGCTTCGAGTTCGGCCAACGGCGTGCCGGCGAGCACGGTCACGACGAGCTCGCTGGGTTCGTAGCTCACGAGGCCCTGGAGCTCGCCGGTGGAAAGCGGCTCGCCCCGCGGCGGCTCGCCGTAGAAGTCTTTGGTGCCTCCGCCACGAATGCGCAGCATGGTGCGCTCGGCGGCGGCGGCGCGAATGCGCTCGGCGATCTGGCGAAGGGCTGGATCCATGCGGGCGATGGTAGCGCCCACTAGCGGCTTCATTCCGCGAAGAAACGGACGGGCAGTCCTGACACTTCCGCACGCATCGCGATCACCTGGCCGGAGGCCGGCCGCTGCTCGAGTTCGTCGGCAGGCCGCCCGCGGCGTGCGGTGGTAACGAACAGCGTGCGCAGATCGTCGCCGCCGAAGCAGGGCATGGTGGGGCATTGCACCGGCACGGGCAGCGCCGCCACCTGTTCGCCCAGGGGCGAGAAGCGCAGCAACTGCCCGCCCTCGAACATGGCGACCCAGTAGCAGCCCTCGGCGTCGACGGTTGCGCCATCGGGCCGCCCCTGGTAGCGCTGCGCGGAAGCCGATGACCAGCCCTCTGGCTTGGCCTCGAACTGGCGCAACACGCGGGGACGCGCGAGGCGATTGGCCTGGGCATCCCAGTCCCACACGCTCACGCAGTGCGCGGCGGTGTCGGCCCAGTAGAGCGCGTCGGCGTCGGGCGCAAAGGCCAGGCCGTTGGCGGTGGTGACGCCTTCGGCCATGCGGGTCAGCTGCGGAACGCGGCCACCGCGCGCATCGAGGCAGTAGAGCGCACCGCTGGCGCGGTCCTTGGCCTCGTTGAGCGTGCCGGCCCAGAAGCGGCCCTGCGCGTCGCACTTGCCGTCGTTGAAGCGCATGCTGCGCGCGTCGTGGTCCACATGCGCGAGAACGGTGAGCGCCCCGCCCCATTTGCGCGCACGGTAGATGCCGTCGCGCAGCGCGATCACCAGGCCGCCGCGGGCCGCGGGCGCCATACAGCCGGGCTCGGTGGGCAGGCTCCAGCGCTCGACCGTGGGCTTGCCCCCGATCTCCCCGCGGGTGCGCAGCACGGCGCGGCCCGGGATGTCGAGCCAGTAGAGCGAGCGCTCATGGGGGTGCCAGAAGGGCGATTCGCCGAGCTGGCAGAGGCTGTCGTCGAGGGCGGTCCACATGCCGGCAGCTTAGGCCAAAAAAAGGCCCGCTCGCGCCGGGGCGCTTGCGGGCCGAACATCCAAAGGAGACTCTTGCTTTGAACTGTTCTTGAGGCGATGGGTGCGGGCCGCGCGCGGCCCGCACTCGCCCCGCTTCAGCGGTTGTAGGCGGTTTCGCCGTGGGACGAGATGTCCAGGCCCTCGCGCTCTTCCTCTTCGCTCACGCGCAGGCCGATGGTGAGGTCGACGATCTTGAAGGCGACGAAGGAGACGACAGCGGACCAGACGATGGTCAGCAGCACGGCCTTGAGCTGGATCCAGACCTGCGCGCCGATGCCGTTGGACACCACGCCGGCCGTGACCCAGTCGCCCACCAGGCCGGGGCCGCCGAGCGCCTGGGTGTTGAACACACCGGTCAGCAAGGCGCCGACGATGCCGCCCACGCCGTGTACGCCGAACACATCCAGCGAGTCGTCAGCGCCGAGCATGCGCTTGAGGCCGTTGACGCCCCACAGGCAGGCGAAGCCGGCGACGAAGCCGACGATGATCGCGCCCATCAGGCCGACGTTGCCGGCCGCCGGCGTGATGGCCACCAGGCCGGCGACGGCGCCGGAAGCGGCACCCAGCATCGAGGCCTTGCCCTTCATCAGCGCTTCGCCGATGGACCAGGCCAGCACCGCCGCGGCCGTGGCCGAGAAGGTGTTCATGAAGGCCAGCACGGCGCTGGTGCCGGCTTCGAGTGCGGAGCCCGCATTGAAGCCGAACCAGCCCACCCACAGCAGCGAGGCGCCGACCATCGTGAGCGTCAGCGAGTGCGGCGTGAAGGCTTCCTTGCCGTAGCCGATGCGCTTGCCGATCAGGAAGGCGCCGACCAGGCCTGCAACGGCCGCGTTGATGTGCACCACGGTGCCGCCCGCGAAGTCGAGCGCGCCCCATTGCCAGATCAGGCCGGCCTTGGCGTTCATGGCGTCGACCACGTCCTTGTTGGCATAGGCGTCCGGGCCCATCCAGAACCAGACCATGTGCGCGATCGGTGCATAGCTGAAGGTGAACCACAGCGCCATGAAGAGCAGCACGGCCGAGAACTTGATGCGCTCGGCGAAGGCGCCCACGATCAGGCAGCAGGTGATGCCGGCGAAGGTGGCCTGGAAGGCGGCGAACAGCAGTTCAGGGATGTAGACGCCCTTGCTGAAGGTCGCGGCCGGCGCGAAGGTGCCGGTGGCGGAGTCGAAGATGCCCTTCATGAAGAGGCGGTCGAAGCCGCCGATGAAGGAGTTGCCCTCGGTGAAGGCGAGGCTGTAGCCGTAGATCAGCCACAGCACCACGATCATCGAGAAGGTGACCATGATCTGCATCAGCACCGACAGCATGTTCTTGCTGCGCACCAGGCCGCCATAGAAGAGAGCCAGTCCGGGGATGGTCATCATGATGACCAGCAGCGTCGACAGCAGCATCCAGGCGGTGTCGCCCTTGTTGAAGGAGGGCGCGGCCGGCGCTGCTGCTGCGGCATCGGCGGGTGCGGCGGCAGCGGGAGCGGCCGGGGCCGCTGCGGCGGGTGCCGCGGGCGCGGCGGCGGCCGGGGCGGTGGCGGCGGGCGCTTCTGCCGGCGCCGGCGCCGGCGGCGTCTGGGCAAAGCCGGCGGTGCCGGCGGCGAGCACGCTCAGGCCCAGGGCGAGAGAGACAAGCAGTTTTTTCATTGGATCTGTTCTTTCGTGCCTCGAAGTCAAAGGGCTTCGCGGCCTGTTTCGCCGGTGCGGATGCGCACGACCTGCTCGAGGTCGTAGACGAAGATCTTGCCGTCGCCGATCTTGCCGGTGCGGGCGGCGCTCTCGACCGCCTCGATCACGCGCTCGACCAGATCGTCGGCCACGGCGGCCTCGATCTTGACCTTGGGCAGGAAGTCGACCACGTACTCGGCGCCGCGGTAGAGCTCGGTGTGGCCCTTCTGGCGGCCGAAGCCCTTGACTTCCGTCACGGTGATGCCCTGCACGCCGATCGTCGAGAGCGCCTCGCGCACCTCGTCGAGCTTGAACGGTTTGATGATGGCTGTGACCAGCTTCATGATGTTTCCCCCACAGATTTCACGATGTTTCTCCTCAGGATGGATCGGGACGCGACGCCTGGCCGCGTCAGAGCGTCTTGGTCAGCGTAACGATGAAGCGCGCCTTGTTGGGCGACCAGGTCTGCTGGCCGACCGGGCCGAAGCCGAAATCGACGCCCGGGCTCGACACCAGCAGGTACGAGCTCTTCTTGTTGGCGCCCTGCACCGAGCCGGCCAGCGACAGGCCGTTGCCGAAGTCGTAGGAGGCGCCCACGTTGTAGTCCACGTAGCTCTTGTAGCCCAGGCTGCGGATGTCGCTGCTCATGTGCGTGTAGCCCACCGCCGCCTTCAGCGTGACCTTGGGCACGATCTCCTTGGTGTAGCTCAGGTTCAGGTAGCCGGTGTTGCGGCCCTTCAGGCCCGAACCGTCGCGCTCCCCGGCGTAGTTGAAGTAGTCCTTGGACACGGTGTGCGAGTACTTCAGCGTGAACGAGCCGATCGCCGCGTCGGCCCAGGTGCCCGCGCCGTACAGCTCGGTGGTGTTGCCGCGGGCGTTGCCCGGGTAGATGTAGCTGAGCACGCCGACGTCGAAGTCGAACACGCCGGCCTTGAACTTGTAGCCGCCGTAGATGTCGCTCTCGATGCTGTTGCCGTTGAGCCAGTTGACGCTGGAGTTCCAGTTGCCGACGTAGAAGCCGCTCTCGCCGAAGGCATAGTCGAAGCCGCCCTGGATGGCGGGCTTGAAGCCCTTGGTCTTGGCGAAACCGCCGCTGCCGATCACGTCCTGGTCCTGGCCGCGGAACTTGTAGTTGCTGGTCAGGGAAACGTTCCCTGTCAGCTGGGCGCTCGCCAGCATGGGAAGGGCTGCCAGCGCGGCCACAGCCAAGGCGGACGCGGTTTTACGGTGCATCATCGGGAGACTCCTCGGTCAGTTTTGAAATGTTGGATACCGATTCAAAGCAGGGAGCGTGCCAAATCTCGCAGCCGCGTGCGCGGAGCTTGGGAGAGGTGCATGGAGGCGCATGAACACAGGATGGTTGCACCATCTTGGTGAAAAGGGAGAAAAATGAGTCTGTCTTTGGTGCAAAGCCGTGCTTTGCTGGGCCTGGAAGCGGCGAGTGTCACGGTCGAGGTGCATCTGGCCAATGGCCTGCCCAGCTTCACGCTGGTGGGCCTGGCCGACGTGGAGGTGAAGGAAGCGCGCGAGCGCGTGCGCGCCGCCATCCAGAACGCCGGCCTCGAATTCCCGAGCAACAAGAGAATCACGGTCAACCTGGCGCCGGCCGACCTGCCGAAGGACTCGGCCGCCGGACAGATCGAGGCGGCACGCCTGGCCGGCCACGAGTTCGCGGGGGAGCTCTCGCTTTCAGGGCATCTGCGGCCCGTGCGTGGTGCACTCGCGATGGCGCTGGCGTTGCATGGCCGGGGCGTCGCGACGCGGCTGGTGCTGCCGGCCGAGAGCGCGCGCGAGGCCGCTCTGGTGCCCGGTGCCGAGATCTACGGTGCGGCCCACCTGCTCGATGTGGTGCGGCAGTTCCTGCCGGGCGGACCGACGCCGGGCGAGGCGGCGGACGATGGCTGGCATCGCGCGCTGCCCGCCCCCGCCGGGCCGGCGGCGCCCGTGGCAGATCTGGCGGAGGTCAAGGGCCATGCGGGTGCGAGACGCGCCCTGGAGATCGCCGCGGCAGGCCAGCACAGCCTGCTGATGGTGGGCCCGCCGGGTTCCGGCAAGTCGATGCTGGCCCAGCGCTTCGCCGGCCTGCTGCCGGAGATGAGCGTCGACGAGGCGCTGGAGAGCGCGGCGGTGGCCAGTTTGCAGGGACGCTTCGCCGTCGAGCGCTGGCGCGTGCGGCCGACCTGCAGCCCGCACCACAGCGCCAGTGCGGTGGCCTTGGTGGGCGGCGGCTCGCCGCCGCGGCCGGGGGAGATCTCGCTGGCGCACAACGGCGTGCTGTTCCTCGATGAGTTCCCCGAGTTCCAGCGCAGCGCGCTCGAGGCGCTGCGCGAGCCGCTGGAGACCGGCAACATCACCATCGCGCGGGCGGCGCGGCGTGCCGAGTTCCCGGCCCGCTTCCAGCTGGTTGCGGCCATGAACCCCTGTCCCTGCGGCTACCTGGGCTCCTCGCTCAAGTCCTGCCGCTGCACGCCGGACCAGGTGGCCCGCTACCAGGGCAAGCTCAGCGGGCCCTTGCTGGACCGCATCGACCTGCACATCGAGGTGCCCGCGGTGCCGGCGACCCAACTGCTCGACACCCCCGCCGGCGAAGCCAGTGCGCAGGTGCGTGTGCGCGTCGTCGAAGCGCGCGAGCGTGCCATCCGCCGGCAGGGCAAGGCCAACCAGGCGCTACAAGGCGCGGAGATCGACCGCCACGCGCAGCTCGACGCCGCCGCCCTGCAGTTCCTGCATGCGGCGGCGTCTCGGCTGGGCTGATCGGCGCGCGGGACCCATCGCGCGCTCAAGCTGGCCCGAACGATCGCGGACCTGGCCGGCGCCGGCACGGTGCAGGCGGGGCATGTGGCGGAGGCGGTGCAGTACCGGCGTGCGCTGCACGTGGACGCCTGAACTCAGCGCTTGAACCGCCCCCCGCTGATGATCGACAGGTCGACGTAGTCGATCCCCGTGTGATCCTGCGGCGAGTAACCCACCTCCAGCCCGCCGCCCACGTCGTAGCGCAAGTCGTTGAGCACCGCGAGCAGCTTGGCGCGCGTTGGCTTCGGGCCGGCGCGGCGCAGCGCCTCGACCATCACCTTGGTGGCGACGAAGCCCTCGAGCAGCGCCGGCGAGAGCTCGATGTCGCCCTTGGCCTTGGCCAGGTCCGAGGCCTCCTTGATCAGCGGATGCGCCATCGCGCGCTCCGAGGGCAGCACCTGCATGACGACCACGCCGCCGCTGGCGTTGCCCAGTTCTTTGATGAAGCCCGAGGCCGCGTTGTTCGACAGCGTGATGACCTGCGCCGCGGAACCCGCCGCGCGCAGCGCCTTGATGCCTTCGGTGACGGCCGTGCCCGAGCCGATCCACAGCACGGCTTGCGCGTTGGCGGCGGTGAGCTTGGGCACGATGGTGGCGTAGTCGGGCTTGTTGCGGTCGGCCAGCGCCAACACGACCGGCTTCAGGCCCGCCTTGTCGAAGCCCTTCATCGCGCCTTCCATCGCATCCTTGCCGAAGGAGTCGTCGGCCTGGACCACGGCAATGCGCTGCATGCTCACGGTGTGCAGATGCAGGACCGCCTTCTCGGCCTCGCGCTGGTAGGTGGAGCGCACGTTGAACACAAGCTTCTGCACCGGCTTGTGCAGCGACATCGCGCCGGTGGACGGCCCGATCAGCGGGGTGCCGCTCTTGTCGAGCAGCGGGATGACGGCCAGCGCATTGGGCGTGCCGCGGTTGAGCAGCAGCGCGATCACCTTCTTGTCTTCGATCAGGATGCGCGAGTTCTCCGCCGAGCGCTTCGGGTCCAGCCCGTCGTCCAGGCGGATCACCTCGACCTTCTCGCCATGGATGCCGCCCTGCGCATTGACGTGGTCGATGACCAGCTGCGAGCCGGCGATGGTCTCCCTCACGCTGGCCGCGACGGGCCCCGACATGTCGGCGGACTGGCCGATCAGGATCTGGGCTGCTGCATTCGCGGCGCTCAAGACGAGCGCAGCGGCACAGCAAAGAACTCGCACGGTTTTCATGGGCTCCTCCAAAGGGGCCGGGCGTGAAAATGCGCGGCACAGATTGTGAACAATTGTTACCAACCTCGCCCCTGGCCCGTGCGGGAAGAAACCCTTGAGGAAATTGTCTTACTGTGTTTCCGCTCCCTACAGCGCCACGATGCCGAAGGCGCGGATGCGCTGCGTGATCACCGCGGGGCTCAGCACAAACCCGCTTTCCGCCCCTAGCGAGTCGGCCTGCGCGCCTCCCTTGCCGTAGCCATGCTCTGAGCGACGAATGCTGCAAAGGGCTTGATATCGCTCCGGCCGCTTGCCGCGTTCAGGGCCGCCATGTAGCGATCGCGATCTTCGAGACGCAGCACCGTCCAGGGAAATCCGCCGGAAGCCTGCCGACGCCGTCGCGCCGGTCCGGCCCCGGAAAATCTCTCGCCTGGTAGTCCATGAGCGAGAAGCCGTTCGGCAAGGCCAGCACCCCGTTCTTGCCGAGTGGCGCGTGAACGACGACCTGCTGAGGCAACAACGTGGTGCCGGCGTGCAGTTTCAGCGAATCGTCGGCGGCCACGCATCAGTCCGCGCCAAACCTTGCGTTGCAATAGGCGGCAATGAAGTCCTTCATGCTTGCGATCCGAGTGCTAGATTTTGTTGCACGCCAGCTGCTAGGGATTAATGTGGAGCAGGGCGACGCCAGGGGCGTCTGCGGCGTTGCCCGCCTATATCCAGCCTCTTGGGACCCAACAGGCCCTAAAGCAACCCGCGCCCCGCCAGATTGCGCATCAGCGCGCCGATGCCGAAGGACCAGCGCGCCGCTTGGTCGGCATGCACCACGCGGTTCTCCAGCGCGCCGAGCTCGGGCGCCGAGATGGTGACGCTGTCGCCCACCACGTGGGTGAAGCCCTGCCCCGGGCCGTGGCGATCCTGGGTGGGCGCGAACATGGTGCCGAGGAAGAGCATCAGCCCGTCCGGGTAGGCGTGATGGGGCCCGATGGCCTGCGACACCAGGTCCAGCGGATCGCGGCTGATCTGCGCCAGCGAGCTCGATCCTTCGAGCACGAAGCCCTCGGGCCCGGCGACGCGCAGCGCCACCGTGATGCGGCGCACGTCGTCGATGCCGAAATGCGTGTCGAACAGGCGTATGAAGGGGCCGATCGCGCAGGAAGCGTTGTTGTCCTTGGCCTTGCCCAGCAGCAGCGCGCTGCGGCCTTCGAAGTCGCGCAGGTTGACGTCGTTGCCCAGCGCCGCACCCAGGGTGCGGCCGCGGCTGTCGACTGCCAGCACCACCTCGGGCTCGGGGTTGTTCCAGACCGAGCCGGAATGGATGCCGACGTCGGCACCGGTCCCCACCGCCGACAGCACCGGCGCCTTGGTGAAGATCTCGGCATCGGGGCCGATGCCGACCTCGAGGTACTGCGACCAGGCGCCCTGCGCGATCAGCACCTCCTTGACCTGGGCCGCCTGCGGCGAGCCGGGCACGATGCCGGCGAGGTTGTCGCCCAGCACGCCGCCGAGCGCGGCGCGGATGGTTTCGGCCCGGGAGGCATCGCCGCGCGCCTGCTCCTCGATCACGCGCTCCAGCAGGCTGGCGACGAAGGTCACGCCGCTGGCCTTCACCGCCTGCAGGTCGCAGGGGGCGAGCAGCCAGGGCAGTTCGGGATCGCGCGCGGCCTCGTCGCTGTTGGCCAGCGAAGCGTCGAGCGCCGCAATGCGCGGCGCTTCGTTGTCGCGCAGGGCCTGGCGCACCATGCCCACGGGATCGTCGAGCTCGAGCAGCTGGCTGGTGGTGGGCGCAAGGCGCGTCAGGTCGTGCAAGCCGCCTTCGTGCACCACCACCGGCGTGGGCCCGACATCGGGTTGCCAGAGGCGGCCGATCAGGGCGGCGCGCCCGGCGTCGCGGGGCAGGCTGGTGGCGGACGAGAGGGACTGGGGCATGTTGTCTCCAAGAAATCGGGTACCGGACGCAGAGGACGCGAAGGTTTCGCGAAGGACGCAAAGGAATCCAGGAAGACCATTCTGTATGTCTTTTTCGCGTCCTTCGCGAAACCTTCGCGTTCTTCGCGCTCCGGTCAGCCCGTATTCATTCGCGGCCTCGCACCCGCGCGACCTCCGACGCCAGATCCTTCCACGCCGGCTCCTGCGGCGCGAAACGCGCGCGCATGTAGCCGGCCAGCTCGGCGATCTGCGCATCGCTGAGCGCCTCGCGGAAGGCGGGCATGAAGCCGATGTCGCGCGTGGCCGGTTCGCGCACGCCGTCGAGGATGGTGCGCAGCAGGTTGTCGGGGCGCGCGCTCGTGAGGTTGCTGTTGAGCGCAAGCGGCACGTTGGCGCCGAGCAGCGTGGGGCCGTTGCCGTCGTGGTGGCAGGCGGCGCAGGCGCCGTCGAACAGGCGCTGGGCCGGGCCGAGCAGTTGGCCCTGGCGCGCAGCGGCGGTGGCGACCGCGCGCTGCGCCTGCGCACGGGCCTCGGCCTCGCTGGTCTGCGCATTGAAGGAGGCCAGGTAGGAGGCCATGGCGCGGATGTCCGCGTCGGGCACCTGGGCGAGCTCGCGCACCACCTCCGCCATCGGGCCGCCGGCCGTGCCGTGCTGCGGGCTGTGGCCGTTGCGCAAGTAGCGGTAGAGCGATTCGGCGTTCCAGGGCACGGCCGACTTCGAGGCCAGGCCCGTGAGCGCGGGCGCCTCCCAGCCCTCGACCATCGCGCCCGACAGGTAGGCGCTGCCGCCCTGCTCCGCGCCCAGCGCGTTGCGCGGGGTGTGGCAGGCGCCGCAATGGCCCAGGCCGTCGACCAGGTAGGCGCCGCGGTTCCATTCGGCGCTCTGTCGCGGGTTCGGCTGCAGGGGGGCGGGATCGTGGAAGAGCGCGTTCCAGCCGGCCATCAGCGGACGGATGCCGAAGGGGAACTTCAGCGAGGACTTCGGCGTGGGCGCCTGCACCGCGGGCAACGTCATGAAGTAGGCGTAGAGCGCCTGCAGGTCGTCGTCGCTGGTCTTGGCGAAGGCGGTGTAGGGAAAGGCCGGGTAGAGATGGTGGCCGTCGCGCGAGATGCCCTCGCGCATCGCGCGCTGAAAGGCGCTGAAGGACCAGCGGCCGAGGCCTGTGTCGGGGTCGGGCGTCAGGTTGGTGGTGTGGATGGTGCCGAAGGGCGTGTCCATCGCGCGGCCGCCGGCGTTGGGCGTGCCGCCCGGGGCGGTGTGGCAGACGGCGCAGTCGCCGAGGGCGGCGAGGGTGCGGCCGCGGTCGATGGTGGCCTGGCTGTAGACGGGGGCGCTGAGGGTGACGGGGGCGATGGTGGAGCGCCAGCCGAGGAGGCCGGCGATGAGGCCCAGGCCGCCGATGACGAGGGCGGTGGCCGTGGCCCAGACGGTTTTGCTCCTTCCCCCCCTGGGGGAAGGCTGGGATGGGGGCACGACGGCGCCACCATCGACCGCCCGCGCGCCCCCACCCCCTCCCTCCCCCAGAGGGGGAGGGAGCAAGTCATCGGCCTTCTGTGCGTCGGGAGATGCCAGCGGATTCAGCGCAGCCCTCACCACCTCCGGCGTGAACGGCGGCGCCCTGAACCGCACCCCCGTCGCATCGAAGATCGCATTCGCAATCGCCGCCGTCCCCGGCACCGAGGCCGACTCCCCCGCCCCCAGCGGCGGCTCGCCCGGCCGCTGCATGTGCATGACCTCGATCACCGGCACCTCGCGGAAGCTGAGGATCGGGTAGCTGCCCCATTCGCGGCTCGCCACCACGCCCGCCGGCAGCACGCCCGGCAGCGTCTCGCCGCCGGACGGCTGCGCCGGCGGCGCGAACTGCACGCGCTCTTTCAAGGCCCGGCTGGTGGTCTGGATCACGTTGCCGTGGATCTGGTGCTCGACCCCGGCAGGGTTCACCATCAGCCCCGCGTCGTGCCCCACCACCACGCGGCGCACGTGCACCTCGCCGGTGGTCTTGTGGACCTCGACGTCGGCCACCCAGGCCGACCAGGCCGCGCCGAAGCCAGGCCACTTGCTGTGCACGTAGCGGGCATAGGCGAAGCCCTGGCCGAAGAGCACGTCGCCGCCTGATCCGAGGCCGCCGTCGGCATTCTCCTGCGGCCCGGTGCGCATGCGCCAGCCGGCCTTCTGGGCGGTCTCGCGCACCAGCTCGGCCGCGCGCGGATCACGCAGGTGGCGCAGGCGGAAGGCCACCGGGTCCACGCCGGCCGCGGTCGCCAGCTCGTCCACGTAGGACTCGTGCGCGAAGGAGCTGGGCAGCGCCGAGACGCCGCGCAGCCAGGAGGCGCGCACGATGGGCGCCATGTCGTTGACCTTGACCCGCAGGTTCTCATAGGCATAGGGCGGGCGCGCGGTGCGGTCACCCATCTCGAAGGCCTGGGCGACCGGCTCGACGGTGCGCGTCAGCAGCAGCGCCAGCGTCGGCGCGCCGTTCGACGGGTAGGAGGTCTCGAAGTCATAGGCCGCCACGCCGCCCTCGGCATCGAGCCCGCCGTTGACCTGCATCAGCTGCGCCGCGCCCTTGGGCTCCCAGGCATGCTCCTGCTCGCGCGTGAGCTGCACGCGCACCGGCGCGCCGGCCGCGCGCGCGAGCAGGGCCGCATCGGCCGCCACGTCGTCGGCGCCGTTGCGGCCGTAGCAGCCGGCGGCCTCCATGCGCACCACGTCGACGGCCAGGTCCTCAAGCCCCATGAGGTTCGCGAGGTCGGCCCGCAGCACATGCGGGTTCTGCGAGCCGGCCCACACACGCAGCTGCACGCCCGCCTCGCCCTCGGGCTGCCAGTGGGCGAGCGCGCACGAGGGGCCGATGGAGGCATGCATCTGGTAGGGCCAGACATAGGTGCGCGGCATCGCCTGGGCTGCATTCGCGAGCGCTTCGTCGACCCGGCCCTCGTCGACCAGCAGGCGCTGCGTCGCCGGGTTGGCGCGGATCGCGCCTTCCAGGTCATCGAGCGCGGGCAGTCCCGGCCAGGCCTTCCAGCGCACCCGCAGCTCGCGCAGCGCCTGCTCTGCATGCTCTTCGCGCTCGGCCACGATGCCGACGAAGTCGCGGATCACCACCACCGCGCGGATGCCGGGGATGTGGGCGATGGAGGATTCGTCGACCGACTCCAGCGTGTTGCCGATGAAGTCGCCGTGGTCCGCGCCCGCATAGGGCGGCCGCACGACACGGCCGTGCAGCATGCCGGGCACGCGCATGTCGTGTACGAACACCGTCTCGCCGGCCAGCTTGGCCGGGATGTCGACGCGCGGGACCGCGGTGCCGACGAGGCGATAGTCCTTCGGGTCCTTGAGCGGGGCCGCGCCGTCCAGCTGCAGCACGGTGCGCGTGCCGGCCACCAGCTCGCCGAAGGGCACGCTGAAGGCCCGGTCCTCGCCGGCATGGATGCAGCCCTCGCGCACCTCGAGCAGCGAGGGCTGCACCCCAAAGCGCTCGGCGGCCTGCGCGAGCAGCCAGGCGCGCGCCTGCCCCGCTGCCAGCCGCAGCGGCACGGCGTGGATCTGCAGCGAGGCGCTGGCGATGGTCGCGCCCTGGTTGGGCGCGCGCGCCGTGTCGCCGAGCACCATGTGTACCTGCGACAGCGGCAGGTCGAGCTCCTCGGCCACCACCTGGGCCAGCGCGGTGCGGATGCCGGTGCCCAGGTCCACATGGCCGTTGAGCGCGGTCGCGCTGCCGTCGCTCCACAGCGCGAGCAGGATCTCGGGCCCTTCGGCGGGATTGCCCGCGACCACCGCGGGCTGGCCATTGGCGGCGGGCGGCGCGGGCGGCGTCTCGCGCACCACCACCAGCACGTCCCGGGCGTTCAGGAAGTCGCTGCGGGTGCGCGGCTGTTCGGCGCGCAGGGTCATTGGAGACCTTCGCCTTCGGCTGCGGTGCGAGCGCCTGCTGGCGGCCGGGCGGCGCTCACGAGGGCTCGCCCTTCGCCAACCGCTCTGCGGCAGACTGCACCGCGGCCAGGATCTCCACATGCGTGCCGCAACGGCACAAGTTGCCCGAGAGCTCGGCGCGGATGCGCTCATCGCCGGGGTGCGGGTCGCGCGCGAGCAGCGCGGCGGCCTGCATCACCATGCCGTTGAGGCAGTAGCCGCACTGCGCGGCCTGGGCTTCCTCGAAGGCCTGCTGCACGGGATGCCATTTCTCGCGCGAGCCGAGCCCTTCCAGCGTGGTGATCGCGCGGCCGGCCACGCCATGCGCCGGGATCACGCAGGCGCGCGCCGCCACGCCGTCGACCCACACCGTGCAGGCACCGCACTGGCCCAGCCCGCAGCCGTACTTCGGGCCATTGAGCGCGAGGTCGTTGCGCAGCACGTGCAGCAGCGAGGCCGCCACGGGCACCGACAGCGCGACCTCGCGTCCGTTGACCTTCAGTGCGAGTTCCTGCATTGCGCGCGCGGGCTCCTCAGGCGCTCATCTCGATATCGCTCGACTGGATGCGCTTGACGCCCTTGGTCTGCATCTCTTTCCAGGCCTTGGCGAGCGAGCCGTTCAGGTCGATGGCGCGCGTCGCGTCCTCGATCACATAGGCCTCGAAGCCGGCCTTGCGCGCATCGAGCGCGGTCCAGGCCACGCAGAAGTCGGTGGCCAGGCCGGTCACGAACACGGTCTTGATGCCGCGCGCCTTGAGGTAGCCCGCCAGGCCGGTGGGCGTCTTGCGATCGGCCTCCTCGAAAGCCGAGTAGCTGTCGACGCCCTTGTGGTAGCCCTTGCGGATGATCAGCTGCGCGCTCGGCAGCTTCAGGTCTTTGTGCAGCGCGGCGTCGTCCGTGCCCTGCACGCAGTGGTCGGGCCACAGCACCTGGTTGCCGTAGCCGAGCTTGATGCTGCTGAAGGGCTTCTGCCCCGGATGCGCGCTGGCGAAGGAGGCGTGGCCTTGCGTGTGCCAGTCCTGCGTGAGCACGATGTTCTCGAACGCGGTGGAGAGCTTGTTGATCACCGGCACCACATCGGCGCCGCCCTTCACCGGCAGCGTGCCGCCGTCGACGAAGCAGTTCTGCACATCGACCACGATCAGCGCCGACTTGCCGGAGGGCTTGATCCTCGCTGCCGCGAACAGCGGCGCCGAAAGCCCGGCCAGGCCCAATGCGGCGGCGGACTGTAGAAAGATTCTGCGGTGCGTGTTGTGCATGGTGTGTTCGCTCCTCGGGTTGATGAAAGCCGTGATCAGACGGACAGGTAGGCCCGCCTTACTTCCTCGTTGGTCGCCAGATCGGCCATCGAGGCCTGGTAGCGGATCTGCCCCTTCTCCAGCACATAAGCGCGGTCGGAGACCAGCTCGGCGAAGTGCATGTTCTGCTCCGACAGCAGGATGCTCACGCCCTGCGCCTTGAGCTCGAGGATCATGTTGGCCATCTGCTCGACGATCACCGGCGCCACGCCCTCGGAGGGCTCGTCCAGCAGCACGAGGTAGGGGTTGCCCATCAGCGTGCGCGCCACCGTCAGCATCTGTTGCTCGCCGCCGCTCATGCGCCCGCCCGGGCGCTGCGGCATCTCGCCGAGGTTGGGGAAGAGCTTGAAGAGGCGCTCGGGCGTCCACAGCGGCGCCTCGCTGCCGTCGGCCCAGCGGCGCGCGGCCTGCTTGCCGACCTCGAGGTTCTCCATCACCGTGAGGTCGGTGAACACGCGCCGGTCCTCGGGCACGAAGCCCAGGCCCAGCTTGGCGGCGTGGTGCGGCTCGCACTTGGAGATGTCGTGGCCCAGGAAGCGCACCGCGCCGCGCCGCTTGGACAGCATGCCGATCAGCGCCTTGAGCGTGGTGGACTTGCCGGCGCCGTTGCGGCCCATGAGCGCGACCACCTCGCCGCGCCGCACTTCGAGGTCGACGTCGTAGAGGATCTGAGCGGCGCCATACCAGGCGCACAGGGCCTTGGCCTCGAGCAGGACTTCATGTGTGCTCATTGGAAGACACCTTCGTTTTTGGCTGCGGTGCAAGCCCCTTCGGGCGGCCGGGCGATGTTCATGCAGTTTCCCCCGCCACGGCGGCATTCACCGCGGCCGCCTTCTCCGCGATCTTCTCGAAGGTCTTGCCGCTGCCGAAATAGACCTCCTGCACCTTGGGATGGTCGCGGATCTCCAGCGGCTTGCCCTGTGCGATGAGGCGGCCGCGCGCCAGCACGATCATGCGGTCGGCATAGGCGAAGACCACATCCATGCTGTGCTCGGTGAAGAGCACGGCCATGCCGCGGTCGATCACCAGTTGCTTGGTCAGGGCCATCAATGAGTTGCGCTCCTTGGGGGCCATGCCGGCGGTGGGCTCGTCCATCAGCAGCAGCTTCGGCGAGTTGGCCATGGCGATCGCGAGCTCGACGCGCTTGACGTCGCCGTAGGCCAGCACGCTGCAGGGGCGGTCGGCCTGGGCCTTCATGCCGACCTGGTCGAGCAGGGCCAGCGCCTCCTCGCGCTTGTGGTCGGCGGCGCGGCGCCAGGTCGCGAAGAGCTTGTGGTCGTGCGAGAGCAGCGCCATCTGCACGTTCTCCACCACGGTGAGCGACGCGAAGGTCTCGGCGATCTGGAAGGTGCGGCCCACGCCCATGCGCCAGATCTCGCGCGGCTTGCGGCCCACGAGCTCTTCTCCGTCGAGCAGGATCGAGCCGCGGTCGGCCTTCAGTTGCCCGTTGACCATGTTGAAAGTGGTGGACTTGCCGGCGCCGTTGGGGCCGATCAGCGCCAGCAGCTCGCCGGGGGCGAGGTCGAAGCTGATGCCGTCGACGGCCTTGACGCCGCCGAAGGACTTGCCGAGTTCCGTGACTTTGAGAAGGCTCATGCCTTGGCTTCCTTGAGTTCGGCCGGGTCCTTCGAATGCCGCCGCCGATCGAACAGCTGCTTCGCAAACCCCGCGATCCCCTGCGGGAACAGCAGCACCAGCAGCAGGATGATCCCGCCCAGCATGGCCCGCCAGTAGTCGGTATTGCGCGCCACCGTGTCGTGCAGCCAGGTGAAGGTCACGGCTCCCACCACCGGCCCCGCCAGCGTCTGAATGCCGCCCAGCAGCACCATCACCAGCCCGTCGACCGACTTGCCCACGCTCAGCGACTCCGGCGAGATGCTGCCCTTGGAGAAGGCATAGAGCGCCCCCGCCAGCCCCGCCGCCGCGCCGGCCATCACGAAGGCGGCCCACTGCATGCGCTTGACGTCGATGCCGATCGCGTCCGCGCGCAGCACCGAATCGCGGCCCGCGCGCAGCGCATAGCCGAAGGGCGAGAACAGCACGCGCCGCAGCCACAGCACGCCCAGCCCCACCAGCAGCAGCGTGACCCAGTAATACACCCGCTTGTCCGCGAGCCAGGCCGCCGGCCACACGCCGGTGAGCCCGTTGCTGCCGCCGGTGAAAGTGTCCCACTGGTAGGTGATGGCCCAGGTGATCTGCGCGAAGGCCAGCGTCAGCATCGCGAGGTACACGCCCGACAGCCGCACCGCGAACCAGCCGTAGACGAAGGCGCCGGCCGCCGCCACCAGCGGCGCAAGGATGAGCGCCAGCTCCATCGGCATGCCGCTCGCGCGCACCAGCAGGGCAGCACCGTACGCGCCGAGCCCGAAGTAGGCCGCATGCCCGAAGGAATGCATGCCGGCCGGGCCCATGATGAAGTGCAGGCTGGTGGCGAACAGCGCGGCGATCATCAGGTCGATCATCAGCACCGTGGTGTAGGGCGAGTCGGCGGTGAAGATGGGCACCGCCGCCAGCACCAGGCCGAAGACGGCCGCGGCCACCAGGTAGGTCTTGCTGGGGCGGCGCAGCGGCTCCTCCTGCATGCCCACGTAGCGGCTGGGCGCCTGCGGCCGGCCGAAGAGCCCCCAGGGGCGCCACACCAGCACCACGGCCATCACGAGGAAGTCCACCACCAGCGTCAGCTTGGAGAAGGACACGCTGATGCCGAAGACATCCACCACGCCCAGCCAGATGCAGATCGCCTTGATCTCGGCGATCAGCAGCGCGGCCGCGTAGGCGCCGGGGATCGATCCCATGCCGCCCACCACCACCACCACGAAGGCGGCGCCGATGGTGTTGAGGTCCATCTCCAGCGTGGCCGGCTCGCGCGGCAGTTGCAGCGCGCCGCCCAGGCCCGCCAGCATGGCGCCGAGCGCGAACACGGCCGTGAACAGCCAGGCCTGGTTGACGCCCAGCGCGCTGACCATCTCGCGGTCTTGCGTGGCTGCGCGCACCAGCGTGCCGAAGCGGGTGCGCGTGAGCAGCATCCACACCAGGCCCAGCACCACCGGGCCGACCACGATCAGGAACAGGTCATAGGACGGGAACTGGCGCCCGAGGATGGCGACCGAGCCGGAAAGCCCTGGCGCACGCGGCCCCAGCAGCTCGTCGGGCCCCCAGAGCCACAGCACCGCGTCCTTGATCACCAGCACCAGCGCGAAGGTCGCGAGCAGCTGGAACAGCTCGGGCGACTTGTAGATGCGGCGCAGCAGCACCACCTCGATCAACGCACCGAGCACGCCCACCGCCAACGCCGCCACCACCAGCGCCGGCCAGAAGCCGAAGCCGGTGCCCAGCCGCTCGACCAGCGTGTAGGCGACGTAGATGCCCACCATGAAGAACGAGCCATGCGCGAAATTCACGATCCGCGTGACGCCGAAGATCAGCGACAACCCCGCCGCCACGAGGAACAGCGAGGACGCGCTCGCCAGCCCGTTGAGGAGCTGGACGATGAAGCCTGAAAAACTCATGACTCGTCCGCCTCTGGCTCAGTCGTTGGCGCGGGACTTCTTCAGCTCTTCGACCGGCGGCTGGTACTTGGCGTCGGCACCGTCGAGGTACACGTAGTTGACCATCACGCCCTTGCCGCCCTCGTTCTTGGTGCGGCCCACGAAAGCACCCATGGTCGACTGGTGGTCTTCCGGGCGGTAGGTGATCTTCCCGAAGGGCGTGTCGACCTGCAGGCCCTTGAAGGCGGCGACCAGCTTGTCGGTGTCGGTGCTCTTGGCCTTGGCGATGCCGGCCGCGGCCGACTTGATCATGCTGTAGCCCACCACCGAGCCCAGGCGCGGGTAGTCCTTGAACTTGGCCTGGTAGGCCTGCTCGAACTTCTTGTGCTCGGGCGTGGTGATGCCGTACCACGGGTAGCCGGTGACGATCCAGCCGTTGGGCGCCTCGTCCTTCAGCGGGTCCATGTACTCGGGCTCGCCGGTCAGTACGCTGACCACCTCGCGGTCCTTGAAGAGGCCGCGCGTGTTGCCCTCGCGCACGAACTTCGAGAGGTCGGCGCCGAAGAGCACGTTGAAGATCGCATCGGGCTTGGCGTCGGCCAGCGCCTGCACCACGCTGCCGGCGTCGACCTTGCCCAGCGGCGTCGCCTGCTCGGCCACGAACTCCACGTCGGGCTGCGCCGCCTTCAGCAGGTTCTTGAAGGCCGCCACCGCCGACTGGCCGTACTCGTAGTTGGGGTAGACCACGGCCCAGCGCTTCTTCTTGAGCTTTGCCGCCTCGGGCACCAGCATCGCCGCCTGCATGTAGGTGCCGGGGCGCAGGCGGAAGGTGTACTGGTTGCCGCCCTGCCAGGTGATCTTGTCGGTGAGCGGCTCGCCGGCCAGGAAGAAGAACTTCTTCTGCTTGGCGAAGTCGGTGACCGCCAGGCCGGTGTTCGACAGGAAGGTGCCGGCGAGCAGGTCCACCTTCTCGCGCGAGACCAGCTCCTCGGCCACGCGCACCGCGTCGCCGGGGTTGGCGTTGTCGTCGCGGCTGATGAGCTCGATCTTCTTGCCGTTGACGCCGCCCGCGGCGTTGATCTCGTCGACCGCCAGCTCCATGCCCTTCTTGTAGGGCTCGAGGAAGGCGGGTTGCGCCTTGTAGCTGTTGATCTCGCCGATCTTGATCACGCCCTGCGCATGCGCGGGGACGAGCGCGGTGGCGGCGAGCGAGGCGACGGCGGCCGCACTGAAGACATGACGCAGGGGGTTCATCGAAAGCTCCTTGGGGGTCGAACAGTGAAAAATCGGGAAGGTGGCGTGGCGGCTCAACGAAGCCCGTCCTCGCCCTTGATCTCGGAGACCTGCAGCCCGCCGATGCGCGGCAGCGGGCGGCCGCTGTCGGTCACGGCGACGGCCACGACGATCTCGTTGGCGCGCGGTGCATCGGACACACGCGCCTCCACGGCGTCGAAGTGGCTGCGCACGAAGGCCGCGTCCTTGTGGCCCAGCGGCACGTCGATGGCGGTGCCCAGCGTGCCGCGCTTCTTGGCCGAGGGCACCAGCGCAGCGCCCTTCTCCACCGCCACGCGCAGCGGCGCGCCGAGCTTGGGATGCAGGATGGCAGCGGCATGCTCCAGCTCGCCGGATTCGCCGACGATCGCGGCCTTGCCGTAGCTCTGCGCCTGGCGGGGCTCGATGCCCAGCGCCTGGACGGCCTTCTGGCCCAGCAGCGCGCCCAGCTCTTCGCCGATGGCGATCAGCTCGTCGAGCGATTCGCTGTAGCGGCCGGCGTAAGGGTTCTCGATGACCGCGATGGCCACGGCACGGCGCGTGGGCGGCTCGATGGCCTTGCCCATTTCCTTGCGGGTTTCGTCGATCTGCACGACGAGCTTGCGGATGTTGGCGCTCATGGTTCTTTCCTTGTGTCTCTGAATGAAGGGCACTGCTGCTTCGGGGCTTCAGCGCAGTCCGTCCCACTTGGCGATGTTCTCGGCGCGCAGGCCGCCCACGCGCTCATGGACGCGGTAGCCGGTGCTCATGGCGAGGATGAAGACAATCTCGTCGGACGCCGGTGCACCCGGCACGCGCACCTCGATGGCATCGAACTGGCCGCGCACGTAGCTGGCGTTGATGTTGGTCAGCGGCACGTCGAGCGTCGCGCCGGGCGGCCCCACCTTCTTCGTCGAGGGCACGATCGAGAGCGCGTTACCCGGCTGCCCGGTCTTCTTCTCGTCCACGGTGCCGGCGGTGTAGGCCGCGCGATCGCCCTTCCAACCCAGCAGCTCCCGCATCGCATAGCCGCCCGGCACATGCCACAGCGCGCCATGCTCCAGCTCGCCGGCGGCGCCGACGATCGCGCCCTTGCCGTAGGTCGCGATGCGCGCGAGCGGCACATCCATTGCCGCATGCAGGCGGTGCGCCATGTCGACGCCCACCGGATCGAGCAGGCTCATCATCGGCAGGATGTCGGGCTCGTAGCGGCCGGCGAAGGGATTGGCGAGCACCGCGCCGATCGCACCGCGCACCAGCGGCGTCGCTGCGCGCGGGCCGAACTCGTGGTGGATGGTCTCGACCTGGGTGAAAACACGGCGTATATCGATCATCGAAGGGTCCTGCTTTTCGTTAAGCAAATACTGAACCAACTGCCGCGGCCTGCGGCGAATTCACTAGCGCGGAAATGCCGGACGCTGGCGAGCTTAAAGGTTCCACGAGGCGCCATTGCCCCTGGCAAACCAGCATGGCGGACCCGATCAGCCCCGAGCGTTGCAGGGCCATCGCGCGAGCGGCGCCCGCCTCCAGTGCGCGCTGCACCTGCGCGGGCGCAAGCGTCTCGACATCGACCGTCACCGGGATGTCGCCGAGATCGCTGTCGTCCTTGCATTCGCCGGCGGGGCGGCGATGGATGCCCGCGTCTTCCACGTTCACCGCGTTGGCGATCACCGTGGCGGCCGCATCCGCCTCTGCCGCCGTGGCGGCGAGCACGGTCACGCTGTCGGCAATGCCCAGCGAGAAGCTGCGGCCGCGCCAGCCGCTGGTGGCGACGCCGCGCACGGGCATCTCGGCGCGCAGCTCGAACTGGCCGTCGGTGGTGAGCGGGCCGCGCTCGCGAAGGTCGAAGCGCGCCAGGTCGGCGAACAGGCCGACGCGCGCCGACTGGCCCGGCGCAAGGTGCAAGGCAATGTCGCCGCCGTTGTTGATCCACGCACGCTCGATGCCCTCGCGCCGGTAGAAGGCAATGAGCTCCTGCGCGACGGCGCCCGCCACGGCGGCCATCGGCGTGATGAAACCGGCACGGAAAGGCGCACAGGCCTGCCACATGCGCCGTGCGATCGGGCCCTGCAGCGCACAGGTCTCGCCCACGGGCTGGCGCAGCAGGCGCAGCTCGCCCACCAGTTCGTCGAGCACCGTGCCGAAGCGCCGCCAGGCGAGCTCGTGCGCGACCGCGACCTCCACCTCGTTGCCATGCGCCTCGGCCACGATGTCGATCGGGCCGTGGTTGAAATGCCAGCGGCCTCCCTCGAGAGCGCTGCGTTGGGCCGTCATGGGAACCCCGATCAGCCGAGCATGGGCGGCTGGCCGAGCGGCCACGGGTTGGCATCGTCCATGCGAAGCCATTGGCGCGCCAGCGGTGCGCCGTCGTTCTGCCAGGCGCCGCGCGCCAGCGCCTGCTCGAGCGGGAACACATGCTCCATGTGGCCGCCCAGCGCCGCGTAGTCCTCGCGCCGCATGCTGAACTCGATGGGCGCGACGATGGCCGGCGTGGGCACGGTGCCGAAGCTGTTGTCGGGCATGCGCAGCACATCGGCCATCACGGTGATGCCGCCGCCGGGCCACACGTAGGCCGGCGCGCCGCCGCAGGTCACGTTGACGAGCGCGCGCTTGATGGCGCGCGTGAGCAGCACCGGGTTCTCCGTCACGCCCGCGCGCAAGCTGCCGCCGGCACCGCCGAGGAAGAGCACGGTACACATCGAGGGCTCGCAGTTCTCGCCGATGCGCTCGACGACCCGGCGCACCTCGGCCGGCATCTGCTGCTCGACCGGCTTGAGCGCGTCGTCGAGCACGTACCAAACCGCATGCTCGCCGGTGGTGGAGGTCATCAGCAGGCGCAGGCCGGGCCGGGCCACGCCCTCCTCCCAGCCCTCGATGATCGACAGCGGATCGTCGATGTCGGTGCCGCCCCAGCCGTTGCCCGGATTGGCCACCTGGAAGTAGCGCCCCGGCGTGGACTTGCGCCCGCGCATCTGGATGCCCGAGGGCGGCATGTCGAGGCAGCGCCCGGCCTGGTGCTCGGTGAGCACGCCGGTGATGTGGTCGTCGACCACCACCACCTCGTCGGCCTGGCCGAAGAGCTGGCGCGCGAAGATGCCGATGGCGGCCGAGCCGCAGCCCACGCGCATGCGCTTTTCCTCGACGCCATTGACGATGGGCGCGCGGCCGGCCTGGATCACCATGCTGGCGCCGCCGTCGATCACGCACTCGGCCGGCTTCTTGTTGCCCAGCAGCTGCATCAGCTCGACCGTCATCCGGCCTTCCTTCTTGCTGCCGCCGGTCAGGTGGTGTACGCCGCCGAGCGACAGCATCTGCGAGCCGTACTCGGCGGTGGTGACATGGCCCACCACCTCGCCGCGGTAGCGCACATTGGCCTGCTCGGCGCCGAGGAAGCGGTCGGTGTCGATCTTCACCTTGAAGCTGCAGTAGCTGAAGATGCCCTCGGTCACCACCGTGACCATGTCCACGCCCTGCGCCTTGGAGGCCACGATGAAGGGGGCGGGCTTGTAGTCGGGGTAGGTGGTGGAGGAGCCCACGCCGGTCACGAAGACCTCGTCGGCGTGAAGGAGATCGCCGCTCCAGTCAGGCTCGGCGCCCGGCGCCGCCGGCTCGGCCGCGGGGCGCGCGAAGGGCACCAGCGCGGGCGATTCGCTGACCAGCTCTCGGCGCAGCAGCAGCACCGGATCGACCCGCACCAGCACGCCCTCGCGGTTGGCATAGCGGTCGCAGGCGCCGGTGCGCCCCTCGGAGATCTGGCACAGCACCGGGCAGGCGTTGCACTCGACCTTGCTGGTGCTCATGCGCTCGTTGCGCAGGGCCGAGCGGCCCGTGGCCTCGGGAAGCACCGGCATGTCCATGCCGGGCAATCCGTCTGTCTTGGTGTGTTCGGTCATCGCGGGCTTCTCGTGAAATTCGTGGCGGCGGGGTGCAACAAATGGGCCGGAAGGCTCTCTTGTGCTGGAACTTCGCTTTGTGTAGTATTCACTACAACTTCATGTGGTGATCACTACATGAAGTCAATGTAGCAAACAGACCCGATGCTTGCAATGGTGTTTTCTCAGGTGTCGCCGACAATCGAGGGGTTGCGGCAGACTGACGGTGTTCGGCTCCGCGTCACCGCGCACCCCGTCCGTGCGCGTTTTTTCGTCCACAACCATCCCTGATTCCTATGAGTGCATTCAGCGAAGAACGTGTGTTGAGCGTCCACCACTGGACCGACCGCCTGTTCACCTTCACCACGACGCGCGACCCGGCGCTGCGCTTCTCGAACGGCCACTTCACGATGATCGGCCTGAAGGTCAACAACAAGCCCCTGCTGCGGGCCTACAGCATCGTGAGCCCCAATTACGAGGAGCATCTGGAGTTCCTCAGCATCAAGGTCGAGGAAGGGCCGCTCACCTCGAAGCTGCAGCACATCCAGGTGGGCGACACCATCATCGTGGGCCGCAAGCCCACCGGCACGCTGCTGATCGACTACACCCTGCCGGGCAAGCGGCTCTACCTCTTCGGCACGGGCACCGGTCTCGCACCGTTCATGAGCATCATCCGCGACCCGGAGACCTACGAGAAGTACGAGCAGGTCGTCTTGGTTCACGGCGTGCGCCAGATCGACGAGCTGGCCTATCACGACCTGGTGACCGACCACCTGCCCAAGCATGAAATCCTGGGCGAGATGGTCGAGAAGCAGCTGCTCTACTACCCGACGGTGACGCGCGAGGAGTTCCGCAACATGGGCCGCATCACCGACCTGATCGCGACCAACAAGTTGACGGACGACCTCGGCCTGCCGCCGCTCGATGCGAGGGAAGATCGCGTGATGCTGTGCGGCAGCCCCGGCCTCCTGGTCGACCTGAAGCACATCCTCGAAGGCCGCGGCTTCAAGGAAGGCAACACGTCGACCCCGGGCGACTTCGTCATCGAACGCGCCTTCGCCGAAAAGTAAATGGCAACGGCCCGCGCACCCAAGCCGGCCACGCGCCGCACCGGCGTGCGCGAGGCCGCCGCGCAGGCCACGCGCGACAGCATCCTGCGCGCGGCCACCAAGGTGTTCGCCAAGTACGGCTACGACGGCGGCAGCGTCGAGAAGATCTCGAAGGCCGCCAACTCGTACGACCGGATGATCTACTACTACTTCGGCAGCAAGGAAGGGCTGTTCATCGCGGTGCTCGAAAGCATCTACCGCCGCATGGACGATGCCGAGGCCGCGCTGCACCTCGATGCGAGCCGGCCGGTGGAAGCGCTCGCGGCGGTGATCCGCTTCGTGCTCGGCTACTACCGCAAGAACCCCGAGTTCGTGACCCTGCTGAACACCGAGAACCTGCACAAGGGCCGGCACATTGCGAAGTCGCTGCGCGCACGCGAGTACTCGTCGAAGGCGATCGCGATCATCCAGGAGCTGCTGGAGAGCGGCGTGGCGCAGGGCCTGTTCCGCAAGGACGTGGCCGCGCGCGACCTCTATCTGCTGATCGCCTCCACCGGCTATTTCTACACCTCCAATCGTCACACGCTCACGGCCTTCCTCGGCGAGCCGCTGGAGACGCCGGAGGCGGTCACGCATTGGGAGGACTTCGTGATCGAGACCGTGCTGCGCACGGTCGACGCGGGGCCCTCCGAAGAAGAAGCATCCCCATCCCCAGCACCCCACGAGGACAAGACATGGCAGAAGTCGCAAGCACCGCAAAGTCGGGCAAGGTCGTCATCCGGAACATAGGTCTGCTGCTGTCCGGCGACCTGGACAAGCCCATCCTCGATGCCGACACGATCGTCGTGAACGACGGGTTGATCGTCGCCGTCGGCAAGGAGGAGGACTGCAATTGCGAAGGCGCGCAGACGGTCATCGACGTGAAGAAGACCTGCGTTGCGCCCGGCCTGATCGACAGCCACGTACACCCGGTCTTCGGCGACTGGACGCCGCGGCAGAGCCAGCTGGGCTGGATCGACTCCACCATGAACGGCGGCGTGACCACCATGATCTCCGCCGGCGAGGTCCACCTGCCAGGCCGGCCCAAGGACATCGTGGGCGTGAAGGCCCTGGCCATCACCGCACAGCGCGCCTTCGACAACTTCCGCCCCGGCGGCGTCAAGGTGCTGGCGGGCGCGCCGGTGCTCGAGAAGGGCATGGTCGAGAGCGACTTCAAGGAGATGGCCGAGGCCGGCGTCGGGCTGCTCGGCGAGGTGGGCCTGGGCTCGGTGAAGGCCGGCTACGAGGCCAAGGAGATGGTGGCCTGGGCGCGCAAGTACGGCATCCAGAGCACCATCCACACCGGAGGGCCCTCGATTCCCGGCTCAGGGCTGATCGACAAGGACGTGGTGCTGGAGGCCGACGCCGACGTGATCGGCCACATCAACGGCGGCCACACCTCACTTCCGGAAGCGCATGTGTGCGAGCTGTGCGAGAAGTCTTCGCGCGCCATCGAGATCGTGCACAACGGCAACGAGCGCGTGGCGATCGCGGCAGCCAAGGCGGCGCTGGACCTGAAATGCCCGCACCGCATCATCCTGGGCACCGACGGGCCGGCCGGCTCGGGCGTGCAGCCGCTGGGCATCCTGCGCATGGTCGCGATGCTGTCCTCGCTCGCCAACATCCCGGCCGAGCTGGTGTTCTGCTTCGCCACCGGCAACACGGCGCGCATCCGCAAGCTGAACTGCGGGCTGATCGAGCCCGGCCGCGCGGCCGACTTCGTCTTCATGGACCGGGCCCAGCACACGGCCGGCAAGACGCTGCTGGAAAGCGTGCAGTTGGGCGACATCCCGGGCGTGGGGATGGTGATGATCGACGGCATCGTGCGCTGCGGGCGCAGCCGCAACACGCCGCCGGCGACCGAGATCCCGGTGGTGATGTCGGGCGCGCACTGAGGCGCCTAAAAATCCCGCGCCCGCAAAACCACCGGCTCCTGCGGAAGCTGCTGGTAGCGATAGGTCGCCGCCACATGGATGGCGAGGTGGTTTTCCTCATAGGCATCGACTGCGCGGCTGCAACTTTCTTCCCCGAAGGCATAGGCGCCGAAGTGCGAGGCCAGGGCGTCGTAGGTGATCAGCGCCGACACATCGCGGCCGCGCATCGGCAGGGTGAAGGCGACGCCCTCCCCCACGGACTGGGCTCGGCGTGCCGGGGGCGATGGGCGTGTCGGCACGTCGTCGTAGGCCCTCGGCGACGCGGTGAAGACCAGTCCTGCCAGGTCCGTCGCGGCCGCGTCGGCGGCGGCTGGCGCCGGCCGGGCCTGCGCGAATTCCGCGGTGGGATCGTCCATGCGGCAGAACAGGAGCTCGACGTCGGCCAATTGCAGCCGGTCGCCGTCCAGCACCGGCATGGAGTCGATCCGCGTCCCGTTGACGAAGGTGCCGTTGGTGCTGTGCGCGTCCTTGATCGTGGCGAAGGCCCCCTGGCAGCTCAGGACGGCATGCACCCGGCTGACCTTCTGGCTGGGAAGAACGATCTCGTTCCCGTCCCACCGCCCGATCCGGAGCTCGCCTTCGGCGACGCGGATGCGGCGGGCGAAGCGAGCACCTCGCATGACAAGCAAAGTCGGCATCGTTACCCTCCCGCCAGTGATTCGGACTCGTCCTCAAATGGACCGAGAATAGTACTTTTCCCTGACTTTTGCGGCAACGCCTTTTACATGCCGGCGCATCGGGAAGCGACCTTCAGCGCCCGCGCCTGGACTTGAAGATCAGCTGCCGTGCAGCGAGAAAGTTCAGCGCCAGCCCCGCGCAGCTGCCCAGCGCCACGCCCAGCGCGGGCACCCAGGGCCCGGCGAGGCTGTGCAGCACGAGGACGTAGACGCCGTAGTTCACCACCGCCCCGCCGAGCATGGTCAGCAGGTAGCCCAGGTATTCGCGCGCCAGCGAGGCGCCCGAATGCCGGGTGCCGAAGGCATAGCGCCGGTTCAGCGCCCAGGTGGCGGTCGCGGCCGCGAGGAAGGACAGCACGCGCGCCGCATACCAGCCCAGGAGCGGCGCCGCCAGGTAGAGCACGCCCACGTCGACGCCCAGGCCGATCACGCCGGCGAGCGCGAACAGCAGGAACTCGCGGCCTGCCTTCATCGTCAGGGCCGGTCGACGGGCCCGCGATGCCGCACGCCCGGAATGGCCAGGTAGCGCAGGCGCTTGGCCTCCTGGCGGCCCTTGGTCACGGTGTGCAGCACGATGCCGCAGACAAAGGCGAGCATCGCGCTCAGCATGGTGCCGGTCAGCAGCACGGCGGTGGGCAGGCGCGGCACCAGGCCGGTCTCGAGGTAGGTCAGCGCCAGCGGCACGGCCGCCAGGACCGAGCCCAGCGCGAGCACGGTCGCGATGACCGAGAAGAACAGCAGCGGCCTCTCGCTCACGAACAGCTTGCAGATGGTCCTGAGGATGCGCCAGCCGTCGCGGTAGGTGGAGAGCTTGCTGTGCGAGCCCTCGAGCCGCGAGCGATAGCGCACCGGCAGCTCGGCGAAGGGCATGCGCAGCTCCAGCGCGTGGACCGTGAGCTCGGTCTCGATCTCGAAGCCTTCGGAGACCGCGGGGAAGGACTTGGCATAGCGCCGCGAGAACACGCGCAGGCCCGAGAGCATGTCGGTGAGCCGGCCGCCGAAGAGCGCCGCCACCGCGCCGGTGAGGAGGCGGTTGCCGAAGCGGTGGCCGGCGCGGTAGGTCTGGGCGTCGTGGCCGTCGTCCACGCGCGAGCCCACGACCATGTCGAGGTTGCCCTCCACCAGCGTGTCGACCAGACGGCGCAGCTCGCCCAGATCGTAGGTGGCGTCGCCGTCGACCATCACGTAGATGTCGGCCTCCACGTCCGCGAACATGCGGCGCGCCACGTTGCCCTTGCCGCGCAGGGCCACGTGGGTCACCTGGGCGCCGGCCGCCCCCGCGATGGCCGCGGTGTCGTCGCTGGAGGCGTTGTCGAAGACGTGGATCTCGGCCTCCGGCAGCGCGGCGCGGAACTCGTCCACCACCTGCGCGATGGCGAGCGCCTCGTTGTAGCAGGGGATCACCGCGGCGATGCGCAGCGCGGGCCACAGGGCGTTGGAAACAGGAGCTTCGTTCATGGTGCGGGGGGCAGGATACGGTACGCCTTGGCGCCGTCCTGCTCGAACATCAGGGCGAAGTGGCGGTTGAAGTCCTCATGGGCGGTCAGGGTGCGCGCCACTGCATCGGGCATCACGATGGCCTCGAAGCCCAGCCCGGCGAACCGGCGCGCGGCCTCGGCGCCCGGCAGCAGCGGGAAATCCGGATAGCGCCAGGGGCCGAGCGTATCGCCCCAGATCGGATTGGGCCCGTAGTAGATGGCCTCGCTCAGCGCGATCTGGTAGACGCGGCCCTTGGCGTGCTCGCGCACGTGGTTCATCACGGCATAGCCCGGCACGTTGGCCCGCAGGAAGGCCTCGCGGGCCGCGGGCGTGGGCGACACCTTGGCCAGCTCGCGCGTGGTGTGCCGGACCGACACCGCCGCCAGCACGGCCAGGAACAGGCCAGCCGCGATGCCGCCCGCACGCACCGGCCAGCCGGCACCGCCGCCCACGGGCAGCAGCCTGCGCAGCCCGCCGGCGATCCACCCCAGCAGCACCTGCCACCCCAGCACCGCCACCAGCGCGAGCAGCGGGAAAGAGGCCGTCATGTAGCGCGGATAGCGCGAGGTCAGGGCCCACACGAGCAGCGAGTAGGCGCAGAACACGATCGCCGCATGCACCGCGGGCGAGCGCCGCCAGGCCAGGCTGAAGGGCGCGAGCACCACCGGCCAGATCAGGAAGTTGGGCAGCGCGGCATGGGCGCGCACGTCGTCGACCTGGTTCTTGTAGTCGGCCAGGTTCCAGTTGCTGAAGCCGAACACCTTGGCGCCGATCGGGTTGAAGGGGTCGCCGGTCATCACGGCGTTGCGCGCGTACCAGTAGACGCAGGGCAGCAGGAAGCACAGGAGCCCCACCGCCCAGACGGCCGGCCGCCGCTCGCGCCGGATCACGAACCACGCGGCCAGCGGCAGAAAGGTCAGCGCCTGGTACTTGGAACCGGCCGCGAGGCCGAGGAAGAAGGCGGCCAGGGCCAGCCAGCGCGCGCCCTGCGCCGGCTGCGCCGCGTGCGACTCGTTCCACCACCACAGGGCGATCCAGGCGGACACGATGAACAGGGCGACGCCCATGTCGATCAGCGCGTTCGAGTAGTCGCCGATGCCGAGCCAGATGGCGGCGGCCGCACAGGCCAGCACCCGGTTCAGGTACTGCACGCCCAGGCGGTAGACCATCCACACCGACAGCCAACCCGCCAGCCCGTTCATGAAATGCGGCAGCGCGTCGTCGCCGACCAGCAGCGCGCCGGCATAGAGCAGGTTGTAGTTGTACGGGAACCACGGGTAGCGCAGCCACTCGTGGATGCCCAGCGTGCCGCTCTGGGCCACCTGGCGCGCATAGGGCAGGTGGTACATCAGCTCGTCGAAGGCCGCCGGCGGCGCCAGCGGCGCCAGCAGCGTGGGCAGCGCGACCAGCGCGAGCGCGGCCAGGGCCGCCTTCTCGACCCACGACAGGGACGGCCCGGGCTCGAGGGCGCGCGCCTGCCGCAGCCAGGCGGGGACCTGCACGCAGGCCGCGGCGAAGCCGACCGCGACCGTCAGCAGCACGCCGGGGAGGTTGAGCAGGCCCGCGATGCCCAGGGCCTGGAACACGCAGATGAAGATGCCGACGCCGAGCGCCGTGGTCATCGCCGTCTCGAGCCAGAAGTCGGGATGGACCAGCCCCCCGAGGCGCGCGAACAGCGCCCGTCCGAAGCCCCAGCACGCAGCAACGAAGATCGCGAGCGCCGCGTAGTGCGCGGCCGCGAATGTGAGTTTCTCGAACATCAGAGATTGGGCGCCAGCAGCCGCTCCAGGTCCGCCTCGCTCTCGTGGCGCCGCGCGGCCTGGTCCTGAAGCTGGTCGTGCCCGATCTTGCCGACGTTGAAGTAGGTGGCTTCCGGATGGCTCAGGTAGAAGCCGCTGACGCTGGCGGCGGGCATCATGGCCAGGCTCTCCGTCAGCGTCATGCCGATGTCCTGGCACTGCAGCACGTCGAACATCGGGCCCTTCACGCTGTGGTCCGGGCAGGCGGGGTAGCCGGGCGCGGGGCGGATGCCGCGGTACTTCTCGGCGATCATCGCCTCGTTGCTCAGGGCCTCGTCGTGCGCATAGCCCCAGAGGTCGGTGCGCACGCGGTGGTGCAGCGCCTCCGCGAAGGCCTCGGCCAGCCGGTCGGCCAGGGCCTTCAGCATGATGGCCGAGTAGTCGTCGAGGTCGTCGATGAAGAACTTCTCCTTCTTCTCGACGCCGATGCCCGCGGTGACGGCGAACATGCCCACGTAATCCGCCACGCCGCTGTCGCGCGGCGCCACGAAGTCGGCCAGGCAGCGGCTGGGGCGCATCACGCCCTCGATTGCCTGCTTCTCGGTTTGCTGGCGCAGGCCGTACCAGGTGAGCGCGGCCTGGGTGCGGGTCTCGTCGGTGTAGAGCGCGATGTCGTCGTGGTTCACCGTGTTGGCGGGCCAGAAGCCGATCACGCCGTTGGCCGTGAGCCAGCGGCCCTCGATCAGCCGCTTGAGCATGCGCTGGCCGTCGCCGAAGACGCGCACCGCCTCGCTGCCCACCACCTCGTCCTTGAGGATCGCGGGGAAGGGGCCGGCCAGGTCCCAGGTCTGGAAGAAGGGGCCCCAGTCGATGTACTTCGCCAGCTCGGTCAGGTCGAAGTTGCGGAACACGCGCCGGCCGATGAACTTCGGCACCGGCGGCACATAGCCCTGCCAGTCGATCGGCGTCTTGTTGGCGCGCGCCTTGGCCAGCGGCCACAGCGGCACCTGCTTCTTGTTGGCATGCAGGTGCCGCACCTTGTCGTAGTCGGTGTTGAGCTCGTCGATGTAGGCCGCGGCCTGGTCCGAAAGCAGCGACTGCGCCACGCTCACGCTGCGCGAGGCATCGGGCACGTAGACCACCGGCCCCTCGTAGTGCGGCGCGATCTTCACCGCCGTGTGTACGCGGCTGGTGGTGGCGCCGCCGATCAGCAGCGGGATCTTGCGGATGCGGAAATGCTCGTCTTTCTGCATCTCGCCGGCGACGTACTGCATCTCCTCGAGGCTGGGCGTGATCAGGCCCGACAGGCCCACGATGTCCGCGCCCTCGACCTTGGCACGCGCCAGGATCTCGTGGCAAGGGACCATCACGCCCATGTTCACCACTTCGAAGTTGTTGCACTGGAGCACGACGGTGACGATGTTCTTGCCGATGTCATGCACGTCGCCCTTGACGGTGGCGATGATGATCTTGCCCTTGCTGCGCACGTCGCGGCCCGCGGCCTCGTCCTGGCGCTTTTCTTCCTCGATGTAGGGGATCAGGTGCGCCACGGCCTGCTTCATCACGCGCGCCGACTTCACCACCTGGGGCAGGAACATCTTGCCGGCGCCGAACAGGTCGCCGACCACGTTCATGCCGTCCATCAGCGGGCCCTCGATCACGTGCAGCGGCCGGCCGCCCTTGGCCAGGATGGCCTGGTAGGCCTCCTCGGTGTCCTCGACGATGAAGTCGGTGATGCCGTGCACCAGCGCATGCGACAGGCGCTGGCTGACCGAGACCGGCTGCTCCGGCGTGCCGCGCCATTCGAGCTTCTTGCTGTCGTCCTTGGCGCCGCTCTTGGCGCTCTCGGCCACCTCAACCAGGCGCTCGCCAGCGTCAGGCCGGCGGTTGAGCACCACGTCCTCCACGCGCTCGCGCAGACCCGCCTCGAGGTCGTCGTACACGCCGACCATGCCGGCGTTGACGATGCCCATGTCCATGCCGGCCTGGATCGCGTGGTAGAGGAACACCGTGTGAATGGCCTCGCGCACCGGGTCGTTGCCGCGGAAGCTGAAACTCACGTTCGACACGCCGCCCGAGACCTTCGCGCCCGGCAGGTTCTTCTTGATCCAGCGCGTGGCCTCGATGAAGTCCACCGCGTAGTTGTTGTGCTCCTCGATGCCGGTGGCGATCGCGAAGATGTTGGGGTCGAAGATGATGTCCTCGGGCGGGAAGCCCACCTCGTCGACCAGGATGCGGTAGGCGCGCTCGCAGATCTCGATCTTGCGTTCGTAGGTGTCGGCCTGGCCCTTCTCGTCGAAGGCCATCACGACCGCCGCGGCGCCGTAGCGGCGCAGCAGCGTCGCCTGGTGCTTGAAGCCCTCCACGCCCTCCTTCATGCTGATCGAGTTGACGATGCCCTTGCCCTGGATGCAGCGCAGGCCGGCCTCGATCACCTCCCACTTGGAGCTGTCGATCATGATCGGCACGCGCGCGATGTCGGGCTCGCTGGCGATGAGGTTGAGGAAGCGCACCATCGCGGCCTTGCTGTCGAGCATGGCCTCGTCCATGTTGATGTCGATCACCTGCGCGCCGTTTTCGACCTGCTGGCGCGCCACCGCCAATGCTTCCTCGAACTGGCCGTTGAGGATCATGCGGGCGAAGGCCTTGGAGCCGGTGACGTTGGTGCGCTCGCCGATGTTGACGAACAGCGTGCCCTCGCCGATGCGCACCGGCTCCAGGCCGGACAGCTTCATCGGGGGCGGGGAGATTGGGACGGGAGAGGAAGAATCGGAAGACATGGGCTCACCTGCGAACGGAAATCAGGCGAGCGTCGTTGCACTCCAGAAGATGGAAGCCCAAGCCTGACGCGGCGCCCTCGACAAGGGAGGCCGCGCTGCAACGCTCCTTGGGAGCCGGCGATTTTACGCCGGCTGCACCGCGCCGGACGCCGAAGCGGGCAGGCCGAAGATCCCGTCGAAGGCCCAGTTGAAGACGAAGGTGTAGATGAGGAAGAACACCACCAGGCCCAGGTCCATCACCAGCGCCTGCCACAGGCTCACGTCCAGCCACCAGGCGAAGACCGGCACCAGGAAGGCCACCAGCCCGCCCTCGAAGCCGATCGCGTGGGCGATACGGCGGCGCAGGCTCCGGCCGCGCACGGCCTGGCGCGACTCCCAGCGCTCGAACAGGGCATTGAACGTGAGGTTCCAGAGGATGGCGATGCCCGAGGCCAGCACGGCCGCCACGCCGGAATGGCCGGCGCTCTGGCCCGTCATCAGCGCCAGCCCGGCACTGGCCGCGACGATGGCGATGGCCTCGTAGAGCGAGATGTAGACGATCCGGCGCTTGAGCCCTTGCATGAAATCATTCCCGTTTTGTTGCTGCGTTGGGCTCGACTTTATGTGTCTGTCACTGATATAAGAAGTCATCTTCCTTCAGTTTTATTGACAGATCGATGAGCTTCAGCAGCGACAACGTGGAGGTCTTCCTGGCCGTGCTCGATCATGGCTCCTTCTCGGCTGCCGCCCGGGCGCTGCACCGCGTGCCCTCGGCCGTCAGCATGGCGATCGCCAACCTCGAGGCGGAGCTGGACCTCTCGCTTTTCGACCGCAGCGGCCGCGAGCCCCAGCCCACCGCCGCCGCGCGCTCCCTGGAGCCGCAGGCGCGGCTGCTGGCGGCCCAGCTCCAGCAGTTGCAGGTGCAGGCGCTGGCCCTGACCCAGGGCCTGGAAAACCGGCTGACGCTGGCCATCGCGCCCGAGCTCCTGGCCGCGCCGTGGAGCGGGCCGCTGGCCACGCTGGCGCAGGAATATCCGCAGCTGGAAGTCGAGGTGCTGGCCGCGCCGCAGGCCGATGCGCTGGCCCTGCTGCACAGCGGCCGGGCGCAGCTGGCGCTGGTCTTCGAGCGCCCCAGCCTGGACGGGCGTGAGGCCTTTCAGGAAGTGGCCAACGAGATGATGGTGGCGGTGATCGCGCCCGCCCACCCGGTGCTGGCCAGCGCCGGCGGCCGCCTGCGCGAGGACCATCTGCGAACCACCCGCCAGATCGTGGTGGCGGGCCGCGACCTGGCCACCCGCGACCCGCGCTTCGAGTTTGCGCGCCATGTCTGGCGCACCGACAACGCGCTGGCCGCCCTGAGCCTGATCACCGCCGGCCTGGGCTGGGGCTGGCTGCCGCGCAACTTCGCCCGGCCGCACGTGGCGGCGGGGGCGTTGGTGGAAATTCCCTTCGAGAACCTCTCGAATGGGCTGGACCTGTGGGTGGACGTGGTCTGGTCGCGCGAGCGCCCGCTGGGCCTGGGCGCACAGCGCTTCGTGGCGCTGATCGCGCGCAAGAAGAAATAAGGTTTGCCTTGCGCTCCGTATTGCTCCCTCTCCCCCTGGGAGAGGGCTGGGGTGAGGGCACCGGGCGCATCCACCGCCACATGATTTCAACGTGACGGTCTCTGTATCGCCCCCTAAGGCCGATCGTCCGACGACGATGGCGGCCGGTTGATCCGGTCCATCTGCCGCTGCCGCAGATCCGCCCCGGGCATGGCCGGAGCCGGCCCGGGCGGCCGACCGCCCGCTTGCCCCGGATGCACCTGCGGCGGACGAGCCCCTGGCTGCATGCCCGGCGGCTGAGCGTGCTGCTGGGGCGGCACCACCCCAGGAACGGCCCGCGGCTGCCGGAAGTCAGGCCCCGGTTGCGGCGGCCGAACGTCACGATCGGGCCGCGGCGGCCGGAACCCGTGATCCTGCGGCGGGCGCTGCCCGGGCGGCTGCTGCCAGCCCGGCTGCGGCCGGAAGCCCGGGTCCGGATGCGGCTGGTAGCCACGGCCCGGATGCGGCCGATAACCCGAGTCGCGGTCATGCCAGGGCCGCGGCTGCCAGTCCGGCCGCGGCGCCGGCACCGGGCGCCAGCCTGCCACCGGGGGCGGCGGCCGATGACCATGCCACCAGCGCTGCTCGCGGTACCACGGCCGGTCGCGGTAATGGTCGGCCCAGTAGTTGCCGATCGTGAAGCCGACGATCGGCACGCCGATGGTCGCGCCGTAGCTCGCCAGGGGCAGGCGCCGGTTGTCGTAGATGTAGTCGATGGCGCCTGCATACACCCAGCCGCGCAGGCCGTCTGGCAGCACCACGTCGCACCAGCTGTAGCCGCTGATGCAGCCCAGCACCTCGAAGGGCTGGCCGGGGCCCAGCCGGGCCACCACCGGGTAATCGCCCGAAGGGCCCGCCCGGAGGTTGACGGTGCTGCGCGCGACGGCCTCCTGGGCCGCCGCGGCAATCGGAAGCGCGAGCGCGAGAGTTCCGATGCCGATCCAGCGTTTCGCGAGCTTGTTGTTCATGGTGCCTCCTTGATGAACTTCAGGGCAGGCCGCGCGCCCAGGGGTTGCCATTGGGCCACGGCCTTCCCGTCCAACGGCGCCGCTGGGGAGGCGGTGCACCGCCATAACCCTTGGAGAGCTTCTTCATCCGGCCTTTACAGGCCGCTGGCCGCGCTCAGGCCGCCTCGGCCTCGGAATAGAAGGCGGCGCGATGCAGCGCCCGCCCCGCCAGCGGCGACACCGCCTGCCCGATGGCCGCGATGTGCTCCGGCGTAGTGCCGCAGCAGCCGCCCACGATGTTGACCAGCCCTTCGGCGGCGAACTCGTGCAGGAGGCGCGAAGTGACCTCGGGCGTCTCGTCGAAGCCCGTCTCGCTCATCGGATTGGGCAGGCCGGCATTGGGGTAGCAGCTGATGAAGGTGTCGTCGGCCACCCGCGCCAGCTCCTGGATGTAGGGCCGCATCAGCGCCGCGCCCAGCGCGCAGTTCAGCCCGATGGCCAGCGGACGCGCATGGCGCACGCTGTGCCAGAAGGCGGTGACGGTTTGCCCGCTGAGGATGCGGCCGGAGGCGTCGGTCACCGTGCCGCTGATGATCAGCGGCAGGCGCTCGCCGCTCGCCTCGAAGTACTCGTCGACCGCGAACAGCGCGGCCTTGGCGTTGAGCGTGTCGAAGATGGTCTCGACCAGCAGCACGTCGGCGCCGCCTTCGACCAGCGCCTCCACCTGCTCGTAGTAGGAGGCGCGCAGCTCCTCGAAGCTCACGTTGCGCGCGCCGGGATCGTTCACGTCGGGGCTGATGCTGGCGGTCTTGGGCGTCGGGCCGAGGGCGCCGGCCACGAAGCGCGGCTTGTCGGGCGTGCTGAACTTGTCGCAGGCGGCGCGCGCGATGCGGGCCGATTCGAGGTTCATCTCGCGCGCGAGATCGGCCATCTTGTAGTCCTCCTGCGCGATGCGGGTGGCGCCGAAGGTGTTGGTCTCGATCAGGTCGGCGCCGGCGGCCAGGTAGCCCTCGTGAATGTCGCGGATTACCTCGGGGCGGGTCAGCGAGAGCAACTCGTTGTTGCCCTTCACGTCGCGCGGAAAGTCCTTGAAGCGCTCGCCGCGGTACTGAGCTTCGGTGAGCTTGAAGCGCTGGATCATCGTTCCCATGGCGCCGTCGAGGATGGCGATGCGGGTGGCGAGGATGGCGGGGAGCTGCTGGGCGCGCGTGTAGGCGAGGGGCTTCATGGGGGGGATTGTAGGAAGGGCTCGACATCCCTTTCGGAGCCTTGGCCTTGCGCCTCCGAATGAACGGATGGAACCAACCCGCCGCCAGGGGTTACGCACTTAGGCGCGCTGCTGAGTCCGCTGTGGACAAGGGCGCAATCAGGAACTCCACCATGAACCAAAGCCAATTCAACGGCATCTGCGAAGCCGCCGCCCGTGCATTGCATGTCGAACCTTCGAAGCAGGACGGGCGCTACTCACTCTCGATCGACGAGGTCGAAGTCCTGATGGACTTCGAGGACACGGAAGACGGCGACGCGCTCTTCTTCTACATCGACCTGGGCGACACCGACTCGCACGAGCGCGCCGAGGTTTGCGAGCAGCTCCTGCAGCTCAACCTGCGCACGCACGGAACGCTCCGAGGCGCCTACGCATTCGACGCCGGCTCGTCGCGTGCGATTTTTTGCGGCGAGCTTCGCGATGACGAAGCGCTCGATGGCGAATTCGTGGCGGAGATGCTTCGTTTTCACCTTGAGGAAACCAAGACGGCGCGGGAAGTCATCGGCGTGCGGGCGTCAGACGGCCACGGCGTCCTCCTGACCAGCGTGCTGGCTTGACTGGCGTTTGCCATTTCTCAACTGTTTCATACAACCATCGGAAACTCGATTAATGAACACTGGAAAATCATATAACAACACCGGAAGATCACTTCCAACCCCGCCCGACTCGGCTCACAAGGTCCAAAGCAAAAATAGGCAGATACCTCCGAAGCCAGAGAACTTAGCGTCCCTTGTCCCGCAATCGCCGTCAGAGCGGCCTCAGATGCCGGTCCTCCGGCAGGAATTTCAAGACGACTTGACGGCGGAAGCAACAGGAAAACCGGAAAGCCAAACATCTGCTCCGGATAATCCGCCTTCGCCAATACTCCATCTGCTTCTCGTGTCTACGACAGACCACACCAAACTCGCGCAACCGCAGCCAAACTCCGAAAGCGTCGATTCGCCATCCGAAATTCATCTAGAGATGCCGCCCGGAGAGACCTTACGCAGCAACGTCCAGCGCCGCCCCACGGAATCTCGCTCCGGCAAGCGGCCGGCCTTCCTCAAATCAATCAAGCTCGAACCTCAAGAAACGAAAAATAGTTCACCGCAATTTTTACCAACGTATTCATTGAGCCCAAGGCCCCTTTGTCGACTCAATGAAAATGACATCGTCAATTTTGATCAAAAACTCGACGACCTCGCAGCCGAGTTGGAGGACGAGTTCTCAGACGCCTTGAAAGAATCGAATAATCCGCAAAAGGAATCGAAAAAATCGAACAAACTCGCAGCCTCTTTGGACGATTTGAGAATAGAAGCTCATGAGATTCCGGTTCGAAACCCATCAGGAGCCAATAGTCCAGAAAAAAAGCCTGTTCGGCGACAATTGCAGCGCGTAAGCCATGCAAAGAACTTGCCGACGACTTATCGCCTCCGACGGGAAACTGTTCCTCGCTCAAATACCGTCATTCAAAACAGCCCAAGCGACGCAGGCTCTGGATCTGAAAATTGATGACGGCAAAAGCAATTAATCTGAGCAACTTGAGCGTGCAAGCTTGCATCCTCGGCAATAAGAAGCAACCGCCGCGCCTACACCTCAACCCTTCATACAACGGGCACCTCTCGCACTCATCGATGCCGCTGAAGTTCAGATGAAGATATTCGCGCAAAACCCCAAGCCAGCCACATCAACAGATCAATTCGAATGCTTCGACGGCCGAAATCTGTGCTGTGGTTCTGCCAATGCCCCTCGATTGCACACCGGCCTAAATGGCATTTCTCACCGGATTTCGGAAAATTCAAACGCCAACCTTGCCAGCAAAATAGATCGCGTCACGTGACATCCCTCAGAAGTTCCAATTCACATATTTATTGTTTTTAAAGGAAAAATCATGGAGAAAAGCAGTTACATACAAAAACGTTTGTAAACCCACTTTACAGAGATAAAGATCAAGAAAAAACAAATGAAGGCGCTCAAAGGCCCGAGGAAAAAATTCTAAACATCATCGTTCCTGAAAAAAAGGAGAAATCAAATCTTGTACCGAAAAAATACAAATCAACCACCCCCAGAGACTCCAGAATTCGAAGTACAACAGAAAGAACTCCTATCGGTCTGACGCCTGCTCGTCGCAAGGGCAAACCGGAAGCAGGCCTAACCAAAATTGAACCGCCGGTGTTTTCAGCGAAAATGTCTGACGCGGTGAGTCCGCGAGGCAAATATTCGACAACCAAACGCTCGCCCATTATGGAGAAGAAAAAATCCGATAAATCACTCGAACCTGTCATTGCAGAAGACGTCGTCATTGAAGAAAATGTCGTCATTGCAGAGAACGTCGCCATTGCAGAAGACGTCGCCATTGCAGAAGACGTCGCCATTGCAGAAGACGTCGTCAATGCAGAAAAGAAAAACGAGAGCGAAGAGCGCTTTGAAACTGCCAAGCTTGAATTGGTTGAGTTTCATCATGCAATTACAGTCGATGAGGATTCCGAGTTTTATCAAAAACAGAGAATAACGACTGACGCAAGGAAACAACTTGCGCACAAAAATAGGTCGAGCATTCTTCCCTCAAAAGCTAGCCAGATCAAGCAAATTGCAAGACCCGTCGGTGACATGATCCAGGAGCTGAATGAGCCAGGCTCTGCAAGTGAGATGTTGCGGTCCCTGAACATTCTTCACTATGTCAATAGTGGAGTGACCGTTCTTGACAAAAGCTGTCACCCGGAAATTGAATTGTTCCCGAAAGATGCGTTTAAATTTTTAAACGAAGAGAAAATCACATGTCTAAGACTTCTTTACCTCTCCGTGGAGAAGCACTTGAATCTCAGGCAACGCAAGGAATTGGGATCATCAGATTTTGATCAATTGGATGGGAAACTCAGGCTTCAACTGGTCGGCCCCATGATACGGGAACTAAATTACCCAGACTCTGCGAGCAAGGCAATGCGAGCCTTGAACCTTCTTCGTTATCTCTATAGCGAAGAAACCGTTCTTGACAAAATTATTCACCCGGAGATTGAGATCTTCGCGTCACATTCGGTGCGTTTTTCAACTGAAAGTTTGGCCACCAACCTGGAAGTTCTCTTCAATGAGTTAAAGGAATTCCTTAGCCCCAAGCAGCAAGGTGCATTCCAATTTGCCTTCAGCGCAATGAAAAAAGGCAAAGAAAAAAAAGGCATTCCCTCTTTTGAATTATTGAGTACCGAACTCAATTGGCAACTGAGAATTCAGGTTGAGGCCGATAAGCGTGAACGTTTAATTCAGACTCAGGGCGATCTTTGATTTGAGACCGAGGACGCCTGCGTTGCTCGGTTCTTTGATTGCAATTTTCTGCTCGCAGTCGGGCAGGGGGTGATGGTAGTTGGAAGAATTCATTACCGATTTTCGACAAACTCCAACACCTCCTCCACCATCCTCCGCACCACCGGCTGCACGCGGATGGCGGTTTCGGGCAGGTACGCAAAGGGCAGCTGCTCCTCCATGTAGCTCGCCTGCGTCATTTCGAGCTGCACCGCATGCACGCCGCCCGCGGGATTGCCGTAGGTGCGCGTGATATGCCCTCCCTTGAAGCGGCCGTCCAACACCGCGGTATGGCCGCTAGCCGATGAGGCGATCCGGAGCAGCGCATCAGCCAGCGCCGGATCGCAGCTCGTTCCTCCCCCAGTCCCTAGATTGAGATCGGTCAGCCGTCCTTCGAAGAAGCGCGGCAGCACCGAGCGGATCGAATGCGCGTCCCACAGCGCGACGGTGCCGTGCAACTGCTTCATGCGCTCCAGTTCGGCCGCCAGCTTCTGGTGATACGGCCTCCAGATCGCATCCACGCGCGCCGCAATCTCAGCCTCGCCCGGCACATCGCCGGCGGCGTAGAGCGCGGTCTTGTCGAAGGTGTCGACGGGGCACAGGCCGGTGGTGTCCTGGCCCGGGTAGAGGTTCTGGTTGTCCGGCGGCCGGTTCAGGTCGATCACGTAGCGCGAATGCGTCGCCACGAGCACGGAAGCGCCCAGCTCGTCGGCGAAGTCGTAAAGGCGCTCCAGGTGCCAATCGGTGTCGGGCACCTGCCTCGCCTCCTCGGTCAGCCGCGCGGCGAGCGCGGGCGGGACGTGGGTGCCGACATGCGGCATGGAGATCAGCAGCGGTCGCGTGCCCTGGCGGAAGCGGAAGGGCGGCTCGGTGGTTTCGAAGAAGTTCATGACGGTGAATCCGTGAGCAATTGGCTGCGCGCCGCGACGAAGGCCGCCGCCGCATCGTGGTGAAGAGGATGCCGTCCGCCGGCGACGCGTGGCCGGCCGGCCACCCAGGCCGCGGCGATCGCGTTGCTGCGATGGCTGGCGAAGACGTGCGAGGACAGCATGTCGCTTCCGCCGAGGCCGGCGAGCGCGGGGTGGTCGGCGTCGAGCATCACAAAGTCGGCCTGCTGGCCCACAGCCAGGCCCGCCACCGCGCGACCTGAAGCCTGCGCCCCGCCCTGCACGGCCGCGAGCGTCAGGGCGGTCGCGACGCTGGGCTGGGCCGCATCGGCGCCGATGTTGCGCTGCCGGGTCGCGAGGCGCTGGCCGTATTCGAGCATCAGCAGTTCCTCGGCCACGTTGACGCACGCGTGGCTGTCGGAGCCCACGCCCCAGCGCCCGCCGTTCGCGCGCCAGGCACCGAAGTCGAACAGGCCGTCGCCGAGGTTGGCCTCGGTGGTAGGGCACAGCCCCGCGACCACGGCGCTCGCGGCCGCACGGCGGTACTCGTCCGCATCCATGTGCGTGGCATGGACCAGGCACCAGCGGGCATCGACCGGCGCATGGTCGAGCAGCCAGGCGACGGGGCGCTGGCCGCTCCAGGCGAGGCAGGCCTCGACCTCGGCGGTCTGCTCGGCGATGTGGATGTGGATGGGCGCGGTGGCATCGATCGCATCCAACCCAACGAGTACATCGCGCAAGGCCTCGGGCGCGACCGCGCGCAGCGAATGCGGCGCGAGGCCGAGGCGCGCGCGCTGCGACTCGCACGCGGGGCGCAGGCGCTCAAGCAGCCGCAGCATCGATTCCGTCGAACGCACGAAGCGCCCTTGCCCCGCGTTCGGCGGCTGGCCGCCGAAGCCGCTGGCCTGGTAGAGCACGGGCAGCAGGGTCAGGCCGATGCCAGCACGGTCGGCTGCGCGCAGCAGCGCTAGCGCAAGCTCGGCATCGTCGGCATAGGGCCGGCCGTCGCGGTCGTGGTGCAGGTAGTGGAACTCGCAGACCGAGGTGTAGCCGGCTTCGAGCATCTCGACATAGAGCCAGGTGGCGATGGCCTCCACCTGCGCCGGAGAGAGTTGCGCCGCGAAGCGGTACATCAGGCTGCGCCAGCTCCAGAAGCTGTCTTCGCCGCTGCCGCGGAATTCGGTGAGGCCGGCGAAGGCACGCTGGAAGGCGTGCGAATGCAGGTTGGGCATGCCGGGGATGATGGGGCCGCTTGCGGTCGGCGTGCCTGCATGTGGTTGCGTATCGACCTGCACCCGCATGAGCTGGCCTGCGTCGTTCCACGTCAGCAGGACGTCCTTCGACCAGCCTGCCGGAAGCAGCGCATCTTGCGCGAAGAGCGCGTTGCTCACGGTCGCCTGCCCTCACCCTGCCCTCTCCCGGAGGGAGAGGGAAAAGCAACACGCCCCTGCCGCACCACGATGCGCGCAGGCCTGTGGCCGAGCCAGTACGCCAACTCGGCCGCCTCGCGCACGTCCCACAGTACGAAGTCGGCCGGCCGCCCCACGCCGAGCACGCCATGCGTGTCCTCGAGGCCCAGTGCCTTCGCCGCATGCACGGTGACCCCGGCCAGCGCCTCGGGCACCGTCAGGCGGAACAGCGTGCAGGCCATGTTCACCATCAGCAGCAGGCTCAGCGCCGGCGAGGTGCCGGGGTTGTGGTCGGTCGACACGGCCATCGGCACGCCGGCCGTGCGCAGCGCCTCGATGGGCGGCAGGTGCGTGTCGCGCAGCGTGTAGTAGGCGCCCGGCAGCAGCACGGCCACCGTGCCGGCCTCGCGCATGGCGGCGATGCCCTCGGGGGAGAGGTGCTCGATGTGGTCGCACGACAGCGCCCCGTAGCGCGCCGCCAGCGCCGCACCGCCCATGTCGGACAGCTGCTCGGCATGCAGCTTGACCGGCAGGCCCAGCGCGCGGGCCGCCTGGAACACGCGCTCGGTCTCTTCCAGCGAAAAAGCAATGCGTTCGCAGAAGACATCGACCGCGTCGATCAGCCCCTCGGCAGCGAGCGCGGGCATCATCTCCCGGCACACGGCTTCGATGTAGTCGCCGCTGCGGCCCGCGTACTCCGGCGGCAGCGCATGGGCACCGAGGAAGGTGGTGCGCACGGTCACGCCATACACCTCGCCCAGCCGCCGCGCCACGCGCAGCTGCTTGCGCTCGTGTTCGAGCGAGAGGCCGTAGCCGGACTTGATCTCGATCGCGCACACGCCATCGGCCAGCAGCTGCTCCAGCCGCGGCGCGGCCTGGACGAAGAGCTGGTCCTCGTCGGCCTCGCGCGTGGCGCGCACCGAGGAGACGATGCCGCCGCCGGCTTTCGCAATCTCCTCGTAGCTCGCCCCCGCGAGGCGCATCGCGAACTCGTTGGCGCGCTGGCCGCCGTAGACCAGGTGCGTGTGGCAGTCGATCAGGCCGGGGGTGACGAGCGCGCCTGCGCCGTCGTGACGTGGCGCATTGGCAAAGCGCTCGGGCACGGCGCCGCTGTCGCCGATCCAGCCGATACGGCCCTGCTCCACGGCGATTGCCGCTTGCGCACCCTCGGGCAGCGACACATCGGGTGCCGCGCCGGGCGCCAGCCGCAGGCCCGTCCACAGGCCGTCGGCGGAAGGAAGTTGGTTCGGGGTTGTCATGGTTCGTCTCTCAAGGCCGCGGGTCGGCGGGCAGGATGCGCACCACGGCCAGGCGTGCATCCGGGCTCGCCGGCGCGGCCTGCCACGCGTGCGGCGCCTCGGTCCAATGCAGGCCCTCGCCTTCGCGGCAGAGCTGACCTTCGCCATCCAGGCGCCAGTCGCCACGCAAGGCCAGCAGCACGCCATGCGAGGCGGGCGCAATCTTGGCTGCGCCGTCGAGCACCTGCACCTCCGCGCGCCACTGTCCGCGCCGCGTCATCACATTGAAGTCGCTCGACGCGCCGCACTGCAGCGTGCAATCGATCTCCGCATCGCCGGGAAAGGCGAAGGGCCGGTGCGGCATGTCGAGCCGATGATCGATGCGCCCATCGCGCGAGTGCAGGCGAACGCCCTCGCCATCCAGCAGCGTGATGCTGCGGTCCACGCCCGCGAAGACCGAGAAGGGCCCCGCAGCCGCGATGGTCGCGATGCTCACGCGCCAGCCGAAGTCGGACAGGCCGGCGCCCGGCGGCCAGCAGGCAATCTCCTGCGTGGTGCCGCCGCCGTTCTTCCAGGGCGTCGCGGGCAGCGTGGCGCGCGAGAAGCGATGAAGCGCCATCATTCCGGCTTGATGTTCTGCTTGCGGATCACATCGGCCCAGCGCACGGTCTCGGCCTGGATCTCGGTGGCGAGCTCCTGCGGCTTGCCGCCGCCGGGCTCGAGCCCCTGCGCCGCGAACTTCTCCCGGATCGCGGGCTTGGCGAGCGCACGCGCGCTCTCGGCATTGAGCCGATCGATGATGGGCGCGGGCGTGCCGGCCGGCGCCATCAGCGCATACCAGGACACGGCTTCGAAGCGCGGCAGCCCTTGCTCGGCGATGGTCGGCAGCTCGGGCATGGTGGCCGAGCGCTTGATGCTGGCGACGCCGAGCGCACGCAGCTTGCCCGACTTGACGTGCGGCAGCACCGCCGACATGGCGCCGAACATCATGGTCACCTGCCCACCCACCACGTCGTTGAGTGCGGGGCCGATGCCCTTGTAGGGCACGTGAATGAGCTTCACCTCGGCACTGAGCGCCATCAGCTCGCCGGCCAGGTGCGCCTGGCTGCCCGCGCCGGGCGATGCGAAGCTGAGCGTGCCGGGCTTCTGCTTTGCGAGCGCGAGCAGTTCCTTGAGCGACTTGGCGGGCACGTCCGCGTTGACCACCAGCACGTTCTCGACGGTCGCGAGCATGGCGACGGGCGCCAGCTCGCTGGCCTTGTAGGGCAGCGTGGGAAAGAGGCTCGGGTTCACCGCCACGTTGCCCACGGGCACGATGCCCACGGTGTAGCCATCGGGCATGGCCTTGGCGATCTGCTCGACGCCGATGTTGCCGGCGGCACCCACCTTGTTCTCCACCACGAAGGGCTGGCCAAGGGCCTCGGAGAGCTCCTGCCCGATGACGCGCGCCAGCACATCGGCCGGGCCGCCGGGTGCGAAGGGCACGATGACGCGCACGGGCTTGGAGGGATAGGGCTGCGCATGCGCGATCAAGGGCGCGACGAGCAAAGGCAACAGAAGGGCAAGACGACGCTGGATCATCAGAGTTCCTCGAAGGTGGGAAGGTCGGGACGAGCGATCTGCGCGAGGACCTCGTAGTCCGCGGGATCGGGCACGGCGAAGCCGGCAAGCAACAAGCGTTCCGTGATTGCGCGCAGCTCCGGTGCCTTCGCGCTGGCCTGCAGCGCCTCGCGCAGGCGCGCGAGTTCGTCCGGCTTCAACGCGGCCGTGGCGACCAGCGGCGGGATCGGCCGCGCCTCGGTGCTGGCGATGATGCGCACCTGCTGCGCGAAGGCGGGCTCGTGGTGTTGCAACAGGTCGTGGTAGTAGCTGTCGAGCGGGCCGACGTCGATGGTGCCGGCGGCCAACGCCTCGATCACGCCGCGCGCGTGGATCAGGTTGCCGACGGCCTTGCGGTAGAGGCGCGCTCCCCGCGCTTCGCGGTAAGGCGCGAGGTGGTTCGCCAAGGCCACGCCGCCCGACATCGAATCGGCCAGCGTGTAGCCAACCACGCCGCCGAAAGTGTCTTCGAGGCGCTGGTACGGCGCGTCGGCGCGCACGACGATGTCGGTGAAGTAGACCGGCCGGCCGCCGTAGCGCGCGGGCGACGGCACCGGCGCGGCGACCAGGGTGGGCCGCGGCGTGCGCTGCGAGAAGGGCAGCCCGCACATCATCGCCAGGCCCAGGTCGTCGCGCGCCCACAGTGCGGAGAGCGGCGCGGGCGCGTCGTAGTCGATCACCTCCCAGCCGAGCTCCGCGCGCGCGAGCACCCACGCGAGCAGGGTCTTCCAGTCGGCCCGCGCCGAGGCGTTGGCCGAGTACATGCGCGCGTTGGCGACCAAGGCCATGGCGTCAGCGGAAGCGAAGCTGCTGGCCCAGGCCCATGCGTTTGGCCTTCTCGAGCATCGCCGAGCCGAGCGCGATGTCGGACAGCGACAAGCCGCGATGCCAGAACAGGTTGGTCTCGTCCTCGCTCTCGCGCCCGGGCTTGATGCCCGCGACGATCTGGCCCAGCTCGGCATGCAGCGTCTGCTCCGACAGCTTGCCGCTGTCGACGTGCGCACGCAGCGCGCCCAGCGGGCCGGCCTTGGCCTGGCCCCAGTCGTCCATGACCATCTTGTCCATGATGTCCGTCAGCGAAAGCTCGACCGCGCTCATGGTGCCGTAGGGAATGACGCAGGCGCCCTTCTTGATCCACTCGGTCTTGAGCATGGGCGTGGGCTTTTCCAGGCGCGAGGCCTCGACCACGATGTCGGCGCCGCGCACGCAGGACTCCCAGTCCTCGGTGATGGTGATCCTGGTGCCCAGGTCGCGCTCCAGGCGCGCGGCGAATTTCTCGCGGCTTTCGGGCCGGCGCGAATGCACGCGGATCTCGTCGAAGTGAAAGATCGAATGCAGCAGGCGCACGTTCCAGTACGAGGTGCCGCGCGCGCCGATGTGGCCGAGGATCTTCGAGCTCTTGCGCGCCAGGTGCTTGGCCCCGATGGCGGTGATCGCGCCGGTGCGCATGTCGGTGATGTCGGAGGCGTCGATGATGGCCACCGGCACGCCTGTCTTCGGATCGAAGAGGTTGAGCAGCGCCAGCTCCGAGGGCAGGCCGATTTCGTAGTTGCGGTAGAAGTCGCCCACCACCTTCACGCCCGCCACGCCGAGCGGCCGGATGTAGCCGCGCAGCACGTTGAAGTGGCCCGGGTAGTCCTTCTCGGGCACGAGGTGCATGCGCGGCTCGATGGTGGTCTCGCCGCGGCCTTGCGCGAGCAAGCCATCTTCGACGGCGGCGACGATCTCGGCGTCGGTCATCGCCAGCGCCTGGACGTCGAGGTGGTTCAGGTAGTGCAGGTAGATCTCGGACATTGCTTGCAGCCTCACTTGATCATGGGGAGTTGGAGAGCGTGCTTCTTCGCCGTCGCGACGGCCTGTTCGTAGCCCGCGTCGGCATGGCGCATCACACCGGTGGCCGGGTCGTTCCACAGCACGCGCGCGATGCGCTTCGCCGCTGCGTCGGTGCCGTCGCACACGATCACCACGCCCGAGTGCTGCGAATAGCCCATGCCGACGCCGCCGCCGTGGTGCAGGCTGACCCAGGTCGCGCCGCCGGCGGTGTTGAGCAGCGCGTTGAGCAGAGGCCAGTCGGACACGGCGTCGGTGCCGTCTTTCATGGCCTCGGTTTCGCGGTTGGGGCTGGCAACGGAGCCGGTGTCGAGGTGGTCGCGGCCGATGACGATCGGGCCCTTGAGCTCGCCCGACTTCACCATCTCGTTGAAGGCCAGGCCCGCCTTGTGGCGCTCGCCCAGGCCCAGCCAGCAGATGCGCGCCGGCAGGCCCTGGAAGGAGATGCGCTCGCGCGCCATGTCCAGCCAGCGGTGCGTGTGCTTGTTGTCGGGGAAGAGCTCCTTGATCTTGGCGTCGGTCTTGTAGATGTCCTCCGGGTCGCCGGAGAGCGCGACCCAGCGGAAGGGCCCCTTGCCCTCGCAGAAGAGCGGGCGGATGTAGGCGGGCACGAAGCCGGGGAAGTCGAAGGCGTTCGTCACGCCCTCGTCGAAAGCGACCTGGCGGATGTTGTTGCCGTAGTCGACCGTGGGAATGCCCATGGCCTGGAAGTCCAGCATGGCCTGCACGTGTACCGCGCAGGACTTCGCGGCATCGGCCTGCAGGCGCTCGTGCTGCGACGGGTCTTTCTGCGCATCGATCCATTGCTCGACGCTCCAGCCCGCGGGCAGGTAGCCGTTGATCAGGTCGTGCGCCGAGGTCTGGTCGGTGACGAGGTCGGGCTTCAGGCCGCCGGCCTTCGCGCGCTTCACCAGCTCGGGGAGGATCTCGGCCGCATTGCCCAGCAGCGCGATCGACACCGCCTCCTTCGCCGCCGTGTGTTGCTGGATCAGCGCGATGGCTTCATCGACGTCCTTCGCCTGCTTGTCCACATAGCGGGTGCGCAGGCGGAAGTCGATGCTCGACTGCTTGCATTCGATGTTGAGCGAGACCGCGCCGGCCAGCGTCGCGGCCAGCGGCTGCGCGCCGCCCATGCCGCCGAGGCCGGCCGTGAGGAACCACTTGCCGGCGAGGTCGTTGTTGTAGTGCTGCCGCCCGGCCTCGACGAAGGTCTCGAAGGTACCCTGCACGATGCCCTGGCTGCCGATGTAGATCCAGCTGCCGGCGGTCATCTGGCCGTACATGAAGAGGCCCTTGCGGTCCAGCTCGTTGAAGTGCTCCCAGGTCGCCCACTTGGGCACCAGGTTGGAGTTGGCGAGCAGCACGCGCGGGGCGTCGGGATGGGTCTTGAAGACGCCGACGGGCTTGCCGGACTGGATCAGCAGGGTCTCGTCGTCCTCGAGCGTCTTCAGCGAGGCGAGGATCTGGTCGAAGCATTCCCAGTTGCGCGCGGCGCGGCCGATGCCGCCGTAGACCACCAGGTCCTGCGGGCGCTCGGCGACCTCGGGGTCGAGGTTGTTCTGCAGCATGCGGAAGGGCGCCTCGGTCAGCCAGCTCTTGCAGCTGAGCTGGCTGCCGCGCGGGGCGCGGATCACGCGGCTCGCGTCATGGCGGGGATCGGTGGCGGTCTGGGCGACGAACTTGTCGGGAGCGTTCATGGCGGCATGTCCTTTCGTTGGGGGGCGAGGTTCAGGGGCGGCTGGGCAGGATGTCCAGCAGGGCGGCGGGCCAATCGCAGCGGCGCGCCCATTGGCGCATGGCCTCGATGTCGGGGGCGATGAAGTGGTCCTGGTCGATGAAGGCGACGCGCTGGCGGATGGCGGCGAATTCGGCTTCGAGCAGGGGCGAACTCTTCGGGCCGCGCTTGAGCTCGATGCCTTGCGCAGCGGCCATGGCCTCGATGCCCACGACCACCGCAGTGTTCTGCACCATCTCGCCAAGGCGACGCGCGGCAAAGGTGGCCATCGACACATGGTCCTCCTGGTTAGCCGAAGTGGGCAGGCTGTCCACGCTGGCCGGGTGGGCGAGCGACTTGTTCTCCGAGGCGAGCGACGCGGCCGTGACCTGCGCGATCATGAAGCCGGAGTTGACGCCGCCATCGCGCACCAGGAAGGGCGGCAGGCCCGAGAGCCCGCTGTCCAGCAGCAAGGCCATGCGGCGCTCGCTGATGGCGCCGATCTCGGCCACCGACAGCGCGATGATGTCGGCCGCGAAAGCGACGGGCTCGGCGTGGAAGTTGCCGCCGGAGATCACGTCGCCGTTGTCGAAAACCAGCGGGTTGTCGGAGGCCGCGTTGGCCTCGGTGCGCAGCACGCGGGCCGCATGCGCGAGGTTGTCGAGGCAGGCGCCCATGACCTGCGGCACGCAGCGGACGGAATACGGGTCCTGCACGCGGCCGCAGTCGGCATGCGAGGGGATGATCTCGCTGCCTTCGAGCAGCGTGCGCACCGCGGCGGCGACGGCGATCTGGCCCGGCTGGCCGCGCGCGGCGTGGATGCGGGCATCGAAAGGCTTGATCGAACCCTGGATCGCCTCGAGCGAGAGTGCGCCCGCCATGAGGCCGGCCGCGAAGACGTCCTCGGCACCGAAGAGGCCGGCCAGCGCCAGCGCCGTCGAGACCTGCGTGCCGTTGAGCAAGGCCAGGCCTTCCTTGGGGCCGAGCACGAAGGGCTGGAGGCCGATGCGCGAAAGCGCCTCCGCGCCGCCGATCACCGCGCCCTCGGGCGTCGTGACCTCGCCCTCGCCGATCAGCACGCAGGCCAGGTGCGCGAGCGGCGCGAGATCGCCGGAAGCGCCGACCGAGCCCTTGGACGGGATCAGGGGCAGGAGGCCGGCGTTGTGCAGCGCGATCAGCGCATCGACGATCTCGGGCGCGATGCCCGAGTGGCCGCGCGCCAGGCTCACGGCCTTGGTGGCGAGCACCAGGCGCACCACGCCGTCGGGCAGCGGCGCGCCGGTGCCGGCGCTGTGCGACAACACCAGGTTGCGCTGCAGCTCGGCCAGGCGCTCGTGCGGAATGATGGTCTGCGCGAGCTTGCCGAAGCCGGTGTTGATGCCGTAGACGACCTCGCCGGCATCGACGATGCGGCGCACGGTGGCCTGGGCCGCGAGCAGGCCCGCGCGCGCCGCGGGGTCGAGCGCGAGCTGCACGCCGCCGGCATGCACGCGGCGCAGCGCGGCGAGCTCGACGTCGCCGGGCGTGAGCAGCAGCGGTGCGGTGGAGAGGGAGGCGTTGTCCATGCGTGAATCCTGTCTATACAAGTAGGTGCGTGCGAACGGCGGTCCTGGTTTGAGCGGACTTCGTTCAGCCGAAGCTCGGATTGCCGTCCGCGCGGAAGCGGCTGCCCAGGCGGTAGCGCGAGGCCGGATGCAGGCAGCGCACCATCGTCACGGGCGTGCTGCGCGACCAGGTGCGGCGCGTCAGCAGCAGGCACGGATCGTTGGAGGGCATGTCCAGCCGCTCGGCCTGCTCGAGCGTGGGCAGCACGGCGTCGACCACATGCTCGATCTGGTCGAAGGGCACGTTGCGCACCAGGTACTCGCTGGGCGACATGGCGGAGAAGTCCTGCTCGAGGAAGGCCGGCACCATGCGCGGGTTGACGTGGCGGTCTTCCAGCTGCACGGGCAGGTTGTTCTCCAGGTGCAGGCACACGGTGTGGAAGACCGACTCGCCGGGCCGCAGGTCCAGCCACACGGCCACGTCAGGCGAGGCGGCGATGCGCTCGGCCACGAGAAACTTGCAGCGGTAGTCGTGGCCGCGGGCGCGGATCTCGCTGGCGATGTTGGCGATCTGCAGCAGCGTGGACTGGGGCTTGTCTTCGGCCACGAAGCTGCCGACGCCCGCCACGCGCACGATGCGGCCCTGCTCCACCAGCTCGCGCAGTGCGCGGTTGACCGTCATGCGCGCGACGCCGAACTGCGCGACCAGCTCGCTCTCCGAAGGCAGGCGATGGCCGGCGGGCCAGGAGCCGTCCTGGATCTTGTGGGTGATGAAGGACTTGACCTGCTCGTAGAGCGCCAGCGCAGGCTGCAGCGGCGCCGCCGGCCCGTGCGCGGGCTTGCTGCTGCGGTGCTTGGCGCTGGTGCTCATGGCTTCGTTCTTCAGTGTTCGGCCGCGGCCATGGACTCGGCGCGAATCTCCTCGGTGAGGCGCGCCTTGATGTCCATGAACTCGGGCGAGGTCTTGATGGTGTAGTGCCGCGGATGCGGGAAGTCGACCGCGATCTCGCTCTTGATGCGGCCCGGCCGCGCGCTGAACACGGCGACGCGGTTGGCCATGAAGATGGCTTCGTCGATGTCGTGGGTGACGAAGAGCACGGTCTTCTGCGCCGATTCCCAGATGCCCAGCAGCAGCTCCTGCATCAGCACGCGGGTCTGGTTGTCGAGGGCGCCGAAGGGCTCGTCGAGCAGCAGGATCTTGGGGTCGTTGGCCAGCGCCCGCGCGATCGCGGTGCGCTGCTGCATGCCGCCGGAGAGCTGCTTGGGGTAGTGGTTCTCGAAGCCGCGCAAGCCGACCTTGGCGATGAAGTAGTCGCTGCGCTCCTTCTGCTCGGCCTCGCCCATGCCGCGCTCGCGCAGGCCGAAGCGGATGTTCTGCGCGATGGTGAGCCAGGGGAAGAGCGTGTAGCTCTGGAACACCATGCCGCGGTCGGCGCCCGGCCCTTCGATGGGCTGGCCGTCGAGCAGCACACGGCCTTCGCTCGGATCGTCCAGGCCCGCGACGATGCGCAGCAAAGTGGACTTGCCGCAGCCGGAGGGGCCGAGGATGGTGACGAAGTCGTTCTCGCGCACCTCGAAGTCGATGGGCAAGAGGGCCTGCGTGCGCTGGCCGCGGTTGCCGGTGAAGGTGCGGGAGACGCTGCGGATCGAGAGCTGGCTTTGCATCACAGGGCACTCCAGGCGAACAGACGGCGGTTGAGGAACTTGAAGGCGAAGTCCGAGACCAGCCCGATCACGCCGATGACGATGATCCCGAAGATGATCTGCCCGGTATTCAGCAGCGCCTGGCTGTCGGTGATCATGTGGCCGATGCCCGAGGAGGAGCCGATCAGCTCGGCGACGATGACGTAGGTCCAGGCCCAGCCCAGCACCAGCCGCAGGGTCTCGGCGATGCCCGGCGCGGCGCCCGGGATCAGCACGCGCGCGACGATGCCGCGGCTGTTGGCGCCCAGCGTGTAGGCCGCCTCCACCAGGTCGCGGCGCGCGCCGCCCACGGTGACGGCGACCATCAGCGTGATCTGGAACACCGACCCGATGAAGATCACCAGCAGCTTCTGCGCCTCGCCGATGCCGGCCCAGAGGATCAAGAGCGGGATGAAGGCCGAGGCCGGCAGGTAGCGGCAGAAGGAGACGAAGGGCTCGAAGAAGGCCTCGACGGGCTTGTAGGCGCCCATGGCGATGCCCAGTGGCACGGCGACGACAGCCGCCAGCACGAAGCCGCCGACCACGCGCCACACCGTCATGCCGATGTCGTGGATGAAGTTGAACTCGGTGAAGAGGCCGTAGCCTTCCTTCACCATCGTCACCGGGCTGGCGAGGAAGGTGGGCGGCACGAAGCCGCCCAGCGTGAACGCGGCCCAGACCGCGAAGAACAGGACGAAGAAGCCCAGGCCCAGCATCCAGCGCGCACGCGGGCTGACGGGCTCGAGCGGCGCCATGCCGCGGCGCCGGCGAGGCGCTGCGGTGGCCGGCATGGCGGCGGGTGCTGCAGGCGCAGCGGTGGGGACGGCGGTGGTCGCTTGCATGGCAGTGGCCCGGGCAGATTCGTATGCCTTACTTGATGAAGCTCGCGTCGAAGGTCGCCGAGAGATCCTCGGGCGCCTTGCGGATCACGCCGGCCTCCAGCAGGATCGGCACCGACTCCTTCATGAACTGGGTGAGCTCGCCCGCGAAGAACTTCTGGTTGGCCGCCTTGTCCTGCCAGCGCAGGTAGGCCGAGGACTTGGCGAACTGCTCGCCGCTCTGCTTGACGGCCGAGCCCATCAGCTCGTTGGCCTTGGCCGGGTCGCTCTTGATCATCTCCAGCGCCTCGAAGTAGGAGTTGGTCAGGGCCTGGGCGGCCTTGGCGTTGGCCTTGAGCCAGGTGGGCGCGCAGCCCACGGTGTCCATCACCATCGGGTAGTCGAGCGTGGTGGCGAGGATCTTGCCGGCCTGCGGGTTGGCGCGCACGGTCGAAAGATAGGGCTCGTAGGTCATGGCGGCGTCGTTCTGGCCGGCGACGAAGGCCTGGGCGGCGGGCTGGGGCTCGAGCGAGACGGTCTTCACGTCCTTCAGCGACATGCCGTTCTTGCTCAGCATCCAGGCCAGGCCGAAGAAGGGCGCGGTGCCGGGGGCGCTCACGCCGATGGTCTTGCCCTTGAGGTCGGCGAAGGACTTGACGTCATTGCGCACCGCGATGCCGTCGGCGCCGTAGGACTTGTCCATCTGGAAGATCTGCACGATGGGCACGCCGTTGGCATTCCAGGCCACGTGCGTCTCGACGGTGGTGGCCGCGCACTGGATGGCGCCGGAGGCCAGGGCGAGGTGGCGGTCCTTCTGCGGGATCATCTTGATCTCTACGTCGAGGCCGTTCTTCTTGAAGATGCCGGCCTTGTCGGCCAGCGAGAGCGGGGCGAAGCCGGTCCAGCCGGACATGCCGAGGGTGATCTTGCTTTCCTGGGCATGGGCGCTGGCCGCCAGGCCTGCGGCGCAGAGGCCTGCCGCGAGCAGCGAGGCGGTTTTGGCGAGGGTCTTGACCATCTGGGGGTACTCCTGTTGCGTTCGTAAAAAGCCTGCTCGCCCTGCGTGAGACACGCGGCTACGGGGCATATGTTGCCGATCTGCGATGCACCTGTATATACAGGCAAACCCCAAAGTGAGGCCGCTTGGCGCTCGGGGTGCCCGGTTGAGGTGCGGCGGGGCTCGTCGATCGTCATGCGCGGGCGCAGGCGGGATCACGGAAAGCAAGGCGCGTGCCGCTCTTGCGGCGGCGCCTTGCCAGCGCAGCGCGCCCGGCGCTAGGCGCGATCCAGGCGCAGGAGGAAGGCGTTCATCTGCGCCTCGATCCGCGCGGCCTCGCGTGCGGGAAGGTTCGACAGGGCCGCCGCGCCCAGGTAGATGCCCTCGACCATGTCGTCATCGCCAAAGCCGTGCTGCTTCATCTTCCTGTGCACATGCGCATGGAAGTCGGCCGGCGCGGTGCGGAAAAACTCGACCACCTGGTGCGCCATGATCTCGGGGAAGGTCGTGGTGGATTCGGGCCTTGCGGTCAATCCATCCAGCGCGAGGAAGGCCCGCAGGTGAGACCGCAGCGGCGACGACGGGAGCTTTTCCGTCTTGCGCAGGAACTCGCCGATGGACGCCTTGAATGCGGCCATGGCTTCTTCTCCGTCACCGAACTGCGCAAGCAATTGCTCGCGCACACGGCGGTAGCTGCTGGGCGACGGGGGTGCATTCTTCACGATGCCCGCGTCGACCAGCGCGTTCCGGAAGCGCTTGAGGAAAACCGAGGGATGTTGCACAACCTGCGAGCCGCTCATCCGGTACTTCATGCCCAGGGCCGGCGCGATCTGGGACTTGATGAAGTCCAGCCGCTGGTGCGCGGGCATGGCCGACGCCACCTTGCAGATGGCCAGCAGTTGGACCGTATTGACACCCAAGCCTCTCAAGGTCTCGATCCACGGCGCCGCGGCCTTCCCGTCACGGTTGCGGACCAGGTCTTGGATCTGCAGGGCGAAGACGTGGAGCCCCACGTATTCGTTCTCGTGGACGTCGAAGGTGATGGTGCGCTCGCCCGCGAAACGGTCCTCCTTGGCAAGGTACTCGCCTTCTCCGAGGGTCACCGTCACCTCGGCACCCGCATGGCCACGGGGCAGGGACAGCTTTTGTTCGAGCGCCTCGCGGCTCATCCCCAGAACGGCTGCGGCCGCAGCGCGCTGGCGCCATTTCGAGGTGTGTTCGGCCCGATGCCGGCGAAGGCTGCGCCACGCGATCGCGCCGCCGCCGGCGAGCGGCGGCACAGCCAGCAGGGCCGCGGCCGGGGTGGCTGCCGAAGCGGCGACCAGGCCTGCCAGCGCCGCGCTCGCGAAAGCAGTCCCAAACGCGCCGCCCCCGATGGCAGCTCCGGCCCTGATCGCTCGAATCTTGGCAAAGCCCTTTTCGCGCTTGGCCTGCCAGATCAGGCGATCCTGCTGCCTGTCGAGGCTGGCCATGGCGCCGCTGAGAACGCTCGCGCCCGGGTGTTCCTTGAATTCATTCAGCACGGCCTCCATCACCTGCTTGCGTTGCAACGCTGCCGCGGTCTGCGCCACCCGGCGCAGATATTCCTGCCGGGCCTGGTGCAGATCGGCGCCTCCGGCAAGCATGCCCAGGGGGCCTGCGGCCATGCCTACCGCGGCAGCGGAAACGGGCGCCACATGGCCTGCGATTTGGGCGCCGAGGGCAACGCTGGTCGAAGCCGGGTTGAAGAGCACCCCCTTGAGTCCAAGGTCGATGGCGATGGCGTCGGCGGCTTGCTCTTCCACCGTGGGGGCGATCAGCCGGTCGCCAGCGGCACGGAAGGCCAGGTACGGCATTGCCTCGGCTGCGGTCGCCCTGCCCAGAAGCCGCCTGTTGCGCAGGGCATCCTCGTGACGCAGCAGGTTGGCCTTGGCATGCGCCAGCGTGCTCGACAAGGTCAGCACGCTGTCCGCGCCTTCGATGGCATCGGCGACGACGGTCGGCAGGCTGCCAAAGACCAGCGCCTCGCCCGCTACGGAGACGGACGGCACAGGCCCCGGCTGCTCGCCCATTGCGCCGCCGCGGACACCGGCCGTGACCAGTTTTCCGGAGGAAACGGCGACACCGAACTGCTCGACCGGCATCAGCGTGGCCGGCGCCACCAGGGAGCCGCTGCCCTTGCGGCTGCCGTAGTTGCTGCCGGTCTTGCGGGGCCGCCCCGCCAAATCGTGAAGGCAGCTGCTCAGGTGGTTGAAGGCTCGCTTGGCGCGCTCGCCATCCTTCCTGTTGCGTTCCTGGATGCGCTGCGCCGTAGTCTTGCCGGTGCGGACGAGCCGTGCTTCCTTGTCGATGCTGCCATCGTCTTGCAGACGCGGCGCCTCGACGACCTGGTAATGCTTGCTATGCTTGGCCGCGTGCTCGAGATTCTTGGCGTGCTCGTAGCACCTGAGAAATTGCTTCGTACCGGCCACCAGGTCCGCGTTCAGCTGGGCGGGATCGATGCCGAAGGTGTCGTCTTCTCTGGCGTTGGCTTGTGCGCTGACTTCTTCGCATGGGTCTGCCGCGTTCGACACGGCTTCGGCGTGTGCGGCGTTGGCGGAGAGTGCCGATGCATCAACCCGGCGCTTGAGCCCCGCCATGAAGACCCGAGTTGGTGCCTTTCTGGCGTTTGCACTTTCCCACGCGTGCGCGGTCACGGCGTTCGCGAGCCGGATGCTTGACTGCGTCTGCCGGCTCTCATGCCGAGGAACGGCGGGGATTTCGCACCTTTGCGAAATGACTGGCGCTTCGTTCCTGTGGATTTCTGTTCTCGGCACTGGCTTCCCTCAGGGGAGTGATGACGGTCTGGGTCATGCAAGTGGTGTGCCCAGCGGGATCGATGCTCTCAAGCCTTAGTGACGCTTGCATGACTCCAGTTCATTGCCGCATTCACGAGCTCGGAAGCCGGCGCCTTCCGCCTCGAAGGCCGCGCATCGATGGCGCTGTGCGAGCGCGGGGTATCAGCGTGCTCGCGGTAAACATGCCCTCGTCGACGTCGTCGCATCGGCCTGCTCCATGCGATGGAATCGTTCCATTTCTTCGACAAGATCGGCGGCGTGCTCCATGGCTTGCTGACTGTTACCGGCCTTTATCTTCGTGGCGGCAAGCTGCATTTGCTCCAGGCCCTCGATCGCTCTCATCCCGGAAGAGAATTTCTTGCTGACAAGACCCTTAAACTTGTTGCGAGCCATGTCGCTAACCGCCTGTGGCGACCTCAGATACTCAGCGAACCCCTTCAGAAAAGTCCTGAATTCTGTCTCTGGAAGCTGTTCCGTCTTCTTCAGAAAGGTTCCGATGGCACTGTCGAATGCCTGCATGCCCGCCTTCGAGTCGGGATAGAGCTTCGCCAATTGATTCCGAATCTCTGGGTACAAACCAGCGGAATGGGGCACCAGGCCCGTCTTGTCTTTCTGGAAGGCCTTACCCCATGCGACGTCGAAATGCCGAAGGAAGACCGACACATGGGGAGGCGCCTGGGTTGCCCCCGCCATCCTCAGCTTGATGCCCAACTTGAGCCCCAGCTTCGACTGGATGAAGTCCAGTTGTTCCTCCGGCTTCTTCGGGTTGGCCGCTTTGCAGATCGCCAGGAGGTAGAGGGGATCGATACCGATGGCATGGGCGAGCATCATGGCTGGCGAAGTCGCATCGTACTCGCCGGTTTCGACCATATCCCGAACCTTGAGCGCCAGCACTCGAAGACCCAGGTACTCGTTGTTGCGGGCTTCAAGCGTCTTTTCATGCTTTCCGGCGAAATGCCCCTTTTTGGGTTTGTACTCACCTTCCTCCAGTTCGAAATGAATGCGGGTGTCTACCGGGGACCCATCCTTTGCGGTTCCGATCAGTTTGGCTTGCAGTTCTTTGCGCGACATTTCGAGCGCAACCACCTGCGCCATGCGTTGGCGCCACTTCGAAGAGTGCTCGGCACGGTCCCGCAGATCGTTGCGCATTGCCATTGCGCCAGTACCAAACGCCGCCCATAAGGCAGGAGCGATGGCCGCTGCACCCGCCGTCAGCGCAGTGAGGACGCCAAAGGCGGCCATGGTGCCCACAGCCGCTGCCGCGCCGACGGCCCCCCCGATGGCACCACCGCCCTTGAGGATGCGGATTCGGGCGAATTTCTTCTCTCGCTTTGCCTGGCGTATCAGGCGGTCCTGCTGCACATTGAAGCAAGCGACGAGGCCTTCCGCCAATGCGTAGTCGGGATGTTCTTTGGATGCAGTCTCCAAAACCCCCTTCATGTTTTCCTTGCAGCGCTTCGCTTGCGCTTTCTGATCCACGCGCCGCAGAAACTCGTGCTTGCCTTCGTAGACCTCGGCCACGCCCAGGCCCACGGTAATCGGCGCCAGCGTGACACTGGCCCACGGGGCGACCGTGGTGACCGTGTTGGCAATCTCGATTCCGGCCAGCGCTCCGTGGAGCGGCACGGAACCAGGGGACCTGATGACCCGGCCTTGCGCCGCCTTCTCGAGGGAGTCATTTTCCTGTGTAGGCGTGAACACCTTCTCTGCCGCCTCCATGAATTTCAGGAAGCCTTCTGCATCCTGGGACGTGGCGCCGTCCGGGTCGGCGGCAAATCTTTTGGCGGCACCTTTGAAGTTCAGATCATTCTTGGCTTTCTCTTTCTCGGAGAGAATGGCCGCGTACGCGTTGCCGGCGAAGAGGGCATCGATGGCCGACGGCACGAGCACGGCGGCCGCCAGACTGTCGTTCAACGGCAATGCCATCTGGCCATTCGGGACTTCCGGCAAGGCGAAGACGGGAACGGCCTGGTAAGGTCCTCTGACACCGGCCACGACGGCGGCAGCCTGGTCATTGGGGACCTGCTTACCGGGAGTCAGCAACTCGTCCTTTGCCTTGTCGGTCAGGTAGTTGGTGCCTGTCTTGCGTTCCCAAAGAAGGACACGCCTGACCTTGTTGAAACCGACCTGCAGCCGTTTTCCTTTTTCGGCCTGCCAGGCTTGGAACTTCACGCTCTGCTTGGGCTCGCGCCTTGTCACCACCACGTCTCCCTGCTCGGTGACCTTTGTTTCGTAGGTGCTCTTGCCACCTTTCTTGCGCTGCCATCGAGCCGCTTGCTCAAAGGCGCTGCTGAACTTCGAGCGTGATTCGCTGGCTGCGGTCAGCTTGTCGAAAGGTATCCCGAACGTGCCGGAACCGGTCGGCTTCTCCGGCTGCGCGTCCGGCTCCGGGACTGACTTATTGAGGAGCGCGCCGAGTTCGGCGATGAGGAGATTTTCGACTCCGGACCACTCAGTGCCTTCTTCAGCCTCCTCGATGTCTTCATGCGGATTCAACGGCTTGAATCTCACTGCACGCAACCGAGGAGAAGGTCCGAAGCTCGCCTTGCCATTGACCGGCTTAAAGGAATGAACCGGTGGCAGCTTGCTCCCGATGGGCGGCATGGCCCGGGGGTACTTCGTTTTGGTCTGGTACTGTGAAGGAATCCGATTGCTGATCTGGAACTCGCCCATCACAAGTCTCCTGTTTTCTCAAACCAATGAACCAGGATGAGGCATGGGGTCGGCAACGGATGAATCACTGTCGAGTGCCTCCCGCAACCTGAGCTTCCATTCGTCGAGCAAAGGAATCAGTTGCTCTTCGAGGACGAACGCAAGATCGACGTCTTCTTCAAGCAATGCCGGCAACGGAATGTGGTACGCCACCACGGGGTGATGATTCTCGGCGTGCCGGCTGAAGGTGGGCAGATAGAGACTGGTGTTGCCCAGGTTGAACTCCAGCAGCAGTTCGAGCAGTTCGCTCCTGTCGACGCCTTCCTCGATCTCTCCGAGGTCGGCAAGCAAGCGAATCTCATCGCGCTCCTCCAGGTACTCGATGGCGACCAGCGTCTCGTCCACCTGCAGCAAGCCCCGATCCAGAAACTCGCCGGCGTCGCCGAGTTCCAGCTCCTCGCAAAGATCCTGAACCAGTTCGACATAGTCTTCCCGACTCATGCGCTTGTCTCCTCAGCAGATCGAACAAAGGAAGTCCACCTGGTACGTTGGTAACAATCGTGTACTGGATACTCCACCAGAGGCCTGACCTTTTGTGACGGCGGGTGAAGCGACAATCAGCTTTCGGTGCCCAATGCGGTGCCGGTCAGCCCCCTCCTGAAATCATTCACGCCGTCGGTGTCAAGCCCGTGTCCGTTCTGCCATCCCCATCGCCCGAACCCGAGTTGTCGCAAATCCTTCGCGAGGTCTTCGGCTACGCCGAGTTCCGCGGCCATCAGCACGCCATCGTCGAGCACGTCACCGGTGGAGGCGACGCGCTGGTGCTGATGCCTACCGGCGGCGGCAAGTCGCTGTGCTACCAGATTCCCGCGATTGCGCGGCAGCGTGCGGGCCGCGGCGTGACGGTGGTGGTGTCGCCGCTGATCGCGCTGATGCACGACCAGGTGGGTGCGTTGCACGAGGCGGGCGTGGCGGCCGCCTTTCTCAACTCCACGCTGGATTGGGAACAGACGCAGGATGTCGAGCGCCGCCTGCTGCGCGGCGAGATCACATTGCTCTATGCGGCGCCGGAGCGCGTGACGACGCCGCGCTTTCTCTCGCAGCTCGACGGGCTGCACGAACGAGGCAAGTTGTCGTTGTTTGCAATTGACGAAGCGCATTGCGTAAGCCAGTGGGGGCATGACTTCCGCCCGGAGTACCGTGCGCTGACGGTGCTGCACGAGCGCTATTCGAGCGTGCCGCGGATCGCGCTCACCGCCACCGCCGACGCGCTGACGCGCGCGGACATCGTGGAGCGCCTGCAGCTCGAGGAGGCGCGCCAGTTCGTCTCCAGCTTCGACCGGCCGAACATCCGATACACGATCGTCGAGAAGAAGGATCCGGCCACGCAGCTGCTGCGCTTCATCGAACGCGAACACGAGGGCGATGCGGGCGTTGTCTACTGCCAGTCGCGCAAGCGCGTCGAGGACACGGCCCAGACCCTGCGCGACGCCGGCGTGGAGGCCCTGCCGTACCACGCCGGCCTCGATGCCGCGGTGCGGCAGAAGCACCAGGACCGCTTTCTGCGTGACGAGGGCATCGTGATGGTGGCGACCATCGCCTTCGGCATGGGCATCGACAAGCCGGACGTGCGCTTCGTGGCCCACCTCGACATGCCGAAGAACATCGAGGGCTACTACCAGGAGACCGGCCGCGCCGGGCGCGACGGCGCCGCGGCCGATGCGTGGATGGCCTACGGGCTGCAGGACGTGGTGAACCAGCGCCGCATGATCGACGAGAGCCCCGCCGGCGAGGAGTTCAAGCAGGTGATGCGCGGCAAGCTCGACGCCCTGCTCTCGCTGGCCGAGGCCAGCGACTGCCGGCGGGTGCGGCTGCTGCACTACTTCGGCGAGCACAGCACGGCCTGCGGCAACTGCGACAACTGCCTGAATCCGCCACAGGTGTGGGACGGCACGGATGCGGCACGCAAGCTGCTGAGCACCATCTACCGTGTGCAGCAGCAGAGCGGCATCAGCTTCGGCGCGGGCCACATCATGGACATCCTGCGCGGCAAGACCACGGAGAAGGTCACGCAGTTCGGCCACGCCAGGCTCAGCACCTTCGGCCTGGGCAGCGAGTTCAGCGAGGCGCAGCTGCGCGGGGTGCTGCGCCAGCTGATCGCGACCGGCGCGCTCTCGGTCGATGCGCAGGCCTACAACACCCTGCAGCTGATCGAAGGCTCGCGCGCGGTGCTCAAGGGCGAGGTGCAGGTGCTGCTGCGCGAGTCGGTCTCGTCGCCGGCCGAGCGGAAGAAGTCGAGACGCGAGAAGCCGGCGCGCGGTGCGCCCTCGCCGGCCGCAGCCACGCTGGACGCGACGGGCCAGGCACGCTTCGCCGCGCTCAAGGCCTGGCGCTCCGAGGTGGCGCGCGAGCACAACCTGCCGGCTTACGTGATCTTCCACGACGCCACGCTCGCCGCGATCGCCGAGCGGGCACCGGCCACGCTCGAGGACCTGCAGGGCCTGAGCGGGATCGGGAGCAAGAAGCTGGAAGCCTACGGGGCGGATGTGCTAAGGGTCTGCGCCGCGTTCTAACCTGGCTAGCGTGCGGGGCGGAGCAGCCGGTTCTCGAGGATCGGAGAGCGCACCAGGTAGGGCACGCGCTCGGCTTCCGCCTTGCGCATGGCCATGTCGGTTTTGCTGGCCGATGCCGGGGTGGGACAGACCCCGCCCCCGAGCAGATGCAAGGCCACTGCGAGGCGGGCTTCCTTCGGATCGCCGAGCTCGTGCGTGAAGTCGTCCACCACCGCGCAGGTCGGCTTGAAGCCATCGCCGTAGTCGCCGAAGCCCTTGTCGTTGACGCCCTGGAACTGGATCGCGTAGTAGCTGGTGCCGCAGTTGTCCTGCGGCGTGAAGCCGTAGGGCTTGCCGCACGTGCCGCCGCCAACCAGGTCGACGGTGATGCCGATGCCACGCAGGCTGTTGACGACGGACTCGCTGGCCGAGCAGGTGTCGGGGCCACTCAGCACCGTGACGCGCGACAGCCCGAGTTGCGGCAAGGCATACCCCGGAGCCACCGAGTACCCGAGCGCGGCGCCCTGGAAGGGCAGGGTGGCTTCCTCTGGCGTCAACTGGAACGGATTCTTGCTGTTGTACAGGAGTCGCTCGAAGGCCTTGCCCTGGGTCGCCGCGTTAGAGCTCACCATGTAGGCCAGCTCGCTCGCGATGTCGAGATAGCCGCCGCCGTTGTAGCGCATGTCGATCACGAGATCGGTGATGCCGATGAACTGGAATAGCTCCATCGTGGAGGTGAGCCCGTATTCGGCTGTCGCAATGTGTTCGTTGAAGAGCATGTAGCCGACCAGCTTGTTGCCAACGTTGAAGGCGTTCAGGTTCTGAGCCGGCACGGGATCACGGGTGATCGACGCCGACGTGAGCGTGAGAGTGCGCTCGGTGCCGTCGTTCGCCCTCAGCTTGAAGCTGTGCTGCTCTCCTTCGCGCTCGGGCGCGATCGCGGCATTGAGTGCGTCGACATCCGTCCCGTTCACGACATCGATGCCGTCGATCTCGATCAGACGATCACCGCGAGCCACAGCCGCCTGTGCCGCCGGAGAACCCGGCTCGGTGAACGCGACGCGGATGTCGCGCGGCGCCGAGGCGCCGATGAAGGCGAGCTGTATGCCATAGCCGATTTCGGTGCCGTTCTGCGCCAGTGCGCGCGCCTGCTCGGTGTTGGCGGTGAAATGGAAACGGTCCTTGGGTTTGCCTGATGCGGTGAGCTTCGGCGTCTTCAGCACATCGAAGTAGGTGACAGGCGTGGCGTAGTCCTGCGCAAGCAGGGTGGTGGACACCTCGTCGAACCACAGGTAGGTCTCGTCGATCCATGCGCGCACCCAGTCTTTCTCGTTGGCCAGGGTACCCTGGCGATCCACGAAGGCGGTGTTGGTCGCCGGGTCGATGCCGGCGCGCGGCGCGGCGCATTGGGCGGACACCGAAGCCGACGGAACGATGGTGGCTTGCGGGATGGGTGTCGGGGCGGGAGGGGTGACCGACGGCTCGGGCACCACAGGGGTCGGCGACTCGCCAGGAGCCGGATCTTCGGGGACCGGGGATGGCGCCGCTGCGATGGGCGGAAACATCACTGCGCCGCCACCACCGCCGCCGCCGCCGCAGGCGGCCAGCGCGATGATCCATGCCGCGCAGACTGCAGACCGCGCGAACTTCTTTTCAAGAATTCTCCCCATCTTTCCTCCAGGTACGATGCGCCGGCGGAGCGCCAGCGCCGCGGGCATCCTAGGAGGCCTCATGTCACGCAGGTTGCAGGCGTGACATTTGTTCAGGTTTCACCGGAGCAGCGATCGACGGCCGCGCTTGCGCGGCCTTGTCGCAATGACCGGGCTAAGGCTGCGTCGGCGGCCCCGTCACGACCACCCGACTCTCCCGGGCCGGCGAACGCACGAGATACGGCGTGCCCTGCGCCTCCGACTTGCGCAGCGCGAGCTCGGCCTTGCTCGACCCTGCCGTCGGGCAGGCCCCGCTGCTGCGGAAGGTCAGCGCCGCTGCCAGCCGCGCTTCTGCCGGGTCGCCCAGCGCGTGGTCGAAATCATCGGCCACCGCGCAGGTCGGCGCGAAGCCATCGCCGTAGTCGCCGAAGCCCTGGTTGTTGACGCCCTGGAACTGGATCGCGAAATAGGTGGTGCCGCAGTTGTCCTGCGGCAGGAAGCCATAGGGCTTGCCGCAGGTGGCGCCGCCGACCAGGTTGACGGTGACGCCGACGCCGCGCAGGCTGTTGATCACCGATTCGCTGGCGGAGCAGGTGTCGGGGCCGGCGAGCACGGTGACGCGCGAGAGGCCCAGGCGGGGCAGCGCCTGCCCGGCCGGCGTGGAGAAGCCGCGGGACGTCGCGTGGAAGGGCACGGTGGTCTGCGATGGCGCCAGGCGAAACGGATTCTTGCTGTTGAAGAGCAGGCGCTCGAACACGGCGCCGCTGGTCGCGCCCGAGCTGACCATGGAGGCCAGTTCGCTGGCGACATCGAGCAGGCCGCCGCCGTTGTAGCGCATGTCGATGACCAGGTCGACGATGCCGGCACCCTGCAGTTGGTTCACCGCCGCGATCAGCGCGGCCTCCGCGGTCGCCAGATGGTCGTTGAACTGCATGTAGCCCACGGGCCCGCTGGCGGTGGCGATGGTCTTCACGTTCTGTACCGGAACGCGAGTGACGCGCGCAGCGGCCAGCGAGAGCGTGCGCTCGGTGCCGTCGGGCGCACGCAGCTTGAAGGTGTGGGCTTCACCCTCGCGCGCCGGCGCAAGCCCGGCGTTGAGCTTCGTGGTGTCGCTGCCGCTGGCGACGTCGATGCCGTCGATCTCCAGGACGCGCGTGCCGCGCACGATGCCGGCCTGCGCTGCCGGCGAGTTGGGCTCGGTGTAGGCCACGCGCACGTCTCGCGGCGGCGATGCGCTCAGGAAGGCGAGCTCGAGGCCGTACCCGACATCCACGCCGCCCTGCGAGAGCGCGCGATAGGCGGCCGTGTCCTGCGTGAAGTGGAAGCGGTCCTTGGCGCGACCGGAGGCTGTGAGAGCGGGCGTCTTGAGCACGCTGAACCACGCGATCGGCGTGGCGTAGTCCTTCGATGCCAGCGTGGTTGGCACCTCGTCGAACCAGAGGTAGGTCTCGTCGATCCAGCCGCGCACCCAGCGCTTCTCGTCGACGCTGGTGCCGGCGCGGTCGATGAAGGCGGCGCCCGTGTCCGGGTCGATGCCGGTGCGCGGCGCGGCGCACAACCCGGCAACGCTGGAGGAAGCAACGATGGCGTCGTCCTCGGCAGCGGGCGCGGTCGGCGGTTGCGGTGTCGCGGCCAGCGGCAGGAAGGCGCCGCCGCCGCCTCCTCCGCCGCCCCCGCAGGCGCTCAATGCCACAGCGGCAGCGCACACCGCCAACAGCGCAGCAAGGCGCTGCAATCCAAGCTCCATGAAAAATCTCCCTCGCGCGCCGGCGCCCGGCGCGACGGCGTGCTGTCTCAGTGAACGAAGCCCATGCCGCGCGATTCGCGCACCTCAGGCTTGATGCGGTGCTCGGCCTCGAGCTGGTCCAGGAACTCGTCGGCCGAGAACGCGACGGCAAGGATATCCGTCTGGCGTTTCACGGCCGCGAAATCGCCGGGGCACAGCTGCTGCAGCCTGGCCAGGCGCTGCTGCCGCTCGCTCGTCAGGCCGGCGGCATCGCCGTCCAGCGCCTCGGTGACGAACATGCACTCGCGCTGCACCGGCGTCAGCGGCATGAACTTGATCTTGAAGGTGAAGCGCCGCAGCGCCGCCTGATCGAGCCGGTCGAGCAGGTTGGTGGTGCAGACGAAGATGCCGTCGAAGCGCTCCATGCCCTGCAGCATCTCGTTGACCTCGGTCACCTCGTAGGTACGCTGGGCGCCGCGGCGGTCCTGCAGGAAGCTGTCGGCCTCGTCGAGCAGCAAGATCGCCTGTTCGGCCTCGGCCTCCTTGAACATGGCGGCCATGTTCTGCTCGGTCTCGCCGACGTACTTGCTCATCAGGTCGCTCGCCTGCTTGATGATCAGCGGCCTGCCGATGGCCCGCGCCATGTGCTCGGCCAGCGCGGTCTTGCCGGTGCCGGGGGCGCCATAGAAGCACAGGGTGCCGTGGCCGCGCGCCTTGAGTGCCTCGACGATGCGCGGGATCTCGAAGCGGCTCTCGACATTGAGCATGTCGAGGTCGTAGGTGGTGACGCTGCGGCGCGCGCCCAAGCCGCCCTGCGTGCCGAGCGCGAGGTCGGCATTGCGCAGCTGGCGCTCGATCAGGCTCTCGATCGAGGTGCCTTCGGACATGGCCAGCCCCGCGAAGCGCACCGCGGTGCGGATCTGCGCCGGCGTGAGGCCCTTGCGGGCGGCCAGCTTGGCGGTGAAGGCCTCGGACACGGCCACGCCCTCGAGCGTCTTGCGCACCAGTTGCTCGCGCGCGCCCGGCGGCGGCGACTTGAGCTCCAGGTGGTAGGCGAAGCGGCGCCGGAAGGCCGGGTCGATCTGCTCGATGCGGTTGGTCACCCAGATCGTGGGCACGGCATTCGATTCGAGGATCTGGTTGACCCAGGCCTTGCCGCTCACGCTGCCGCTGGCGGAGGCCGGGACCTGCTCGGCGCGCGCCATGAGCTGGGCCGCCTCGGTGCTGATCGGCGGGAACACGTCCTCGACCTCGTCGAACAGCAGTGCCGCCTGCGCGCTGCCCTTCAAGAAGACCTGTGCAATCTGCAACGAGCGGTAGCGGTCGCGGCCCGAGAGCGAATTGCCGTCGCGGTCGGCGTACTCGACTTCGAAGAGCTCCAGGCCCGCGGCCTGCGCCACCACCTTCGCGAGCTCGGTCTTGCCGGTGCCGGGCGGGCCGTAGAGCAGCACGTTCACGCCCGGCTCCTTGCGCGCCACCGCGGCGCAAAGCAGGGTGATGAGCATCTGCGCGTCTTCCTGGACGAATGCGAAGTCGTGCACTGCGAGCGCGCTCTTGGCCGAGGGCCGCGTGAAGACGGCCATCAGCTCGTTGTGGTCGCGGTACTCGCGCATCAGCACGGGCGGGAGCTTTTCGCTGACCTTCATCAGGTCGGCGAGGTCGGTGATGTTGTGCTCGGAGATCAGGTTCTCGACCAGGCCGATGCGCTCCAGCCGCGAGCCAGCGCGCAGCGCCTCGCCCACGTCGCTGGCGTTGACGCCGGCGACCTCGGCGATCGCGGCATAGGCCTCGGGCGCGTTGTTGACCTTGAACTCCACCAGCAGCGAGCGCAGGTCGCGCTGGTAGCGCGCCAGGGTGCCGTAGAGCAGCAGCGCGCGCTCGGCCTTGTTGAGCTGCAGCAGGCCGGCGAGCGCATCGATGTTCTTCTCGACCAGGGTCGACTGCTTGCGCAGCGCATGGGTGAGCCAGTCGCGCGTGGCCGACAGCACGGAGAGCAGGTCCTTGGGCTGGTCCTTGGCGTACTCGTCGAGGTAGAAGAAGAGCGTGCCTTCCTCGTAGGGGCCGCGCCAGACGCCGTGGCGCTCCAGCAGCGTGCGGCCGTCGAAATGCTCGACGCCCTTCCAGACATCGTTGCCGGCGCAACGGCGGCCGAGGAATTCGCGCAGGCGCTGCAGAACGGCCAGCGGCCAGACCAGGTGGCGGCCGGTCAGCGAGAGCAGGCCGTTGAGGTCGCGCCGCACGTTGAAGCGCGGGCCCTGCTTGGCCGCCAGGGTGAGCACGAAGTGCGAGCACATGAGCTCGAGCACCGGCGCTTCCTTGAGTCCGGGCGACGGCAATGCATGGCCGCGGGAAGCCGCGGCCACGACATCGGCACCGGAACGCTTGACCATCGAGCAACCCCCAGCTAGGAGAACATGGAAACTGATCGCGACCATAGCGCAGAGTTTTGGCTTGGGGAAGACTCGGAGACGGTAAAAACCCGGATGTTGCGATTCCGTCCACAATGCCGCCCATGCTTGGAATCGACGACATCGAACGCGCCGCCGAGCGCCTGCGCGGGCAGGTGCTCGATACGCCCTGTGTGGAATCCCGCACGCTGTCCGAGATCGTCGGCGCGCAGGTCTTCCTCAAATTCGAGAACCTGCAGTTCACGGCCTCCTTCAAGGAGCGCGGGGCCTGCAACAAATTGGTCGACCTGTCGGAGAAGGGCGTCCGGGGCGTGATCGCGATGTCGGCCGGCAACCATGCCCAGGGGGTGGCCTACCACGCCCAGCGCCTGGGCCTGCGGGCGCTGATCGTCATGCCGCGCTTCACCCCGGGCGTGAAGATCGAGCGCACCCGCGGTTTCGGCGCCGAAGTGGTGCTGCACGGCGACACGCTGGACGCGGCGCGCGCCCATGCCCTGGCGCTGGCGGAGCAGGAAGGCCTGGCCTTCGTCCACCCCTACGACGACGAGGCGATCATCGCCGGCCAGGGCACCGTGGCGCTCGAGATGCTGGCCGTGGTGCCGCGGCTCGACGCCCTGGTGGTGTCGGTTGGCGGCGGGGGGTTGATTGCCGGCATGGCGCTGGCGGCCCGGGCCCGGCAGCCCGGCATCGAGATCGTGGGGGTGCAGACCCGGCGCTTCCCCACCATGGTCAACGCCGTGCAGGGCACGAACCATCCGCTGGGGCAGAGCACCATCGCCGAGGGCATCGCCGTCGGCACGCCGGGCGTGCTGACGCAGGCCATCATCGGCGCGCAGGTGAACGACCTGCTGCTGGTCGACGAGGGCGACATCGAGCAAGCGGTGCTGATGCTGCTGGAGATCGAGAAGACGCTGGTCGAGGGCGCGGGCGCGGCCGGGCTGGCGGCGCTGATCCGGCATCCCGAGCGCTTCAAGGGCAAGCGGGTCGGGCTGGTTCTTTCGGGCGGCAACATCGATCCGCTGCTGCTGGCGGCAATCATCGAACGCGGCATGGTGCGTGCCGGCCGGCTCGCCCGGGTGCGCGTCAGCGCGCGGGACGTGCCGGGCTCGTTGGCCCAGATCACGGCCACTGTGGCGGAAGCGGGCGCCAACGTCGACGAGGTGCATCACCAGCGCGCCTTCACCATGCTGGCGGCGCAGAACGTGGACATCGAGCTCGTGCTGCAGACCCGCGGACGTGCCCATCTGACGGCGGTGCTCGAGGCCCTGCGCAAGGCCGGGCTCGAGGCGAACGAGCAGCGCTGAGGGTGCTGGCAAGCCCCTAGACCGTGGCACGCAGGTCGGTCGGTAAAATGGCCTCAGTTTTGCGTACCCGAGGAATAACCATGTCCAATCCCACTCCTGTCGATCCGGCCAAGTCCGCCGCCGTCGAGGCCGACGCGGTCGAGTCGATCGTTCCCCTCATGCCCTTGGTGTTGCCCATCGCCGGCGGGGTTTTGATGCTCCTGCTGGCCTCCATCGCCGTCTACATGGCCTGACATCCGGCTGCGGCAGCGGCGGACACCCCACGGACCGCCGCCGTTCCAGGATTGCGGACCCCGCCTTGGGGTGCGCGGATCCCCCCTCTCCCGAGACGGGAAACGTTTTTTCCAACGGACCTCGGTGCCCCCCGGCCCCTGAGCCCCGTTCGGAAAGACGATTTTTCAACTTAGGAGACTCTATGAACGCACCGCTCAAGGGCCTTGCCGTGCAGGCACCCTCGTACGTCAGGAACGCGAAGCTGATCGCCTGGGTGGCGGACATGGCCGCGCTGTGCAAGCCCGAGGCCATCCACTGGTGCGATGGCAGCCAGGAGGAATACGAGCGCCTGTGCCAGCTGCTGGTGGACGCCGGCACCTTCAAGAAGCTGAACCCGGCCAAGCGGCCCAATTCCTTCCTTGCGAGCTCCGACCCGAGCGATGTCGCACGCGTCGAGGACCGCACCTTCATCTGCTCCGAGAAGAAGGAAGACGCCGGCCCCACCAACAACTGGATGGCGCCGGCCGAGATGCGCACCACGCTGCAGCCCCTGTTCGACGGCTGCATGAAGGGCCGCACGATGTACGTCGTGCCCTTCAGCATGGGCCCGCTGGGCTCGCCGATCGCGCACATCGGCATCGAGCTGTCCGACAGCCCTTACGTGGCGGTCAACATGAAGATCATGACCCGTATGGGCAAGGCCGTGTACGACGTGCTGGGCGCCGAGCGCGAGTTCGTGCCCTGCGTACACACCGTCGGCGCGCCGCTGCAGCCGGGCGAGAAAGACGTGGCCTGGCCCTGCAACAAGACCAAGTACATCGTCCACTACCCCGAGACGCGCGAGATCTGGAGCTACGGCTCGGGCTACGGCGGCAACGCGCTGCTGGGCAAGAAGTGCTTCGCCCTGCGCATCGCCTCGAACATGGGACGTGACGAAGGCTGGCTGGCCGAGCACATGCTGATCCTGGGCGTGACCAATCCCGAGGGCAAGAAATACCACGTCGCGGCGGCCTTTCCGAGCGCCTGCGGCAAGACCAACTTCGCGATGCTGATCCCCCCGGCCGGCTTCGAGGGCTGGAAGGTCACGACCATCGGCGACGACATCGCCTGGATCAAGCCCGGCGCCGACGGCAAGCTGCATGCGATCAACCCCGAAGCCGGCTACTTCGGCGTCGCGCCCGGCACCAACATCCAGACCAATCCGAACTGCATGGCCAGCCTGGACCACGACGTGATCTTCACCAACGTGGCGCTGACCGACGACGGCGACGTCTGGTGGGAAGGCATGGGCGAGGCCCCAGCCCACGCGATCGACTGGCAGGGCAAGGACTGGACGCCCGCCATCGCCCGGGAAACCGGCGCCAAGGCCGCACATCCGAACGCACGCTTCACCGTCGCCGCCGCCAACAACCCGGCGCTCGACGACGCCTGGGACGACCCCAAGGGCGTGGCGATCGACGCCTTCATCTTCGGTGGCCGCCGCTCGACCACGGTGCCGCTGGTGACCGAAGCGCGCAACTGGGTCGAGGGCGTCTACATGGCCGCGACCATGGGCTCCGAGACCACCGCCGCCGCCGGCGGCCAGCAGGGCGTGGTGCGGCGCGATCCCTTCGCGATGTTGCCCTTCGCCGGCTACAACATGAGCGACTACTTCCAGCACTGGCTGGACCTGGGCAAGAAGCTCGAGGCCGCGGGCACGCGCGCGCCCCGGATCTACACCACCAACTGGTTCCGCAAGGGCGCGGACGGCAAGTTCGTCTGGCCGGGCTACGGCGAGAACATGCGCGTGCTGAAGTGGATGATCGACCGCATCGAAGGCAAGGGCGAAGGCACCGAGCACGTGTTCGGCGTCAGTCCGCGCTATGAAGACCTCAACTGGACCGGCCTGGACTTCAGCGCCGAGCAGTTCGACACGGTCACCCATATCGACAAGGCGGCCTGGCAGGCCGAGCTGAAGCTGCACGCCGAGCTGTTTCAGCAGCTGGCGCATCACCTGCCGAAGGAGTTGCCGGCAACCAAGGCCGCGATCGAGCAGCGGCTCGCCGCCTGAGCAGGGCCCCAAAAGAAAAAAGCCGCCCTCGGGCGGCTTTTTTTCATGGGCGCGGCGGGATCAGTAGTGCTGGCCCAGGTTCACGCGGCGCAGTGCCGTGTACAGGGTCGGCACGCTGTCGTCGGCGAGCTTCGCCGATTGCGCAGAGGCGGTCACGGGCGCTTCGGCCGAGTCTGCTTCCTGGTGCGATTTGATCGCCTGCAGTTCGCGAAGGATGCGCGGGTCGAGCTTGGCATAAGCCAGGAACTGCTCATCGGCGCGGGCCGCAGCGCGGCGGCGAGCGGCGCCGCGTGTCGCAGACACAGCGCGAACGGCCAGCGTGCGGGCGGTACCGGCGAAGAAGGCGAGCGTCGCGAAGGCCACGCCCCACAGCACGAGCCAGGCGACGAGCAGGCCGCCGTCGTTCCAGGTCGACATGAGCTTGTCGGCGACGACGAGCAGCGAGGCGACGATGGCCGCCAGCAGCAGGGCTGCGAGGCCGCGCGCGCCGTCGAAGCTGCGGCGGGCAGCGCGAATTTGATCGATGACGGCTTCCGCGCGGGCGACGCCCGGGTGAGTGGCCGGTTGTTCAACGTGGACAAAGCTGGTCATGGTGAAAGTCCCTCCTAGGACGACGAGTGGCTGATGCCGGTGCAGTGATATTAGTGGTTTCCCTAGTGCTTTTCTACTTTAGCTTCATGATGTCTATCATTCACAGCGATGATAGATGTCAACTTTCGCACGCTGGATCTCAACCTCCTGCGCGTCTTCGACGAAGTGATGGCGGAGCGCAACCTCACGCGGGCGGCGCGCAACCTTTCGATCACCCAGCCGGCCGTGAGCAATTCCCTGCGCCGGCTGCGCGAGACGCTCGGCGACGAGTTGGTGCGTCGCTCCGGTGCGGGGGTCGAGCCCACACCGCGGGCGCTGGCGCTGTGGCCGACCGTGCGCGATGCCCTGCGGCAACTGCAGCACTCGCTGGCGCCGGGCGAATTCGATGCCGCGGTCGCCGACGACACCTTCGTTCTTGCCATGGCCGATGCGACGGCGGCCGAGCTGATTCCCGGCCTGGTCAGGATCGTCGAGGAAGAGGCGCCGGCGATTTCGCTGCGCGTGCTGCCGCTGACCACCCGCGACCCCCGGCGGCTGCTCGAGAGCGAGGAGGTCGACATGGCGATCGGCTACTTCCCTGCCGTCGTCGCCAACCTGGCCGCACGCGGCCAGTCCGATGCCGCCCTGCTGCCCTTCGAGACGCAACGCCTCTACGTCGGCGAATATGTCTGCGTGATGCGACGCGGCCATCCGTTGGCGGACCAGCCGCTGACGCTCGACGCCTTCTGCGCCGCGCGACACCTGCTGGTGAGCTTCTCGGGCCGGCCCTACGGCTTCATTGACCAGACGCTGGGCGCGCTGGGGCGGGAGCGGCGCGTCGTGGTCACCGTCAACCAGTTCTTCACGGCCGGTCGCGTGGTGGCCAATTCAGACCTGCTGACGGTGCTGCCCCGCCATTTCGTCAAGGTCACGGGGATCGACGAGCAACTGGTCCTGCGCGAGGTGCCGTTCCAGCAGCCGCTGGTGCATGTGGACGCCATTTGGCATCGCCGGGCGCAGCACGGCCACGCCCATGGATGGTTGCGGCAAGCACTGTTGCGCTCCGCGCGGGCGGCCTTTGCCGGCGCGCCGGGCGGTCTGGTTTAGCGGACGACGCTGAGCCAGGCGCTGGCGGCGGCGCGCAGCTCCTGGGCTTGATGGGCATTCATGCCGGCGCGGGAATCGGCGCTTTCCATCAGGGCTGCGGCCGGGCTGGCAGGGATTTCGAGAGTCTTGGAACGAAACAGGCGCGCCACCAGGGCAAGAAGACTGAACATGATGCGTGCGTCGCGGCCCATAGCCCGCGCTGGAATGATGATGAAACCAAGATTAAGGGTTTTCCCCAGTATTTCCAGACCGAAGTTATGCACGTCATGCATGGGGATATTCGCCTAGACTGGCACCAACATGAAGCTCCAGCTGCTCTCGGATCTGCACCTGGAAGTCCACCCGCAGTTTGGGATCTCGCCGGCGGAGGGTGCCGATCTGCTGGTCCTTGCCGGGGATATCGGGTCTTATCAGGCGGGATCGCGCCTCATTGAGCCCGATTTCGGCCTCACCCGCTTTTCGCCACGCCATGGCTGGCCCACCCCGGTGCTTTACGTGCCGGGCAACCACGAGTACGACAACGCTGACTTCGACCAGACGCACAAGCGCCTGCGCACGCTTTGCGAGGCGCTCGACATCCAATGGCTGGAGCGCGAAACCCGTGTCATCGGCGGCGTCCGCTTTGTCGGTACCACCCTGTGGGCCGACTTCGACGCCCTGGTCGAGCCCGGCGACAGCATGACGGAGGCACTGCGCAAACGCGGCAAGGCCATGCGCGCCGCCAACTTTTATCTGGAGAAAGCAGTGACACTGCGGGCCGGCGAAGTCTTCCTCGCCGAACCTCTGAGAGAGCACTCACTGACGTGCCAGGCGTGGCTGCGAAAGGCATTGGCCGAAGACTTCGATGGCCCCACCGTGGCCATCACGCACTTCGCGCCGACGCTGGCCAGCGCCGATCCGCGCTACGGGCTGAGCCCCGGCACCGCGGGTTTCTGCAACACGCTCGACGAACTGCTGCCCCGGGTCGACCTGTGGCTGCACGGGCATCTGCATTGCGCCTTCGACTATGTGAAGGACGGGTGCAGGGTGGTGGCGAACCCGCTGGGCTATGTGGGCAAAGGCGAGCAAGAGGGCTTCAGGCCCGACCTGCTCATCGAGGTGCCGCCAAGGCGGCCGGACCGCGCCGCCTGAGCGTCTGGGCTCAGGCGGGTTTCACGCCGGCGCGGCCGGCCTCGACCACGAAACGCGCCTGGGTGTGGAAGCGCGCATCGGCCACCACCGGATGCGCGGTCGCGCGGAACTCGCAGTGCAGCGACTTCGGCGTGGCCTCGATCAAGGCATAGCCGCGCTCGTCGCCGCGCGCATGGCGCACGTCGGGGTTGTCTTGCCGCAACCAATCCATCGACGTCCGGCTGGCGCCGCGCGAGCTGATCGAGCCGCCGACGAACTCGCTCGCGACCACCGGCGACGCGGTGTCGTTGGGTACCACGCGCAGGTCCGCCGCGACGTACCGGTGCACGTCGCCCCCCAGCACCACCACGTCGCGCAGGCCCGCGTCGGCGATGCCCTGCAGCAGCTGGCGCCGCGCCTGCGGATAGCCGTCCCAGCCGTCGGTCCAGAACTGGCGGCCGCGCGGCGCCTCGAGGCTGGTCGGGCTCATCTGCGTGGACTGGCCCAGCAGCTTCCACTGCCGGCCGGAGGCGGCCAGGCCCTGCGCCAGCCAGCGTGACTGCTCGGCGCCGAGCATGGTGCGCGTCGGGTCCGCCAGCGTCTCGCAGCCGATCACCAGCCGGCCCCAGTCATGCGCCGGATCCGGGCAGGCATGGTGGCTGCGGTACTGGCGGCAGTCCAAAGTCCAGAGCTCGGCCAGCCGGCCCCAGGCGAAGCGATCGTGGATGCGCATCGCCGCGCCTTGCGGCGGCAGCAGCAAGGGCATGTGCTCGAAGTAGGCGCGGTAGGCCGCGGCGCGGCGCTGCAGGAAGAGGCCGGGCTCGGTGTAGGCCGGGTCGCGGTCGTTCGCATAGTCGTTGACCACCTCGTGGTCGTCCCAGGTCAGGATCCACGGATGCGCCGCATGCGCGGCCTGCAGGTCGGCATCGCGCTTGTAGAGCGCATGGCGAGCGCGGTAGCCCTCCAGCGTTGTCGGGATGGGCGCGTCGTGCCGGCGCAGCTCGGGCGTCCGGCTGCTGCCTTCGTAGATGTAGTCGCCGGCGAACAGCACGAAGTCGAGTTCGCGCCCCGCGATCTCGCGATGTGCCGCATAAAAGCCATGCTCGTAGTTCTGGCAGGCCCCGAGCGCGAAGCGCAAGCGCGCCACTGCCGCATCCGGGGCGGGGGCCGTGCGCGTGCGGCCCACCGGGCTCTGCGCTTCTCCGCACTGGAAGCGATACCAGTACTCGCGCTGCGGCGCCAGGCCCTGCGCATGGACGTGCACGCTGAAGGCACGCGCGGCCTCGGCCTGCACCTCGCCCTGCGCCACCGGCCGTTTGAGCTCGGCATCGCCGAAGATCTCGTAGCGCACGGCGCAGCGCTGCAGGCCTTCGAGGCCCGGCTCGTTCTCTGCCGCCAGCCGGGTCCAGAGCACGACGCTGTCGTGCCGCGGCTGCCCGCTCGCAACGCCGAGAGTGAAGGGATTCGAGCGCCAGCGCGGCGCCGGCTGCGCGTGCAGCGGGCGCACCGCCGACCACCCGCCCAGGGCGAGCCACAGCGCGGCACGGTTGAGGTCTCGACGGCGAATGTCCATGGCCATTTCTACAGCAGTTCCTCGCCCACCCAGGGCAACATCAGCCAGTTCTTGAAGCGCAGCCAGAAATAGCCGCCCGGCTCGTCGTCGTGGACGATGTCGTTGCCGTCCGCATCGAGCTCCAGCCACTGCACATGGCTTGCGTCCGGCGAAAGCCGCAGCCGGTAGACGGTGCTGGCCCGGCTGGGGCCGCCGACCAGCGTGTTGTAGTCGGCCACGAGCTCGCGGCTGTCGATCAGGAGGCCGGCCTCCGTGTTGACCGCCGCCGAGCGGTGGTCCATGTTCATCGAGCCGATGAAGAGCAGGCGCTCGTCGATCACTGCCAGCTTGGCATGCAGCCGGCTGATCGAGTTGCCGAAGTCGCCGAACCGGCCCGACTTGCCGGTGATCCCGGGCCCGATCTCGCGGATCGCGACGCCGATGCGGAGCATCTCGGCGCGGTAGCGCCTGTAGCCGGCATAGGCGAGCGGCTCGTCGGTTGCGCCCAGCGAATTGGTCACCAGGAAGATCCTGCCGGGCTGCCCACCGGTCGCCCGCCGCATCATCTCCATGCCGCGCTGGCCGGGAATGAAATAGGGCGAAACGATGGTGACGTCGCTGCGCGCCGAGTCGAAGGCCCGCAGCGTGCCTTCGGTCACGCTGCCGCGGAAGGCCTCGGCGTCGTTGCCGCGCACGATCTTGCCCGGGTCGTCGACATAGAGCTGCGCCGGGGCCCAGCGCAGCTCGAGCGTGCCGGCCTCCAGCTGGTGGCTGACGGAGCTGCGCTCCATCACGTCGCGTGAGGGCAGCGGCAACTCCGGGATGGCGGCATGCAGCGCTTCGTCGAAGTGCCGGCGTGCCGCGTCCGGCGCCGGCGTGCGCGCGACCACGTTGCCGACCGGGCGCACCTGCTCGCTGTTCCAGTAGCGGTCGAAGCCCTGCGACATCTCGCGCACGACGGGGCCGCAGGACAGCACATCCATGTCGATGAAGTTCGCGGCGCTGCCATGCATGAAATATTCGCTCGCGATGTTGCGCCCGCCCGTGACGGCGCAGCTGTTGTCGGCCACCAGCAGCTTGTTGTGCATGCGGTGGTTGATACGGCCGAACTCGTGCAGCGAGAACAGGAAGCGCGCCGCGAGCGACCCGGCGCGCGAGGGCAGCGGATTGAACAGGCGCAGCTCGACGTTGGCATGGGCAGCCAGCCCCAGCAGCAGATCGTCCTGCCCGCCGGTGTAGAGATCGTCCATCAAGAGCCGCACGCGCACGCCGCGCGCGGCCGCATCGCGCAGCTCGCGCAGGAAGAGCAGCCCGATCTCGTCGCTGTGGATCTGGTAGTACTGCACGTCGAGCGACTTCTGCGCCTGGCGGATCAGTGCGATGCGTGCATCGAAGGCGAACTCGGCCTGCGGCAGCAGCCTGAAGCCCGACAGTCCAGGCTGCCCGGCCGGCGCTCCGGCGGCGCCGACCTGCGCCAGCCGCGTGTCCGACACCTCGGTCATCGCATGGCTGGCCAGGGCCGGCACCGGCGCAGGCAGCGTGGCGCAGCCGCCGAGCCAGGCCACGGCCAGGAACGAGAGTGCGATGCGCCATCCGGGAAGCTTCGGCATGCGCCGCAATGTAACGCCGTGCCGTGGCATGCCCGCATCGCCGCCTATGATCGCGCGCATCTTCGAAGGACAGCGGCAGCAAGGGATACGCGTGCTCAACGGCTTGTGGCTCGGTTTTTTTCTGGCGGCAGCACTGGCTGCGTTCTCGCGCTGGCTGATCGGCGGCGATGCCGCGGTCTTCGCGGCCCTGGTCGAGAGCCTGTTCGCCATGGCCAAGCTCTCGGTCGAGGTGATGGTGCTGCTCTTCGGCACGCTCACGCTGTGGCTGGGGTTCCTGCGCATCGCCGAGGCGGCCGGGCTGGTGGCCGGGCTCGCGCGGTTGCTGGGCCCCTTGTTCCGGCGCCTCATGCCCGAAGTGCCGGCTGGCCATCCGGCGCTGGGCCTCATCACCATGAACTTCGCGGCCAATGCCCTGGGGCTGGACAACGCGGCCACGCCCATCGGGCTGAAGGCGATGCGCGAGCTGCAGAGCCTCAACCCCAGCGCGACCACGGCCAGCAATGCGCAGATCCTGTTCCTGGTGCTCAACGCGTCCTCCCTCACGCTGCTGCCCGTCACCATCTTCATGTACCGGGCGCAGCAAGGCGCGGCCGATCCCACGCTGGTGTTCCTGCCGATCCTGCTGGCGACCAGCTGCTCCACGCTGGTGGGGCTGCTCTCGGTGGCTTTCATGCAGCGGCTCAGGCTGTGGGACCCGGTGGTGCTCGCCTACCTTTTGCCGGGCGCCCTGCTGCTCGCCGGCTTCATCGCGCTGCTCGCCACGCTCTCGGCCGCGGCGCTGGCTTCGCTCTCCTCGCTGCTGGGCAACCTCACGCTGTTCGGCATCGTGCTCGTCTTCCTGCTGGCCGGCGCGCTGCGGCGCGTGAAGGTCTACGAGTGCTTCGTCGAGGGCGCCAAGGAAGGCTTCGACGTGGCGAAGAACCTGCTGCCCTACCTGGTGGCGATGCTGTGCGCGGTCGGCTTGCTGCGGGCTTCGGGCGCGCTGGACATGGTGCTCTCCGGCATCCGCTGGGCCGTCGGCCTGACGGGGTGGGACGCGCGCTTCGTCGACGCCCTGCCCACCGCGCTGGTCAAGCCCTTCTCCGGCAGCGCCGCGCGCGCGATGCTGATCGAGACGATGCAGAGCCACGGCGTCGACAGCTTCGCGGCGCAGGTCGCGGCCACCATCCAGGGCAGCACCGAGACCACCTTCTACGTGCTGGCCGTCTACTTCGGCGCGGTCGGCATCCAGCGCGCGCGGCATGCGGTGGGCTGCGCCCTGCTCGCCGAGTTGGCCGGTGTGCTGGGCGCGATCGGCGTGGGCTACTGGTTCTTCGGCTGAGCGGCCTGTTACAGGCCACGCGACCCCGTGCGACAGCGGCACGCGGGGTGATCGGCCAGAATAGCCCCTCACTTCCCAGCTTCCCCGTGACCGCTCCCGCCCAGGCGACACCGCCCTCCTTCACGACCGATGAATTCCGCGACGCCCTGGGCATGTTCGCGACCGGCGTGACCATCGTCACCGCGCGCGCGGCCAACGGCCGGCTGGTCGGGCTCACCGCCAACTCCTTCAACTCGGTGTCGCTGGCTCCGCCGCTGGTGCTGTGGAGCCTGGCGCGCAGTGCAGCCTCGATGGCCGCACTCAGCACCGGCTCGCACTACGCGGTCAACATCCTGGCCGCCGACCAGAAGGACCTGGCCGAGCGCTTCGCATCGAAGGACGTGGACCGCTGGGCCGATGTCGCCTTCACCGAGGGCGTGGGCGGCGCGCCGGTGCTGGCCGGGGCGGCGGCGAGCTTCGAGTGCTTCAACCGCAGCCGCTACGACGAGGGCGACCACGTGATCTTCGTCGGCGAGGTCGAGCGCTGCACGCACAGGGCGGGCGCCTCGCCGCTGCTGTTCCACGGCGGGCGCTTCTACACCGAGCACCCGCTGTAGTCCCGCTCGCTCAGCGCCTGAGGCTGAGCTTGTAGCGGAAGGTGTCGGCGCGGTAGACCGCGGTCTCCAGATGCACCGGGCCGCCGCCGGCCAGGTGCAGCAGGCGCTCCACCTGCAGCACCGGCGCGCCGGGCTCGAGCTGCAGCAGCTTCGCCTCCTGCGGCTTCGCCAGGCCGGCGCCGATCTCGAGCTGGGCCTCGCCGATCTCCAGGCCGCCCTCGTGCTCGAAGACCTCGATCAGGTCGCGCTGCGAGAAGTCCACGCGCGCCAGCCGCTCGCCCAGGAAGCGGGGCAGGTAAGAGCTGTTGACAGACAAGGGCTCGCGGTCCAGGTAGCGCAGCGTCTGCAGGTGGTACACCGTCTCTCCCGCAGGCAGCTGCAGCTGCCGCGCCACCGCGGCCGGCGCCTTCACTTCGCGCCAGGCCAGCCGCTTGCTGCTGACGGCGTGCTGCTCCAGCGCGAGCGCCTCGTTGAGTCCCTGCAGCCGGTTGAGGCTCTGAGCCGCCTTCGAATGGGACACGAAGGCCCCCTTTCCGTGCAGCTTGACGATCAGCCCCTCGGCCTGCAGCGCGCCCAGCGCCTGCCGCACGGTGATGCGGCTGACGCCGTGCGCCGCCGTCAGCTCGGATTCGGAAGGCAGCTTGGCCCCCGGCGCCAGCTCGCCGTCCAGGATGCGCGCGCGCAAGGCGTCGCGCAACTGCGCATGCAGCGACTGCGGGAGCTCAGGCATGGATGGCCCCATCGCCAACGTTGGCATGCGACTTGCGTCGCTTGTCATAACTTGTCATAACAAGTAGATTCGGCACCGCCAGGGTGCTTCTTTTCCGTTCATTCACCGACCGAGGAAATCCGACCATGTCCGCAGCCCGAGCTTTCTTCTTCCATTCCACCGCCGCCGCGCTGGCGCTCGGTGCCGGCGTCGCCGCCGCCCAGGCCCAGGGCTATCCCGCCAAGCCGATCACGCTGATTGTGCCGTTCAGCGCCGGCGGCGGCGTCGATGCGACGGCGCGCCTGCTCACCGCCAAGCTGGGCGAGCAGCTCAAGCAGCCGGTCGTGATCGAGAACGTGGCCGGCGCGGCCGGAACGATCGGCACGCAGAAGGCGGCGCGTGCGCCGGCCGACGGCTACACGCTGCTGTTCGCGGTGGCCAGCCCGCTCAACGTGGCGCCGCTGGTGGCGCCTTCGGCGGTGCGCTACGACAGTTTCAAGGACTTCGTGCCGGTGGCCACCGTGGGCACCTCGCCCTTCGTGCTGATCGGCAAGACCGCCCTGCCCGCGCGCACCACGGCCGAGCTGATCCAGCTGGCGAAGGCGCAGCCCGGCAAGCTCAACTTCGGCACCGACGGGGTGGGCACGTCACTGCACATCACCGCCGAGATGTTCAAGCAGCGCGCCGGCATCGACCTGATGCACGTACCGTACAAGTCGGGCCCGCAGGTGCTGACCGATGTGGCGGGCGGCCAGGTCGACCTCGCGGTGCTGCCGCTGTCGCTGGCGCAGCCCTTCGTGAAGGACGGCAAGGTGCGAGCGTTCGGCGTCACCTCGGCGGCGCGTTCGCCCAGTGCGCCGGCAATCCCCGCACTGGGCGAGACGCCCGAGCTCAAGGGCCTGGAAATGGACGCCTGGCTCGGCGTGCTCGCCCCCGCCGGCACGCCGGCCGCCGTGATCTCGGCGTGGGTCAGCGCGCTCGACACCACGCTCAAGGACCCGGAGATCGCGCGCAAGCTCGCCGACATCGCCGTCAAGCCGCAGCTGATCGCCGGCCCCGCCTTCGCCGACTACCTGGCGAAGGAGCGCAAGACCATCGCCGACGTGGTGCAGACCGCCGGCATCAAGGTCGAGTAAGGAAGAAGGAGCGCGCCCGTGCTGATGTCGCTTGCCAGCGCCTGGATCGTTCTGCCTGCCGTGCTGCTGGCCGGCGGGCTGATCGGCGCCAGCGGCATCGGCGGCGTGCTGCTGGTGCCGGTGCTGACCAAGTTGGGCGAAGTGCCGCTGCCGCAGGCGATCGCCGCGGCCTCGCTGGGCTTCGCGCTGCCGGCGCTGGTGGCGCTGCGTCCGCTCCTGCGCGAGTGCGCGCAGGCGGTGCGCTGCATCCCCTTGCTGGCCGGTGCGCTCGCGGGTGCGGGCGCCGGTGCGCTGCTGGTGCGCTGGCTGCCCGCCGCCGCGCTGATGACGGGCGTGACCCTGCTGGTGCTGTTCTCGGGCTGGCGCGGCCTGCGCGCCGCGGCCGCGGCGCCTTCCTCCGCCGCGCCGCTCGGCACGCCGCTGCTGCTCACGCTCGGCGTGGCGGTCGGGATCGGCTCCGCGCTCACGGGCACCGGAGGCCCGGTGCTGGTATTGCCGCTCCTGATGCTGCTGCGCCAGCCGGTCGGCTTTGCCGTGATCGCCGCACAGGCGGTGCAGTTGCCCGTGGCCCTGGCCAGCAGTGCGGTGCATGCAATCGAAGGCCGCCTCGACCTGCGGCTGGCGGCGCTGTGCGGCCTGCTGATGCTGGCCGGCTCCCTCGCCGGCCAGCGCGCGGCCGCCGGGCTCGACATGCGGCAGCTGCAGCGCTTCGTCTCGCTGCTTCTGCTGGCCGTCGGCAGCTGGTTCGCCTGGCTGCTGCTCGCCTGATCTGATTGAAGGAAGTGCCATGCTGTCTCCCGAAGTTCTGCAATCAGACCGGCCGTTGTTGCTGGCGCCCGAATGGGTGATGCTGCCCGAAGGCCCGCGCCAGGGCCTCGGCGTCGTGGTGCGCGACGGCCGCTTCGCGCAGGTGGGCCCGCTCTCCGACGTGCGCGCCGCGCATCCCGGCCTCGCCACCATCGAGCTGCCGCAGCGCCTGCTGATGCCGGGCCTGATCGACACCCACACCCACCTCACCCAATCCTTCGGCAAGGCGCTGGCCTTCGGCGAGCCTTCGGAAATCTTCCGCCGCATCTGGGTGCCGATGGAGGCCACGCTCGATGCCGACGCGGCCTATCTCTCGGCCAAGCTCTCGGCGCTGGAGTCGCTGCGCGGCGGCTTCACCACGGTGGTCGATGCGGGCACGCGCTCCGACGCCGGGCTGGATGCGGTGGCCAGCGCCGCACGCGATGCCGGCATCCGCTGCGTGCTGGGCATGATCTGCAACGACGCGGGGCTCGACGGCGACGAGGCCGCGGCCCGCCGCATCCTCGATGCGGCCGCGACCTTCCTGGCCCGGCTCGAGCACGACCCGCTGGTGCATCCCTCCCTCGCGATCTCGATCCCCGAGGCCGCGACCGACCGCATGCTGCGCGCGGCCGCCGCGCTCACGCTCGAAAGCGGCCGGCGCTTCCAGACGCATGTCAACGAGCACCTGGCGGCCGTCGAGCGCTCGCTGGTGGCGCGTGGCCTTCGCCCCCTCGAAGTGCTGCACGCCTGCGGCGCGCTCAATGCCTCGGCCCTGCTGGCCCATGCCACCCTGCTCACGCCACGCGAGCTGGGCCTCCTGCGCGACAGCGGCGCCGCCGTGGCCTACAACCCGGTGGCCAGCCAATGGAAGGGCAATGCGGTGCTCGACGCCGGCCTGCTGCAGATGCTCGGCGTGCCCTTCGGCCTGGGGACCGACGGCACGCGCGCCGACGGCTTTCGCCTCATGGACGCCGCCGAGGCCACCCAGCGCCTCACGCAAGGCCTGGCCAAGGGCGACTCCTCCTGCGGCGGCGGCTGGCTCTGGCTCGACCACGCGACGCACCGCGGGGCCGAGGCGGCGGGCCTGGGCACGCTCACCGGCCGCATCGCCGAGGGCCTGGCCGCCGACTTCCTGCTCCTCGACCTGGATGTGCCCGAGTTCGTGCCGAGCTGGGACCTGAGTTGGGAGCTGGTGCGCTTCGCGAACCGCGACCAGATCGAGGCGGTGTTCGTGCAGGGCGCGCTGCGCCTGTGGAAGGGCTGGCCGGTCGACTGGGACGCCCGCGCGCTGATGCGCGAGGTGGCGACGATCGCGCGCCGCGATGTCAGCCGGGCGCCGATCCAGCGCGTGCATCCGGTCGCCGACCTGCACCGCGCCCGACAGCAGCCCGGCAAGCCCGCCTGAAGCTTTCGCGAAGGCGGGCTACGATCGGCCCATGCCTTCACGCCTGCGCCGCGGCGCGCCCGCGGCACTGCTCGCCGTGGCCTGCGCGGCGGCCGCCGCCAGCCCCGAGAAGAAGAACTGGTTCGACGATCCCTTCTTCCAGGTGTCGTCGGGCGCGCGCGGCTGTCCCGTGCCCGAGGGCCCGCTCTACACCGAAGAAGAGCGTCGTTCCCAGATGCATGCGCGGCTGGAGCGCGGCACCAGCTGCTGGCTGGAGGGCCGCTGCAAGGACAGCAATGCCTACCGCTACGACAAGGCCATCGCGCCCCAGGTGCAGGCTGCACTCGCCGCCGTGCCGGGTATGCGGCGCGCCAGCGTCTGGGCCGTCGTGCAGCGGCGCTGGGTCTATCTGCAGGGCTGCGTGCCCTCGCGTGCGCTGGCGCGCCGGCTCGAACAGGCGGCGCGCGCCGTGCCCGAGGTCGAGCTGGTCGTCGACGACCTGATGGTCGGCACGCGCGGCAAGCCGCCCTATCCCGTTGCGAGCCCCTGACAACGTCATCAGAGACATACCGAGCAAGAAGAATGATCGAACGCAAGAACCACCTCGACACCCGCGCCACCACCCTGCTGCTCGCCTGCTGCGCCTTCTGGGGCCTGCAGCAGATCCTGATCAAGACCACCGTGGCCGAGGTGCCGCCGCTGTGGCAGGCCTCGATCCGCATGACGGGCGCGGTGCTGCTGCTGTGGCTGTGGTGCCTGTGGCGCCGTGTGCCATTGTTCGAGCGCGATGGCACGCTGGCCGGTGGCCTGATCGCCGGCCTGCTGTTCGCGGGCGAGTTCGTCTGCATCTACATCGGGCTGCAGCACACCACGGCATCGCGGCTCACCGTGTTCCTCTACACCTCGCCCTTCGTGGTGGCGCTGCTGCTGCCGCGCTTCGTGCCGGCCGAGCGCCTGCGCGGCGTGCAGTGGCTGGGCTTGGCGATCGCCTTCACCGGCGTGGTGCTGGCCTTCAGCGAGAGCTTCGGCCAGAGCAGCGCCGGCCAACTGCACGGCGATGCGCTGGCCCTCGCGGCCGGCGTGCTGTGGGGCCTGACCACGCTCGCGATCCGCACCACGCGGCTCGCCACCGCCAGCGCCGAGAAGACGCTCTTCTATCAAATTGCGGTCACGGCCGCGGTGTCGCCACTGCTGTCGCTGGCGCTGGGCGAGCGCTGGGGCTTCGCCTACTCGGGTTACGCCTGGTTCTCGATCTCGCTGCAGACCGCGATCGGCGCCTTCGCGAGCTACCTGGCCTGGATGTGGATGCTGCGGCACTACCCGGCCACGCGCATCTCCTCGTTCACCTTCCTCACGCCGCTGTTCGCGCTGGTGTTCGGCGTGGTGCTGCTCGACGAGCCGCTCACGCTCCAGCTGGTGCTGGCGCTGGCGGGCGTGGCGCTGGGCATCGTGCTGGTGAACCGGAGGACGAGCCCGACGGTGCAGGCCGAACCCGTCAGCCGGGCCAACTGAAGAACATTTCCTCGATCTGCACGATGCACGAAAGGCGCGAGCGATGAACTTCCAGCCCCTCCTCGACGAGATCGACGAAGAGATCCGCCCGCTGCTGGGCCAGGGCGGCACGGTGGCCAGCTACATCCCCGCGCTCGCGCGCGTGCCGGCGCAGCAGTTCGGCATCGCGCTGCGCACCTGCCAAGGGGGCGAGGCCTCGGCCGGCGATGCGGCAACGCCCTTCTCCATCCAGAGCATCTCCAAGCTCTTCACGCTCACGCTGGCCATGCGGCACCTCGGCGATGCGCTGTGGGAGCGCATCGGCCGCGAGCCCTCCGGCAACCCCTTCAATTCGCTGGTGCAGCTCGAGAGCGAGCACGGCAAGCCGCGCAACCCCTTCATCAATGCCGGCGCCATCGCGGTGGCCGACCGGCTGCTCTGCGACGGCGATGCCAAGGCCGAGCTGCTCGCGCTGATGGCGAGCCTCTGCGGCGAGCCCATCGGCTTCGACCCCGAAGTGGCCGCCTCCGAAGCCGCCACGGGCTACCGCAACTACGCGCTGGCGAACTTCATGAAGAGCTTCGGCAAGCTCGACAACGCGGTCGAGGCGGTGCTCGACCTGTACTTCCACCAGTGCGCCCTGCGCATGAGCTGCGTGCAGCTGGCCCGCGCGGCCGGATTCCTGTGCCGCGACGGCCGTCATCCGCGCGGCGGCGAGGCCGACATCACGACCGAGCGCCACACGCGCCGCATCAACGCGCTCATGCTGACCTGCGGCACCTACGATGCCGCAGGCGACGTCGCCTTCTCCATCGGCCTGCCCTGCAAGAGCGGCGTGGGCGGCGGCATCGTGGCCGTGGTGCCGGACCAGCTCACGCTGTGCGTCTGGTCGCCCGCGCTGGATGCGACGGGCAATTCGCTGCTGGGCAGGAAGGCGCTGGAGCTGTTCGTCGCGAAGACCGGGCTGTCGGTGTTCTAGTGGCTCAGGCGAATTCCAGCAGCGTCTCGATCACGCGCTGCGTGGCGCCATCGAGGGCGACGTGTGCGCGGTACGCAATGGCCAGGTGGCGCGTGAGCTTGGGGCTCAGCGGCAGCGTCTGCACGTGCTCGCCGGCGTGGGCGGTCGTCCCGTCGTCGGGTGCCGGCAGCAGCGCCACGCCGTAGCCTGCGGCGACCAGGCCGCGCATCGCGACGTCGTAGTCGTGCTCGATGCGCGCGCGCGGCGCGAAGCCGGCGCGGCCGAACCACTCCATGGTCAGTTCGTACATGCGCGAACCCGGCTGGTTCATGATCAGCGGGTGCTGCGCCAGCCAGGCGGGCGTGGCGCGGCGCGGCGCCTGCCAGCGCGCAGGCACGAAAGCCACCATGGGCTGCTTGCGCCACGGCTTCAGCGCCACGCCCGGTGTCGCCGGCTGCGGCAACGCGATGATGGCCAGGTCCAGCGTGCCGGCCAGCAGGCCGGAGACCGAATAGGCCGAGCCCAGGAAGCTGGGCGTCAGCACGATGTCGGGGTAGCGCTCGAGCAGCGCATGGAACACCGGCGGCAGCAGGTCGACCACCACGCTGGTGGTGCTGCAGCCTATGCGAACCTGGCCGGCCAGGCCCTGGTGCTGGCGGCGTACCGCGTCGATCGCGTCGTCTGCGTCGCGCAAGAGGCGCCGGCCGCGCTCCACCAGCACCGCGCCGGCCGGGGTGGGCGTGACGCGCCGCGCACCGCGCACGACCAGCGGCGCGCCGAGGCGCGATTCGAGATCGCTGACATGGAGGCTCACGGTGGGCTGCGCGAGGTGGAGGGCCTGCGCGGCGGCGGAGAAGGTGCCGAGGTCGGCGATGGCGACCAGGGTTCGGAGCTGGTCGAGGTTGAGTTGGCGCATCAGGAATCCTGATTGATGGCTTCAGAAATCTCAACTTCCACAATAGCACGCGGCGACGCACCATCTGGCTCCATGACAGGAGAAAGCGCAATGGAACTGAGGATGCAACTGCCGTTGACCGAATCGTTGATGCGGGTATTCGCCAGCGGCCTCGCGCGCTTGGCAGCACGCCGCCGTGTGCGCCGCCAGGCGCTGCAGCTTGCAGCGATGAGCGAGCACGAGCTGCTCGATCTGGGGATCGGCCGCAGCGAGATTCCCGCCCTGCTGCGCGCGGGCAGGGGCGCACGCTAGCTGCTCCACTGGTCGCCTATTTGGCCGCTCACCGAGTTGCGCCGGCCGTCCGGCATCGAGCCGCTCAATTCGTGCTGCACAAAGTGCGCGTTCGCCACGTCTGCGCCGGTGGCGCGTTGCACTGCAAACCCAGCGAGCAGGGGCGGCCTGTTTTTCTTGAATTTGGCCCGGCGCGGCATCAGGAAATCCACGACGACCTTGACGGGATTTCCGTCATCGACATGCACCTCCCGGAACATCTGAAAAGGCCGCATGTCATCTTCGCCTCGCCGGTACCCTGCAGCCTCCAGCAGCCGGACCAGGGTCGTCGCCAGCAAGCTTGCGCGTCGACGCCCGCACCACCAGCTCCGGCCGCAGCACCACGGTGGAAGCCGACAGCGACTTGCCCTCGATCTCGTCGAACAGCATCTCGGCCGCGCGCCAGCCCAGCTCGCGGTGCGGCAGGCGGATGGTGGTGAGGGGCGGATCGACCATGTCGACCAGCGGCATGTCGTTGTGGCCGGTGATCGAGATGTCCTGCGGCACGCGCAGGCCTTGGGCGCGCAGCAGGTCGTAGGCGCCCAGGGCCACGAGGTCGTTGCAGCACACGACGGCCTCGGGCCGCTCGTTCTGCGCAAGCAGTTGCTCCATGGCCTGGCGGCCGGCCTCGCGGCTGTAGCTCTCGCATTCGGCGACCGCGGCCAGCGCCAACCCCCGGTCGCGCAGCGCCTGTTCCACGCCCTGGCGCCGGGCCACGCCGGTGGGCACGTTCTGCGGCCCGGCCAGGTGCGCGATGCGCCGGTGGCCGGCTGCGACGAGGTGGTCCACCGCCAGCTTCATCGCCAGCCGGTCGTCGCTGACCACCGCAGGTAAGCGCCCGCTCTCGTCGGCGCGGTTCACCAGCACCGTGTGCATGCCGGCCTTCTGCAGGTAGTCGATGAGCGGGTCGTCGCGCATGGCGATCGCCATCACCAGCCCGTCGACCTGCTGCGCCAGCATGCGCTCGACCACCGGGCGGGCGAGCGCGGGGTCCATCACGTTGGTCACGAACACGAAGTAGCCGCGCGCCGCGGCGCTGGCCTCCACGCCCTGAAGGATGGGCGGGAACACCGGGTTGGTGATGTCGGGCACCAGCACGCCGATGGTGTGGGTGCGACCGGTGCGCAAAGCAGAGGCGGCGCGGTTGGGCCGGTAGCCCAGGCGCTGCGCGGTCTCCTCGACCACGCGCAGCACTTCCTCGCTGATGAGGCCGCGCTTGTCCGGGCTGAGGGCGCGCGAGACGGTCGAGACATGCACGCCGGCGGCCAGCGCGACGTCGCGGATCGTGACCGTGGAAGGCGGTTGTGGGCTCATTTTATGCAAACGATTGATCTCGTTGATGCCAAGAGTATCGCCTTGTTTTCATTGGGGACTCTCGTAAACCCCGATTTTGCGTGAAATTTCTTCGACGTCATAATCTGCAAACGTTTGCAGACCACCAAAGGCCCCATGAACATCGTGACCACCCCCGATTCCGTGCTCCGCATGGCCACCGCCGCCATGTCCCGTACGCCCGACGAGCGCCTGCGCACCGTGATGGAGGCGCTCACCCGCCACCTCCATGCCTTCGTGCAGGAAGTGCGCCTCGGCGAAGAGGAGTTCGAGCAGGCGCTCGAGTTCATCGTCGCCATCGGCCAGGCCACCGGCGAGAAGAAGAACGAGGTTGTGCTGGCGGCCGATCTGCTGGGGGTCTCCACCCTGGTCGCGCTGCTGAACAACCAGGACCCGCAGGGCGAATCGCCCGCCGCGCTGCTCGGGCCCTTCTGGCGGGCCAACGCGCCGCTGTGCCGGGCGGGCGAATCGATCGCGCGCTGCGACACGCCGGGCGTGCCGCTCGAAGTGACGGGGGTGGTCCGCGACACGCAGGGGCGGCCGGTCGCGGGCGCCATCGTCGATGCCTGGCAGGCCTCGCCCGCGGGCCTCTACGAGAACCAGGACCCGCAGCAGGACGACATGAACCTGCGCGGCCGCTTCGAGACCGATGCCGAGGGCCGCTTCCAGTTCCACACCGTGCGCCCGGCTGGCTACCCGGTGCCGACGGACGGGCCCTGCGGCCAGCTGCTGCGCGCGCAGCAGCGCCACCCCAACCGGCCGGCGCACCTGCACTTCATGGTGAGCAAGCCGGGGCACAAGGTGCTGATCACGCAGGTCTTCGCCGACGACGACGAAAACCTGGAGAGCGACCCGGTGTTCGGCGTCACGCGCCGGCTGATCGGCCGCTTCGAGGCGCAGCGCGACGGCCAGGCCGCGACGCTGCAGCATGACTTCGTGCTCGAGCCCGGCGAGATGAAGTTCCCCCGCCCGCCCATTCCCTGAATTCCTCTTACCGACCATCCATCGCATGAGCTTCGATCCCACACCCCGACTCGACGGCAAGGTGGCCGTCATCACCGGCGGCCTCGGCGCCATCGGCTACGCCACGGCGCAGCGCCTCGCGGCGCTCGGCGCCAGCTGCGTGCTGCTGCACCGGGGCGGCGACGACGCGGCCCAGCGCGCGGCCGCGCTGCCCGCCACGGCCGGCCAGCGCCATGCCGCGCTGCGCGCCGACATCGTCGACACGCCCAGCCTGCAGAAGGCCGCGGCCGACGTGAGCGAGCGCTACGGCCGCTGCGACATCCTGGTCAACAGCGCGGGCCACACCCGGCCCGTGGCCGCCGCCGACCTCGACGGGCTGACCGACGCGCTCATCGACGAGCTGATGCGCGCCAACTTCCGCGGCGTCTTCGCCACCATCCGCGCCTTCGCACCGCTGCTCAAGGCCAGCGGCGACGGGCTGGTGGTCAACATCTCCTCGATCGCCGGCTTCACCGGCGTCGGCAGCAACCTGGCCTACGTGGCGGCCAAGGCCGGGCTGGACGTGGTGGGCGATGCGCTGGCCAAGGCGCTCGCGCCGGCGGTGCGGGTGGTCTCGGTCTCGCCGGGTGCAGTCGACTCGTCTTTCGTGCCGGGGCGCGGCGAGGACTTCAAGGCCAATATGGCGACGACCACGCCGCTGGGGCGCATCGGCAAGCCGGATGACGTGGCGGCTACCGTCGAGGCGCTGGCGACCACGCTGCGCTTCGTGACGGGCACGCGCATCGTGGTGGATGGCGGGAGGCATCTGTGAACATGAAAACACTCATCACTTGCGCCGTCACCGGCAACCTGGTGAAGCCCGAGCAGACGCCGCACCTGCCGATCACCCCGGCGCAGATCGCCGACGAATGCCTGGCCGCGGCCGAGGCCGGCGCGGGCCAGGTGCACATCCATGTACGCGACCCCGAGAGCGGCAGGCCCTCGATGCAGGTCGAGCTTTACCGCGACGTGGTGGACCGCATCCGCAAGCAGAACCGCGACCTCATCGTCAACCTGACCACCGGCCCCGGCGGCCGCTTCATCCCGAGCGAGGACGACCCGAAGGTCTACGCGCCCGGCACCAGCCTGCTGCCGCCCGAGAAGCGCGTGGAGCACATCGCGCTGATCAAGCCCGACGTCTGCTCGCTGGACCTCAACACCATGAATTCCGGCCCCGACGTGGTGATCAACACACCGAAGAACGTGCGCCGCATGGCCCGGGTGATCCGCGAGGCGGGCGTGAAGCCCGAGCTCGAGATCTTCGATTCCGGCGACATCCACATGGCGCTGGACCTGATCGCCGACGGCACGCTCGAGGGCCCCGCCATGTGGACCCTGGTGCTGGGCGTGAAGTACGGCTTCATGCCCACGCCGCAGACCGTGCTGTACGCGCGCGACCTGCTGCCGCGCGGCGCCTTCTGGAGCGCCTTCGGCATCGGCCGCATGGAGTTCCCGATCGTGGCGCAGGCTTGGCTGCTGGGCGGCCATGTGCGCGTGGGCATGGAGGACAACATCTATCTCGAGAAGGGCGTGCTGGCCGAGAGCAATGCGCAGCTGGTGGCCAAGGCGCGCGACATCATCGAGAGCCTGGGCGGCGAGATCGCGAATCCGCGCGAGGCACGCACGATGCTCGGCCTGGCCGGGGGAACCGCCCGATGAGCGCAGTCCTGAACGCGGCGACGGCCGCCCGCGCCGTGCGCCTGCACGAGAAGGCCGCGGCGCTCGATACCTTGAAGCTCGACATCGCCGAGCAGCGCGAGCCTGCCGCCAGGCCCGGTTTCGCCGTGGTGCGCATCGGGGCGGCGGCGGTGAACCCCAGCGACGTCAAGGCCAGCCTGGGCCTCATGCCCCAGGCCGTGTGGCCGCGCACGCCGGGCCGCGACTTCGCCGGCGTGGTGGTCGCGGGCCCGACCGAATGGGTGGGCCGCGAGGTCTACGGCTCGGGCGGCGACATCGGCATCACGCGCGACGGCTCGCATGCGCGCTTCCTCACGCTGCCCGTGGCCGCTCTGCGCGATCGCCCGCGCAGCATCTCGATGGACGAGGCCGGCGCGGTGGGCGTGCCCTTCGTCACCGCCTACGAGGGCTTCCGCCGCAGCGGCATGCCGCAGGCGGGGCAGACGGTGCTGGTGCTGGGTGCCAATGGCAAGGTGGGGCAGGCCGCGGTGCAGCTCGCCGCGCAAGGCGGCGCGCGGGTGATCGCGGTGCAGCGGCGCGCCGGGCCCTTCGAGGGATTCGCCTGCGGGCCGGTCGATGTGATCGATGCCGGTACAAGCGACGTCGCCGCTCGGGTGCGCGAGCTCACCGGCGGCCGCGGCGCCGACATCGTCTACAACACGGTGGGCAGCGCCTACTTCGAGGCCGGCAACAAGGCGATGGGCAAGGGTGCCACGCAGATCTTCATCGCCACGCACGATCGCGCGGTGCCCTTCGACATCTTCTCGTTCTACCGTGGCATGCACACCTACGTGGGCATCGATTCGCTCGCGCTGGACTGCGAGGCCGCCACGGCGCAGCTCGACGCAATGCGCGAGGGCTTCGAGCGCGGCACCCTGAAGCCCTTCCCGGTGGCGCGCGCCTTCACGCTCGACGAGGCTGCGGACGCCTATCGCCTGGTGCTCTCCGGCAGCACCGACCGCGTGGTGCTGCGGCCCTGAAGAAGCGACTGCGAATCCGCAGCCGACTCCCAACGACGAATCTAACGGAGACAAGACCATGACGACATTTCTTCCCAGCCGCCGCCAGCTGATCGCGGCCGCATTGGCGGCCTGTGCCTTCACAGGCGGCGCCCAGGCCCAGGGCGACTGGCCCAAGGGCCAGACGATCAAGCTGATCGTGCCTTTCACCGCCGGCAGCGGCACCGACATCGTCGCGCGGCTGGTGGCCGAGCGCCTGGGTCCTGCCCTGGGCACCAGCGTGATCATCGACAACAAGCCCGGCGCCGGCGGCACGCTGGGCGCGGCGCAGGTGGCGAAGGCGCCGGCCGATGGCTACACGCTGCTCGTGCATTCGGCGGGGCACCTGGTCAACCCCTCGATCTACCCCAACCTCAGCTACGACACGCTGAAGGACTTCGCCGGCATCACGCCGATGGCGAGCCTGCCCAACATGCTGGTGGTGGCGCCCAACCGCTTCGCCGACGTGAAGGACCTGGTCGCGCAGGTCAAGGCCAAGCCCGGCGGCTTCAACTACGGCTCGGCCGGCAACGGCTCGGCCACGCACATGAATGCCGAGGTGTTCCGCCTGGCCGCCGGCGTGCAGGCGCAACACGTGCCCTTCCGCGGTACGCCCGAGGCGATGACCGAAGTGATGGGCGGGCGCATCGACTGGTTCTTCGCGCCCATGGTGTCGGCCCTGCCGCTGGTGAAGGACGGCAAGCTCAAGGCCCTGGCCGTGGGCACCGGCAAGCGCTCGGCCGTGATGCCGCAGCTGCCCACCACGGTCGAGGCCGGCGTGCCCGGCTCGGAGTACCTCTTCTGGGTCGGCCTGTTCGCGCCGGCCAAGACGCCGAAGGCGGTGGTCGAGCGGGTCCAGGCCGAGGTCGCGAAGATCATGACCGCGCCGGAGCTCAAGGAGCGGCTGGACAAGCTCGGCGCCGAGGCCTTCACCATGCCCTCGGCCCAGTTCGATCAGTTCCTCGTCGACGAGACCGCCAAGGCGCAGCAGGTGGTGAAGGCGGCCGGGATCAAGGTGGATTGACGCATCGCTCCCATCCACCGGCCAAGCAAATCCCTCCACTTGATTAAAGTTGATTTCCATGACGCTTTGCCGATAATTCACTGGCTATGCACAAAGTTATCCACAGCGAAAAGCTCAAGCAGGCGCTGCAGGCTCGCGGGTGGACCCAGAAAGATCTGGCGACCGAGCTGGACGTGACAGCCCAAGCCGTGACCAACTGGATGAAGGGCGCCGACTTTCCTCGGCCCGACAAGCTTCTCAAGCTGGCCACAACCTTGAAGCTGAATTTCGCCGACCTGGTGGTCTCCAGCTCGGCAAAGGATCAACCGGTCATTGCGTTTCGGAAGAAGGGCGGCGCCAAGACAACGGATGCGCACATCCTCAAGGCCATGGGCATGGGGTCGCTGCTGAAGCCGCTAGTGCCGTTCCTTCCCGAGCTCCGCTCACTTCGGGTCCAGATTCCATCTCCGACGACACAGTACGACGCATTGCAAGCCGTTGCGTCAGAGGTTCGGACCCGTATCGGACTGGGTGGTCAAGCGGTCTTGTCTTACCAACACCTGATAGGCGAATTCGAAACCAACGGCGCTGTCATCGTGCCCGTCCTCTGGGGTGAAAAGCAGAATCACAAGAATGCGCTGCACATCCTGCTTCCTCAGGAGCAGGTCACGTTCATCTTCTTGAACCTCGATACGCGACTGGAAGACTTCAAGTTCTGGATGGCGCATGAACTGGCGCATGTCTACACACCAGACCTGGCCGGCAAAGATACTGGTGAGGACTTCGCGGATGCGTTGGCTGGGGCGTTGCTCTTTCCGAAGTCCCTGGCAGAAGTGGCTTATGCCCAGGCCGCCAGACAAGGCAGTGCAGCAGGCGAGATCAAGGAGTTGCAGCGGCACGCCGTTGCGCACAGCATTTCGTTGTTCAGTGTGTTCTGCGAGGTCAACCGCTATGCCAAGGCTCAAGGGCTGACTTCTCTGCGCAGCAAGGACACCGACATCCACGCCGTTCGCAACAACCGGCGAGGCAAGCTGGTCAGTGAAAGCTTGTTCGCGCCGGCGCCACCGGAACCTTCAGCTTATGTCGCAGCTGCGCAGAGCGTGTTTCGAAGCGCGTTCTTCCCTGCGCTGCAGCGGATGATCAAGAGCAAAGGCACAGGTCCAGGCTACCTCCAGCAGATCATGGACATCCCGATGCAGGATGCGACGGCGCTTCATGGAGAGCTGAGTCGTTGACGCTGGTTCTGCTCGACACGAATGCCTGCCTCCGGCTGGCAAAGCGTGTCAGGCCTGCGGTGGGGATCAAGTTCGGTCAGAAGGGCTACGTGCTCACGGTTCACAAGTCGGTCGAGGATGAGGTTCATCGCAGCGCCCGATTGTGAGCGACCTATCCGTGGTTCGACGGGCAGGAATTTGCCGACGAGCGCCTTGCAAAGCAGATTCGCCTCAGCGAGGAGGAGAAAGCCAGCGTGCAGGCCGCCCAGAGCGTGCTGCGCGGATGGGTTCTGGCGGACCCCGACAAGTACACCTCGGCCGGCCGATCCCCACCAGGGCCGACGGATTGCTGGCTGCTGGCACTTGGCCAAGTCAAGCCGGCCATCGTCGTGACGGATGACCTGGGCATGCATGCGCTGGCTGAGGAGTTCGGCATCGCCGTCTGGCATGGCTTCGAACTCCTGGACAAGCTTCGGTCCGCCAAGGTCGTCAACGGGCCGCTGATCCGGGAGATATATGAGGCGCTTGAGGTCAACGGCGACATGCCGAGATCGTGGCTAGAAGCAAAGCACATCATCTTTGCGAAGATCTTTGGGCCGAAGGCAAGCTGAAAACGCAAGCAGCCATCAGCCACGAAAGCACATTCCCTCACTCGTAGACCACCAGCGGCCCGCAGTTCTCGTCGGTGACGAAAAAGGCGATCAGCTTCGCAGTGCGCGACGGGTCCGGGTTCTCGGCGAACACGTGCAGCGTGCCGGGCGGCTCGAAGAAGCTCTGGCCGGCCTGGTAGTCCGCTGCCGGCGTGCCCTGCAACTGCGATCGGATGGTGCCCTCGGTCACGACCGCGGTGACCGAGCCCGGATGCCGATGCGCCGGCGAGAAGGCCAGCGGCGGGAACTCCACCAGTACCGTGGTCTGGGACTTGCCGGGCACGTTGGGCAAGGGCTCGCACGACAGCCGCTTCACAACGGTTGCGGGCCGTGCCGCGGCGCCGGCCGGCGCGGGGGCGGAGGCGAACATCGGCCGGCCGAGGCTGCTGCAGAGATCGTCGAACCACTGCACGGCCGAGCGCGGCGCGGCGGGCACGAGCAGGAGCCATCCGGCGGCCAGGCCGAGCGTGGCGAGCGCGGCGGCGCGGCGCGGGGCCATGAACAGCGCGCTCATTGGGTAAGCTCCGCGCTGCGCGCTGCGGTGCTATTCGCCTTGGGAGCGGCCCGGCGGCTCATCGCAGGACCTCCGCCGGCCAGCGCAGCGCCGCATGCCAGCCGAGCTCGCGCCAGGCCTTGTCGCTGCTGACTTCGGGGCCGTCTTCGGCGATGTTGTAGATGCCGCGGGCGTCGCGTTGAACGGCCAGCAGAGCCGCCCATGCCGCCGCTTCGACGTGGACCGGGCTGGCGCCCCGGGGCGTGGGCGTCGAGGTGCCCGGGCCGTAGATCTGGCCGTAGCGCAACACCGTCCCGGCCAGGCCGCGCGTCCCGAGCGTCAGTTCTTCCAGGGCCGCCACTCCGCGAATGGTGATGCCGCGCGGCTCCGCGGCGGTGATGTCCAGCGGCTGCTCCTCGCGCCACGGCCTCGGGCCGGGCGCATACGCCCAGGCGACGCTCTGCGCGATCAGGCGGCCGCAGCCGGCGGCCAGCGCCGCGGCGACGAGGTTGCGCGTGCCTTCGCTGCGCACCCGCGCGTTGCGCACCACCGCCTCGGCCATTCGCGCCGGGTCCAGGTCGCGCGGAAGGTCGGTGAGCTGATGGATCACGATGCCGGGAGCGATCCGCTTCACGGCCGATGCCAGGGCTGGCGCGTCGAAGACGTCGACCACCACCGGCGTCACCTCCTGCGCCTCCAGGGCCTCGGCCCGTTCGGAGCGGCGCGTCGTGCCGTACACCGCGTAGCCGGCATCCACCAGCAGGGGAGCCAGCACCGACCCGATGGCGCCCGTGGCACCGGCCAGGAATATCTTCATCTTGCAGGGCCTTTCCACGATCTTCGGAGGCTTCAGCTTAGGTCTACGATGCACCAGAACAAAGATCCAAGAATTGCAGAAACGACTGGGCCATGATGGACGCGCATTCTCTCCGCGCCGAGCTGCTCCGGCTGGACCGGCGGCAGGCGGCACCGCTGTACCGGCAGATCTGCCAGCGCCTGCGCAGGGCCATCGAGCAGGGCCTGCTGCAGCCGGGCGAACGCCTCGCCTCGGCGCGCACCCTGGCCAGCGAGCTGGGGGTGGCGCGCGGCACGGTCGAGCTCGCCTACGGCCAGCTGGCCGGCGAGGGCTATCTGCTCGCGCGCGGGCAGGCCGGCACGGTGGTGTCGCCGCAGCTGCCGCACTCCGCAGCGCCGCCCCCCGCGCGTGCGGGCACGCCGGCGCCTCGCGAACTGCCGCTGGTGCCGGTCTCGGCGCCCCCGCCTTTTCAGCTCGGCATCCCTGCCCTCGACGCCTTTCCGCGCAAGCTGTGGGCGCGGCTGGCGGCACGCAGGATCCGCGCGACCACCATCGCCGACATGAACTACGGCGACCCCGTCGGCCATGCGCCGCTGCGCGAGGCCATCGCGACCTACCTCCTGGTGTCGCGCGGCGTGGCTTGCAGCCCGGGGCAGGTGTTCGTCACCGCGGGGCACCGCGCGAGCCTGGCCCTGGTCTCGCGCGTGCTTCTCGCCCCGCAGGAGCGCGTCTGGGTCGAAGAGCCGGGCTTTCCGCCGACGAGCGAGGTGCTGCAGAGCGCCGGCCTGCGTGTGGTCCGGGTGCCGGTCGATGCGCAAGGCCTGCGCGTCGCCGTGGGCCGACGCCGCGCGGCCGACGCGAGGCTGGCGGTGGTCACGCCCTCGCATCAGGCGCCGCTGGGCTATTCGATGAGCATGGCGCGCCGGCTCGAGCTGCTCGCCTGGGCCCGGGCCGCGAAGGCCTGGATCGTCGAGGACGACTACGACGGCGAGTACCGCTATGCCGGGCATCCGCTGCCGGCACTGAAGAGCCTGGACCGGCAGGACCGGGTGCTCTATGCCGGCACCTTCTCGAAGGTGCTCCACCCGGGCCTGGCGCTGGCTTACCTGGTCGTGCCCGAGCCGCTGGTCGAGCGCTTCGCGCGGGCCGCCCGCATGGGGTCCAACGGCTGTTCGACGCTCGGCCAGGCGATCGTCAGCGACTTCCTCCGGGAAGGCCATTTCGCCCGCCACATCAAGAAGATGCGGCTGCTCTACGCACGCCGGCGGACGATGCTGGCCGCGGAGCTGCAGCGCGTCTTCGGCGAGGCGGTGCACATCGAGCTTCGCAGCGGCGGCATGCATCTGATCGCCGGCTTCGAAGGGCTGGGCAGCGACACCGCCTCGAGCCTGCGCGCACAGGAGGCCGGCCTCAACTGCCGGGCCCTGTCGGAGCGCTATGCGGGCAAGCCTGCGCTCGAAGGGTTGCTCATGGGCTTCGCCAACATCGCCTCGGAGGCCGAGGCGAGGCGCCTGGTGGCCAGGCTGCGCAGGGCGCTCCTTGTGGGCTAGGCCCCGCTCACCGCTTCGGAATTTCCAGCGGGCCACCGCGCTTCGCCGCGTCGAGCACGACTTGCGTGGTGAAGCTCCTGACGTTCGCGTCGTGCAACAGGCAGGCATTGCAGAACGCGTCGTAGGCAGCGAGATCCGGCACGATGACCACCAGCACGTAGTCGACGTTGCCCGCGACACCGTAGCACTGCTGGACCTCGGCGCGCTGGATCACCTTGTCGCGGAACGCCTGCGTCGCGCGCGCCGATTCATCGACAAGATCGACATGCACGATCGCGGTCAAGCCCAGGCCGAGTTTCGCGCAGTCGAGCGACGCCGTCTCGGCCACGACGACGCCGGTGTCACGCAGACGCTTCAGCCGCCGCTGCACCGCGGCGGCCGACAAGCCGACCTGGGCGCCGATCTGCTCACTCGGCACGCGTGTGTCGTGCTGGTAGAGGGCAAGGATCTGGCGATCGAGCGTGTCGAGGTTCATGGTGTCGGTCGGCCGCATCGGCGGCACTCAAGATGCGGCGTGGCCGCGAAAGCGGGGGTCGAATCGAGGCCGAAAGCACCGGCCGCTTGTGCACACTCCCTGCATGCCGATTATCGAGACCCCCCACCGACTCTCGCTCGCCAGCATCGAGCGCGCAGCCACGCTGATCGACCCGCTGTTCCGCGACAGCCCGCAGTTCGAGTGCGAACCGCTGTCGCAAGCGCTGGGTGCGTCGCTCCTCCTGAAGGTCGAGACGCTGAATCCGCTGCGCTCGTTCAAGGGCCGCGGCGCGGACTTCTTCATGCATGAGAACGCCGCCCGCCTGCGCGGCCGAACCCTGGTGTGCGCGACCGCCGGAAACTGGGGCCAGGCCATGGCCTATGTGTGCCGCGCGCGGCAATGGCCGCTCGTCGTCTACAGCGCGACGACGGCCAACGCGCTCAAGGTCGAGCGCATGCGCGCGATGGGCGCCGAGGTGCGCTTGCACAGCGACGATTTCGACGCGGCCAAGGAAGAGGCCCGGCGTTTCTGTGACCACACCGGCGCCGCGTTCGTCGAAGACGGCCAGGAAGCGAGCATCGCCGAGGGCGCGGGAACGATCGGGCGCGAACTGCTGCGCCAGCACCGCTTCGACACCGTGCTCCTGCCACTGGGCAACGGGGCACTGGCCACCGGTGCCGGCCGCTGGATCAAGGCCCACGCACCCGGGGTTCGCGTGGTCGGCATCTGTGCCGAAGGCGCCGACGCGATGGCGGCCTCGTGGCAGCAGGACCGCATGGTCGAACGCGAGGCCGTGCGCACCATCGCGGACGGCATCGCGGTTCGCCGCCCGGTGCCCGGTGCATTGGCTGACATGCACGGCACCATCGACGACGTCGTGCTGGTGGGCGAAGAGGCCATCGAGCGCGCGATGCGCCTCGTTTTTTCCACGGCCGGGCTGGTGATCGAGCCGGCCGGCGTCGTTGGCGTCGCTGCGGTGCTGGAGCACCCGTCTCTGCGCTCCGGCCGCCTCGCCACGGTGCTGTGCGGCAGCAATCTCACGCAGGAGCAGGTGGTTCGCTGGCTCAACTGAGGACACCCCACATGATCGATCACGTTTCGCTCGGCACGAACCGCTATGCCCAGGCGGTGGCCTTCTACCAGCGCGTGCTGGAACCGCTGGGCCTGACCCTGCTGCGGGATACCGGTGCCGAAGCATCCTTCGGCATTCCCTCGCATTGGTCGTTCTTTCTCTACCCCGTTCCCGTGGAGGAAAGGGTGACGGCACGTGGCACCCACCTCGCGTTCGGTGCGGCCTCGCGCGCCGAGGTGTCGGCGGTCCATGAAGCGGCGATGGCTGCATCGGCGAAGGACGTGTTCACGCCGCGCGAGCGGCCCGATATCAGCCCCACCTACTTCGGCGCGATCTTCCTCGACCTCGACGGTCACCGGATCGAGGTGCTGACGAACGCGGACTGACCTGGCATCGCTGCGTGCCCCATGGCACGCCGCACGCGTTTGTGGACTAAGCTGCGCGCTGCCATGCCCCAAGCCCTCCTGCTCCTGCTGCATCTGCTCGCCGCCGCCTTCTGGGTGGGCGGCATGGCCGTCATGCACTTCGCCGTTCGCCCTTCCGCCGTCGCGGTGCTCGAGCCGCCGCTGCGGCTGCCGCTGATGGCGCAGGCGCTGTCGCGCTTCTTCGCCGGCGTTTCCGTCGCCATCGTCGTGCTGCTGGCCAGCGGACTCGGCATGGTCTGGCTGGCGGGCGGTTTCGCCCGCGTGCATTGGAGCGTGCATGCCATGCTCACCATCGGCCTGGTGATGATGGCGGTGTTCCTCCACGCCCGCTTCGCGCCTTATCCGCGCCTGCTGCGCGCCGTCGCCGCCCGCGAGTGGCCGGTGGCCGCGGGCCAGCTCAACACGATCCGCCGGCTGGTGGAGCTGAACCTCGCGCTGGGCGTGGCGGTGTTCGCGCTGGCGGTCGTGGGGCGGGTGTTGTGACGCCGCGCCTCAAGACGGCATGACCAGCTCGTAGCTGGTGCTGCGCCCGCCGGACCCGGACTTCTTCAACACCCCGCGCGCCACCAGGTCGCCGATGTCGCGCAAGGCCGTGTCGGCGGAGCACTTGGCGATGGCGGCCCACTTGCTGCTCGTGAGCTTGCCCTCGAATCCGTCGACCAGGCGATTGAGCAGCTTGATCTGCCGCTCGTTGAGCGGCAGCTCCGCCCAGCGCTGCCAAACGCGGGACTTGGCCAGCACGGCGGACAGCGAGGCTTCCGCACCCTCGACGGCGCGCAAGAGGCAGCCCAGGAACCAGGCGAGCCAGGGCGTGACGTCCATCGGGCCCTTTTGCGTGCGCTCCAGCATGTCGTAGTAGTCCTTGCGCTCGCGCTGGATCTGGGCCGAAAGGCTGTAGAAGCGCTGCGCGGAGCGGTCCGCGCGAGCCAGCGCCATGTCGCCGACAGCACGTGCGATGCGGCCGTTGCCGTCGTCGAAAGGGTGCAAGGTGACGAACCAGAGGTGCGCGAGGCCTGCATGCACGAGCCGATCGCCATCCGTGGACAACTCGAACCACTCGAGAAAGCGGGCCATCTCCGCTTCGAGCCGCGGCGCGGGCGGCGCTTCGAAGTGCACCTTGCGCCGGCCGATGGGGCCGGAGACCACCTGCATCGGTCCGGCCGCATCGTCGCGCCAGGCGCCGGTGCGGATCGGCGCGAGGCCGCTGTAGCCCGTGGGGAAAAGCGCGGCATGCCAACCGAAGAGGCGCTCGCGCGTGAGCGGCTGCGCATGCGCGCCGGTGGCGTCGAGCACCATGTCGACCACGCCGTCGACATGCCGGTCCGCGGGCGCCAATGCGCCTATGTCCAGGCCCAGCCGGCGGGCGATGGACGAGCGGACGGTCTGGGGGTTGAGCCGCTCACCCTCGATCTCGCTGGTCTTGACGACATCGTCGGTCAGCACCCGCAAGGTGGTGGCGTCGCGCTGCGACAGGCCCACGTCGGCCATGCGGCCTCGAAGATGCCCCTGGGCAGCGTGAACGGCAGCGAGCGGTGCGGCGAGAACGGTGAGGTCGTAGCGCAGGCGCGGCCAGCCGGGGTTCTCCCAGATGTAGAGGCCTTCAACGCTTTCTCCGCCGTTCATGCGGAGATTGTGCGCCCATTCGCCGCACACGGCGGGCTATTCACCGCAAATAACGCGGTGAATAAGGCCTCCATTCGCCGCAACGGCAGTGCCTCTAGATCACGCCCGCATCGCGCAGCGCCGCGCGCTGTTGCTCGTCGAGCCCCATCTCCGCCAGCACCTCGTCCGTGTGCTGCCCGAGCGCCGGCGGCGCGTGCCGCAGCACGGGCGGCGTGCCCTGCAGGCGCAACGGGCTGGCGACGCCCACGATCTGTGCGATGCCGTCGCCGGCCTGGCGCGGCAGCGTCACCGCGAGGCCGCGCGCCTTGACCTGCTCGTCCTCGAAGGCCTGGGCGATGTTGTTGATCGGGCCGCAGGGCACGGCCTTGTCTTCCAGCAGCGCGATCCACTCGGCGGTGGTCCTGGTGCGCGTGACGGTCTCCATCATCGGGATCAGCACCTCGCGATGCCGCACGCGCAGGGTGTTGGTGGCAAAGCGCGGGTCGCTCGCCCATTCGGACTGGCCGGCCGCCTCGCAGAAGCGCGTGAACTGGCCGTTGTTGCCGATGGCCAGCAGCATCGCGCCGTCCTTGGTGTGGAAGTCCTGGTAGGGCGCGAGGCTCGGATGGCTGTTGCCCTGGCGCTCGGGCGCGACGCCGGTGTTGAGGAAGGCGCTGGCCTGGTTGGCGAGGATGGCCATGCCGACGTCGAGCAGCGCCATGTCGATGTGCTGGCCCTCGCCGGAGCGGTGCCGCACCTCGATCGCAGCCAGGATCGCCGTGGCCGCGTAGACGCCGGTGAAGAGGTCGGTGAGCGCCACGCCCACGCGCAGCGGGCCGCCGCCGGGCGCGTCGTCGGGGCGGCCGGTGATGCTCATCATGCCGCTGGTGGCCTGGATCATCAGGTCGTAGCCGGCGCGCGAGGCATGCGGGCCGTCATGGCCGAAGCCGGTCACGCTGCAGTACACCAGGCGCGGGTTGATGGCGCGCAGGCTCTCGTAGTCCAGCCCGTACTGCCTGAGGCCGCCGGTCTTGAAGTTCTCGACCACGATGTCGGCCTGCGCCGCCATCTTCTTGAGGAGCGCCTGCCCTTCCGCGGTCGCCATGTCGATGGTGACCGAACGCTTGTTGCGGTTGCAGGACGTGAAGTAGGTGGCCTGGTCGGTGTCGCGGCCCTGGGCGTCCTTCAGGAAGGGCGGGCCCCAGGTGCGCGTGTCGTCGCCGACGCCGGGGCGCTCGATCTTGACCACGTCGGCACCCAGGTCCGCGAGGATCTGCGTGCACCACGGGCCCGCGAGCACGCGCGAAAGATCGAGAACCTTGATGCCGTCGAGTGCTGCCGTGGCCATGTCAGGCCTCCCGCCGGGCCGCCCCAAGGGAGGCCTGCGCCCCCTCGGGGGGCAGCGAATACACGAAGTGATGAGCGTGGGGGCCCATGGTCAGTTGGCGAAGGCGGCGATGCCCGTGATGGCACGGCCGAGGATCAGCGCATGGATGTCGTGCGTGCCCTCGTAGGTGTTGACCACTTCCAGGTTGACCAGGTGCCGCGCCACGCCGAACTCGTCGCTGATGCCGTTGCCGCCCATCATGTCGCGCGCCAGGCGGGCGATGTCCAGTGCCTTGCCGCAGGAGTTGCGCTTGAGCAGGGAGGTGACCTCGACGGAAGCCGTGCCCTCGTCTTTCATGCGGCCCAGGCGCAGGCAGCCCTGAAGGCCCAGCGTGATCTCGGTCTGCATGTCGGCCAGCTTCTTCTGGACCAGCTGGTTGGCGGCGAGCGGGCGGCCGAACTGCTTGCGGTCCAGCGTGTACTGGCGGGCACGGTGCCAGCAGTCCTCGGCCGCGCCGAGCGCGCCCCAGGAGATGCCGTAGCGCGCGCTGTTGAGGCAGGTGAAGGGGCCCTTCAGGCCGCGCACTTCGGGGAAGGCGTTCTCCTCGGGGCAGAACACGTTGTCCATCACGACTTCGCCGGTGATGCTGGCGCGCAGGCCGACCTTGCCGTGGATCTCGGGAGCCGACAGGCCCTTCATGCCCTTTTCCAGCACGAAGCCGCGGATCGGGCCGACGGCGCCGCCCTCGCTCACTTCCTTGGCCCAGACCACGAAGACGTCGGCGATCGGGCTGTTGCTGATCCACATCTTGGCGCCGGTGAGCGCATAGCCGCCCGGCACCTTCTTGGCGCGGGTGACCATGCTGCCGGGGTCGGAGCCGTGGTCGGGCTCGGTCAGGCCGAAGCAGCCGATCCATTCGCCGGTGGCCAGCTTGGGCAGGTACTTCTGCTTCTGCGCCTCGGTGCCGAATTCGTTGATCGGCACCATCACCAGCGAGCTCTGCACGCTGGCCATCGAGCGGTAGCCGGAGTCGACGCGCTCGACTTCGCGCGCGATCAGGCCGTAGCAGACATAGTTCAGCGCGGGGCCGCCGTACTGCTCGGGGATGGTCGGGCCGAGCAGGCCCAGCTCGCCCATCTCGCGGAAGATCTTCGGGTCGGTCTTGCCGTTGCGGAAGCCTTCGAGCACGCGCGGTGCGAGCTGGCCCTGGCAGTAGGCGTGGGCGGCGTCGCGCACCTGGCGCTCTTCGCTGGTGAGCTGCTGGTCGAGCAGGAGGGGGTCGTCCCAATGGAATGCGGCGTGGGCCATGTGCGGTCTCCGGTGTAGGTGGCGGGGGTAGCTGATGCGATCCTAAGCGTCCGATCCTTTGAGCGCAAACGAAGATTCGGCACCCAGTTATGCGCTTTTCTCACTTCATCGCACAATGCCGGATCGAGCCTCATTGGCAAGCGGCCTCGATCAACTATGTAGCACCCGCATACCATGCGCCGAAGACTCCCTTCCACCCAGGCCCTGATCTGCTTCGAGGCCGCCGCCCGGCACGAGAGCTACACGCGCGCGGCGCAGGAACTCGCGCTGACGCAGAGCGCGGTCTCGCGCCAGATCACGGCGCTGGAGGACTTCCTGGGCATGGCGCTGTTCCGCCGCACCCGCCACGGCGTGGCGCTCACGCCGGCCGGCGCCGACTACGCACGCCAGACCGCGCGCCAGCTCGACAGCATGGAGCGCGACACGCTCGACGCCATGGCGCGCCAGGGCCTGGGCGGCGCGCTGCAACTCGCGGCGGTGCCGACCTTCGCCACCCGCTGGCTGATCCCGCGGCTGCCGGACTTCGCCGCGAAGCACCCCGACATCACGGTCCACATCGACACGCGCACCCGCCCCTTTCTCTTCAACGACACGCCCTTCGACGCCGCCCTCTACGCCGGCACGCCCGCGCAGGCCGCCAACTGGGCCGGCACGCACTCGGTCCTGCTGCTGCACGAGGACGTGCTGCCGGTGTGCAGCCCGGCCCTGCTCGGCGCCAAGGCGCAGCTGTCGCCGGCCGCGATCGCGCGGATGCCGTTGCTGCAGCAGAGCACCCGTCCCGACGGCTGGGCTCAGTGGTTCGACGCCCAGAAGGTGGACGCACCGCGCGCGCGCAGCGGTCCGCGCTACGAGCTGTTCTCGATGATCGCGGTCGCTGCCGCGCACGGCCTGGGCCTGGCGCTCATGCCGCGCATGCTGATCGAGCCCGAGCTGGCGCGCGGCGAGCTGATCGTGGCCTGCGACCGCCCGCTGCGGGCGGAGCGAGGGTATTTCCTGGTCACGCCGGCCAGCGCGGACGAGCGGCCCGCGCTCGCGGCCTTTCGCGGCTGGCTGGCGGCGCAGGCCTCGGCCGAGGCCAACGCCGCCGCGCGCCGCTGAACGGCTGGCCCCCGGTGCTCGTTGGGTTTAGCATCGGCCCCGTGCACCGGAGCCCGCTGGCCTGCGGGGCGAAATCGCCGCCTCCGGCCGTCATCACGATGGAGACGCGCCATGCCTACCTATCAGTACCGCTGCCAGAAGTGCGGCGAGGTGTTCGAACACGCCGAGCACATCGCGGAGCATGAGACCGTGCAGCTGCGCTGCCCCAAGTGCGGCAGCGACTCGGTAGAGCACAAGCCGACGCAGTTCTTCGCGAAGACCTCCAAGAAGAGCTGAGCCGAGCGGCGCCACGGCGCCCGCCCTTGTGCGCCGCGGCAAAGGCCCGCGCCTCGTGCTGTCACGGAACCGACGCTGGCATCCGGCGCGCCAGTCTTCTATGCTGTGAGTCTTGCCGTCCGGCGCGGCAACAGCGTTTGTCGTCAGTCATTCTTTTCAGAGGAGCGAACATGTCACTGCGCATCAACGACGAGGCCCCCAACTTCAAGGCCAAGACCACCAAGGGGGACATCGACTTTCACCAATGGATCGGCGACCAATGGGCGGTCCTGTTCTCCCACCCCAAGGACTTCACGCCGGTATGCACCACCGAGCTGGGCTACATGGCGAAGATCGAGCCCGAGTTCACCAAGCGCAACGCCAAGCTGATCGGCCTGAGCATCGACCCGGTGGACGCCCATGACCGCTGGTCCGACGACATCGAGGAAACGCAGGGCCACCGGCCCACCTACCCGATGATCGGCGACACCGACCTCGCGGTGGCCAAGCTCTACAACATGCTGCCGGCCGAGGAGCCGGGCACCTCCGAGGGCCGCACCGCCGCGACCAACGCGACCGTGCGTTCGGTCTTCGTCATCGGCCCCGACAAGAAGATCAAGCTGATGCTGACCTACCCGATGACCACCGGCCGCAACTTCGACGAGATCCTGCGCGTGCTCGACTCCATGCAGCTGACCGCCAAGCACAAGGTCGCGACGCCGGTGAACTGGAAGCAGGGCGAGGACGTGATCATCGCCGGCTCGGTCTCCGACGACGATGCCAAGAAGCTCTTCCCCGGCGGCTGGGAGTCGCCCAAGCCCTACCTGCGCGTGGTGAAGCAACCCGGCTGAGCCCGGCGGGCCGCATGGTCTTCGAGCAGGTCGCGACCGGCGGCTGCCAGTCCTACCTGGTCGGCTGCGAGCAGAGCTGCGGCGCCGCGTTGATCGACCCGGAGCTCAGCCAGATCGACCACTACCTGGGCCTGGCGGCGCGCCACGGCGTGCGCATCCGCTACCTGATCGACACCCACACGCACGCCGACCACTTCTCCGCCACCCGCGAGCTGGCGCGCCAGCTCAAGGTGCCGGTGGTGATGCACCGCGCCAGCCCGGCACCCTTCGTCGAGCTCCGGCTGGCCGACGGCGAGATGCTGGTGCTTGGCAAGCTCAGGCTCTCGGTGCTGCACACGCCGGGCCACACGGCCGACTCGATGTGCCTGCAGGTGGAAGACCGCCTGTTCACCGGCGACACGCTGCTGATCGGCGCCACCGGCCGCACCGACCTGCCGAGCGGCGATCCCGAGGCGCTTTACGACAGCCTCTTCAACCGCGTGCTGCGCCTGGACCCGGCGCTCAAGGTCTGCCCGGCGCACGACTACAAGGGACGCACGCACTCGACCATCGGCGACGAGCTGGCGACCAACCCGCGCCTGCAGAAACGCGAGCGCGCCGAGTTCGTCGAAATGATGAGGAGTCTCAACCTCACCATGCCCACCCATGTGACCGAGGCGCTGCGCACCAACATGAGCGGCGGCAAGACGGTGGCGCGCCTGCTGGCCGAGGCGGGCGCGACGGTGCCCTTCATGTCGCTGGCCGAGCTCAAGGCGCGCGTGGAGGCGGGCGAGGACGACCTGATCGTGCTCGATGTGCGCGAGCGCGACGCCTACGAGGCCGGCCATGTGCCGGGCGCGCGCCTGCTGCCGCGCGGCCAGCTGGAGCTGCGCGTCAACCAGGACCTGCCCGATCCGACGCGGCGCATCCTGAGCTGCTGCGAGCTGGGCTACATCTCGACACTGGCGGCGGCCACGCTGCGCGACATGGGCTTTCTGCACGCGGTCGCCCTCGACGGCGGCATGAAGGCGTGGCGCGAGGCGGGCTACCCGGTGAAGACCGGAAAAGAGCCCTAGCCAGGCGAGCCCGCCCATCGCAGGCGCAGCGGCTCTCGTGCCGCCCACGACAAAGTGAGACAACACAGCCATGGCCCGACTTTCCCCCGACGAGATCGCCCACTACCAGCGTGAAGGCTGGGTCATCCCCGAGTTCCGCCTGTCGCCGCGTCGCGTGGCGCAGATGCACGATGCGCTCAACGAGCTGATTCACCGCAACCCCGGCGTGCGGCCCGAGAAGCTCGTCTCGGCCCACATCGAAGGCGACAACGGCGAAGGCGTGCGCGGCAGCCGGGAGTTCCTCGACCTGGCGATGGACCGAGAGATCGTCGAGCTGGTCTCCGGCGTGATCGGCGAGGACGTGATCCTCTGGGGCTGCCACGTCTTCTGCAAGCCGGCCAGCGAAGGCTTCGAGACGCCCTGGCACCAGGACGGCCACTACTGGCCAATCCGCCCGCTGGCCAACTGCACGGTGTGGGTGGCGCTGGAGCCGTCGACGCGCGCCAATGGCTGCCTGCGCGTCATTCCGCGCTCGCACCGCGGCGGCGTGCTGCATCCGCACCTGCACGAGGAGCGTCAGGACCTGACGCTCAACCAGCGCATGGCCGCCGGCAGCTTCGACGAAGCCGCGGCGGTGGATCTGGAGCTGCAGCCCGGCCAGATGTCGCTGCACGACGTCTACATGATTCACGGCGCCCGCGCCAACACCTCGAACCAGCGGCGCACCGGCGTCGCGCTGCGCTACATGCCATCGACCTCGGTATTCGAGCGCGACCTCCGGCCGGCGGACGGCAAGACCGGCGTGGCGGTGAACTTCGCGCAGCGGCCCCTGTGGCTGCTCAGGGGCGTGGACCGCAGCGGGCGCAACGACTTCGAGGTGGGCCACCGCCGGCACGGCGCCGGCTGACGGCGCGCCGGGCCAGGGCTGAGACGCCCGTGCTACGGTCGGCGCCATGCGATTCGACCTGACCGACCTGCGCCTCTTCGTCAACGTGGTGCAGGCCGGCACGATCACCGGCGGCGCGGAGCGCACGCACATGACGCTGGCCTCCGCGAGCGAGCGGGTGCGCGGCATGGAGGCCGACATCGGCGTCGCGCTGCTGCTGCGCGACCCGCGCGGCGTGCAGCCCACCGAGGCCGGCCGCACCCTGCTGCACCACGCGCGCGCGGTCCTGCTGCAGATGGAGCAGATGCAAAGCGAGCTGGGCGAGTACGGTGCGGGCCTCAAGGGCCATGTGCGCCTGCTGTGCAACACATCCGCCCTCACCGAACACCTGTACGAGGCCCTCAGCGGCTTCCTGGCGCACCATCCGCACATCTCGGTCGACCTGGAGGAGCGCGCGAGCCACGAAATCGTGGACGCGCTGCGCAACGAACTCGGCGACCTCGGCATCGTCTCGGACGCGGTGGACCTGGCCGGGCTGGAGGCCTTCACCTTCCGGCAGGATCACCTGGTGCTGGTGGTGCCGCGCGGCGATGCGCTGGCCAGGCGGCGGCGCGCCGCGCTGCGCGAGGTGCTGGACCGCGAGTTCGTCGGCCTGGGCGGCGCCGCCCCCCTGCAGGAACTGGTGTCGCGCAACGCCCTGCGGCTGGGCCGACGGCTGGCCTACCGCGTGCGGGTGCGCAACCTCGAAGCGGTGTGCCACATGGTCGGGCAGGCCGTGGGCGTCGGCGTGGTGCCGCAAGCGGTGGCCGCACGCTGCGCGAAGTCGATGGCGATCGCGTGCATCGCGCTGACCGATCCCTGGGCGGTGCGCAACCTGGCGGTCTGCGTGCGCCGCAGCAATGCCCTGCCCGCCAATACCCAGCTGCTGCTGCGCCACCTGCTGGGCAGCAGCTGAGCGGAGCCCGCGCTCAGGCGAGCGCTGCCAGGCCGCTCGTCGGCACGCTGGCGTCGGCCGAGGTGCTTTCCTCGCCGGCCAGGACCGCCGACGCATGGATCTTGTCGTGCTGGTGCAGCCAGGGAATGGTCTCGTCCTTGCGCAGCATGGCCAGCTCGCGCTCGTAGAAACTCATCAGCTCGGCGCCGGTGCTGTGCGACAGGTACAGCCGCATGTCGTGCTCGGCGATGCCCAGGTAGCCGTCCAGCACCAGCTCGACGTGCAGGTGGTGCAGGCCGCTGGCGCGCAGGTTCATGCCGGAGAGGTAGAGGGCTTCGGCCGTCATGGCGGTGGACATGGCCAGGGTGCCGCGGGTGCGCAGCAGGGCCTCGGCCTGAGTGATGCGGGCGATGAAGCCGGCGAGGTTGTGGCCGCGATAGCGCGGGTGCACCCAGCCTGCGCCGATGTAACCGAAGAGCGCGTGGGGATGGAGCTTGGGTCCCGTCTCCGGCAGCCAGCCCTCTTTCTGCTTGCAGCGGTAGAGCGCCCCCTCGTTATAGGCCTCCCCGACGCGACGGACTGCGCTGCCGTTCTGCATGGTCCGGAAGCCGCTGAGGGCCACGGGCGCGTTGCCGTCGTCGAAGCAGACCCAGAAGTTGTAGGGGTTGGCGTCCTTGGGGTCGTCGATCACGAAAGGCAACTGAACGTAGCCGGTTCCAGTGGCCGCCTCGTAGGTTTTCAGCAGCACCGAGAGATCGTCACCGAAACTGACGTTCAGGCCGGATTCCTCCAGCTGCTGCACGAGTTGATCCTGGTATTCGGTGATCTCGGAGAGTTGCATGACTTTGTCCTTGAGAGTGATGACGGGTGCCGAGGGGGCCTGCCCAGGCCCTCCACGAGCCGTAACAAGCGAATTTCCGACAACGGATTGCGCATTACTCCACTTGCACAGACATGATGCAAGTTGTATGTGACGCTCGTCCAAAAAGTAGTTGGGCGGAGAATACGAAGTGTTACGTTAAGTAATCACCTTTTCATTTGCAACGAGTTCGTGCTAATGCTTTTGTGTACTCCTGAAAGCAGCGCTGACCGGGACCCTGTCTTCACCGCTCGGGACGCCCGGAGGTCGAAGAGGTCGGCGAACCCCGCGCCGTCCCTGCGCGGCCAACCCGGAACCTGCACCGCGCCTGCGTCCAGACATGATGCGGCCTCGCAGCGCCGGCTGTGTAAGCCAAAGCTATACACAGCCACCGGCGCTATAGGCCGTATGGGGGAAGACGCCCTTGCGCCGGCCATCCATCATCGGTAATTGCCCGCAGAAATCGACGAAATCGTTGATCAAGAGCGCCTGCAAGGGCATGCGCCGAACTACAGTGGGGCACCCAAGGGAATCATGACCAGAGCGAAATTGCGAATCACGGGGCCGCACTCGAGCCCCTATGTGCTGGGCGAGCCGATGTACCTGTACGACGGGTCGCTTCACATCGCGACCCTGGACCCGGTTCCGGTGAACCGCGAAGGCACCGAGGTTCACATCGAGCACTTCACGCCGACCGCCGTCGTCACGCAGCAGAAGCTGGAGATCAGCAAGCTGGCGCTGGTGGAGATGGTGTATTTCATCGCCGAGAACTTCACCTCGGTCCAGGCCATCAGCCTGTCGCTGAGCCGCCAGGTCGAAGGCTACGGCGACGGCATGCGGCTCGCCGGCGCCCGTTCGGCCTTTCTGCAGAGCCTGGGTGCCAGCCACATCGTGATCGCGCCCAAGCCCAACGCCGAGCACATGGGCCACTTCATCGTCAGCGGACTGTGGGAGTACAACCCCGTGAACCTCGAGGCGCTCGCCTCGGTGCTGCGGCACGAGCGCGACACCTACTACGGCGGGCGGACTGCGACGGCCGAAGAAGCGCGCCGCCCGGGCCTGGGCGCGTGGGTGCGGCGCTTCATTCCCGGGGCAGCGCAACGCACCGGCACCGACGACGGCGAGCGCTGAGGCCGCACGGGAAACCGATGCTGAGCACCCTGGCGGCCTTTCTCCTCCACTGGGCCATCATCGCCCTCTCGCTCTGGGTGGCCAGCCACATCTTCAGCGGCATCCGCTTCGAAAGCACCTCGGCGCTGGTGGTCTCCGCGCTGCTGCTCGGCTTTGCCAACGCGATCGTCAAGCCGGTCCTGATCCTGCTGACACTGCCGCTGACCTTGCTGACCTTCGGCCTGTTCCTGCTGGTGATCAACGCGCTGGTGCTGCTGCTGGTGGCGGCGCTGGTGAAGGGCTTCAGGGTCTCGGGCTTCTGGACCGCCCTCTTCGCCAGCCTCTTCGTCTCGCTGCTGAGCATCGTCTTCGGCGCGCTGGTCGGCGGCAGCGATCCGGCCACCACCATCCAGATGCCGGACAGCGGCAACTGGCTGTAGGTTAGCCCTTGCTTCGCGTGCGTGCGGCGCAGCTCCGCGCGCGGCCGGTCCCCGGCTCCAGGCCCGCTCAGCGGCTCGCGCTCGCCGCCACGGCACGCAGGCGCCCGCGCTCGCTGGCCAGCGACCAGCCGAACACGCCGAGACCCGCCAGCGCCAGCAGCGCGCCGACCCAGCCGGTCGAGGTCCAGCCCAGGCCCGCCGTGATGGCGACGCCGCCCAGCCAGGCCCCGAGCGCATTCGCCATGTTGAAGGCCGAATGGTTGAGGGCTGCGGCCAGCGTCTGCGCGTCGCCGGCGACGTCCATCAAGCGGATCTGCAACGCCGGGCCGATGGCGACGATGGTGCCGATCAGGAATACGTTGAGCGCGGCCGTCGCCACATGGTGGGCCGCGAAGGAAAAGGTGGTGAGCACCAGCGCGGCCCACACCAGCAGGCCGCCGATGGTGGGCATCAGCGCCTTGTCCGCCAGCCGCGAGCCGACCAGGTTGCCGCCCACCATGCCGCAGCCGAAGAGCGCGAGCACCAGCGGCACGCCGCCCAGCGGCAGGCCCGCTACCTCGGTGAGCGTGGGCTTGATGTAGCTGAAGACCGCGAACATCCCGCCGAAGCCGATCGCACCGATGCCCAGGGTGAGCCAGACCTGCTTGCGCCTGAGCGCGCCCAGCTCGCGCAGCGGGCTGGCGCCCGAGGGTGCGGCCAGGTCCGGCAGGTCGCGCCGCAGCATCGCCATCGCGAGCACGGCGATCAGGCCGACGAAGACGAAGGCCGCGCGCCAACCGAAGTGCTGGCCCAGCCAGGCCGCGATGGGCACGCCGACCAGCGTGGCGCCGGTGAGCCCCAGCATCACCAGCCCGACGGCGCGCGCCCGCCGGTTTGGCGGCGCCAGCGCCGCAGCCACCAGGGCCGCCACACCGAAGTAGGTGCCGTGCGGCAGGCCGCTGGCGAAGCGCAGCAGGTTCAACGAGAGGTAGCCGGGCGCCAGGGCACTGGCGAAGTTGCCGGCAGCGAACACGGCCATCAGCGCGATGAGCAATGCGCGCCGGGCCCAGCCGGCGGCCAGCACCGCGAGCACCGGTGCGCCGATCACCACGCCCAGCGCATAGGCGCTGATCACATGGCCGGCCTGCGGGATGGTGGTGCCGATGTCGCGTGCGACCTCGGGCAGCAGGCCCATGATGACGAACTCGCCGGTGCCGATGGCGAAGCCTCCGACGCCGAGCGCCAGCATTGCGCGCGCAAAGCCGGGTGTGGATACAGAAGCAGGCAGGGAGGGCGCGGACATGGGCGGCGGGGACGGCGGGGGACGGCGGGTTAGGTATTAACCCTAGACCCGCGCGACCTTAGCACGCCCCACCCACCCTTGCTGCACTGCGGCAATTTCAGCCGCGGGCTCACGCGCCGCTCTTGTGCGCTCCGCCCCGCTGCGCCGCGAAGTCCACGTACCAATCCAGGCTGCCCGGGTTGGCCATGGCCTCGCGGTTCACGACCTTCTCGATCGGCTGGCCCAGCAGCAGCTTCTTGATCGGCAGCTCCTGCTTCTTGCCCGAGAGGGTGCGCGGGATCTCCGCCACCTGGAAGATGTCGTTGGGCACGAAGCGCGGCGAGAGCCGGGTCTTGATCGTGCCCTCGATCTTCGCGCGCATCGCCGCATCGAGCGCGACGCCGGGCCGCAGCACGACGAACAGCGGCATGTAGCTCTCGCGGCCCAGGTACTCCAGGTCCACCACCATCGAGTCGAGCACTTCGGGCAGGCCCTCGACCGCGCTGTAGATCTCGCTGGTGCCCATGCGCAGGCCCTGGCGGTTGATGGTGGCGTCGCTGCGGCCGTAGATGATGCAGCCGCCGTCCTCGCCGATCAGAAGCCAGTCGCCGTGCCGCCACACGCCCGGATAGGTGTCGAAGTAGCTCGACAGGTAGCGCGCGTTGCCTTCGTCGCCCCAGAAGCACAGCGGCATCGCCGGGATCGGCTTCGTGCACACCAGTTCGCCGACCTCGCCGATCACCGGCTGCCCCTGCTCGTTCCAGGCCTCGACCGCAGCGCCGAGAAAGCGGCACTGCATCTGCCCCGGCACCTCGGGCAGCTCGCGGTTGCCGCCGACGAAGGCGCCGCAGAAGTCGGTGCCGCCCGAGATGTTGTACCACCAGACCTCGGGCGCGCCGGCCGCGCGCAGCTGCGCCGTACCCCAGCGCTGAACCTCCTCGGACAGCGGCGATCCCGTGCTGCCGAGCGCGCGCACCCGCGAGAGGTCGCCAGAGGCCTTGGCCTCGAGCCCGGCCTTCATGCAGTTGGAGAAATAGGCTGCGCCGGCGCCGAAGAAAGTGACCTTGTGCCGTGCCACGAAGCGCCACAGCACGCCCCAGTCGGGCTTCTCCTTGCTGCCGGATGGATTGCCGTCGTAGATGCACACGGTGGTGCCGAAGGCCAGGCCCGAGAGCTGAGAGTTCCACATCACCCAGCCGGTCGAGCTGTACCAGTGGTAGCGCTCGCCGAAGTTGTTGGCGCCGTAGCTCGGGCCCAGGTCGTGGTGCAGGCCGCAGGCGTACATGGTCAGCAGGATGCCGCCCTGCCCATGCACGATGGGCTTGGGCAGGCCGGTGGTGCCGCTCGAATAGACGATCCAGATCGGATGGTCGAAGGGCAGCCATTCGGGCTCGAAGGCCGCGGTCTCGCGGTCGTCTCGCGCGACGGCCTCGCTCCAGGCGGCCTCGGCCGGGATCTGCTGTGCCGCGAAGGGCGTGCGAAGCAGCAGCAGCTTCTCGACGCTGGGCAGCGCGGCACGCAGTTCCTGCACCACCGCGCTGCGGTCCAGCGCCTTGCCGCCGTAGTGCACGCCGTCGGCCGCGATCAGCAGCCGGGGCTCGATCTGGCGGAAGCGGTCGACCACCGCGGCCGTGCCCATGTCGGGCGCGCACAGGCTCCACACCGCGCCGATGCTCGAGCAGGCGAGGAAGGCCACCATCGTCTCGGGCACGTTGGGCAGATAAGCCGCGACGCGATCGCCGCGCTGCACGCCCAGCGCACGCAGCGCGAGCGCGCAGGACGCGACCTGCCGGCGCAGCTCGGGCCAGGAGATCTCGCGCACCTCGCCCAGCTCGTTCTCGCTCACGATCGCCGGCATGCCGGCCGCATGCGCCGCATCGACATGGCGCAGCACCTCATGCGCGTAGTTGACCTGCGTGCCGGGGAACCAGCACGCACCGGGCATGCGCGCATCGGCCAGCGCAACCGTCGGCGGCGCGGGCGAGCGGATGCCGCTCCAGTCCCAGACGCTGCGCCAGAAGGCCTCGAGGTCGGTGACCGACCAGCGCCACAGCGCGTCGTAGGAATCGAAGGCCAGGCCGCGCTGCTCGCGCAGCCAGTCCTGGTAGAGGCGGATTTGGGGAACGCAGGGGGTGGAGGTGGGTTTCACCGTTGCAGCCTAACGCGCCTGCGCCTGTGCCTTCAATGCGGGAAAGCACAGGGTTTGCACTGCTGTACAAGAACTTTGTACGCTTGTTCAATACAGCGCATGGTTTCACGTGCGCCCCGCGCTGCCCCTCTTCATCGATCACCGCAGCGTGCCGCAGGCGCAGCCGCCGCGGCCGAGGGCGCGCGGCCCGACCGCCGCCATGCGATTCTGCTGGCTGCCGAAAAGCTCTTCGCCCAACACGGCTACCACGCCGTGACGATCCGCCAGATCGCCGATGAGGCGGGCGTGCCGCTGGCGCTGGTCGGCTACTACTACGGCCCCAAGCACGAGCTCTTCCACGCGATCTTCGAGCACTGGAGCCACACCATCGAGGAGCGCCTCGCGGGCTTGCGCGCGGTGCCCATCGACCCCGATTACGCGCGCACGCTGCCGCGCATCATCGAAGCCTTCACCGCGCCCGTGCTCGCGCTGCGCGCCAGCGCCGAGGGCGAGTACTACGCGCTGCTCGTCGCCCGCGAGCTCTACCACGCGACCGAGGAGGCCGACCGCGTGCTGCGCGGCTACTTCGATCCGCTGGCCGAGGCCTACATCGACGCGCTGCACCTCGCGCTGCCGCATGCCACGCGCGCCCAGGCGGCCTGGGGCTACCAGTTCGCGCTGGGCACGCTGCTGCACCACCTGAACGACAACCGCATCGAGCGGCTCTCGCGCGGCGAAAACCGGCGCAGCGACCCGGCGGTCGCGCCGATGCTGGTGAACTTCATCGTCGGCGGCCTGCGCGCGGCACTGCCTCGCCCCCGGGCCGCGCAGAAAAAGCCCATGACCAGGAGACACAAGCCATGATGAATCGACGCACCCTGCTCGCGGCGCTGGCCGCCGCTTCCGGCACGGCCGCGCTGCCCGCGCGGGCGCAGGCCGGCACCCGGATCGTGTTCGGCTACACCGCGGTGACCGATTTCGCATCGGTCTTCGTGGCGGCCGAGGAGGGCTACTTCAAGAAGCGCGGGCTCGATGTCGAGCTCAAGTTCATCCCGCTCAACTCCACCATTCCGGCCGCGCTGCAGTCCGACTCGCTGCAGATCGGCGGACCCACGCCCTCGGTCTTCCTGCAGGCGGTGGACGGCGGGATGGACCTGGTGCTGGTGGCCGGCGGCGGGCTCACTTCCAAGACCATGACCGGCTTCGGCCTGGTGGCGCGCGCAGGCGCGGGCATCAAGACCCCGCAGGACTGCATCGGCAGGAAGGTCGGCGTGCCCGGCCTGGGCGCCTTCCTGCACGTGACCTTCCGCGCCTACCTCAAGGACCAGGGCGTGGACTACCGCAAGGTCAACTTCGTCGAGGCCGCCTTCCCGCAGCACGCGGACCTGCTGCGCGGCGGCTCGGTCGATGCGGTGGTGTCGGCCGATCCGTTCATGAGCCGCATCACCGACAGCGGCGCGGGCTACGTGGCGTCGTACTACTCGACCTTCCTGCCCGAGGGCAAGCAGACCATCGTGCATGCGGCCAAGCGCGAATGGGTGCAGAAGAACCCCGAGGCCGCGCGCGCCTTCCGCGAGGCGGTGCAGGAAAGCGGCGCCTTCATGCAGCAGCCGAAGAACGATGCCCGTGTGCGCGCCAGCATCGGCAAGTACATCAAGCTGCCGCCGGAGGTGCTGGCCAAGGTCCAGATCTCGCCGCCCGGCCCTGTAGTCAGCGAGAAGCAGATGGCCTACTGGGTCGAGCTGATGAAGGAGCAGGAGATGCTCAAGACCCCGATCGACGTGACGAAGCTGGTCGCCAAGTGAGCGCGGAACTGCTGAGCGTCGAAGGCGTGCGCATCTGCTACGGCGCGCGCGAGGTGCTGTCGCCGACCTCCTTCGAGGTGGCGCGCGGCGAGTTCGTGTGCATCGTCGGCCCCAGCGGCTGCGGCAAGACCACGCTGCTGCGTGCGGCCAGCGGCCTGGTGCGCGCCACGGCCGGCGAAGTGCGGCGCAACGGGCGGCCGATGACGGAGCCTTCGCGCGAGGTGGCCTTCGTGTTCCAGGACTATGGCCGCGCGCTGCTGCCCTGGCGCACGGTGGCGGGCAACGTGGCGCTGGCACTGGAGGCGGCCGGCGTGCCCAGGCACCAGCATGCGCCGCGCATCGCCGAGGTGCTGGCCAAGGTCGGGCTCGCCGCGCATGCGCAGAAGTTCCCGGTGCAGCTCTCCGGCGGCATGCAGCAGCGCACCCAGATTGCGCGCTGCCTGGCGCAGCAGCCCGAGCTGATGATGATGGACGAGCCCTTCGGCGCGCTGGATGCGCTCACGCGCCAGAGCCTGCAGGACGAGCTCGCGCGCCTGGTGCGCGAGGATGGGCTCACCGTGCTCTTCGTCACGCACGACCTGGAGGAGGCCATCTACCTCGGCGACCGGGTCATCGCGCTGCAGGCCGACCCGGGGCCCGGGCGGCCCAGCCTGGCGCGCATGATCGAGGTGAACATCCCGCGGCCGCGCGACCAGCTCACGGCCAAGGAGCATCCCGAGTTCCTGCGTTTGCGGCGCGAGCTCTTCGCCTTCATCGAGCAAAGCCATGACTGACGAAGGCGCGAGGCGCGGCCTGCTGCCGCTGTTGCGGCCCTGGGTCTTCCCGGCCCTGCTGCTCGCCTTCTTCGAGTGGTACGCACGGCGCGCCGTCGCGCTGGGCAGCGAAGCGCTGGCCCCGCCGAGCGCCGCGCTCGAGGCCTTCGCCGGCGCGGCGCTGGACGGCTCGCTGTGGCAGGCCACGGGCTTCACGCTGGGCACGGCCGCGCTGGGCCTGCTGCTGGGTGCCGTGCTCGGCGTCGCGCTGGGCATCGTGCTGGGGCTGTCGCGCCGCGCCGCGCAGCTGGGCGGGCTCTCCATCGAGGTACTGCGGCCGGTACCCTCGGTCGCGCTGATCCCGTTGTCGATGCTGATGTTCGGCTTCGGCGTGCGCATGGAGCTCGCCATCGTCGCCTTCGCCACCTTCTGGCCGATGCTGGTCCTGGTGCAGTCGGCGGCGCAGCAGGTGGAGCCGCGCCTGCTCGAGCTCAGCCGCGTGCTCGGCCTCTCGGCGCGCGACCGCGCCTTCAAGATCGTGCTGCCGGCCATCGTGCCGCGCCTGTTCGTCGCGCTGCGTCTCGGCGTGGCGGTGGCGCTGGTGGTCGCGGTCACGGTGGAGATCGCGGCCAATCCTCACGGCATGGGCTACGCGATGATGATCGCGCAGCAGAGCTTCGACCCGGCGCTGATGCTGGCCTGGCTGGGCTGGATCGGCGTGGTGGGCTTCGCGGTCAACGCGGCCATGCTGCGGCTGCAGCGGCATGTGGCGCGACGCATGGGGAGCGCGCCATGAGACGCCGGGCCGTTCCCAAGGCGAATACCGCAGCCGAAAGCGAAGGTAGTCCATGACCGCGCGCATCCACGGCTGGCTGGGCTCGACCGCCCTGCTCGCGGCGCTGGTCGCGCTGTGGTGGGTGGCAAGCAACGCAGGCTGGGTCAGCCGCGTCTTCCTGCCGACCCCGCAGGCCACGCTCGCCAGCCTGGCCGAGGGCTTGAACCTCGGCGGCGGCGCCAACGGAGAGCTGCTGGCCTTCACCGGCGCCACGGTGCTGCGCATGCTGGAGGGCTGGCTGCTCGCCTCGCTGTTCGGCGTGCTGCTGGGCGCCGCCATCGGTGTCTCGCCGGCCGTGCGGGCCTGGGTGCAGCCCACGCTGGAATTCATCCGGCCGCTGCCGGCCTCGGCACTGCTGCCGCTCGCGATCTCGATCTTCGGCCTCAACCCGGGCATGGTGCTCTTCGTGGTCGCCTTCGGCGCCATGTGGCCGGTGCTGCTGGCGACCGTGCACGGCTTCGCCGCCGTCGAGCCGCGCCTCGCGGAAGTGGCGCGCTGCCTGCAGATGCCACGCGCCGCCTTCATCTGGAAGATCGGGCTGCCCAACGCCATGCCCGACATCCTGGCCGGCATGCGGCTGGCGCTGACCATCTCGCTCATCGTGGCGGTGGTCGGCGAGATGATCGCCTCGCAAAGCGGCCTGGGCCAGGCCATCCTGCTCGCGGCGCGCGCCTTCCGCGCGAGCGATCTCTTCGCCGGGATCGTGCTGCTGGGCCTGATCGGCTTCGCCAGCAACGCGCTGCTCGCCCTCGCCGAGAACAAGCTGCTGAGCTGGCAGCGCCCCTGAAGAAAAGGAAGCCCCCATGACCCGCACATTCGTCGACCTGTCGATCTTTCTCGAGAACGACGTGCTCTCCGATCCGCCCGCCTTCGCGCCGAAGATCCAGTACTTCACGCACGAGCAGACCTACGAGCAGATCGAGCCCTTCTTTCCCGGCCTCAAGAAGGAAGACCTGCCCGATGGCGAGGGCTGGGCCGTGGAGTTCGTGCAGCTCTCGACCCACAACGGCACGCACCTCGATGCGCCCTACCACTTCCACTCGACCATGGACAAGGCGCTCGGCGACAAGAAGCCCGCGATCGCCATCCACGACGTGCCGTTGGAATGGTGCTTCCAACCCGGCGTGAAGCTGGACTTCCGCCACTTCGCGGACGGCTACGTGGTGACGGCCGACGACGTGGACGCGGAGCTCAAGCGCATCGGCCATGCGCTCAAGCCGCTGGAGATCGTGGTGGTCAACACGCGCGCCGGCTCGCGCTACGGCCACAGCGACTACGTCTCGGCCGGCGCCGGCATGGGCTACGAGGCCACCATGTACCTGCTGGAGCGCGGCGTGCGCCTTACCGGCACCGACGCCTGGAGCTGGGATGCGCCCTTCGTCCATACCGCGAAGAAGTACGGCGAATCGAAAGACGCCTCGCTGATCTGGGAGGGCCACAAGGCCGGCCGCGACATCGGCTACTGCCACCTCGAGAAGCTGCACAACCTCGAGGCGCTGCCGGCCGACGGCTTCTTCATCAGCTGCTTCCCGCACAAGATCCGCGGCGCCTCGGCGGGCTGGACGCGCGCGGTCGCGATCTTCGACGACGCGCTGATGGCCAGCGCGGGGTGAACGCCATGCTCAACCACACGCACGATCCCGCAGCGCGCAGCTGGCTGGCTTCGGCCCAGGCCGAGGGCTGCGACTTCCCGATCCAGAACCTGCCCTACGCGGTGTTCCGCCGCACCGGCAGCCGCGAGCCCTACCGCGCCGGCGTCGCCATCGGCGACCAGGTGCTGGACCTCGGCGCCCTCGCCGTCGGCCGGCAGCTCGAAGGCGCTGCGCTCGATGGGGCGCGCGCCTGCGCCACCTCCGCACTCAACGAATTCTTCACGCTCGGCCCCAGCGTGTGGCGTGCGCTGCGCCATGCCCTGTTCGCGCTGCTGAAGGACGATGCGGCCCCCGCGCTTGCCGAGGCCGTGCGCGGCTGCCTGGTCCCGCAGGCCGAGGCCGAGTTCAAGCTGCCCGCCAACGTCGGCGACTACACCGACTTCTACACCTCGATCGACCATGCGCTCAACGTCGGGCGGCTGCTGCGTCCGGAGGACCCGATCACGCCCAACTTCCAGTGGATCCCGATCGCCTACCACGGCCGCGCCTCCACACTGGGCGTGAGCGGCCAGCGCTTCCACCGGCCGATGGGGCAGGCCCTGCCGCCGGGCGCGAAGGCGCCGGTCTACGGGCCCTGCGCGCGGCTGGACTACGAGCTCGAGCTCGCGATCTACATCGGCAAGGGCAACGCACCCGGCGAGCAGATCCCGCTGGCGAAGGCGGAGCAGCACATCTTCGGCATCGGCCTGCTCAACGACTGGTCGGCGCGCGACATCCAGTTCTGGGAGATGGCGCCGCTCGGCCCCTTCCTGGCCAAGAATTTCGCGACCACGGTTTCGCCGTGGATCGTGACGCTGGAGGCGCTGGCGCCTTACCGCCTGCCGTGGACGCGCCCCGCGCAGGACCCGCAGCCGCTGGCCTACCTGGAAGACGAGGCCAACCGCGCGGCCGGCGCCATCGACATCCGGCTCGAGGTCTGGCTGGAGAGCGAGAAGGCGCGCGCCGAAGGCAGCGGCCCGGCCCGCCTGTCGTCCACCAGCTTCAAGCACCAGTACTGGAGCATCGCGCAGATGGTGGCGCACCACACGGTGGGCGGCTGCAGCCTCAACGCGGGCGACCTGTTCGGCAGCGGCACCATCTCGGGCCCGGGGCCGGGCGAGGCCGGCGCGATCATCGAGCTCACGCATGGGGGCCAGAAGCCCATCGCGCTGCCCAACGGCGAGGAGCGCCGCTTCCTCGACGACGGCGATGCGGTGCTGCTGCGCGGCTGGTGCGAGAAGCCGGGCCATGCGCGCATCGGCTTCGGCGAGAGCCGGGGCATGGTGCTGCCGGCGCGGGGTTAGGAGGGAGGGTATCGTGCCGGCACGAAAACAGGCATGCTCGGTGCTCGTGCCGCAAACGATGAACGACGTCGACGCACGCTCATCCACTTGCACATGCCCTCTTCCGCACCCCCGCACTGGACTTCCGAGCTCGGCTTTCGCATCCGCCATCTGCTGGCCCTGAAGATCGTGGGCGTCACGGTCTTCACCTGGCTCTTCTTCATCGGCTACTTCCAGCTGCTGCGCCATCCGGTGCATGCGATGACGGTGATGCCGCTCACGGCGCTCGACCTGCTGGTCCCCTTCCAGCCCGAGATGCTCATCGCGTATTTCTCGCTGTGGTTCTACGTGGGCCTGGCGCCCGGGCTGCAGCGCAGCTTCAGCGAGCTGGTGGTCTACGGCTTGTGGGTCGGCGCGCTGTGCCTCAGCGGCCTGGCCCTGTTCCACTTCTGGCCGACGCAGGTGCCGCCGCTCATGGCCGGCGGCTCGGACTTCCCCGGCTTCGCACTGATGCAGGGCGTGGACGCGCCCGGCAACGCCTGCCCTTCGATGCACGTGGCGGTCGCGATCTTCACCGCCATCCGGGTGGACGACGTGCTGCACCGCACGCGAACGCCCCTGTCGCTGCGCCTCACCAACTGGCTCTGGTTCGCCGCGATTGCTTATTCGACGCTGGCCGTGAAGCAGCACGTGGTGCTGGACGCGCTGGCCGGCGCGCTGCTGGGCATCGCGTTTGCATGGCCCTCGATGCGCTGGCGGCCGACGCCCGGCGCCAGGGCCTCTGCAGTCTTCGGGGGAGCGGATATCATCCCTCACAGATGACCCTTGGCCCCCCGTGAAGACGGACACCGCCCAATGAGTTCGCTTAAAGAATTACAGGATCTGATCCAAGAGAAATACGGCCTCGACCCCGCGGCGCTCGACCCCCACGCGTCGATGCGCGACAAGGGCATGGATTCACTGACACTGGTCGAATTCGTGTTCGCCGTCGAAGACCATTTCAAGATCTCGATGCCCGACCAGGACGTGAACATCGACACGCTCGCCGAGCTGGCCGCCATGGTCGACAAGGCCCTGGCTGCTCAGGCCGCACCCGCCCAGGCCAAGTGAGCGCCGTGCAGGTCGCCGTCACCGGGCTGGGCGTCGTGAGCCCGCATGGCGACGATGCGGGCGCGATGTTCGACGCGCTGATGCGCGGCGAGTCGGCCGTTCAGCCCGTCTTCCCCGATCTGCCCAAACCCACCGCCGCCGCGCTCGCGCCCCTCGACGCCGCCCGCTGGTTCACCAAGCTTCAGCTGGCCGGTGTCGACCGCGTGAGCCAGCTCGCCGTGGCGGCCGCCGAGCTCGCGGTGCAAGACGCCGGCGCGCTGGGCGATGCCGATCCCGAACGCATCGGCGTCTACGCCGGCTGCGGCATGGGCGGCGCCGCGGCGCTCGAGGCCGCCTACCGCGGCGCCAATGCGCGCATGCCGCCGCTGACCATTCCCGCCTTCATGCCCAACGCGCCGGCCGCGCAGGTGGCGATGCGCCGGCAGGCGCAGGGGCCGGTGCTCACCTACTCGGTGGCCTGCGCTTCATCGGGCGTCGCCATTGCCGAGGCGGCCAAGGCCGTGCAGCGCGGCGAGGTCGACATCGCCATCGCCGGCGGCAGCGAGGCGCTGGTCGTGCCCGGCGTGGTGCTCGCCTGGCAGGCCATGCAGACGCTGGCCGCCTTCGCGCCGGGCGAGGCGGCCCGCGCCGTCCGCCCCTTCGCGAGCGACCGCAGCGGCTTCGCGCTCGGCGAGGGCGCCGCCTTCGTGGTGCTGGAGTCGGCCGAGCGTGCCCGCGCCCGCGGCGCGCGCGCCTACGCGCAACTGGCCGGCTGGGGCATCGGCTGCGACGCCGCGCACCTCACCAAGCCCGACGCGGCGGGCCAGGCCCGTGCCCTGCGCGCCGCCCTGCGATCGGCCGGGCTCGCGCCGCACGACGTGGGCTACTGCAATGCGCACGGCACCGCCACGCGCATCGGCGACGTGGTCGAGCGCAATGCGCTGGCGGAGGTCTGGGGCGAGGCCGCGCTCGACGATCTGCAGGTGAGCTCGACCAAGGCGCTGCACGGCCACCTCCTCGGCGCCGCCGGCGCGCTGGAGGCGGTGATCACCGTGCTGGCGCTGCACCGGCAGCAGTTGCCGCCCAATGCCCATTGCACGGAGGTCGATCCGGAATGCCGGCTCAACCTGGTGCCGCAGCAAGGCGCCGCGGCGCCGCGGCTGGAAGCCGCGATCAGCAACTCGTTCGCCTTCGGCGGAACGAATTCGGTGCTGTTGTTCCGCCGCGCTTGATGCGCGCCTTGCTCCCTTTCCCCTTGGGATAGAGAGAAGATCAGTCCGCCAGCCGCAGCCCACGCCGGTTCATGCTTTCCACGATCTCCCGCAGCGAATTGCGGCCCAGCCGCGAAAGCACGAAGAGCTTTTTAGCCGGCACGCGGGTCACATCGCGGACCGTATGCAGCTGGTTGAGGCGCAACACGTTGGTGGTGCGAAGCGAGAGCTTCAGGACTTCGATGTCGGCATCCAGCAGCGACTCCGTCGCGGGCCGGACTGCGATGGCTTGACCATCATCCATGGGGGTGTCTCCGGGAAACGATGGCTGGAACTTGCACAGTTCATGCCATCGGCCCGCCACCTTGGCGCACCGAGGTTTTCACTGGAAAAGATGCCACGCAAGGCTGAAATCCAAGCAGGCGAAATGCCTTCATTTCAGGCATTTGTCTTGCCAGCACACAGGGTTTTCCAGAGGGCTCTCCGAGCTAATTTTTAGCGCACCCGTTGCGAAAAACGGTGCTTGGAGGCAACGCCTCCGGCTCCTAGCATTCCTGTCATGACGTCTTCGCCGTCGCATGTTTCGCGACATCGAAGGCCCAGGTCGACGCTTTCATTTTTCCTGTCTCCAACGCAAAGGAATCTGCCATGGCCAATCTCCGGGATCCCGGTCGCCGCCGCCTTCTCAAGACCTCGCTCATCGCCGCCGGCCTCGGCAGCGGCGGCCTGCTCTCCATCGACGCGCTGGCCCAGGGCAAGGCAAAGATCAACATGCAGCTCGGCTGGATCGTCGGCGTCAACCAGATCGGCGAGGTCGTGGCCAAGCGGCTGGGCTTCTACGAGCAGGAGGGCATCGACTTCGCGATCCAGCCGGGCGGGCCCAACATCGACGGCGTGGCCATCGTCGCCTCCGGCCGCTACGAGGTCGGGCAGGTGTCGTCCAGCCCCTCGGTGATGCTGGCGGTGTCGCAAGGCCTGCCGATCAAGTGCTTCGCCATCGGCGCGCAGAAGCATCCCTTCACCTTTTTCTCGCTGGCCAAGAACCCGGTGCGCAAGCCCTCCGACCTGGTCGGCAAGAAGGTGGGCATTCCGTCCACCGCGGCCATCCTGCTGCGCGCGCTCCTGGCGAAGAACAAGATTCCCGAGAAGGACGTCAAGGTCGTCACCGTCGGCTCCGACATGGCGCCGCTCCTGACCGGCCAGGTCGACGTGGTCACCGGCTGGCTGACCAGCACGACGGCGCTCAAGATGCTGGGCCCCGACCGCATCGACCTCACGCTGTGGGACGCCGGCGTGCAGCTCTACGCCCTGCCCTACTACGCCTCGACCAAGACGCTGGAAACGCAGCCCAAGGTGATCGAGGCCTTCCTGCGCGCCACGGCGAAGGGCTGGCAGCACGTGCGGGCCAACCGCGACCAGGCGGTGGAGCTGCTGGTCAAGGAGTACCCCAACCTCAAGGCGGAGGACGAGCGCGTGGCGGTCGACGTCATGCTCGACTACAGCTTCGGCGGCCTCGCGCAGACGCAGGGTTGGGGTGCGATGGACCCCGCCGTCTGGCAACAACAGATCGCGACCTATTCGGAGCTGGGCCAGTTCACCGCCCGCACGCCGAAGGTGGAGGACGTGATCACGCTCGACGCGCTCAAGGCGACCACGGGCCTGCGCATGGGAAAGGCCTGACCCCATGGCCGCCGTCATGAACGCCACGCCGGCGATCTCCTGCCGCGACATCGGCATGCGCTTCTTCACCGAGCGCCGCGATGTCACCGCGATCAAGAGCCTGGACCTCGACGTCGCGCAAGGCGAGTTCCTGACCTTGCTCGGCCCCTCGGGCTGCGGCAAGTCCACCTTCCTGCGCGTGGTGGCGGACCTGCTCGAGCCCAGCCGCGGCCGCATCGAGGTGCTCTCCACCAGCCCGCTGGCCGCGCGCAAGAACCGCGATATCGGCTTCGTCTTCCAGGACGCGGCGCTGCTGCCCTGGCGCACCGCGCTGCAGAACGTGGAGCTGCCACTGCAGGTGGGCGGGGGTGCCAGCCGCAAGGGCCGCCGCTCGCCGAAGGAGCTGCTGGAGCTGGTCGGCCTCAAGGACAAGGCCAACGCCTGGCCGCACGAGTTGTCGGGCGGCCAGCGCCAGCGCGTGTCGATCGCGCGGGCGCTCGCCAGCGATCCGAAGATCCTGCTGATGGACGAGCCCTTCGGCGCGCTCGACGAGATCACGCGCGACCGCCTCAACGAGGAGATCCGGCGCGTGTGGAAGGAAACCGGCGTGACCATCCTCTTCGTCACCCACAGCATCCACGAGGCCGCCTTCCTGGGCCAGCGCGTGCTGATGCTGGCGGCGAATCCGGGCCGGGTGCGCGAGATCGTTCCCGTCGACATGCCCGAGGACCGCACGCTGGACATCCGCGAGACCCCCGAATTCGTGCGCCTCACCGCCCATCTGCGGCGCGTGCTGGAAACCTGCTGAGCGAGGCCCTTTCATGAGCACTTCTTCTCTCGACGTGAGCAGCGCATCCGCTGCCACCCTCGCCGCGGCCGACCCCGAGTACCAGGCCTGGGCCACGGCACGCCAGCGCCGCCTCTGGCGCCGCCGCCTCCTGCCCGCGCTGGGCATCACCGGCCTGATCGTGCTGTGGTGGGCGGTGATCGCGATCTTCGACGTCAAGCCCTTCATCGCGCCCTCGCCCTGGGCGGTGGTGGAGACGCTCTACGCCAAGCGCGCGGTGCTGCTCGACAACCTGCTGCCCACCGCCATGGAGGCGGCCGGCGGCTTCCTGCTGGGTAACCTGGCGGCGATCGCCATCGCCACCGTCTTCGTACACAACAAAACGTTGCAGGACATCTTCTTTCCGGTCGTGCTGATGTTCAACGCCATCCCGCTGGTGGCCAAGGCGCCGGTGCTGGTGCTGATCATGGGCAACGGCATGGAGCCCAAGATCACCATCGCGGCGCTGGTGTGCTTCTTCCCGACGCTGGTGAACATGGTGCGCGGCCTGGAGTCGGTGAACCCGCAGGCCATGGAACTGATGCGGGTGCTGTCGGCCAGCAAGACGGAGATCTTCTTCCGCCTGCGCCTGCAGAACTCGCTGCCCTACCTGTTCTCGGCCCTGCGCATCGCGGCGTCGATGAGCGTGATCGGCGCGGTGGTGGGCGAGTGGGTGGGTGCCACGGTGGGCATCGGCGCCATGATCTTGCAGGCCACCTTCAACTTCGATTCGCCGCTGCTCTACGCCGCGATCGTGATGAGCGCCACCCTGTCGGGGCTGTTCTTCCTGCTCGTCACCTTGGCCGAGCGCTGGATCATCCGTTGGCAACCCGAAGGCCAGCACTGAACGACCTCAAGGGGCGACTCCAACGCCGCCCCGCCTCGAAATTTCTTTAGGAGACCCCTATGAGCCGTATTGGCGACTGGATGCAAGAACCTGCGCACGACATTCGCGTCGCAGCCGAATCGGATGTGGTGGTGGTCGGCGGCGGCCCCGCCGGCCAGGCGGCCGCCGTGGCTGCCGCGCGCAACGGCGCCAGCGTGACGCTGCTGGAGCGCTACAACCACCTGGGCGGCCTGGCCTCCGGCGGCATGGTGCTGGTGCTCGACGACATGTGGGACAGCCACTTGCGTGAGATCTCGGTGCGCGGCATCTGCCTCGAGATGATCGAGCGCATGGCCGAACGCGGCCTGGCCGAGTACCCCAAGCAGAAGGACTGGGGCACCCTGCCCGAGTCGGTGCGCCGCTGGAAGCGCTGGGGGACATTCGACTTCCACAGCAAGGAAAAGCCGCACCCGATCTGCTTTGCCGCCGCCTTCGACCCGGACGCCTTCAAGCGCGCCTCGCTCGAGATGGTGCAGCAGGCCGGCATCAACCTGCGCCTGCACTCCTGGTTCTCGCGCACGCTGGTGGAGGACGGCCGGGTCAAGGGCGTGGTGGTCGAATCCAAGAGCGGGCGCGAAGCCATCCTGGGCAAGGTGGTGATCGACGCCACCGGCGACCTCGACGTCGCGGCCTCGGCCGGTGCGCCGCACATCAGCGGCGCCTACATCGTGACCACGGTGTTCCGCCTGGGCGGCGTCGACACCGACGAAGCCGAGCGCTTCGAACACGAGGAGCCGGAGGCCTTCGCGGCGCTCGACCGCGAGGTCAAGCACATCCTGGGCGGCGCCTGGGATTCGTGGTGGCTCAAGACGCCGCTGCCCGGCGTGGTGTGGTGCAACTGCCCGCACATGGCGGGCCTGGACGGCCTCAAGGTGACCGACCTGACGCGCGCCGAAGTGCAGGGCCGCGCCACCATCCACAAAGTGATCGAGTTCATCCGCGCCAAGCTGCCCGGCTTCAAGGACTGCTACCTGGTCGACCTGGCGCCGCAGACCGGCATCCGCCAGACCCGCCTGCTGGAAGGCGAGTACGTGATGACCAAGGAAGACGTGGCGCAGCGCGCCCGCTTCGCGGACAGCGTGGCGCGTGGCCGCGACTACTACTACCCCTTCCGCACGCTGGTGCCGCGCAGCGTGGAGAACCTGCTGGTGGCCGGGCGCCATTACTCGTCGACCTCGGCCGCGCAGAAGATCTCGCGCGAGATCCCGCCCTGCATGGCGATGGGCGAGGCCGCCGGCACCGCCGCCGCGCTGGCGCTGGATGCCGGCATCGCGGTGCGCAACGTGGACATCGCGAAGCTGCAGCGCACGCTGCGTGCGCAAGGCGCCGACCCCGGCGACCAGAAGGGCCCGAATGCCGATACCCCGGCCATCGCCCGTTCCTTCGCGGAGGCCGCATGATCCATTCGAACGGCAACAACCTGCCGCTGGCCGGCATCCGCGTGATCGACTTCACGCAGGTCATGATGGGCCCGGTCTGCACCCAGATGCTGGCCGACCACGGCGCCGACGTGATCAAGATCGAGCGCAAGGGCGCCGGCGACCTGAGCCGCTCCACCTTCGCGCCGGTGGCGGGCGAGGACAACCCGATCTTCTGCAGCCTCAACCGCAACAAGCGCAGCGTCGAGATCGACCTGCGCGACGCGGCCCAGATGGAGCTGGTGAAGGCGCTGATCGCCGACAGCGACGTGGTCTGCAACAACTTCCGCGCCGGCGTGATGGAGCGGCTGGGGCTGGGCTACGAGGACTGCCGGCGCATCAACCCGCGCATCGTCTATGCGGTGGGTACGGGCTTCGGCGAGACCGGGCCCTACGCGCACAAGGGCGGGCAGGACGTGCTGGCGCAGGCGCTCACGGGCGTGATGGCGCGGCGTGCCGACGCCACCGTGCCGGTCTCGATCTACCCCACGGCGCTGGCCGACTACACCGCCGGCATGCACATGGTGCAGGGCATCCTGTTCGCGCTGCTGCAGCGCGAGCGCACCGGCGAAGGCCAGAAGATCGCCGTCTCGCTCTACAACTCCATGCTCGCCATGCAGATGCAGGAAGCGGCCATGGTCATGATGGAAGACTCGGAGGTCAACTGGGCCGCGATGCCGCTGTCGGGCGTGTTCGACACGCAGACCGGGCCGCTGGTGCTGGTCGGCGCTTTCAAGGCCAACCCGCTGCGCGACATCTGCGCGGCGCTGGAGATCGAAGACCTGTCGCTGGATGCGCGCTTCGCCGATCTCACCGCGCAGTTCGCGAACAAGGCCGAGCTGCATGCGATCTTCCGCGAGCGCTTCGCCAGCCACACGCGCGAGCACTGGCTGGCGCGCCTGGAAGAGCAGGACCTGCTGTCGGCACCGGTGCGCGACATGCGCGAGGCGCTGGTCGATGCGCAGACCCTGCACAACGAGATGATCCTGGAGGGCAGCTCGTCCTCCGGCCGCAAGCTGAAGTTCATTGCCAGCCCGATCTGCATGTCGGGCGCGCAGGCCGAGCTGCGGCGCGCACCGCCGCGGCTGGGCGAGCACACGGAAGAGCTGCTCGCCGAGGCGCGCGCTCTGATCGAGGAGGCCGACGCATGAGACGCCGGGCCGCTCCCAAGTCGAACAGCACCGCAGCGCGAAGCGCGGAGGTTTCCCAATGACCGTACTCTTTGACGTCGCGAACCACGTCGCGACCGTCACCATCGACCGGCCCGAGGTGCTCAACGCGGTGGACATGGCCACCGAGGGCGAGCTGCTGCGCATCTGGGACGACATCGAGCGCCGCGACGACGTGCGCGTGGTCGTGCTCACCGCCACCGGCGAGCGCGCTTTCAGTGCCGGCGCCGACCTCAAGAACACCTCGAACCTGAAGGGCGTCGAGTACTGGGCCGCCGCCCGTCCCGGCGGCTTCGGCGGCATCGCGCTGCGCGAGACGCTGGACGTGCCGGTGATCGCGCGCGTCAACGGCCTCGCGCTGGGCGGCGGTCTCGAGATGGTGCTGGGCTGCGACCTGGTCGTGGCCTGCGAGGAGGCGAGCTTCGGCCTGCCCGAGCCGCTGGTGGGCCGCCTGCCGCTGGACGGCGGCATGGTGCTGCTGCAACGCCAGATCGGCTTCCGTCATGCGATGGGGATGATGCTCACCGGCCAGCGCGTCAACGCCCGGCGCGCGCTCGAGATCGGGCTGATCAACGAAGTGGTGCCGCGCGCCGAGCTCGACACCGCCGTCGAGCGCTGGGTGCAGCAGATGCTGGCCTGCGCGCCGCTCTCGCTCAAGGCCATCAAGCAGGTGGTGCGGCGCACCGGCATGCTGTCGCCTTCCGAGGCCCACGGCCAGCGCCTGCCCGCGTTGATGGCGGCGCTGCGCTCGGAAGACGCCGACGAGGGCGTGCTGGCCTTCCAGCAGAAGCGCAAGCCGCAGTGGCTGGGCCGCTGAGCTGATCGTCGCAACAGGCACAGCCATGGCCCACGTCATCACCACCGCCTGCATCGACTGCAAGGACGGCGCCTGCGTCCCCTGCTGCCCCGTCGATTGCATCTACGAAGGCGAGCGCACTCTGTACATTCACCCGGATGAATGCATCGACTGCGGCATTTGCGTATCCGCCTGCCCGACCCAGGCGATCTACGAGGAGCATCGGCTGCCGCCCGAGCTCACGCATTACATCGCCATCAACCGCGAGTTCTTCGGCGCCGAGGTCAGCGGCCTCGGCTCGCCCGGCGGCGCCGAAGGGCGGCGCATCGCCTGCGACCATCCGCGCATCGCGCTGGAGGCGCCGAGCGCAGCGCCCGCGGGGTAGCGGCGAGGCCTTCTTCGGGAGGGTGCGGCCATGCACGCCAGCATCCTGAAGTACTTCATCGAGGTGGCCAGCTGCGGCTCGGTGCGCAAGGCCTCGGAGCGGCTGTTCGTCGCGGCCAGCGCGGTCAACCGCCAGATCCACAAGCTGGAGGACGAGCTGGGCGTCGAGCTCTTCGACCGCCTGCCCAACGGGCTGCGGCTCAACCCCGCGGGCGAACGGCTGCTCAAGCATGCGCAGGAGACGCTGCACCAGTTCCAGGTGATGCGCACCGAGCTCGATGCGCTCAAGGGCGAGCGCACCGGCCACGTGAAGGTGGCGGCGATGGACTCCTTCTTCGAGGAGCTGCTGCCGGCCGCGGTGGAGGAGTTTCTGCAGATCTTCCCCGCCGTGACCTACACCATCACCTCGACGCAGCCCATGGAGGTGCCGCAACTGGTGATGTCGGGCCAGGCGGACGTGGGCATGAGCTTCGTGGCCCGGTTGCCGGGGGGGGTGAAGGCGGTGAGCCTGGCCAATCTGCCGATCGGCATCGTGCTGCCGCCCGGGCATCCGCTCGCCAAGCACGATCGCATCGCGCTGAAGGACTGCGCGGGCTATCCCTTCCTGCGCTCCAGCTCGCACCCTGTGATCAGCGCCTCGCTGTCGGCCGAGTTTGCGGCCTTCTGGGACGACATGGAGCCGGCCGCGACCTGCAACTCCACGCCCCTGCTCAAGCGGCTGATCATGGGCGGCAAGGGCATCTCCTGCTTTTCGAAGATCGCCTTTATCGAGGAGCTCAAGCGCGGGGAGCTGCTGTGGCGGCCGTTTGCACTGCCGGCACTGAATCAGCTGCTGGTGGGCATCGTGGTGCCGACGCAGCGGGCGCTGCCGCATGTGACGCAGAACTTCGTGGGGCGGATGGCGAGGAGGTTGACGCAGCTGGAGCTGACTGCAGCGGCGTTGTGACTTTGCTCCCTCCCCCTCTGGGGGAGGGCTGGGGTGGGGCACGCGCGGCGTTGGCGGTGGGCACGCCCGGTGCCCCCATCCCAACCTTCCCCCGGAGGGGGAAGGGGCAAGACCGGCGGCGTGTCGGCTGACATGCACATCCGCCGGCCAGCCGCAGAATCGAGGAGCTCCCGCCAGGGAGACCGACGGCGATCACCCGTCGCGAAGAAGCCAACCAAGGAGAGGACCGTGAAGCATCGAAGCATCACCCTCGCGTTCGTCATCATCGCCATGGCCGCCTTGTCCGCCTGCGACCCCAAGCCGCAGCCGCCGAAGGCAAGCGCCCTGCCCTCGCTGCAGGCCATCGCCTGAACCTCGCGCCTGAGCCGCGGCCCCGTCCGCGGCTGTCGGCTGGCGTGCTTTCCCGCCCCTCCCGGCCGCGGGTGTGAGAAATGCCTCGCCCGCGCTTGCGAATCTCGCAGCGCCTTGCTCAAAACTCACTCTCCGTTACTTTTTTCGGCCCCCTCCCGATAAGATCCTCCGCGGGCGAAAGAGTCGGTCCGCATCGGGCTGGAAAAGCAAGCAAAACCGAGGAAGAAGAGTGAAGTCTGCATACCAGGTCCTGGGTGTCCCGGGCAACGCGACCGCGGCCGACATCGAGGAAGCCGTCGAGCGCGCACGCGCGTTCTACACCCCGCAGAAGATGGCCGAGGACCCGCGCTTTGCCGAGCAGCTCAGCGAGGTCAACGATGCCCACAAGGTGCTGCGCGACCCGGAATCCCGGCAGGCGCACGACCGCAAGCTCGCCAGGCAGGCTTCGTCGCCGCCCTCGCGCCCCGCCCCCTACACCGCCACCGTCATCGAGCGCGAATCCGGCATGCCTCGGGCCCTGGTGATCATCGGCCTGCTGGCCATCGCCTTGTTCGCGGGTGGCGCGTACGTCCAGCATCGCCGTCAGGCGGCGCAGGCGGAGATCGCGGCGAAACAGCTGGAAGCGGCCCGGCAGCAAGCCATCGCAGAAGCCGAATCCAGGCAGGCCGCAGAGCAGGAAACCCGCGAGAAGGCCCGGCGCGAAGCGGACCAGCTGGCCCAGGACCGGGCCTTCCGCCGCGAGTCCGACGCCGCCATCGCGCGCGCGCAGAACCTGCAGGCGCGCCAGGATTCGCTGAACGCGCAGCAGCGCGCGGCCGAGCTGCGCGAAGAGCAGCGCAAGGCGAGTGAACTCAGGGCGGACGAGCAACGCCGCATCAACGAGAGCCAGCGCCGGGTCGCTGCCGACCGGCAGCGCATCCGCGAGCTCTGCTACGTCAACTACCGGCGCTACGACTGCTGATCTGAAGCCTGGCCCGGCGCCAGGCGTTCACTTGCCGAGGTGGTCGCGCACGTCCTGCACTGAACTGCCCACGGCGGCCACGGCCAGCCGAAGCTCGGTCTCGCTGACGCCGAGCGTCTCGGTCCAATAGTCGACGTCGCTCGGGTCGGTGACGTCGATGATGCGAACGCTCGCCGTGTCGGCGACGGAAGGAATGAACAGGCGGGCGGCGGAGGTCATGGCGTCTGGCAGTGGAAGTTCAATTGAATTCACTGCGCAGGGTGCCCCGGCGCCGAGCCCGGTCGCGTAGGAAAAGCCTGCATCGTCCTACCCGCGAAAGGCGGACGCGCGCCCGGCCCGCCGGATCAGGCCCAGGTTTCCAGCACCGCCGTGCGCACCGCCTCCACCGCCGGCGCGCGCCGGCCCTCGGGCTCCACCCAGCACAGCCAGGTGTGCGAGCGCCAGCCCGGCCAGATCTTGAGCTCGCCGTTGCGCTCGCCCTGCTCCGCCTGGTCCAAGCGCAACAGGCCCGGGCCCAGCCCGCTGGCGACCATGCTGCGGATCGCGCCTTCGCTGTCCGCCGTGCGGCCGGGGCGGTACTCGCGGCCGGCGCTGGCGAACAGGCGGTCCAGGTGCTTGCGCATCACGCAGGAGTTGGGCGTGCCCACCCATGAGAGCTCGGTGAGATCCTCCAGCTTCAGCGCCGGCCTCGCCTCGGCCAGTGCCGCAGGCAGCGTCACCACCAGGTCGACCACGCCCAGCCGATGCAGCGCCAGGCCCTCGATCGCCTCGGCGTCGTTGAGCGCCAAGGCGCACTCCAGCTCGCCGCGCTGCACCGCCGCCAGCGTCTGATGCGACAGGCCCTGCTGCAGCTGCAGCGACACCTGGGGATGGCGCTCCGCCAGCTTCACCAGCACCTCGCCCAGCCGCAGCGCCACCGGGTCGACCACCGTGCCGAAGCGCACCACGCCCTGCGCTGCGCCGCGGATCTGCTCGGCGGCCGAGCGCATGCGCATCGCCGAGGCCAGGGTGCGCTCGGCTTCCTCCAGCAGCGTCTGGCCGGCCTCGGTGGCCACCATGCCGCGCGGCGTGCGCTCGAAGAGCTTGACGCCGAGCTCGTCTTCCAGCGCCTTGAGCTGCGCGCTGACCGCCGGCGCGCTGGTGAACACCCGCTCGGCGGCCCGCGTCAGGCTGCCTTCGCGGGCGATGGCGACGAAGGTCTTGAGTTGGTAGAGCTCCATGGCGGCGATTGTGAGCGCCTCGCGCACACGGGGCCATTCGCAAATCCTGAGGCCCCCGTCCAAAGAAACGAATGGTTTTCCGCAGGGGCGACGCCCATTCTTCGGGGCATCGAATCCATCTTCAGGCTTGTTCCCATGCGTACCCCATCCTCCCCGCTCGGCATCGCCGCGCTGCTCGCCGCCACCTCCGCGTGGGGCGCCATGTTCCTGGTCAGCAAGGACGTGCTGCGGCACGTCGACCCCTTCTGGTTCACCTTGATCCGCTACAGCCTCTCGGCCCTGATCTTCGCCGCGCTGCTGGCCCCGCGCGGGGCCGCGCCGTGGCGCAAGCTGCGCAGCCACGCCGGCCCGCTCGCCCTGCGCGGCGTGACCGGCTTCGGCGTGTTCAGCGTGATGCTGCTGACCGGCCTGGCGCATTCGGTGCCCTCGCACGGCGCCATCATCATGGCCACCACGCCGATCAGCACGCAGCTGCTGCGCTGGGTGCTCGACGGCGTGCGGCCCACCCGCACCACGCTGCTGAGCAGCGCGCTGGCGCTGGCCGGCGTGGTCGTCGTCTCGGGCGTGCTGGCGCCGTCGAACGGCGATGCGGCATCGACCGCGTGGGGCGACGCCATCGCCTTCGCCGGCACGCTGGGCTGGGTCTGGTACACGCGCGGCGCCACGCAGTTCGCGGTGCAGCTGGACGTGGTCGAGTACACCGGGCTGACCGTGCTGGCCGCCTGGCCGCTGCTGGTGCTCGGTGCGCTGGGCGCGAGCGCGATCGGGCTGGCGGAGGTTCCGCAGGTGGAAGGGCTGCGGCTGTCGTGGCATGCGCTGCTGTACGTGGGGCTCATTCCTTCGGCCTTTGCCGTGCTGGCCTACAACTTCGGAGTGCGCACGCTGGGGACAGTAACCGGCACCGCCTTCATCAACTTCGTGCCGGTGTCGGCGCTGCTGATGAGTGTAGGGATGGGGAAGCTGCCTTCGGGGAGCGAGCTGCTGGGGATGGGGATGGTGGTGGGGGCGTTGTTGATTCACACGGCGGGGAGCCGGGTGGCGGCGGAGGCTGCTGCTGTGCCGGTCAGGGCGCGTGTCGATGGGATTTGCCGCGCGTCGTCTTGATGTCTTGCTCCTTCCCCCTCTGGGGGAGGGAACAAGGCGGGGAGCGGTCAGGCCGCGGCGTAGCGCTGCGCCACCTGCGAACTCGACAACCGCCCCGACATCGCCCGCCGCGCCGCCTCGTACACATCCCAATCCGCCCCATCCTGCAACGACGGAATCGTGACCGCCTCCCCCCGGTCCAGCCCCACGAGCGCCGCGTCGACCAGGTTCTCGGCCGTCATCACGATCTCGCTCGGCAGATGCTGCACCGGCAGCCCGGCGATGTCCCAGAACTCGGTGGCGGTCGCGCCGGGCAGCACCGTCTGGATGCGCACACCCTTGTCGGCCAGCTCGTGCTGCAGCGAATGCCCCAGCGCCAGCACATAGGCCTTGGTCGCGCCATAAACCCCGTTCAGCGTCTCCGGCGAGATCGCGACGATGGAGGCGATGTTCACCAGCGTCGCGCCCTCGCGCTTCACGAAGGCCGGCACCGCGGCGTAGGTCAGGCGGGTGAGCGCATTCACGTTGAGCGCGATCATGTCTTCCATCTTCCCGATGTCCGATCCGAGCAGCGGCGCGGTCGCGCCCAAGCCGGCGTTGTTGACCAGCATCGTGATCTTCTCGTTGCTGCGCAGCACCTCCTCGACGCGCGCCAGGTCGGCCTTGTCGCTGAGATCGGCGACCAGCGTCTCGACCTTGCGGCCGGTCTCGCGGGTGAGCCGCTCGGCCAGCGCCTGCAGCCGCTCGCGGTTGCGCGCGACCAGGATCAGGTCGTGGCCGCGGCGCGCCAGCCGGTCGGCATAGACGGCGCCGATGCCGGATGAAGCGCCGGTGATGAGGGCGGTGCCCCGGGTGTTTGCTGCAGTCATGGCGTCGGGTCCTTGGGGTGAATGCGGGATTCGGGGCCGTCGAACGACCGACGGGCTGAATCGAAGTGTGCGCTGCACCGCGATGTCCCGAATGCCATATTTCCCACATTTCAGGACATGCTGATCCATTGACCAACCGACCCGCCGCACGTACCCTCCAGCCCATGCGACGCATCGGCATCCTCGTCTTCCCCGGCTTCCAGATCCTCGACCTGGCCGCCATCGCCGCCTTCGAGCTGGCCAACATGCAGCTCGGCCAGGCGCATTACCGCGTCGAAATGCTGTCGGAGCACGGCGGTCTTGTGGCCAGCTCCAGCGGCGCGGCGGTCGATTCCCGGCGCTTCACCACCGCGCGCTTCGATACCCTGGTGATGACCGGCGCGCTGGTCGCCACCACCATCACCCCCAAGGTGTGCCGCTTCTTGCGCTCGGGCATGCGCCAGGCGCGGCGCGTGACCAGCATCTGCACCGGCGCCTTCGCCCTGGCCGAGGCCGGCCTGCTCGACGGCCGGCGCGCCACCACGCACTGGGGCTTTGCGCAGGAGCTGCAGAAGCGCCATCCGCTCATCAAGGTGCAGCCCGATCGCATCTTCATCAACGACGGCCCGGTCTGGACCTCCGCCGGCATGACGGCCGGCATCGACATGGTGCTGGCGCTGGTCGAGCAAGACCTGGGCGCCGAGATCGCGCGCGTCGTCGCGAAGAAGATGGTGGTGTATTACCGCCGGCCGGGTGGCCAGTCGCAGTTCTCCGCCATGCTGGAGCTGGAGCCGCAGTCGGACCGCATCCAGAAGACCCTGGCCCATGCCCGCGCCCACCTGCGCGAGCCGCTGTCGGTCGAGGACCTGGCCGATGTCGCGCACCTGAGCCCGCGGCAGTTCAGCCGCGCCTTCAAGGCCGAAACCGGGCAGTCGCCGGCGCAGGCGGTGGAGAACCTGCGGGTGGAAGCTGCGCGCACGCTGATCGACGCGGGCGAGCTTGCGCTGGGCGTGGTGGCGCGCGAGGCGGGATTCGGCGACCCGGAGCGGATGCGGCGGGCCTTTCTGCGCACGCTGGGGCAGCCGCCGCAGAGCATCCGGCGCAGCGCGCGGCTGATGGCTTGAGCTACCTGCGGCAGTCGCCGCCCAGGTTCACCGTGCCGTCCCTGCACTCGGTCAGCATCGGCTCGTCGCGCCGCCGTGCGGGCGCGGGCGCCGGCTGCTGCGCCGGACGGGTCGCAGAGACCGCGCCATGCGTCGGCCCCGGCTCGTACACGATCTTCTTGGTGCCCAGGTCGCAGGTGCCGACCACGCGCCCGCCGGCATTGGCCGAGGCATCCACCGTGGTGAGGGTGAACTGCGTCACGCCGCCCGCGCGGATCTTCGCGTCGATCTGGGCCATGAGCGCCTCGCAGCCGGCGACCTGCGCATGCGTGGCGCCCGCGAAGACCCACAGCGTCGTGGCGATAAGGAAACGACTTGTGATGACCATCAGGCGTAGTTCGTGTTGCGTCGTCGCGGGTAGGAGGTGGCGGCGAGGCGGCTCAGCAGCTCGAGCTCGCGCGCCTCTTCGGCTTCTTGCAGGCTCCTGGCGGCGCGCTGCGTCACGTACTGGGCGAAAAGTGCGTCGACCGCCGCCTGCCATCGCGCCATGCTGCCATCCGCCGGCCTCTCGGGAACGGCAACGCCGTTGCGGCGCAGCAGCAAAGCTTTTTGGGCAGTGTCGAGCATGGAGATCCTCCGGGGCTTCTGCGGTATCCGAAGCAATCTAGCCAACGCGCGCGGCTGCGAACATCGGCCGCATGGCCTATGCGCCTGTCGGACAAGATGTCGCATTCCTTCAAGAAGGGGCCGGCGCGCAAGCCTAAGCTGACTGCATCCGCCGGTCATCCGACCGCCCGGGGAGTGAAGGAGAAAGAGCCATGCTGGATTTCGAGAGGCGCGTGGCGGCGAGCAGCCGCATCCGCCCCGCTGCACGCCACGAGGCCACGCCGATCGCATCGATCCGCATGGCCGCCTATTCCCAGTACCGCAAGAGCGCGGCTCCGGGCGTCTTCGATGCGTACCTCGACGACCTGCGCCACGTCGAAAGGCCGGAGGACGGCACCCAGCTGCTGGTCGCCGAATGGCAGGGCCGGGTGGTGGGCAGCGTGGTGTTCTACCCCGACGCGGGCCTCGCGGGCATGGGCCTGCCCAAGGGCTGGGCGGGCTTCCGCAAGCTGGCGGTGCACCCGGACGCCCGCGGCCGCGGGCTGGGGCGCCGGCTCGCGCAGTACTGCGTGGACCGCGCGCGCGAACTTGGCGCGCTGACGCTGGGCATCCACAGCTCCTCGTTCATGACGACGGCCTGCAAGCTCTACCACCAGATGGGCTTCGTCCGCTGCCCCGAGCACGACCTGCGCGCCACGGCCATCCTGGGGATGTCGCCGGTGGTGGACGATGTGGCGGTGATTGCGTTTCGCATGAACCTGCGCACGCGCTGAGCGCGGCCGGGTCGTGCCGGGCGTCCAGCGCCGCAACGCTATCGCCTGGAACGCTTTTCGACTGTGCGCAAGCGCACCGACGAAAGCGAAGGATCGGACTATGCTTGCGGTTGACAGTCTGCCGGCGCTGGTAGAGGTTGCTTCGGCGCTCGCCCGCAATGGGCGGATCCTCGATGCTGGCGACTGTCCCGAACATCGACAGGATGAGGAAGCGTCCGTTGCCGACGCATGATGCGTCATGATCCTGAAACCGCACGTCCTGGCCATCGCATTGGCTCTGGCAGTTCCCGCCATCGCTCAGCCCGCAGACCCGGCGGGCAATGCCGATTGCAAGGCCGAGGAAGCCGCTATCGAGCGGAACATGGAACTTGCCCGTTCCAAGGGGCAGATGCTGCACCGGCAGCGGCTTGCCGAGGCCCTGGCCACCCTGCAAGCGCGTTGCAAGACGCTCGATCCGGCGCAGACCCGCGCCGCACGCATCGAGGCGCTGGAGCAGGTCATCCGGGACCTGCGGCAGGAACTCAACCGCGCAGAAGAGCAACTGCGCACCGTGAAGAACTAGCACGCGCCACCCGTCGATGCGAACATGCGCTACCGCACAGACGCGCACCCTACGTGCCCCTACCCTGGATCGCAAAGGGCGCACCACCGGAATGCCGGCCATGCCGAATCGGGTGCAGGCGCCTTCGTGGCTCGCCACAGGGCCGCTCCCAGGCGTGAACCGACGGCGGGCGGTCGATCCGTCCCATCTGGAGTTCAGTCATGTCACAGCCCCCCTTCTTCCACGAGGCTTCCCGCACCGTGCGCTTCTGGGTCCAAGTCGATACGCAGTGGATCGGTGCCAGCATCGGCAAGGAAACCCTGCACTACCGCTACCGTCCCGATGGCCGTGACGAGGATCCGATGGAGACCTACCAAAGCCACGCAGAGGACATCGAGGCGGCCGTTCGCCGCCGGCTGGCCCAAGGTGCCAAGGAGCCGGTGATGCTGCGAGAGTTCGACCTGCCTGCGGCCTAGCTGCGTTCGCGCGCGGAGCCGGGTCAGCGCAACAGTTCGGCGTAACTGCGCCGGTCGGCGGCATAGCACCCGCACGCCATCGCCTCGAGTCCACCGCGGTCGAGCACCGTCACGTCGCCGCGGTGGTATTCGATCAGTCCGCCGCGCTGCAAGGCACTGGCGGCCGTCGTGATCCCGACTCGGCGCACGCCGAGCATGAGCGCCAGGAACTCGTGCGTCACATGGAAACTGTCGGAGTGGGCACGGTCCTGGCTCATCAGCAGCCAGCGCGCCAGGCGGGGCCCGATCAGGTGAAAGCGCAGGCATGCGGCCGAGCCGGCCAGTTGCGACATCAACACGTAGATGTAGCGGTTCATGCTGCGCCGCAGCGCCGCGCTGCGCACCAGCTCGCGGCTGAAATCGGCGGCGGCGATGCGCCATGCCGCGCCCTGGCCTTGCACCACCGCATGCAGCGGCACCGTGGGCACGCCCAGTACCAGCTGCGCACCCACCATCCCCTCGCGGCCGACCAGGCCGACCTCCAGCGCCGCATCGCCGTCGATCTTCGCCACGAGCGAGATGAAGCCGTCGATGGGGAAATAGACATGCCGGGTCGGCTCGCCGGGCTCGCACAGGACCTCGGCCATCACCAATTCAATCGGCTCGCACTGGGCCAGCAAGCTTCGGCGATCGTTGCGGGGAAGCAGTTCGATGAGATGGTTCTCGACGGTGGCCACGGGGTTTCTCCGGCGTGTTGCGACCACTTTCAGGTGACGCAGGATCGCTTTGCCATCGGACACATGTCCGACGGTGCCACCAGTCTGCGGCAGCTGCCGCAACGTGACTGTCTGGTGGCGCACAGAGCAGCAAACTAGGGCTCAGGTCGCCAGCTTCTCCGGAAGCAGCCGGTCGTACTCCTTCTTGACCACGTCATAGCACTCGCAGGTACGCTCCTCCAGCCCCGGCCGGTTCAGCACCGAGATGCGGCCGCGCGCATAGCGGATCAGGCCGGCTTGCTGCAGCTTCAGGGCGCCCTCTGTCACGCCCTCGCGGCGCACGCCGAGCATGTTGGCGATCAGCTCCTGCGTCATCACGAGTTCGGTTCCCTGCAGGCGGTCCAGGCTCAGCAGGAGCCAGCGGCACAGCTGCTGGTCCAGCGAATGGTGCCGGTTGCACACCGCGGTCTGCGCCATCTGCGTGATCAGCGCCTGGGTGTAGCGCAGCAGAAGATGCAGCACCGGACCGGCCCGATCGAACTCTTCCTTCATCACCTGAGCCTTCAGCCGAAAGCCTTGGCCCGCGCTCTGCACCACCGCGCGGCTCGGCGTGGATTGCCCCCCCATGAACAGGGCGATGCCGACGATGCCTTCGTTGCCGACGACGGCGATCTCGGCCGAGGCGCCGTTCTCCATCACGTACAACAGCGAGACGATCGCGGTGATCGGAAAGTAGACGTGGCTGAGCGTGCCGCCCGACTCGTACAGCACCTGGCCCAGCGGCATCTCGACCCATTCGAGTTGAGGCAGCCAGCGCTGCCACTCGCCGTCTGGAAGCGCCGCGAGCAGGCGGTTCTTCCTTGGGTCTGGCGAAGCGGTCATCGGGGGGTCCTCCGGTGGGTTTGGCATCGAGGATTGCCGACGCGGTGCTGCTTCGAGCTTACAGAGAATAGGCAGCGATGGTGCGGCCCGCCGTGGAGAGCGGATCAGGCCGACGCGAGGCCCTGCAACGCGCCGGCCGTTGCCGGCGCTTCCCGGTGCCACTGTGCTCTCTCGGGCTGATCGACGCGTTTGCCGTTCGGCTCGTGCAGCTCGGATGGGCGCAACGCGACCGGTTGGATCGAGACCGGGGATGTCTCCAAACCGGCTTCTCGGACATCGATCCAGCGTGTCGCTTTTTGTTCGATGGCACTGATGGCATCGCTGCCGTTGACGAATTGCTTGCACGAGATGATGTAGCACTTGCAATCGTCACCGACAAACAGCACCGCGCCCGCGCCCACGGTGCCGTCGATTGAAACGGATGTGAGATGGCTGCGTATCTCCCATCCGCGATAGGAAAGCCGCGCGTCGCTGATGTCGTATTCCATGAGGGTCTGTTCGGATCCGGGCTGCGCCCTAATGTCCCCTTGTAGATCGCGCGGCATCTTCTGTCGGTGCGCTAGCGTACAGATAGCCCTGGGTGGGATGCAGGTGCCGGCGTCATGCATCTCGGCACCGGCCCATGGTTGCAATGGGGTCATCGTCTCGCCCCTTGGCGCTGGGAAATGGAAGCCACCACCCTATCGCCGGCGAGCGAATTCCTCCGTGCGCTGCCGCACACACCGCCATGCGCACGGCCCAAGAAACCGGTGCACCAGCGCAAGATCCGGCGAACGCCACGATGGGTTGACCGTGCGGTAGCGCACAGACGAACGTCATCGTTTGACTAGCATCGAAGGCGGGGCGTCGCGATGGCTTCCGGAATCGACGGGGGCACCGCGTCGTCTTGCATGGACCTTGCGATGCAATTCAATCTGCTCGATCTGCCCTGGTGGGGGCTTGTGCTGGCCACGCTGGGCTCGACCCGAGTCACCATCGCCGCGGTCACTATTTTTCTGCATCGGCATCAAGCGCACCGCGCGCTGGAACTGCATCCGCTCGCCAGCCACTTTTTCCGCTGCTGGCTGTGGCGCCACCACGCCTATGTGACCTCCGCCAAGCTGTCGAGCCGGTGGTGGGCGCTCGACATCGGCTGGGTGTACATCCGTGTGCTGGAAGTGGTCCACCTGGCGAAGGTGCGCAACGTCGCGCCGAGGGTTCGCTACGACCCGTCGAAGACCCGTTGCGTCGTGGGTACGGTGCAGGCTGTCATCACCCACCGCTACGACGTGCTGGCCGAGTTTGCGAGGTCCTTGCGCCCGACGGCCGTGCTGGAAGACTGGTGCGGACGCGCCGAGGACAGCGGCATTGGTGCGCTGCGTGCGTTTCCCCGGACGCTGCGCTGCTACGACTCACTGGCTGGAGAGATGAAATGACACTCGGAACAATTCTGCTGATCATTGTGGTCCTGCTGCTCATCGGCACGATTCCAACCTGGCCCCACAGTCGGGGATGGGGCTACGGTCCCAGTGGTGGCATCGGGCTGGTGTTGCTGGTCGTGGTCGTTCTGCTGCTCATGGGCAAGATATAACCACGGCCATCGTCGCCAGGAATTCCTACTTGGCCAAGACGACGAGCGGCTTTCCCTTGCTGACGATATAGGTGGCGAGGTTCACATGGCCGGCTGCGTTTGAGTCACAAATTGCGCAGGCTGACGACGGAGGTTCGCTGCTTTCCTTTTCAATCACTGAATCTCATCGCACCAGACCTTGAATCCATCCAGCTCGTTGGGGCCGAAGGTGCTTGACAACGCCACGTCGCTGGCGTCGCGCCCCTGCGCAATCAGCACGCGGCCGATGCGAGGCACGTTGTTGCGCGCATCGAAGGTGTACCAGCGGTCACCCAGGAAAGCCTCGAACCAACCCGCAAAGTCCATCGTGCCGTACGGCGGCAGGGTCCCAACATCGCCGAGGTAGCCGGTGCAATAACGGGACGGAATGTTCAGGCAGCGGCATAGGGTGATCGCCAGGTGGGCATAGTCGCGGCACACGCCTTGCCCTTCCTTGAAGGCTTCAAAGGCCGAACGGGTGCGCCGGGCGTGCTGGTAGCCGAACTCGATGTGCTGGTGCACGAAATCGCAGACCGCCTGCACGCGCCCCCAGCCGGTCGGTCCGGTCCCAAAGTGCTGCCACGCAAAATCGGACAGCAGGTCGGTTTCGCAGTAGCGGCTACCCAGCAGGTAGAGCAAGGTGGACTCGGGCAGGTACTCCACCGGCGTCTGCGGCGCCGAGGGCACGACGATGTCCAGCGCGCCGCTGTCGTGGATCACGGTATCCGTACTCAGTACAAAGCGGCCCGCGGGGGCGACCAGGCGTGTGCACCAGTTGCCAAACAGATCGCGGTAGGCGGTGGTGGGCACGGCCGGCTTCGTGAGCAGATGGTCCGGGCGCAGGAGATCCGAGGCGCGCGAGTAATGAATGCTGAGGGTCAGGATCATCGGCGTCGGCCGGGGAAACTGGTAGGCGATTTCAAAACCGAGCTGGATATTCATCAGCCCATGATGCGCCTAGATTCGCACTTCCGCAGGAACTGCTCGGGTTGGGTCGCAGAATATTCTCGCCTGCTCGTGCAGATCAGATCTTGAGTGACAACGGGGGGTCAGTTCCTGATGCCGCTCTGCAATAGGCCATTTCGAGCTCGTGAAGCCGGTCCTTAGTGAGGAGCGCGCGCAGAGAGTTGTCCTGTTCGTGTGCCATCTCAGTTGGCGACCAGACCAAGCGACTTGACCAGTGGTCCGAAGCGGGCAAGGTCGGTCTTGACCAAAAGGTCCAGATCTGCGGTCGGACCCGGAGTCGGCATCAGGCCGAAATCGGCGAGTCGCTTTTTGAACATCAGGCTGAAGCATTGCCTTGTTAACCTCGGAATTGAGCGCGGTGACCAACGGTGCCGGCGTTGATGCAGGTGCGAACAGACCGAACCAGACGGAGACGTCGAGATCTGGGTTGAATTCCTTGAACTGAGGCAACGAAGGAAAGATTTCCTTTGCAGCCGGTCCGCTGGCTGCCAACGGAATGACGGAGCCGGATTTGATGTGGGGCATTTGCTTCAACGACACCGGTGATCATCGCGTCGACGTCGCTCCCAAGGAGCCCCTGAATTGCAAGGGAGGTGCCCTTGCAGGGTACGTGCGTCAGCTCAATGCCAACCCGGTTTGCAAGCAGTTCCATCACGATGTGCCTCGGATGCCCTGATCCACCACTACCGAAGTTGATGGACTTGGGTTCGCAGAAACCGCCCTTCGAATACCGATCTTTGAAGGGCAGCCCCGGCGCGAACTTGCCGTTCAGCAGAACGCCCGCTTTCCTAAGATCTCGATGTCAGCAAAGAGCACGTACCCGGCAAGTGCAGTGCCCGCCTCATGGCTGCTTTGCGACTGTTCCCAGTCAAGGAGTGTTCTTCTCACTGGATCACCCAGCCGCCCGAAGCTGCCGCCCTGACCAGGATGCCGGCCAGCATACCGGCGACGACGCCGACGACGCCGATGACGCCGACGACGCCGACGATCACAGAAGACTCATCTGCTCACTCCGTTGTCGCAGAAGAGCCCATGGCATCTGTTTGTCAGAGCGGCCCGCGTGCCCAGGGCCCCCAGATCGCGAACGTGATGCCCGGCGACTGCACATTGACGAATAGCACCTTGCCGGCCGGGTCGAAGCAGGCACCGCAGAACTCGCTGCCGCGGTAGTCGCCCGGCGCGACGGTCTTGCCGGCCGATGCGATCTGGTCGGCGCCGAGCACCACGTTGTGGCGCGCGAACACGAAGCTCGCACCGTCGCGTGTCAGGCCGACCAGGCGCTCGACGCGGCCCTGGCCCTCATCGACGCCGCCGCCGTCCTCGCAAAGCAGCACGCCGCCGCGCGGGCTGATCGTGATGTTGTCGGGATTGTTGGCGGCCACCGCATCGAGCGAGACGAACACGGCCTTGAGCAGGTCCGTCGCGAGGTCGTACTCCCACACCGCGCCTTCGCCGTTGCCGCCCGCGCCCGCGGCGTTCACGCCCGTCGCGGTATCGACGATGAAGAGCTTTCCCTCGTGATACCAGATGCCTTCGCCGCGCGCCATGCGCAGGCCGCCCTGGGCCCAGCCCTGCGCGAACGGTCCGGCCACGGCCGTGGTGCCCGCAAAGCCAGGCAGCGCAATTGCTACCGGGTTCGCATCGGGATCAGCGATGTCGACCCACTCGAGGCGGTGCGTGTCGCCGGTCGAGGCTACATTGAGGTCGGCGTTGGGCCGGCCGACCACTTTGGCCATCTGCAGCCTGCCGCCGGCCTCGTAGCTGCCGGGGCGGCCGCTTGCATCGGCAGGCACGAAGCGATAGAAGCCCGACTTGTTGCGGCTGTCCTCGGTGAGGTAGGCGAAGCGCGTCTTCGGATCGACCGCCACGGCCTCATGGCTGAAGCGGCCCATCGCGACGATCGGCTTGCCCGTCGTCTCGGCCGCATCGGCGCGCACCTCGAACACGTAGCCGTGCTTTTTGCCGCCCTGCGGCTCGAGATTGCTGCCGGTCTCTTCGCAGCTGAGCCAGGTGCCCCAGGGCGTGGGTCCGCCGGCGCAGTTCGTGAGGGTGCCGCCGAGGCTCGGCTCCATGCCTATCCACTGGCGCCCCTTGAACCGCAGGTTGGTGGTGCCGCCGCCGGCGAAGCGTCCGTCGACGCTGCTCGCTACGGCGTCGTACATCGCGGGCGCATGGATCGGTGTGGTCGACTGGCCGCGCTCATGGTTGCGCACCAGCACCACGTCGACGCTGCTGCCGCGGCCGTACGACGCGATCACGGCCATGCCGTCATGGTTGCCCGGGCAGGGCTGGCCGTTGCGCATCAGGTCACCGGTCCAGCCGTAGGAGCGGTAGGCAAAGCCTTCGGGCAGCTGCAGCAGCGGCAGGCCCGTTGCTTCGTCGAGCACCGGCGCGACCGGACCGTAGGGGCTTGCGACCAGACCGGTGCTGCCGCTGGCGCCATCGCCCGCGATTGCGGCATCGGCGTTGCGGGCCTGCAACGCCTGCAGCGTGCCGATGAACGAGAGCGCGGCAACCGAGGTCGAGCCGCGCAGGAAGCCGCGGCGGGAAGGAAACGACATGGGAGCTCCTGGGAGTGTGGGGTGCCCTGCATTGGAGAGTGCTGCGGTGTCAGCACCGTTACAGCGCTCGGGCCTCATCCGTACTCGCGCTGCACCGCATGCGAGAACACCAGCGGAACTCCACACTGTGCGCAGAGTTTGAGCATTCGTCTAGTTGAAAAGGGAACACGCCTTCGGCCGCCCGGTCGGACTGCCCTGAGCCTCGCGCGCGACGCCCATCTGATCGAATCATCGCCGAGATGGCTCGTCAGCAACCCCGTTGATGGCTTCGTACCAGCGATTTCAGCGTCGCAAATGACTGGCCTCCGCCAAACCGGAGCAGCACCAAGCATCCAGAACAACTCAACCAGAACATGGAAAACATCTACGAAGCCTTGCGTGAAAGTCATGAGCTTCGGCGCAAGCTTTGCCGGCAACTGATGCGCATCAAGCCGGGCACCTCACGCGCCATTGAGACCTTCCGCGCATTGCGCATCGAGCTCGCGGCCCACGCTGCTGCGGAAGAACGGTATCTCTACGCGCCCATCCTGATGGACGACAGAGGCTTGGATTCGCCTCACAGCACTGGCGGAAGGCGTCGCAGGCGGGCTTCGTACGCGTCCCATGCACGGATGCGGCTCTCCAGGTCTTCATGATTGACCGATCGCGAGAGATAGCGTTCTCGCGGGTCGGCTGTGCCGGTCGCGCAGTGCCGCGCAAGAGCTGCGACAGCACGCTTGAACGCGCCGTACACGGACGGGCTTGGCGCCTCAGCTGCGTCGGTCGACAGCGGGGGTGGGAGGATTCGGCTCATGTTCATAGTGAATTCCTGGGGTTGGAGTCGCGTGTTGGCGAGGGGAAGACTTCTTCGCCTTGACCACCCTTTTCTTGAGGCAGCAAGCGTAGGCAGAGGGCGTTTCCGTGACGAATGGAGGGCAGATGCACGCCGGAGTCCGTCCGTCCCGGCTCGAGATCAGTCGTCTGACGTACGGACGCAATCGAGCTGCATGTCGTTCAGCCGGAGTGCGCTCTTCTTCTCCGCAACGCGCACGACATGTCCTTTCCCGGCGATCTGAACGAAGGGGCTCGCGTCCCGTTTCCCTGTCGTGCCTAGCGCTACGGCATAGGCAGGGAGTTGCGCTGCATCCTGCGCAGCGCCGAACGCGACGACGTGGTTGGCCTTGTCCGTCCAGACCACCACCGAGTCTGCGCTGCTCTTGGCCGCGTTCGGCCAGCAATGGAAGAGGCTGGTCGCGCTTCCGACGTTCAGGGGCCACCACCAGACAAGGTCTTCGGGAAACACGTTGCCGGCAGAGGCGGTGCCGGACTGGCCCGCCAATGGCTGCACGGACCTCGGGCTTGCGGGGGCGGCCTGCAACGCGGCATAGAGCGCCAGACTCACGGCGGTGACCAGGCTTGCTACGGCAACGCCGCGCGGGGACCATCGCGACCGCCGGATTGGGGGCATCAGCGGAATCGGCGGCAACGAGAGCATGCGCATGTCGTCTTCCTAAGCAGAACGGTGAGGTCCCGAGCCTAGGGAGATCGCACGCTCAAGGAGTCATCGGAAGCAATGACGCGTGGGGTCGCCGCGCGATCAATCGATGTTCGATCGGCCGGCTTGGGGCGGGCGCCCGAGCCAGAGGGAGGTCAGCGCCGCCCGGTTATGGACACCGAACTTGGCATAGATCGATTTCACGTGGATGTGCGTCGTGTTCGGGCTTTGGTCCAGGATGGCCGCGACGGCCTTCTCCGTCTTTCCGTCGAGCAGTCCCAGCAAGACCCTGCGTTCCATCGCGGTGAGCGGTGCGTTCGCGATGAGGAGCCCGTGGCTGAGCAATTGCTGGCGGTAGAACCAGCGCAGGCCGCGAAGCGCCAGGCCGAAAGGGTCCTTGTCCGCTGATGAGAAGCGCGGAGCTTCCGTGCTGCGGAAGATGAACAGGTGCACCCGCACATCGTCGTTGACCGCACAACGCATCGACATGCTATCCGCGTGTCCGACAGCCAGATAGTGGCGCTGGTAGTGTGGACCGTCGAACCACTCCGGAGGCAGCGCTTCAAACAGGAGCCGGGTGCGGAACGGCTCCTCGCCGGACACGGCAAGGATCTGCGAGAGGTCGACAGACGGCGACCACAAGGTGTCGAACTGCTCCTGGACCGAAGCGGCAATCGGCGGCAAAGGCCGCAGGAGCCGGACGAATCGCGGGCGCCAGCCGTTCAAGGCGTCGCCCAACGCAGGGCTCGGCAACCGCACGACCACCGACCAAAGTGCGTTGTGCGCGCCGAAGATCGAGCAGAGGCTGCAGAGCAGGTGCTCGAGCGCTTCATCGCCATGGCCGATGGGGTAATTCGCGAGTTTGTCCCACAGCGCGTAGATCGCCTCGGTGAAATCGTTCATTGAAGGCCGGGCGGGGCGCGCAACTCCTGCATTCAATTGGTCACCTATTTAGGTTATTACGCGACGCAGCCTACCTGCCTACGATCCCTCGATGAACCAGCCCAACATCGTATTGCATTTGACGGACCTTGTGCCTCAGGTTCGGGCGTCGTTTTGGAACCGTGTGCGATGACGGGCCTGGAAAGGATCCCCGCCGCCGAGCTGTCGGAGCTGATCGGCGCGATCTACGACTGCTCCCTCGACCCGCAGCGGTGGGCCGCAACATGCGGAATGATTGCGCAGCGTTGTGACAGCGTCGGGGGCGGCATCTGCGTGCACGACCTGAAGCAGATCCAGAACGACCAGCTGTACGTCTTCGGCTATGAGCCGGAGTTTCTGCAGAAACTCGGCGCCCGGTACGCCGAGAGTCCGATGGCCGCGGCGGATGTCGTCTCCAACGTCGGGGACGTGAGCGCGCTGTCGATGGAGCGCTTCCATCTGCATGACAGCCGCTTCTACCGCGAAGTGCTGCAGCCATACGGGGTGCTCGACATCATCTGGTTTCCGGCGCTGCGCACCGGCGGGCGCATGGCGTCCCTGCACGCGTCGCGCAGCGACAAGTCGCCGCACTACCAGCAGGGCGACCTCGGCCTGTTCGAGCTCCTTGCGCCGCATGTCTGCCGTGCTCTGGCGATTTCCGACGCGCTCGACATCCAGGTGCTGAAGTCCGAGGTGCTGGAGAGGACCCTTGATGGGCTGGCGGCCGGCGTGTTCCTGGCGGCGCGTGACGGTCACGTCGTGTACATGAACACTGCGGCCGAGCGACAGGTCAAGTCGGGCACGGCGATGCGCCTGGTGAACAACCGGTTGTCCCCGGTCTCTCCGGCCGCTCGTGCCGCGTTGACGCAGGCGATCCAGGATTCAGGCCGTGATTGTGCCGACATGCGCACCAAGGATCATGCGATCGGAATCCCTGATAGAACCGGCGGGGGCTACGTCGCCACCTTGCTGCCGGTTGCCGATGGCCGGCGCGCCGGGATCCTTGCACCGTTCGCGGCGAGTGTTGCCGTGTTCATCCAGGATCCTGTCCAGGCGCCGCTGATGCCGGGGGAGGCATTTGGACGGCTGCATGGGCTCACCGGGGGCGAACTGCGCGTGCTAATGGCGCTGTCGCAAGGCCTCGGCGGTATCGAGGCCGCCGGCATGCTAGGCGTGGGCGAGCCGACCATCCGCACCCACCTGCAGAGGATCTACTCCAAGACCGGCACGTCCAAGCAGGGGGATCTGCTGCGTCTGCTGCACCACTCGACACCTCCCACGCGGCACCAGACGCGCCTAGCGGATTGAGCGGCCAAGGGACGGAGGCAGGGGCTTGTTCGCGCGTACATGGCGCGAGATGTTGCTCAGTCACCTCGTGATGTCCAGCAGCACCCTCAGCACCGGTCGGCCGCAGGGTACTCGGCCCAGCACCTCAATGATCGTGATGTGGCTGGCACCGCGAACACGGTGGTGGCGGTCGACGGACCGCAACCGCTGCGATGCAGCTATTCGTTGAGATCAGGCGGCAGGCAAACGTGTCATCGCCCGCCGTTCTTCAGCGTCCGATCCCGAAGAGCCCTGGACGCGCGGCGATAAATCAGGATCACGGCAACCAACCCGACAAAAGCCGCCAGGTTCGACGCCAGCGCGAGCACAAACAGCAACCCCGCCACATCCACCATGAGCAGCGTCACCGCCAGCGAACCCGCCCACAGCCCACCCCACCTCAAGATGTACAAATCCATGTAGGTCTTGAGCCAGACGTTGTTCCTCTGCGCAATGGCGTCGGCCTCTTCTGCCGACGCCGCGGGCGGCACCTGCTCCAGGAAACTCTTCGGCGACCAGAAGCGATTCCAGGTCGATGCGGGGCGAGGTTCTGGTGGGCTCATCGAGCGGAGATTACCCGCTGCTACACCCGAGCAGCCTTCCCCGCCACCCGCCGCCGCCGCGTAAGCGCCAGATTGGCCGTCATCATCGCCGCGACCAACGTCACCAACCACGAGAAGTACACCCACAGCAAAAACATCGGCAGCACCGCAAACGCCCCATACAGCGCCTTGTACGTCGGCACCTTCACGAGGTAGGTGGTGAAGGCGCGCTTGCCGAGCTCGAAAGCCAGGCTGGCAATCAAGCCGCCCGCGACGGCGTCGCGCAGCCGGACCTTGGTATTCGGCACAAGGTAGAACATGCACGTCAGCGCCGTCACGCCGAGCATGAGCGGCCCGAGGTCGAGCACGAAGGCGAGCGATCGCGGCAGCGCGCCGATCAGGCCCATGGAAATGCCCAGCAAGTACGACGTGGCCCACAAGCTCAGGCCCAGAACGGGGGGTCCGACGGCCAGCATCAGCAGGTACAGGCCGACGCGCCTGAAGAACGGGCGATTCTTCCTCACCTGCCACATCTGGTTCAGCGCGTTCTCCACGGTCAGCAACAGCGCGATGGCCGCGCCCAGCAGGAAGAGCGAGCCGACCCATGTCAGGCCGCTGGCGTTCGCGGCGAACTGGTTCAGGTACTTCAGCACGGTGCGCGCGATGTCCGCCGGGAGCAGCCTGCTCAACAACAGCTCCTGAAGCGCGTCCTTGAAGCGCCTGAAGATCGGGAAGTGCGTGAACAGCGCGAAGCTCGCCGCCAGCAAGGGCACGATCGACAGCAAGGTCGTGAAGGTCAGGCTGCCGGCGACCTGGGGCAAGCGCTCTTTCCTGGCGCGGTGGAATGTCAGGCGGGTCAGGGTGAACATGGATCGCTGGAGAGGAGGACTCGATGGGCTTCGCGGGGGACAAGGCTGCCGCGGCTGGATGGCGATTGTGATGGGTGCCGCCGGCAACCGACGGGGTTGTTCAAGACGGAACCTTGAGCTAGCGAATGCCGTCGCGCTGCGCGACGGATCGACCGTCGCGCGACCAGACCTGCATCAGGAAGTCGTCTTCTTCGTGCCGCAGCAGTCGCGTGAGGCCAAGCCCCGCCAGCTCGGCATGGACCTCGTCGGTCGAGAGCGAGCGTTCGCGAAAGTCCGGCCGCCAGTCGCAGGCAAGCAGCGTGCCCTGGGCATCGAGCGACTGCCGGCAGCATTGCGCCAACGCGTGCATGGCCGGTGCTTCGAGGAAATAGCCGAGCTCGCTGAGCACGATCAGGTCGAAGCGCTCTTCGCCTCGCGGCCAGTCGGCCGGCAGCGTGTGCTGCACGACGCACACGTTCGGCAGCGCGCCGCAGCGCTCGCGGGCGATCCGCACGGCAGCGGGCGAGAGGTCGCTCGCCAGCACCTCGTCACAACGCGCGGCGAGCGCGGCAGTGAGTTCGCCGACGCCACAGCCGGGCTCGAAGGCGCGGCGGTAGCGCCGGTGCGGCAGCGCCGCCAGCAGCAGGCTGCGCTTGCGTTCCTCGTACCAGCGCGTACGCAGCGCGTACGGGTCGTCGCTGGCGCCATACATGGCCTCGAAATAGTCGGCTCTCGTGCTCACGCGGCACCCTCTTGGTGTTGGAAGCGGCCCGGCGTCTCATCGAACAGCACCTCGAACGGCCGGGCGGCGCGCGCCACCGTGCTGGCCGGGAGGATCGCGCCGGCACCCGTCGACGCGTCGGGCTGCAACTGGCTGGCAAAGGCTTCCACGGCATGGCGCTTGCGTTGCGCCGCGTCGGCATCCAGGGCGAGGCGTCTGGCACGGTGCCACGGCAAGCGCGCGTCGCCGGGCGTGGCCCAATGCCAGGCCCACACCGGCACCTCGACGAGGTGCGCACCGCAGCAAGCGGCGGCCAGGGCGCTCGCGCGCCCGGTCGCCTCATGGTCGGGGTGGCCATCCTCGCGCCAGGTGGTGAACACCACGTCGTCGCGATGCAGAAGACCCCGAAGTCGATCCGCCAGTGCATCGCACAGGCGGTCGAGCTCGCCGTCCGGCAGGCCGAGTCTCAGCACCTCGCGCTCGACGCCGAGACGATGCAGCGCCAGCCGGGTTTCGAGCGGGCGCTCGCGCGCCAGGCACTCGACGGGCCAGACACTGGATGCGAGATGGCTGGCGGTGCCGTCGGTGACGGCGATGACCTGCACCGGCGCCCCGCTGCGCGCCAGCATCGCCAGCAGGCCGCCGACCGCGAGCACCTCGTCATCGGGATGGGGTGCCACCACCACCGCGCGGGTGTGCGGCGGCACCAGCGCCTCGGCGGTGATGGATGGGAGGTCCGCCAAGCCGGACCATGCCTGCCACGCAGCCTCGGACGTGCCCTCGCCGCGGATGGCGCGCACGCTCACAGCGTCCACGGCGGCTCCTCGGCATCGAGCACCCATTGGCCGAGCGCGGCGAGGTCGCGCTCGGCATGGCTCTGGCGCAGGTAGACCGGCAGGTCCGCCATCGCATGGGCGAAGCGGGCATCGCGGCACAGCGGCCCGGCACCGACAGCGCGGCCCGCGTGCTGCATGAGCGTCGCGGCCGCTTGTTCGACAACCAGCCGCGACCTCAGTGCGACGTCGCGCGCGTCCGCATGCGGATGCAGGTCGATCCACGCGGCGGCCTCGCGCAGCACCGCGGCGGCGCCCGCGAGGGTGACGTCGATCGCGCCGAGGTGCGCGAGGCGATGGGCGTCGGGCGCCCTGGCGCAAAGCCGCCGCGTCATGCGGGCGATGCCCAGTGCGCCACCGAGCCAACAGGCGGCGATGCCCGCACCGCCATGCCAGAAGCCGGGCCGGCGCACGTAATCTCCGGCGCCGCCGATCTGCACGGCCTCCGCCCCCTCGAAGCGCACGTCCACGCTCGCGCTCGCTGCCATGCCGATGGCCCGCCATCCTTCGCTGGTCACGACGACGCCGGGCTGGTTCAGCGCGACCGCGGCCAGGCAAGGCTCGCCTGCGGCGTTCCAGCAACTCACGACCGCATGCGTGAGCTGCGCGGCGCCGGAGCACCACGCCTTGGTGCCATCGAGGCGCGCCAGGGGCCACCCTGCACCTCCGTCGCCGCCGGCGGAGATGGTCACGCGTGCGTCGGGCGGTTCGGCGCACCACGTGCCCCAACGCGACTCGGGCGGCGCGCTGCGCGCGTCGAGTTCGGCAAGGATCGCGAGCGCATCCGTGTGCCCTTCGAAGAGCTTGACCAGCGAGAGGTCGTGCGCCGCCACCCTCGCCAGCACACGCCAGCGCTCCAGCGTATGGCCCGAGCCGGGCAGCGGCAGCCGATCGATGCCGGCGTCGATCAGCCGGCCCAGCGTGAGGGCGTCGCCGTGCGCGCGCTCGAGTTGTGCCAGGGCATCGTCGGTGCAGGAAGCAGGCATGAGTGGAATGTGACGGGCGGGTAGATCGGGTAGACCGGGTAGACCGGGTAGAGCAAGGCCAGCGTGCCAGCTTATGCATTGCCATGTCCGGCCGGCCGTCGGCGCTGCACACCGGGGGCTGTAGGCGCTCCACACCAACGCCTCGCCAGGGCGCGTCGTGGCTTGCTATGTCAAAAGACATGAGACAAACGCGCCATTCGTGCGCCGCCTACACGAAGCAAACGCGGCCACTGACGAGCGCCTTCCAGCGGCAGGCTAGTTTCGACACTCCTTCATTCCTCGACAGGAAGAACAACATGCTGGGCATCGTCATACCCGCGCGCGACGAGGAGCGCGTGATCGGGGACTCGGTACGCGCCGCGACAGCGGCGGCACTGCATCCGGATCTCAAGGGTGAGCGGGTCGAACTGCTGGTCGTGCTCGACAGCTGCACGGACGCCACCGGCGTGCTGGCCGCGCAGGCCGGCGCCGATACCGTCAGCGTGAAGGTGCGCAACGTCGGCGTGGCGCGCGCGGTCGGCGCGGAAGCACTGCTCGCGCGCGGCGCGCGCTGGCTGGGCTTCACGGACGCCGACACGCGGGTCTCCGCCTCGTGGCTGGTCGCCCAGCTGGCGCAGAACGCCGACGCGGTCTGCGGTCCGGTCGGCGTCGAGGACTGGTCGCCGCACGGCATCCACGCCGACCTGCTCCATGCGCATTTCCTCGAAACCTATTCGGATCGCGACGGGCATCGCCACGTTCACGGCGCCAACCTCGGCGTCTCGGCCGAGGCCTACCGGCGTGCCGGTGGTTTCCAGCACCTGGCCTGCAGCGAGGATGTCGCGCTGGTGGCGGCGCTCGAAGCCACGGGCGCCCGCGTCGCGTGGAGCGCCGCGCCGCGTGTGGTTACCAGCGCCCGTCGCGAGGCTCGCGCCGCAGGGGGTTTTGCCGATGCGCTGCTGAATGCGGTGGCATTCAGGCTGGCGGCCGTGCCGGAGCTCTGCCTGGCGCCGGCCGGCGCGGCCTAGCGAGCTCTTCATGCGTGCTCTTCCTACACCTGCGTTCTCACCCCAGCCCTAGGCTCCCATCCCATTTCATCGAGACAACCATGGCCAAGAAACCCACGACTCCTCCCGCCGAGCTCGACGCTGCACGTGCAGCGGCACGCAACACCGACAGCGGGCCCGCACAGCCCGCGCCTCCCGCTGCGGGCAACGGCGATCCGCCCGCACAGAAGGCGATCGACACCCAGGCGCTCGCGAGCGGGATGCCCGCCAACGCAAACAAGCCGCTTGAGTACGGTGAGGCCAATGCGCTCGCCACGCCGGCCGGCGCTACCGTGAGCCCGCCGTCGCGGCTGCCGGCGGCCAGCACCCTGTCCGAACAAAACTCTTCTGCGAAGACCGGCACGGTGGCGCGCGAGGGCGTCAATACGACGATCGATTCGCTCGACCGCGTACGTGTCGACTCCAGTGGCCGGGTGCTCACCACCAACCAGGGGGTTGCAGTCGCGGACAACCAGAACTCCCTCAAGGCCGGCGCGCGCGGGCCCGCGCTTCTCGAAGACTTCATCCTGCGCGAGAAGATCACGCACTTCGACCACGAACGCATCCCCGAGCGGATCGTGCATGCACGCGGCTCCGGCGCACATGGGTTCTTCGAGTGCTACGAGCCGCTGACGCAGTACACCAAGGCCGCACCCTTCAAGGAGGCAGGAAAGGTGACGCCCGTCTTCGTGCGCTTCTCCACCGTGGCCGGCGAGCGCGGATCGAAAGACACCGCGCGCGACGTCCGCGGCTTCGCCGTGAAGTTCTATACCGACGAGGGCAACTGGGACCTGGTCGGCAACAACATGCCCGTCTTCTTCATCCAGGATGCGATGAAGTTCCCGGACCTCGTGCACGCCGTAAAGCCCGAGCCGCACCACCAGATGCCGCAAGCCGCCAGTGCGCACGACACCTTCTGGGACTTCGTCTCGCTGATGCCCGAGTCCACGCACATGCTGATGTGGGTGATGTCCGACCGGGCCATTCCGCGCAGCTTTCGGATGATGCAGGGCTTCGGGGTCCACACCTTCCGGCTGGTCAACGAGGCGGGGGAGTCGGTGCTTGTCAAGTTCCATTGGCAACCGAAGCTCGGGACCCATTCGATGGTGTGGGAAGAGGCGGTGAAGATCTCAGGCGCCGACCCTGACTACCATCGGCGCGACCTGTGGGAAGCCATCGAGGCGGGCGAGTATCCCGAGTGGGAACTCGGGTTGCAGATCTTCACCGAGGCGCAGGCCGAACAGTTCAGCTTCGACATCCTGGACGCGACCAAGATCGTCCCCGAAGAGCTGGTGCCGGTTCAGATCGTGGGCCGGCTGGTGCTCAACCGCAACCCGGACAACTTCTTTGCCGAGACCGAGCAGGTGGCCTTCTGCGCCGCGCACATCGTCCCCGGCCTCGACTTCACGAACGACCCGCTGCTGGCCGGCCGCATCCATTCGTATGTCGACACGCAGATCAGCCGCCTCGGAGGCCCGAACTTCCACGAGCTTCCGATCAACGCGCCGGTGGCCCAGGTACACAACAACCAGCGCGACGGCATGCATCGGCAGGCCATCCACCGCGGCCGCGTGGCCTACGAGCCGAATTCACTGGCCGGCGGCTGCCCCTTCCAGGCCGGCGCGGCGCAGGGCTTCGTCAGCGTCGCGAACCGGATCGACGCCAAGGAAAGCGCGAACAAGGTCCGGATCAAGCCGGAGAAGTTCGCCGACCACTACACCCAGGCGCGCCTGTTCTTCGAGAGCCAGTCCGAGGTCGAGCAGGCGCACATCGGCAACGCCTTCCGCTTCGAACTGTCGAAGGTGACGGTGCCGGCGATTCGCGAGCGCATGGTCGCCAACCTGCGCAATGCAGTGCCCGCGCTCGCCGAGCGCGTGGCGCAAGACCTGGGCATGGACCTGCCGCCCCCCACACCGAAGGCGCTCGAGACCCCCTTGCAGCCGGAGGTCGAGAGCTCGCCCGCCCTGTCGCTCATGGCGCGGCCGGGCGACGGCGGCATACGCACGCGCAAGGTCGCAATCCTGGTGGCCCACGGGGTCGAAGGCTCATCGCTCAACAAGCTGGTGTCGGCCCTCGTTGCAGCCGGAGCGGTGCCACGCCTGGTCGCTCCGCGGCTTGGCGCCTATGTCGGGGCCGGCGGCGAAAAGTTCGCAGCGGACGCGACCCTGGAGAACTCGCCGGGTGTGCTGTTCGACGCCCTCGTGCTGCCCGATGGCGCAGCGGCCGTGGAGACCCTCGATGCGGACGCGCACACGCTCGAGTTTCTCCGCCTGCAGTACTGGCATTGCAAGACCATCCTGGCTTTCGGCGCGTCCGAAGCGTTGCTGGCCGAGGCCCAGATCCCGTTGACGTTTCCGGACGGCTCGCCCGACGCAGGCCTGATCCTCGCGGATGCTGCGGCTGCCGACGAAGCCATTGCGGAATTCATCGCCGCCATGGGCATGCATCGGCACTTCGACCGGGAAAACGACCCGCCGGCGGCGTAGAGGGTCCGTTTTGCCTGCGCGTCGTTAGAGGTCACTTCCGCTTTTCCCGCGGCTTGACCTGGGCCCGCGCGGCGCCGACCTCGCGGCGAACCGCGCCGCAGTTGGTCTCTTCGCCGGGGCCGGTTTCGATCAGAGGCACAAGCGCCGCCAGGGGTCCGGCGCCGGCCAGCGCGAGCGCACCGGCGACGCGCGCAAGGAGCGGCCCCTTCACGATCTCGAAGTCCGGCTGCTTGAATGTTCCGTGCACACGCACCGGCGTGCGCAGCGACAGCACGCCAGGGCTCTTCGGCTTGGGCGCCACGGTGATGTCGAAGCGCTCATGTTCCAGGTCGAACCCGCCGGTACCGAGGATTTGCGTCTGCTCGGTGTCGACGACAAACAGGGTGGACGTGCCGCGACCGCCTTTCACGTCGAAGACCATGCCGCCGCAGTTGACGGTGATCAGCCGGTCTCCGCCCACCAGGAGCTGGAGCACCCTGCCGCCTTGCAGCCCGCTCGCGGCATCCACCAGGTTCGAGATGCGGCCATTCGCAATGGTGGCGGCGATGCGGCCGTCGGCCTTCGCGGCCGCGTCGGCGATGGAGTTGCCGGTGCCCTTCAGCTGCAGGGTCGCGCCGACGTAGCCCGCCCCCTGGGCGATCGTGGGGCTTTCCGGAAGGAGCCGGTCCAACCGGACGCGTCGCAGGTCGATCTTCACATCGGATTTGATCGTGGGCTCGCGCGCATCGAGCACGGCCTGCGATGCGATGGTGCCGCCTGCAAATCCGAAGTCCAGTTGCGTGAGCTTCAGGATGGCGTCATGCAAGCTCAAGGAAGCGCGCAGGCTTTCGAGCGGCAAGGCTTTCGGGACGACCAGCTTGAGCGCCACGAGGCTCGCTTCGGCGTCGATCTTCTGCAGGCGGCTGCCGTCGAAGCTGCCGGCCGGAAGGATGTGGTTCGGATCGATCGCCTGCTCCTTGGCCTTGGCGGCAGGCCGCGTGCGGGTTTCGGCCTGAGAGACCGCGGGCTTGCCGCCCGAGCCCTTGGTCTGAACGCCGATCATGGGTCCGAGGTCGGCCATGTTCAGCAGCTTGCTGTGCAGCTCGGCCTCGAGCAGGGGCCGCGGTTTGCGGTCGATGTAGCGGGCCTTGCCGGTGACGTCGGTGGATCCGATCTTTCCGGCAAGGTCATCCATCGTGTACTGGTTTCCCTTCAGGACCAGTTGGCCCCTCAACCAATAGGGCGGCGACGCGGGCAGTGGAAGCAGCAGGAAGGGATAGAGGTTGGCCAGCGTCTGGCCCTCGATGTACAGGCGCGTGTCGATGGCCGAGATATCGGCGGCGTCGGCGATGGTGCCTTCGACCTCCACCTTCGTGGTGCCGGCAACCAGACTACCTTTCAGCGGGAACGGGACGCCGGACTCCTGAAAGCTGAGCACTTCGCCGGTGAGGGCGGTACCGGAGAAGGCAGCGTCGTGGTATTTGCCACTGAACTTGTACTGGGTGGTGTAGCGATCGTTGGAAGGCTTGGCGTCTGCATCCTTGACCTTCTCCTGGGTGGCGGGGTCGAAGGTGCTTCCTTGCACGTCCAGCTCGAAAGGCTCTCCGTGGTCCAGATAGCGCAGGTGCCCGTGATCGACCGACAGCGTGCTGATTCGCAGCTTGCTCGGCGTCTTCTCGGAGGGTTCGGCGAGGATCCAGTTCTTCCGGTCATCGGGCAGCCGTTCGAAGACCAGGTCAGGCTTGGTCAGGGCAACACGCGGGATGAGGATCTTCTCGGGGAGGTCGCGAAGCGAGACGGAAAACTCCAGCATCTCGATCTTGGCCATCGCCTCGTGCTGCGACCAGTCAGCGTTGCTGAAGTACACGTCTCGCATACGGATGGTGGGGACGAAGCCGAGCTCGACGTGCAGGTCGGAGATCCTGAACTCGCGCTGTGTCTTCTGCGAGATGTAGCGTTCCAGGGGAGGACGAAGCCAGTTCCAGTCGAACAGGAGGACCAGCATCACCAGGGCCGTGGCGACGGCGAGCAGGACGGGGTGCCGTCGCACGAATCCGGTGAGAGCCGATGAAGACATGGTGGTCGCATCCACGGGGTGGCAAGGCGTCAGCAATTGGCGCGAATGCTCCGAATCAGCGTCTGCTGAAGGACGGATTCGGTTTCGACGATGGCGGTGCCTTCGCACGGAGTCTTCGTGGCCCGGTATCGATACCTGACCTCGACGCGGTTCTTGTCGATCGTGCGGATGGATCGAACGGCAAGCGGCTCCCGGAGGGAGCCGTAGAAGGTCGAGATCTCTTCTGCCCGAAATGCCCCGCGCCCTCGCTTCGCCGGAACGACGAGCGCAGCGGCAGTTGCGCCGTCGGCGGCGGCGAGGGCGCGATAGAACTTTGCAACCGCTTCGACAGGCGCGTCACTGCGCCTCGGGCGTGGGGCTTCAGGTGCAGCATCGCGCGACGAGGTGGCAGCGGGAGCTGTCGGCAGGCTTGCGGGCGCGGGCGCGGCGGAGGGCGAGGGCCCGGGCTTGGCCTCCGATCCGGCCTCACGCCTGCCCTCGGCGTTGGCCGCTGGCCCAGGTGCCGCCTCCCTGTTTGCAACAGCGGGCCCGTCGCCCGTGTGGGTGAAGCTCACGTACCACCCCATGAAGACGATCATCATGGCCAGCACCAGCAGCACGAGCCGAAGCCAGAACCAGGGCGTCTCCGCCGGTAGCGCGGGACTTGGCGGGCGGCTCTGCGCTCGCGCGCTCGGTCGACGAGGCAGCGAACTGACCGTTTCGAGCGCCGAAGGCCCGGATGCAACAAAGGTGGGCAGCCGTCGCGCGCACCCAATGCAAAACATGGCATTGGCCCGGTTCGAGGAACCGCAGGCGACGCAAGTAACGCGTGAAGGAGGTGACGGTGTCATCGCTCAGCGCCCCTGGACGGAGGAACGCGCCAAGGCGCTAGTGAACGCCAAGTTGCGCCCGTTGCGTCGATGCCTCCAGCGCCGAGTCGCTAGTCACCATGAAGGCGACGGACTGCGGGCCATGACAGTACCCACCTACAGGGGCGAACTGACTGTCGGTAACACCTGGGTGGCGGGCGTGGCTTGGCTCGCAGGCCTCGGCGTTTCACAATCGGAGGCCTAAAAATGAAAACGGAATGCCTACATGAATAAACCCGCCGAAGATGCGGCACTTGCGCTGCTGAACGAGCGCCGCGCCCTGTTGCGCCGTATGTCGGCGCTGGCGACGGTCGGCATGGCATCTGGAAGCGCTGCGCTCACGGCCTGCGGGGGAGGCGGTGGCGGAGGTGGTGGCGCCGGGGCAGCGCTTGTTGCTGCCGCTGCAACCGGCGCCGCTGCTGCCCCGGCCCCTGCTCCGGCGCCTTCACCCGCTCCCGCACCTGCACCTGCTCCGGTTTCGGCGGCGCCGGCCCTCGGCGGCCACGTGCTCGCCTTCAACCGGGACGGCGTGACGTCCTCGTCGCTGTCCGCTTCCGGCATGACCACGCGCACGAGCGGAAGCACGCTGTTGGCCTGCGTCGGGCGGGGCTTGCTTGCTGCCGGCCTGCCGACGGACAACGCGGGCAATGCCTTCGTCCAGCTCGGTGTGGCGCACACCTACACCCTCTGGCCGAACTCGGGGACGGCCTTGTATGCCTGTGCGCAGGCCCGCGGCATGGCCGGCCACGCGGTCACGGTGGCGAAGCCCAAGGTCACCGACGAAACGACGCTGACCGTCGTCGAGATCACCGATGGCGGCTCGGTCCGCGATGCGCAGTGGCGCGAGGTGCTGTCGGGCCAGCCCTTGACCAGCGCCAGCGTCACCACCACCGGGCCTGCGCTGCTCGTCGCATGGTGGTGGGGCGATGCCGGTGTCGACCTGGACAAGACGGCCGCGCCCAACAACGGCTTCACGGTGATCGATTCGGTGCTGGCTTCGGGTGCCCTGGTGCAGTGCGCCGTTGCCGTCCGGCAGGTCAGCGCGGCCGGGAGCTACAACGTGACCTGGGCCTCGACGCCGCAGCAAGGGGCGCAGCTGTGGCTGGTTGCGGTGCAGGCGGCCTGAAGTGCGCCATGTGATGGGCAGCCACACGACGCTCATCGTCGACGCGTGAACGGCGAGAGAAGACGGCGTGTTCTCGCAGTCCATCATCCAGCACGCAACGCAGCGCGCCCTGGCAGACGGTGCACTGCAGCCGATCGAGACGCAAACCATCCTCCTCGACAGCGATGGCGTCCGGTTCGTGCTGCGCACGGTGTCGAGCCTCGCGCGCAAGGACAAGGCACGCCAGGCCGCGGCGGCCGCGGATCCGCTCGGCGACTACGAGCCTTCTCTGTTCGTGGGCGAGCTCGGGTCTTCGCACTACGTCCTGCTCAACAAGTTCCAGGTGCTCGACGGTCATGTGCTGATCGTCACGCGCCGCTTCGAGCGCCAGGAGTGCCTGCTTGGCGTCGATGATTTCGCGGCGCTCGTCGCTTGCCTGCGCGAAGTCGACGGGCTCGGCTTCTACAACGGCGGCGTCGAGGCCGGGGCGAGCCAGCGGCGCAAGCACCTGCAGCTGGTGCCGCTGCCGCTCGACGCCGAGAGCCCGGACGGCGTACCGATGGCGCGAGCGCTCGGCAGCGGCGCGCAGCTGCCGTTCAGGCATGCGTTCGCGCGCGTGGCGCCGCAAGCGATGGCGCCCGAGTTGCATGCGCTCTATCGCGAGTTGCTCGATCGGTGCGGCATTTCCGCTGTCGCCGAGTCAGAAGGCGAGGTTCAGTCGGCGCCCTACAACCTGCTGGTTCGCCGAGGCTGGATGCTCGTGGTGCCGCGTTCGCGCGCCTGCTTCGAATCGATCTCGGTGAACGGGCTCGGCTTCGCCGGCTCATTGTTCCTGCGTTCGCAAGAGGAATTGGAGCGCGTCCGTGCAGTGGGGCCGATGCAGGTGCTGCGCGCGGTGGCGATGCCGCAGGACGTGGCTCCCGACGCGCGATCGAACGAATGACCCCGACCGTCAAGGCTCGTCTTCGACTTGCCGACGACGCGCGACCAGTTCGAGGAAGCCGGTCGCCGCATCAGGCTCGCGCAGCAGCTCCCATCCCGGTGCCTGCGCAAGAAGGACTTCGGCGGTGGTCCTGATCACATTGCCGTACACGACGTGCCCACCCCTGACGTCTCCCGCTGAAGACGCGATGCTCATGTGCAGATGGGCGCCCTGAGGGGTGACGGTGCCTGACAGCGTGAGGATCTCGAACGGGCCCTCGTAACGCGCCTCCTCGCTCTCTCCGGCGAGTCGGAGTCTTGGATCGATGAGACTGCCGATCCCGCACAGGACGAAGGCGCCATCCGGGAATTGATCACGGGCCAGTGACTCCAGCGCGTGCCTGAGATCGCAGCCGGGCGGAAGGCGAACGGGCAGTGGGCGCATGCGCAAAGCGTACACGACGGTCGGATCGTTGTTCCACGGGGGATGGACGGCGCTGCTGTCCTACGCCCAGTAGGCATCAGCCTACATGCAGACCGCACTCAGACGAAGCGCTGCCTGCCGCCACCTGCCTCAGGATGGCCGGTCTTTCCGGCGTGCCCAAGAACGCCGCGCACCCCGTCATTGAGGACCTCCATCTTGAGCAAGCCGCAGCTGCTGGCATTCCTGTTGCCGCAATTCCATCGCATTCCCGAGAACGACAAATGGTGGGGCGAAGGCTTCACCGAGTGGACGAACGTCAGAAAGGCGCAGCCGAGATTCCGCGGCCATCGCCAGCCGCGAATTCCGCTGGACGGCCATTACTACGACCTGTCGGATCCCCGCACGCAGGACTGGCAGGCCGATCTCGCCAAGGCGCACGGCCTGGGCGGCTTCTGCTACTACCACTACTGGTTCGCAGGCCGGCAGCTGCTGGAAAGGCCCGTGGATTCGATCCTGCGACGGCGCGCGCCCGACTTCCCGTTCTGTCTCGCATGGGCCAACGAGCCCTGGACCCGTGTCTGGGATGGCGGCGACCGCGACATCCTGATGCCGCAGAGCTATGGCGACAGAAGCGATTGGGAAGCGCACTTCCGCTATCTCGAGAAGGCGTTTCGAGACCCACGCTACATCCGGGTGGACGGCTGCCCGGTGATCCTCTTCTATCGAAGCGCCAGCATTGCCGAGTGCGAGGACATGCTGGACTGCTGGCGCAACCTGGCGGTGCAGTCCGGCTTTGCGGGGCTGCACGTCGTGAGCATGCTGACAGTGTTCGGCCGCGATGCGCGCAGCCATCTGTTCGATGCCTATGTCGAGTTCGAGCCCTTCTACACGCAGGCGCACCTGCCTGTGCATCTGAGGGTTTCCGAGAAGCTCGCGAACGGCGCCAGCCGGCTGTGCTGGAAGTATTTTGGAAGAGGCCCCTATGCGCCCCGAAGCAGGGACTACCGATCGATGTGGCGCGAAATTGCCAGTCGGCCCCGGCCTCCTCGCCACTACCCCGGCGCATTCGTGGACTGGGACAACACGCCGCGCAGGCGACTGGACACGAGCCTGGTCATGCGGAACGTGGACGTCGCCACATTCCAGGACGGCTTCGCTCAGCTCTACGAGGGGGCGAGTCGCGCCGGAACGCGCTTCATCTTCATCAACGCCTGGAACGAATGGGCGGAAGGCACCTACCTGGAACCGGACGAAGAGCTCGGCACGGCCTATCTGGATGCCATCAGCGCCGTGGTCGGCCGCAACGCATGACCCCCACATCTCGCCGACGGCCACCTCCCACAGCTGCAGGCGCCCCTGCCGGACAGGGCGCAGCACGAGCCCTCCCCTATGGTCCCTCCCGGACTGGCGCTCGAAGCCAGCTCCTTTGTCAGTGACCATTCATCAAGAAAGGGACCGTCACACATGAAGCAACAACACCACAACCGCATTGCCCTCGGCGCCCTGCTCGCCGGCCTTCTGGCCGCCAGCGGATTCGCTGCCAACGCGCAAACCGTGCAGACGCCGAAGGTCGGTGTCGGCGTGGGCGTGCAGGCCGACGTCAACGCAGCGGGCGGCGCGGATGCGAGAACGCCGCAGCAACAGCAGCGCGGCACGCGTGCCGGCGGGTCTGCGCAGACGCGGACGGGTGCGAGTGCAGGTGCCGACACGGGCACGAGCAGTGGCTCGCCTGCCAGCACGGTCGGCAATACGCTGGGCGGTGTGGGCTCCACGCTGAGCGGCGGGGTGCAGGGCGCGACCGGCGCGGTCGGCGGTGCCACCAACGCGGTGGGCGGCGCAACGAATGCCGTGGGCGGCGCGGTGCAGGGCGCGACCGGGGCCGTGGGCGCCGGTGCCGGCGGCCAGGCACAAGGCTCGGGTGCGATCGGCGTGAAGAAGTAAGCCAGCGATCGAGAAAGCAGAGCCCGCAGCGCTCACGCGTTTCGGGCTCTTTTGCTGGACGCAGCTCAGTGCGCAGGCAGCCGTGGATGCTCGAAGAAGAAGCGCAGCATTTCAGCGCTCGCATCCGGGCCGCGGGCGTCGGTGTAAGAACCCTTGGCGCTGCCGCCCGCCCATGCATGAGGCGCTCCGTGTACCGTCCAGTGCTCGGCAAGCACCCGTCCGTCAGCGGATCGGTGCAAGCGGCGCGTCGAGGCGCGCGCGCCGCTGCCGTTCACATGCTGGATCTCGACCGTGGTCGTGTCCCCGACGCTGGCTGCGATGACCTGTTCGCCATTGCTCGCATGGACGGTTGCATCGGCATCGCCGTGGAAGACGATGGTGGGCATGCCGCTGGCAGCACTGCCGGCGAGAACACCGCCGCTCTTCATCGCCATCAGCGCAGCGGGCAGGTCGGATGCGGCACCGGCCGCCAGGCCGGAGTGGACGCCGACGGCCGCGTACAGGTCGGGATACGCTTCGCCGAGGATCGCGGCCATCGCGCCGCCCGCCGAAAGCCCTGCGACATACACGCGTTGCGGATCGATCGCGTATTGCGCCATGACCGCGCGCGTCATTCCCGCCAGGAGCGCCGGCTCGCCGCGATCGCGCTTCTGATGGCTGTGCTTGAACCAGCTCCAGCACGCTTGAGGATTCGCACGGCGCGACTGCGCGGGATACAGCACGAAGAAGCCCTGCGCCAGCGCAGCCTCGTTCATCCCTGTTCCGGCGGCGAAGTCGTCGGGGTTCTGAGTGCAGCCGTGCAGCATCACGACCAGCGGCAGGGGGCGCTGGCCCGCCTCGGGCGGAACGTAGAGCTTGTAGTCGCGGCAGCCGGCTGCGTCAGAAAAACTGCCGGCAATGAATCGGCCCGGAACGGGGACAGGGTCGTACGCCGCAGGCGCATCGTCGAAGATGCCGGGCGGTGGTGGCTCGGGGACTTGCCTGGCCTCCACGTCGATCACGCCGCTTGTTTCATTGGTGTTCGATGGCACAACAGGTCCACGCCCGCGACTCAGCGCGGCCTGGATCGCGGCGGTTGCCGCGCGCAGGTCGCCGGTGCGTGTCAGGCGGGTTGCTTCTGCCATCAAGTGCTTGAAGTCGAAGTTCATGGGGGCCTTCAGGTTGGGGTTCGTCAGTGGATGCGTGCGGCCAGGGCCGCCTTGACGGCGGGACTCGCGTGGAGCGCGCCCAGTACCGTGATGGATTCGATGGTGGCGAGCGCAAGCGCCGGCGTGACATCGGGCGCAATCACGGCCAAGCCGAGCACGCGTATCTGCAGCATCTGACCGGCCACTTTGGTGGCCTGCAGGTCGGCAGCGCCGTAGTGCTGGATGCCGAGCACCAACGACTTGCGCGACGCGACCTGGCGCACCACGTCGACCTGCGCGGCGAGTTGGTTGCGTATGGCCGTGCGAATCAGATCGGTGCGATTGGCATAGAAGCCTTCCTGCACCAGGAGGTCGATCTGGCCGAGGTCCACGCAACCGACGTTGATGGTGATCTTTTCGTCTGCGGGCCTGGGCGAGGCCATGAGGGAAGCGCTTTTGCGAGGCATGCGGCCATCCTAACACCATCCAAGTGGATGGTGCAAGGAAGGCAAGTAGATGCCACAAGGAGGGTCGGATCAGGAGCTGAGCGTCTGCGCTTTTGGAAGCAGAATCACTTTTCTTAACTTGCACCCCGGGGGACGGCCAGATGGAAATGGAAGACATCAACGCGCGACTGCGTGCGCTCGAATTGCGGGCTGTCGCCCAAACCACGGCGATCGCGGTTCTGCTCCACGAGCAGCCCAATGCGTCGGCAAAGCTGCACCTGGTCGCCGAGCATCTTGTCGATGCCCCCCCGGTCCCGCTGTCCGACGAGGACCTGGTCAAAGTCGCGGCCTACATACAAGCCATGCTCGGCGGTCCCTGGATCGAATGACCGCGGGAGATGCTGCGGCGCCGGCCATGTTCGAGAATCGCCCGATGTCCGAAGTCCTCATCTATCACAACCCCGCCTGCGGCACCTCGCGCAATACGCTGGCGCTGATCCGCCATGCGGGCATCGAGCCCACCGTTGTCGAATACCTGAAAACGCCGCCGAGCCGCGAGCAGCTGCGCGAGATCGCGGCGGCCACGGGGCAGCCCTTGCGCGCGCTGCTGCGCGAGAAGGGAACGCCCTACGCCGAGCTGGAGCTGGGCAACCCGAAGTGGAGCGATGACGAGCTGCTCGACTTCATCGCACAGCACCCGATCCTGATGAACCGCCCGATCGTGGTGACGCCGCTGGGCACCAAGCTGTGCCGGCCGTCCGAGGAAGTGCTGGAGATCCTGCCCGCGGGCAAGACGGCACCCTTCACCAAGGAAGACGGCGAGCGCATCGAGGACAGCGGGGAGCGCCGCGCGGGATGATGAGCCGATGGAAAGGTTCAGCCGACCGGCGCGGCCATGGCCAAAGCAGCTGCCAAGCCCTCGGCCCCCGACCATGCGCCGTACGCGAAGCGTGCGGGTGCCGAACGGCCGCCACTCTGGCCAGTCCATGCATGAGTCAGCCGCCGCTCTTGACCTCAAAAAGATCCTCAAGATCGGCTTGCAACGTCGGCCTCGCCTTCAACAAGCGCTGAAACCAGGGCTCAGCGCGATCGCCAGCAGGCCACTGCCTGGTTCTTGGATCCAGCTCGACCATTCGCTGGAATGTCGATCGTGCCTTGGCATCGTCTCCAGTGAGGTACTGAAAAATACCTTGCGAATAGAGGACGGAAGACATCTCGCCGCCACTGAGGGCCTGCGCGGCGCGCTCGGCTCGCCCAAAATGGTACTCAGCGGACTTGATGTACTTGCCGTCGTTGACGCCTGCAACCATGTACAGCCTCGCCGCATTCAACTGGGTCCAAACGCCGGAGAACTTCCTGACCAGCATGCCGTTGCGATCGGCGGACTCGAGCAGGCGAAGCCCAGCCTCGGTATTGGCACCGCCCACGTAGCTTGCGAGCAAGCTCATGAAGACAAACTCGTCATCGGGCCGCAGGGCCAGCGCTTGCTCGAGATAGGTGGCTGCCGATGCCCATGAGGAGGCATTCATCCTCAGCTGAGCGTTCGACATGAGATCGAAGTACTCGGTGCCCTTCGTGACAGCCGAATCGACCCGCTTGCGAGCCTCCGTCTCGATATCCGACAACTTGGCCAGCCCAATGGCCGAGAGCGCCGTGACCGCAATGGACCCCACCCAGATGAATTGCCTGAACTGCTTTCGCAGGTCCTGAAGCTGGTCGCGCACCTGCTCGAGCGTCAATGCTTCGGTGGCGGATGGCGATTGGCTAACTGGCTTTTCCATGGATCGTCCCCTTTCTGTCGCGAAGCCGGCGTCAAGAGCAAGTAGCAGGCAAGAAGGAAACGCGAGGCCTGCAGCAAGATGCCCGCGCGCGTGGCAGCGTCATGATCCCACGCATCCAGGCTCGAGCGGAACTTGCGGGCCTCGATGTCACGGCTCGCGACCGTACGCGCTCGGGCGTAAGGCGCAACCCCCGTTCGGGGGAGGTATGGCCCAGCCCCCCGACGGCGCGTTCCCACAATGACGACCGGCCGGCGCGCACAGGGAGTGACGCAACGCTTGCCTACTGTTGGCCCAAGGCATGCTCATCCATGATGGACGACTTCGAATCCAGCGAGATCGACACCGGCGAGACGCGCATCTTCGTGCGCTGCCTCGGTGCCGGAGCGCCTTTGCTGCTGTTGCACGGCTTCCCGCAGACGCACCTCATGTGGCGCCAGGTCGCGCCACAACTGGCGCGCGACTTCAGAGTGGTCTGCGCCGACTTGCGCGGCTACGGCCGAAGCAGCTACCCGGCCTCGGCACCCGACCATGCACCGTACGCGAAGCGCGCGATGGCGCAGGACTTGGTGCAGGTGATGGGGCAACTTGGCTATTCGCACTTCTCAGTCGCGGGGCATGACCGCGGCGGGCGCGTCGCCTACCGCCTGGCACTCGACCATCCCCAGCGCGTGCAACGCCTCGCGGTGCTCGACATCCTGCCGACGGAGACGGTGTGGGCGCGCGCCGATGCGCGGCTCGCGCTGGGCTACTGGCCCTGGTCGCTGCTGGCGCAGCCCGAGCCGCTGCCGGAGCGCCTGCTGGCCGCGGCGCCCGAGGCGGTAGTCGACAACGCGCTCGACAGCTGGGGCTCGCCGGCCGGCGTGTTCGGCGAGGAGGTGCGTGCGGCGTACGTCGATGCGTTGCGCGATGCCGCACACGTGCATGCCATCTGCGAGGAGTACCGCGCCGCGGCCACGATCGATCGCGCGCATGACCAGGCCGATCTCGCAGCCGGCCGCCGCATCGGCTGCCCCGTGCTGGCGCTGTGGGGCGCGGGCGGCGCGCTCGACACCTGGTATGCCGGCGAAGGCGGGCCGCTCGCGTTGTGGCGCGCGTGGGCCGACGACGTGCAAGGCCACGCCATCGACGCGGGCCACTTTTCCCGGAAGAAGCGCCCGGCCCGACAGCCGAGGCATTGAGGCGCTTCTTCTTCCTGCTCCCCTGAGAACGGAGCACGCGTGTCGGCGCGTGCGGGGACCGGTGTGACAGCATGTGAAGGCCTTCGATCCTTGGTCTCATCGTAGGCACGTGCGTGCGTCTTGCCGATCCCGCGTTCGCGCGATGGCCCGGCGTTTGCCCCAGAATCGACGCGAGGCGGCTTGCCGCCGGCGGCCCATCATGCATTGCGGGCCCTGTTCGTCATGGCATCTACACGTCGAGGAGCACCATGGAAACCCCTGAAGAAGACGCACCGGACTCCCCGGCAAGCGAACCGCGCAGCAGTTCCTATCTAGAAGAAAAGGCCTTCAAGTCGCGCACGCTGCTGATCTTCGGCACGATTACCGACGTTGCGGCGCGCGACGCGACGCGCCGGCTGATCGCGCTGGACGCCGACAGCGACGCACCCATCGACATCCTGGTGAGCTCGCCGGGCGGCCACCTGGAGTCGGGCGATGCGATCCACGACGTGGTGCGCTTCATCGCGGCGCCGGTGCGCATGATCGGCACCGGCTGGGTGGGCAGCGCGGCCACGCACCTGTACCTGGCGGTGCCGCGCGAACGGCGCTTCTGCCTGCCGAACACGCGCTTCCTGATCCATCAGCCCAGCGGCGGCGCCGGCGGGCCGGCGAGCGACATCGCGATCCACGCGCAGGAGATCCTCAAGGCCCGCGAGCGCATCGCGCGCACCATCGCACGCGAGACCGGCAAGTCCTTCGAGGCGGTGATGTCCGACATCGAGCGCGACCGCTGGCTGTCGGCCGAGGAGGCGGTGGAGTACGGGCTGGTGTCGCGCATCATCGAGCGCAAGAGCGAGCTGCAAGCTTAGGCCGCCGGGCCGGAAATCGGTCGCGCTGACGACTACATGTGAAAACACTTTCGTCTCCTCGAAGCAGCACTGCAGCGGCGTGAATCATCGCATCGGGGCCGGAATGCTTGTCCTGCCTTGCAGCCTTGGATAAGGTTGCTGGTTTGCCCTCGACGCCTTGTCCCTGACGTCATGAACAAACCCCTCCTGACATCGCTTGCCCTTGCCGCCTGCTGCGCGACCTCCTTTGCCCAAACGCCGAAGCTCCCGCTCGAAAGCAACGACGAGGGCTCGATCTACGTCAGCCCCAACCTGTCCCCGACCGAGAAGGCGGCAACCGCGAACGGCGCGACGCTGGGCCTGCAGCGCAAGGACGGCAGCGGCGTCTATGGCGGCATGGACACCTCCGGCACGCGCCCGAACTACTCGCTGGGCGCGAGCACGGGCGGCGACGTCTCCTTCTCCGCCGGCGCGCACACGGACGGGAAGGACAACAAGGGCGTGAAGGCGGGGGTGACGATCCGTTACTAGGCGTTGCTAGAAAGGTGCCGACAGCTCGGCACCCTCTTCCGCATCGCTCGATGCCTGCAGCGCGGCCAGCTGCCGGCGCAGCGCCTCGTTCTCGGCCTTGAGCTCGGCCACGCGCCGGCGCAGGGCCTGGAGTTCGTCGCCGGGCTGCGCGCCCTCCTGAGGCGCCTCGGCGCCCTCCTCGCGCGGCTTGCGCTTCGATTCGCGCACGCGCTTGGCCGCGTGCTTGAGCTCGTCCTTGCCCGCGACCACGGCGGCGACCTGCTCCTCGGCCGGCAGGGTGGCCACGGCGGCCGCGGCGTTGATCGAGATGGTGCCGGACTTGACGGCCGCCACCAGCTCCGGCGCGGCCTGCTTCTGGATCTTTTCGATCATGACCACCTGGCTGCTGCTCAGGCGCGCGGCCTTGGCGACGGCCTCGCGGCTGTCGAGCGGAGCGGGCGGCGGGGCGCTGCCGATGGCTTCGGCCGAAGGTGCGCTCGCCGGCAGGTCGGGGGCCGGTGCCGGGCCGGCCGCTGCACGCGCGCGCCGCTCGGCAACGATCTCCTTCTTGCGCAGCGCCAGCACGCCGCGCTGAAAGTCGGAGATGCTGCGCCGGCCCAGGTGCTGGTCGATCATCCACAGATGCACGTCCTCGAGCGTGCGAAAGCGCGTGTTCTGCACGGTCTGGAAAGCCAGGCCGTGTTTGCGGCAGATGCCGTAGCGGTTGTGGCCATCCACCAGCACGTCGCCCCACAGCACCAGCGCATCGCGGCAGCCCTCGGCCAGCAGGCTGCGCTCCAGGGCTTCGTACTCCTGCGGGGTCAACGGGTCGATGTAGGCCTTGAGTTCTTCGTTGACGACGATGTCCATGGGTGCGCGAGCGGGGGTGGGGAGAAAGGGCCCGCATTGTAGAGAGGCCGGGCTTCGAGGAATCGGCGGGCAAGCGATTGCGCCCGATGCTGACGGTCGGCCGAGCCGGCACGCCGGCATCTTCGGATGCCTGCCCCGTCGGGAACGAACCACATCATGGACAGCCCAGCCTCTTCGACCACCGCCCCCAAGCCTGGCGCACTGCTGGTGCCAGGATGGGACGACAACCACCGCGAGCGCTACCGAGCGCTGGCCGATGGCCTTGTCGCGCAGGGCTGGGCCTGTCGCCTCGTCGACCTGCCGAACGGGTCGTGGTCGCCGGCGCAGCGCGCGGCGGTGACGCGCGAGGACAACCTGAAGGACGTGCTGGCGGCCTACGACGCGCTGGCCCGCGAGCCGGGCGTCGATCGCGCCGCGATCGGCCTCGTGGGGGTGAGCTACGGCGGCTACCTGGCCGCGTTCGCGAGTGCCCTGCGCCCGGTGCGCTGGCTCGCGCTGCGCGCGCCGGCGCTGTACCGTGACCGGGGCTGGTCGAGGCCCAAGGAAGATCTCGACAAGGAAGACCTGGCGGCCTACCGGCTGCTGCGCTTGCGCGCCGAGGACAACCGCGCGCTGGCAGCCTGCGCTGCCTTCCGGGGCGACGTGATGCTGATCGGATCGGGCAGCGACGACACGGTGCCGCGCCCGGTCATCGAGAACTATGCGGCGGCCTTCGCGCACGCGCGCTCGCTGCGCGTGCAAATGCTGGAGGGCGCGGATCACGCGCTCTCGCATCCCGACTGGCACGCGCAGTTCCGCCGCTGCATGTTCGACTGGCTGGCGCAGCGCAGGGCCGAGCTGAACAAGGACGCGGCCGCGGAGCGCGCGCCGGCGTCGCCGCGCAAGCTGCGCATCCTCGTGGTCGAGGACGAACCGGACATGCTGGCCATCACGCTGGAGCTGCTGCAGACGCTCGGCCATTGGGCCACCGGGGTGAAGAGCGCGGAGGTGGCGATCAACCGCTTTCTCGACGGCGTCTTCGATCTGCTGATGACCGACGTCAACCTGCCGGCGCTCTCCGGGCTCGAGCTTGCGCAGAAGCTGCATCGGCATGGCTTTCCGGTGGTCTTCGCCACCGGCAGGCCGCCGCCGTCCCGACTCGCGCCCGGGACCTTCTGGCTGCGGAAGCCCTACACGGTGGAGCAGCTCGAGGAGGTGCTGCGCGCCGCGGCCGCACTCGTGCCTGACGGGCCGCGCGAAAATGGCTAGGCGCTCATGGAAGGGAGAAGATCGGGGGTTTCCAACCCCCCGAACGAGGACCGAGACATGGCCAACGACTCCCCCTACGCGCACTACAGCGCGCTCACGCTCAAGCCCCACCCCAACGGCATCCTCGAGGTGGTGATGGGCGCCTCTCAGAGCGCGAACAAGAAGCTCTCGACCGCCGATCACAACCTGCACCGCGAGCTGGCCTCGATCTGGAGCGACATCGACAAGGACCCGCAAACGCGCGTGGCGCTGATCCGCGGTGAGGGCAAGGGCTTCTCCGCCGGCGGCGACCTGGGCCTGGTGGAGGACATGGCGAACGACTTCAACGTGCGCGCCCGTGTTTGGCGCGAGGCGCGCGACCTGGTCTACAACGTGATCAACTGCTCCAAGCCGGTGGTGTCGGCCATGCACGGCCCGGCCGTGGGCGCGGGGCTGGTCGCGGGGCTCCTGGCCGACGTGTCCATCGCCAGCACCACGGCGCGCATCATCGACGGCCACACGCGCCTGGGCGTGGCGGCCGGCGACCATGCGGCGATCGTATGGCCGCTCTTGTGCGGCATGGCCAAGGCCAAGTACTACCTGATGCTGTGCGAGGCGGTGTCGGGCGAGGAGGCCGAGCGCATCGGCCTGGTCTCGCTGGCGGTGCCGGAGGATCAGCTGGTGGCCAAGGCCTTCGAGGTGGCCGAGAAGCTGGCCGCCGGTTCGCAGACCGCAATCCGCTGGACCAAGTACGCGCTCAACAACTGGCTGCGCCTGGCCGGGCCCACCTTCGACAGCTCGTTGGCGCTGGAATTCATCGGCTTCTCGGGGCCGGACGTGCAGGAAGGCATCGCTTCGCTGCGCGAGAAGCGCAGCCCGAAGTTCGATCCGTCCTGCCCCTTCTAGGGCCTGATCGCCAAAATCACCCAGAGCCAACCATGAAATCCATTGCCCAGGCACTGGTGCGGTCGACCCCGCACGCACCCGGTCGGGTGGCCAGGAGCCCGGGGCGTAAGGTCGGCGCATGAACGACGTCTTCCATGATCGCCAGGCACGCGGCCTGACCCGTACGGGCTGGCTCACCAGCCACCACACGTTTTCCTTCGGCTCGTTCAACGATCCGCTGAGGATGGGCTTCAGGGCGTTGCGCGTCATCAACGAGGACGTGGTGGCCGGCGGCTCGGGCTTCGCCGAGCACGCGCACGACCACTTCGAGATCCTCACCTTCCTGTTGACCGGCACCATCGAGCACAGAGACTCGGCCGGCAACGCGGGGACGCTGCACGGCGGGGACGTCCAGCTCATCAGTTCAGGGACCGGCATCAGGCACTCAGAACGCAACCCCTCCGCGACGGAGCGGGCGCATCTGTTCCAGATCTGGCTGCACGGTGAGGCCGACGATGCGGCTGCGCAGTACCAAGCTCTTCCCGGCGCGCTGAACGAAGCCAGCGCGCCCTTTCGTCTCGTCGCGAGCCCGGATGCGACCGACGGCTCCCTGCGCTTGCGCGCGCCGGTACGAATCTGGGCGGGCCGCATGGCGTCGGACGGTCGATGTACCCATACGATCGCGGCGGGTCGCTTCGGCTGGCTGCAGGTCCTGGACGGCATCCTGTCGGCGCGGGAGGAACCGGATGGCGATGCTTTCGAGCTGCGCGGCGGCGATGCCCTGCAGATGGCGACGGTGCGGGCCGTCCACTTGCAGGCACTGACGGACTGCCGCTGGCTCTGGTTCGATCTGGCCTAGACGGCTGCTCGCGTTGGCGAATGAACTCAGCGCCCGCAGGCAGTTCCCAGGTGTCGCCCGGCTCGACGGTGTGGGTGCCGAACGGGTCCGTCGTCGCGGCGTGCTCGCCCAGGGCTTGCACCTGGAAGGGGTTTGCGTTGTAGAGCTTGCCCTCCAGCTTGTGGTCGAAGGCCAGCGGGAACTCGGCTGCGGTGAAGTTCATTCATGTCGATGCTCCTTGAGCAGGCGCCGTCGAAAAGCCCGACGGAGCGCAGCCAGCGCCACCCCCAGACCGGCAACCGCCTCGGCCCAGATGCTGAGATTCATTGCCCACGTGTGTTCGGCGCACAGCGCCAGCGTGTAGTGCCCCAGCCCATCGAGCCCGAACGCGCCGTAGGAAGAAGCGCCGAGGTCCATGGGAATCGCATGGGGGTCGCGATGCTGTGTTTCGTGCTCACTTCCTGGCCTTGCGCTGAGCATCGTGCTTGCGCCAGTACTGAAATTCGTCCTCATGCACTTCGAGGTCGAGCTCCGAGATGCGCACCTGGAGCCGCTCCTGGACTTCCGCGACGGCCTGGTTGTAGATGACGGGGCCGACCTCTTCGACGAAGAAGCTCAGGAGCGCGCCGGCGGCGATGTTGCCGATGCGCTCTTCCATGTTCTCCTGAAAGTAGCGCTCGATCGACTTGATCGCTTCGCTCCTGGCTTCCTTGTTCAGCTCGATGGGCATGGTGGTTGGGCTTTGTGGTGTCGATGGCTACTGTACGGGAGCCGCCTGCTAACCTGTCGCGCCCTGCTCCGCCCATGACCGACACCGTGCCCTTGACGCTTTTCGATGCCGCGTTGCGCGGCATGCTGCTGGCCCTGCTGCTGCTCCTGGCCTGGGTGCTGGGCCGCGACCGCCCGCGCCTGCCGGCGGCGCGCGCGGCGGTGGCGATGATGCTGGGCCTCGCGTTGCAGGTGCTCGGCTCGATGCCGCTGATCGAGGAAACGGCGCCGCGCCTGTGGCAGGCGCCTCTGGTGGCCGTCGCGGTCGCCAACGCGGTGCTGTTCTGGATCTTCGTGCAGGCGCTGTTCGATGACGAATTCGCGCTCAGGCCCGTGCATGCTGCCGCCTGGCTCGCGGCGGCGGCCCTGGGCGGCATCAATTGCGCGTGGATGGCCGGCAGCAGTTCGACGCTGGCGCCCGTCACGATGGGCCTCCAGCGCGGCCTGCCCCTGCTGTTCGCCGTGCTCGCGACGATCGCGGCGGCGGCGCACTGGCGCGCGGACCTGGTCGAGGGGCGGCGCCGGTTGCGGGCCTTCATCGTGGTGACGGGCGTGGCCTACACGCTCGCGATGCTGGTCGCGCGCCTGGCCTCGCCGCGGGGCCGGCTCTCCGGCACGATGGCCACGATCGACGTGGCGCTGCTGCTGGTCATCGTGGCGGCGGTGGCGCTCTGGATGCTGCGGCTGGCGGGCTCCGAGCTCTTTCCCTCGGCGCGCACGGCCGTGATTCCGACCCCGCCCGTCGACGGGCCCGACACGGCGCCGGCGCAGGTCGAAGCAGTGGACCCGATGCGTGCCGCCGCGCCCGATCCCGCCGACCAGGCGCTGGCCGAGGCGCTGCAACGCCTCATGAACGAGGAACGCGCCTACCGCACCGAAGACCTGAGCATCGCCGGCCTGGCCGCGCGGCTGAACACCCCCGAGTACCGCCTGCGGCGGCTGATCAACCAGCGCCTGGGGCACCGCAACTTCAACGCCTTCGTCAACGGCTTCCGGCTCGAGGAGGCGCGCACCGCGCTGGCCGATCCGGCGCGCCGCAGCCTGCCGGTGCTGAGCATCGCGCTGGAGGCCGGCTTCCAGTCCATCGGCCCCTTCAACCGCGCCTTCAAGGCCGCCACCGGCCTCACACCCACCGAGTTCCGGCGGGAAAAGCTGGCCGATTCCTGAAATCGGCGAGCCGAAAAGTGCGTTTCGTCGCATTCGGCAAGACCGGGCGGGCGCGGCACGGCATCGTCTGCATCACCGCGGGCAGGGGCCTTCGGATCAACGACGAGGAATGAACATGATGCGTTCTTTGCGCTTGCTGGCGTCCGCGCTGGCGTTGTTGCTGTCCGGCCTGGCCCAGGCCTCGGTGGGCCTCGGCGAAATCGCCGCGACGGCCGAGGACGGGCCGGTGACGCTGTACTACCCGTCCGCCGATGCCGAGCAGGCGGTCCGGCGCGGGCCCTTCACGCTGCAGGTGGCGCCGCAGGGCCGGCCGGCGCGCGGCAACGGCCGCCTGGTGGTGATCTCGCACGGCTCGGGCGGCTCGCCCTGGGTGCATGCGGACCTGGCGCACCGCCTGGTCGAGGCCGGCTTCGTGGTCGCCATGCCCGAGCACCGCGCCGACAACTACAGGGACCACAGCACGCCCGGCCCCGACAGCTGGGCGCGGCGGCCGGCCGAGGTGTCGCGGGCCATCGATGCGGTCGGCCGCGACCCGCGTTTCGCCGCGTTGCTGCAGTTGGACAGGGTCGGCGTCTATGGCATGTCGGCCGGCGGCCATGCAGCCTTGAGCATGGCGGGCGGACGCTGGTCGCCGGCCGGCTTCAGGCGACATTGCGAGGCGCACCTGGAGGAGGATTTCCAGTCCTGCGTCGGGCTGTTCACGCGGCTGACCGGCGGGCCGCTGGACGGGATCAAGAAATGGGCCGCGCTCACGGCCATCCGCTGGCGCTTCGACGACGACACGCCGCGCGTGCATGCCGACCCGCGGGTGGCGGCGGTGGTGGCCGGCGTGCCCTTCTCGGCCGACTTCGACATGGCCTCGCTGGCCGCGCCGCCGGTGCCGCTGGGCCTGGTGACCGCGCAGCAAGACCGCTGGCTGATTCCACGCTTCCACAGCGATCGGGTGCTGGCGGCCTGCACGGCCTGCGAACGCATCGCCGAGCTTCCGACGGCCGGACACGGGGCCTTGCTGTCGCCCCCGCCGCCGGGGCTCACCGGCCTGGTCGGCGACATGCTCAACGACCCGCCGGGCTTCGATCGCGCGGCCACGATGCCGGAGGTGGACCGCAGGATCACGGCCTTCTTCGCGAAGCACCTGCTGCAGGAACGCGCGTCGCGCGGCCAGGCGTCGCCCGGATGAACCCGCTCAGCCGCCGAGGGCCAACTCACGCGCGTGGTTGCTGCGCACCCAGCTGATGTGGCCCTCCTCGGTGTTGCGGGCCTGCCAGGCGCGGAACTCCGGGTCGGCGGACAGGTTGTCGACGACCTGGGCGAAGGCCAGGGCGTTCTCGAACTGCACGCTGAGCACGTAGTTGCCCAGCTCGCCGGCGGTGATGGCCCACAACCGCGGGTTGGGCGCACCGTGCTTGCGCCAGAGCGCGGCGCCCTGCTCCATCGCTTTCATGACGGCAGCCAGGTCGGCGCCCGGATTGGGCTTGAAGACGTAGCGGGCTTCGTAGGCCATGGCGGCCTCCTGTGGACGTGCGGGGAGCCGGTCATTGAAGCACCGCGGGCCTGCCGGCGCAACTGCGCCTGCCGCGCGCTCGGCCACGGACGCCTTGCGCAAGTCGATGGATCGTGCAAGGCTTGGGGCCGCGCTGCCGAGGCGGCGTCCGTCACGCCAGGAGGTGCGCCATGTCCCAGATCGACAAGGACCAGGTCGTCGATGTTCTGAACCGCCTGCTGGAGGCGGAGCTGGCGGGGGTGGTGCGCTACACGCACTACTCGTTCCTGGTGTTCGGCTTCTCGCGCATTCCCATCGTCTCGTGGTTGCGGGCGCAGGCCGACGAATCGCTGCTGCACGCGCAGCAGGTCGGCGAATGGATCACCACGCTGGGTGCCTATCCGTCGCTGGGCATCGGCGCGCTGCTCGATTCGCACAAGCACGACATGTCGGCGATCCTGCAGGAGTCGCTGGCCACCGAAGGCCACGCGCTGGCGCTGTACCGGCAGCTGCTCCAGCTGGTCGAGGGGCGCTCGGTGGCGCTGGAGGAGTTTGCCCGCCAGATGATCCATGCCGAGGAGCTGCATGCGGCGGATGTGGACAAGATGCTGCGCAAGCCCGGCGAAATTCGAGCCTTCGCGGACCGCCCCGGCAGCTGACTGGCTGTCTGGCTGACCGGCTAGTCGCGCAGGCCACGCTCCCACGCGCGCAGGCCCCTGTGCCAGGCCTGGAGCCGTTCATCCTCGCGCGCGCCGGCGCCCGAGGTGGTGGCGCAGAGCTGGTCGAGCAGGATCTGCTGGTCGGTGCTGAGCCGTTCCGGAAACACGGGCACCAGCGTGACCCACTGGTCGCCGCGCGCGCCGCGCCGCTCCACCGGAAAGCCCTGGCTCTTCAGGCAATAGGACAGCTGGCCGCGGCTCAGCTGCAGGGACTGCAGGCCGGCGAGGGTCGGCACCTGGACCTGCCGGCCGGCGACCCAGGCGAAGCCATCGACCGGGACCTCGCAGCGAAGCGTGCCGTCGTCGTCGAGCGTGAAGAAGGCATGGTCGAGCAGCTCGACGCGGATTTCGAGATCGGCGGGAAGGCGCTCGGGGCGCAGCCGCCGCCCGTCGACGTGGAGCAGGTCGCCATGGCGCACGCCGTGCGGAATGCGGACCTTGGCCTGGTAGCTGCGCGCGGCCGTCTTGCCGGAGCTCCTGCAGGCTGCGCACGGCTGCCGCGCGATCCCGCCCCCCAGGCAGGCCTCGCACTCCGCCAGGCCGGTGGGCCAGCCGAAGAAGGAGCGCTTGGACACGGCGCCCGAGCCGCCGCACCGGACGCAGTTGCCGCCGAGCACCTGGTGGCCGGCGCCGGCGCAGACCCGGCAGGTCTCGGTGACCTTGCCGCGCAGCACCTTGATGCAACCGGCCGCGGCCTCCTCGAGGGTCAGCTTGACCTTGCGGTGGATAGGCCGCCGCTGCCGGCTCGTGCCGGCGTCGTCGCGGAAGGCGGTATCGCCGCCGTCGTCGTTGTCGTCGAATCCGGCGCCGGGGTCCGTCGCCGGGCCGGGCGCGCTGACGTCGGCATCGTCGGCCGAGGGTTCAGGAGCGGCCCGGAATCCGGCGCGGCGGATTTCCTCGAAGGCCTGGTTGATGCGCTGCATCTTGGCCACGGCGCCGGCGCTGCCATTGCGGTCCGGGTGCCATTGCGAGACCAGCCGGCGCCACGCCGCCTTCACCTCGCTCTCGCTTGCGTCAGATGCCAAACCCAATTCGGCGAAAGCGTCGTCGGTGCCCAAGCGCTGATCCTCATCGCGGCCCGCCGTCCGGACGAAGGTCCATGGAGGCAGCAGCACCGTCTGCGCGATGCTATCCGAAGGCGATGGCGCGCTGGCGACAGAAGAGCGCGCTTTGGCCGCTATCTGCCAGCGTTTTCAGGCATATCGTGACCGTTCGTAAGCCTCGGTCGCCCGGCAGTGGGCGAGGAACTCGGCCACCGCGTCGTTGACGATCTCGGGATGCGTCACCGGGCCCATGTGGCCGAGCCCCTCGAACTCGACGACGCTCACGTCGGGCAGCACGCCGGTGAGAAGCCGCGCAACCCCGCGCGCCGAGGCCGGCGACTGCGCGCCCGTCATGTAGAGCACGGGCATCTCCAGCGCGGCGAAGGCTTGCAGCGGCGTGGGCTCGGTGAACAGGGCGCGAGCCCAGCCGGCGACGTTGGCCATCGACAGCGCGATGGGCGCGCGGCGCGGCTCGGGCATGCGGCGCCAGCTGCCGGGGCCCATCCAGTAGTCGATGAAGCGTTCGGCGGCGGCGTCGGGGTCGCCGGCCTCGATGGCGGCCGCGGCATCGGCGGCGGCGAAGCGGATGCCGTTCGCCGCCTCCTGGCCGGGCGACTCCTGCTCCAGCAGCGAGAAGAGCGTGGGCTCGTACAGCGCGACGGCACGCACGCGCTCGGGCCATGCCAGTGCCGCCATCAGGGCCACGGCGCCGCCGTAGGAATGGCCGACCAGGCAGAAGGGATCGCCGGCGGCCGCGAACACGGGCTCCAGCAGAGCCAGCTCGTCGGCCAGCGTCACCACGCGATCCGGCGGCCAGGCGGGGCTTCGGCCGGCGCCGAGCGAGTCGGGCGCGAGCAGGCGCCAGCCCGGGGCCAGGCGCTCCATCAGGCCGCGCCACTGGGCGGAACTGCTTGCGTTGGCATGGAGGCAGACGACGCCGGGGCCGGCCCCGGATTCGCGGACATGGGGATGGAGGTCTTGCTGCATGGGATGCACTTTGGCGCGCCGCGCGCGGGGCGTCCTGCCTGGGCGTCCCCAGTGCCTGCCTGATCGTCCGCCTGCGCAAGGCGCGCGTCCCGGCGAGAAAACCCGGGCATCTGTCCGACTCCGCAAACCGGTGAGCGTCGCTAGACTGCCGCGATCCGCCCCGGCTGCATCCTGGTCCCTTGGTCTCCCGATGCGCCGGCTTCACGGGGCCGCGCCAGGACGCTTGGCGGGTGCGGCCACCGGCCTCATCGATCTACAGCATGGCAGATGCACGCGACGTCCCGCTCCCGCCCGGCCCCACCCAGCCGTTGGCCCTGGCCCGGCCCGGCGACGCGGACTACCGGCTGCTGGTCGAGGCGGTGAGCGACTACGCGATCTTCCTGCTGGACCCGGGCGGCGTCATTCGCAGCTGGAACACCGGCGCGCGCAAGATCAAGGGCTACGAGGCGCACGAGGTGATCGGGCGCCACTTCTCGCTGTTCTACCCGCCGGAGCAGCTCGAGCGCGGCTGGCCCGAGCACGAGCTGAAGGTCGCGCGCGAGCTCGGGCGCTTCGAGGACGAGGGCTGGCGCGTGCGCAAGGACGGCACCCGCTTCTGGGCCAACGTCATCATCACGCGGCTGTCGGGCCCCGAGGGCGAGTTCCGCGGCTTCTCCAAGATCACCCGCGACCTCAGCGACCGCCGCCGCGAGGAAGAGCATCTGCGCATGAGCGAGGAGCGCTTCCGCCTGCTGGTGGAGGGGGTGAAGGACTATGCGATCTTCATGCTCGACACCAGCGGCCACGTGGTGAGCTGGAACGCCGGGGCGCGGCGCTTCAAGGGCTACGAGGCCACCGAGATCATCGGCCGGCATTTCTCGGTGTTCTACCCGCCCGAAGCGCAGGCCACCGGCTGGCCGGACGAGGAGCTGCGCATGGCGCGCCGCGACGGCCGCTTCCAGGACGAAGGCTGGCGCATTCGCAAGGACGGCACGCGCTTCTGGGCCAGTGTGGTGATCACCGCGCTGCACGATGCCAGCGGCACGCTGCGCGGCTTCGCCAAAGTGACGCGCGACATGACCGACCAGCGCCGCGTCAGCTCGCTGGAGGACGAAGGCCGGCGCATCAGCACCTTCCTGGCCATGCTGGGCCACGAGCTGCGCAATCCGCTGGCGCCGATCTCGAACGCGCTCGCGCTCATGGCCCGCGAGAAGCTGGAGAGCCGGACGCTGCGCCTGGCGCAGGACACGATCTCGCGCCAGCTCAAGCAGCTGGTGCGGTTGGTGGACGACCTGCTGGACGTCGGCCGCATCACCAGCGGAAAGATCCGGCTGGAAGCCAAGCCGGTCGATCTCAAGTGGGTGGTGCTGGAGTCCGTCGAGGCCATGACGCCGGCGGCCACGGACAAGGGCCAGCGGCTGCAGACCGAGATCGAGGAGACGCCGCTGTGGATCACCGGCGACCGCGCCCGCATGATCCAGGTGCTGAGCAACCTGCTCGGCAACGCCATCAAGTTCACGCCGGCCGGCGGCCATGTGTGGGTGCAGGCCCACCGCGACGGCCAGCGCGCGGTGCTGAGCGTGCGCGACGACGGGCCGGGCATCCCGCCGCAGGACATCCAGCGCGTCTTCAACCTCTTCGAGCAAGGCGAGCAGGACATCGCGCGGCTGCAGGGCGGCCTGGGGCTGGGGCTGAGCCTGGTCCAGCAGCTGGTCGGGCTGCACGGCGGTGATGTCGCCGCCTACAGCAAGGGGGTGCCGGGCGAGGGCAGCGAGTTCGTGATCCGGCTGCCCCTGGCCGCTGCCCCGTCCCTGCCCGAGAAAGCCACGGCGGCCAGCCCGCAGTCGAACGGGCGTCCCACGGTGCTGGTGGTGGACGACAACCGCGACTCGGCCCAGACCATGGCCGCGCTGATGGAGACGCTGGGCTGCCACGCGATCGTGCGCCACGACGGCCAGGCGGCGCTCGAGGCCATCAAGCGCCTGGCGCCCGACCTGGTGCTGCTGGACATCGGACTGCCCGGCATGAGCGGCCTCGATGTGGCCCGGCGCGCACGCGCCGAGATCGAGCATCCGCCGCCGCTGATCGCCGTGACCGGCTACGGGCAGGAGCGCGACCGCCAGCTGAGCTTCGACGCCGGCTTCTTCGCCCACCTGACCAAGCCGGTGGACGTGAGCCAGCTCGAGGACCTGCTCAAGCGCCTGCTCGACCGGCGCTGACCGACCCCGCCCACCCGGCCGTTCGGCACATGGACGCGCCGCCGCCTGCGGCGTAGCATCGGCGTCCGCCTTGCCGCCACAGCTGCGGCGACAAGTCCGTGAGCCACACTTCATCGGAGGTCGGCATGAGTTATCACCTGGAAGGTCGCCTGCTCGAGGTCTGCAACTGCAACGTGTTGTGCCCCTGCTGGATCGGCGAGGACCCGGACAACGGGACCTGCGACACCATCGTCGCCTGGCGCATCGACAAGGGAACGATCGATGGCCTCGACGTCGGCGGCAACACCATCGCCGCCGTGGCGCATGTGCCCGGCAACATCCTGGAAGGCAACTGGACCGCCGCCATCTTCGTGGACGACAACGCCTCCAAGGAACAGGAAGAAGCGCTGCTCAAGGTGTACACCGGGCAGGCCGGTGGGCCGATCGCCGACCTGGCCAAGCTGATCGGCACGGTGGTGTCGGTGGAGCGGGCGAAGATCGGCTTTCACGTGAACGAGGGCCAGGGCAAGCTCGAGATCGGCACCAACTACTACGCCGAGCTCGAGCCCTACCGCGGCGCGACCGGCGCGCAGACCGTGCTGTCGGACACCGTGTTCTCGACCGTGCCGGGCGCGCCGGTCTTCGTCGGCAAGGCGCCGGTCTATCGCTCGAAGAATGCCGCCCTGGGCATCGACCTGGACATCAAGAACCACAACGCGCTGCAAAGCACCTTCGTCTTCGACGCCTGAAGCCATGAGCGCCGCACGGCCGCTCCGAAGGCGCTCGCACCGCAGCGCGTAGCGCGGAGGTGACCCCATGAACACTCCTGCGGGGATTGCGCGGCCGGCCGTGTCGCGCTCCGGGGCGGCGCGCCATCGGCGGGTGTTCGTGCCACTGCTGGTGGCCTTGATCGGGCTGGCCTGGCTGGCGCTGTGGGCCTGGGCGCGCAGCCCCTACGGCCGCTACCTGGAGCATGGCGACTGGATGGCCTCGGGGCCGGCGGCCTTCCTGTGCCGCGCCCTGCCCGCGGGCGAGCTGCTGCTGCCCGCGCTGCTCTACGCGCTGGCCTGGATCCTGATGACCGCGGCCATGATGCTGCCGACCACCCTGCCCTTGTTCAACGTGTTCGACCGCATGACGGCCCGGCGTCCGGACCACGCGCGCCTGGTGCTGCTGCTCGGGCTGGGCTACATGGCGGTGTGGGGCGTCTTCGGGCTGCTGGCGCATGGGCTGCACGAGCTGGTCCTGGCGCTGCTCGAACGCTCGCCGACGCTGGCCTGGCACGGCTGGCTGATCGGCGCCGCGACGCTCGGGCTGGCGGGCGCCTTCCAGTTCAGCCGGCTCAAGCACCAGTGCCTGGAGAAATGCCGAACGCCGCTGGGCTTCGTCATCGAGCACTGGCGCGGGCCGGCGCCGGCGCGCCAGGCCTTCATGCTGGGCGCGCACCACGGCGTGTTCTGCGTGGGCTGCTGCTGGGCGCTGATGCTGCTGATGTTCGCGCTGGGCACCGGCAGCCTGGGCTGGATGCTGCTGCTGGCCGTACTGATGGCGATCGAGAAGAACCTGCCCTGGGGCCGGCGCCTGAGCGCGCCGCTGGGCATTGCGCTGCTGGTGGGGGCCCTGGTCGTGGTGGCCGTCCATGCCTGAGGGGCGCGATGGCCGCCCGGGCCTGCGGGCCATCGCGCTCACCGTGGCGGCCATGCTGGCCTTCGCGGCCAATTCGCTGCTGTGCCGCATGGCGCTGCAGCACGGGGGCATCGATGCGGCCAGCTTCGGCAGCATCCGGCTGGTGGCGGGGGCGCTCACGCTGATGCTGGTCGTGCGCCTGCGGTCGGGGCGCAGTCCGGCCGGGCGCGCCGACTGGCTGGCGGCGGCGATGCTGTTCGCGTATGTCGCCTTCTTCTCCTTCGCCTACCTCAGCCTGTCCGCGGGCACCGGGGCGCTGATCCTGTTCGGCGCGGTGCAGCTGACGATGCTGGGCGCCGGACTGCGCGCCGGCGAGATGTTCGGGCCGGTCGCGTGGTCGGGCTTCGTACTGGCGGTCGCGGGCCTGATCTACCTGGTGTCGCCGGGGGTGACGGCACCGCCGGCGCTGGGCGCGGCGCTGATGGCGGTCGCGGGTGTGGCCTGGGGCGTGTATTCGCTGCGCGGGCGGGGTGTGGCCGACCCGCTTGCCGCCACCGCGCGCAACTTCGTGCGGGCGGCGCCGATGGCGCTGCTGCTGAGCGCCCTGCTGGCCGGCACCGGCAGCGCGCACGCCGACGCGGCCGGTATCGCGCTGGCCGTGGCCTCGGGTGCGCTGACCTCGGGCATAGGCTATGTGATCTGGTATGCGGCGCTGCCTTCGCTCACGGCGATGCGGGCGGCGACGGTGCAGCTGTCGGTGCCGCTGATCGCGGCCTTCGGCGGGGTGATCTTCCTGTCGGAGGCGATCACGCCGCGGCTGGCGTTCGCGTCGGTGGCGATCCTCGGAGGGATCGCGCTCGTGCTGAGGGCCCGGGCGCCTAGGCCTCGAGCTTGAACAGGCTCGTCGCCTCCAGGTCCAGCGCCAATTGCTCGCGCTGGTTGAAGAGCCGCCAGCGCCAGCGCAGGATGCCCAGCGTGGGCCGCTTCTCTGACCGCCGCACCTCGATCACGTCGGCCACGAGGCGCAGCGCATCGCCGGGCCGCACCGGGTTGGGCCACTTCACGTAAGCCAAGCCCGGCGAGGCGAAGGATTCGGAGCCGGCCAACGCCGCATCGGTCACCAGTCGCATCGCGATGCCGCCGGTGTGCCAGCCGCTGGCGATCAGCCCGCCGAAGGGGCCGTCGGCGGCGGCTTCGGCATCGGTGTGGAACCACTGCGGGTCGTAGGCCTTCGCGAACTGCAGCAGCTCGGCCTCGGTGACGAGGTAGGGCCCGGCCTCGATGACCTGGCCCGCGTGAAACTCGGCGAACTTCATGCCGCGAGCTTACTTAATAAGTCTCGAGGTGCAGGCGGCCTTCTCGCTTCAGGGTGGCTCCCACCGTGTCCCAGTCCAGGCCCGCTTCCACCGCCACGTCGCGCAGCGCGAGCACCACTCCCTCTTCCATGCTCTTCAAGCCGCAGACGTAGAAGTGGGTCTGGCCGTCCTTGAGCAGCGCGGCCAGGTCGGCGGCGCGCTCGCGCATCGCGTCCTGCACGTAGCGCTTGGGCTGGCCGGCCGTGCGCGAGAAGGCAAAGTTGATGTCGATGAAGTCCTTGGGCAGGGTCTGCAGCGGGCCGAAGTAGGGCAACTCCTGCTGCGTGCGCGCGCCGAAGAAGAGCAGGAGCTTGCCGCTCTCGAACTTGCCGCTCTTGCGCAGGCGGCGGCGCCACTCCGTCATGGCGCGCATGGGCGCGCTGCCGGTGCCGGTGCAGATCATCACGATGTGCGACTTCGGATGGTTGGGCATCAGGAAGGACGTGCCGAAGGGGCCGATGACCTGGACCTTGTCGCCCACCTTGAGGTCGCACACGTAGTTGCTGGCGACGCCGCGCACCGGGTTGCCTTGATGGTCCTGCAACACGCGCTTCACCGTCAGCGAAACGTTGTTGTAGCCGGGCCGCTCGCCGTTGCGCGGGCTGGCGATGGAGTACTGGCGCGCGAAGTGCGGCTTGCCGTTGGCGTCGGTGCCCGGCGGGATGATGGCAATGGACTGGCCCTCCAGCACCGGGAAGGGCATGGAACCGAAGTCCAGCACGATGTGGTGCGTCTGGTTCTCGTAGCCGGCCTCGGTGCAGTTGAAGTTGCCGACCACGGTCGCCGTGGTGGGGCTCTTCGGGGGGAACAGGTTGGTGTAGGCGTGCGCGGCCGACCAGGGCGGCACGGTGGCGCCGTATTGCGCGGAATTGAAGACCTGCGCGCCGGGCTCGGACTGCGGCTGCGGCGCGGCGGCGGCCTGCGCCTGGATCATGACCTCGTCTGGCGAGGCGATGCCCTCGGCCTCCAGCTGCTCGGGCGTGAGCTCGGCGGGCAGCTCGTCCCACGTGAGCTGCTCCTCGATCGAGTAGGCGCGCGCCACGGGCATGGTGCGCCAGTTGTCGATGGAACCCGTCGGGCAGGGCGAGATGCAGGCCATGCAGCCATTGCAGACATCGGCACGCACCACGTAGTTGCGGTCGTCGTGCGTGATGGCGTTGACGGGGCAGGTGGCCTCGCAGGTGTTGCAGCGGATGCAGATCTCGGGGTCGATCAGGTGTTGCTTGATGACGCCGAGTTGGATGGTGGCCGTGTCCATGTCTTTATCTCCTTTGCCGCCCAGACGGCCCATCACCGTTCAAGGCCCTTGTACCGCCCCAGGGCCGCGCAAAGCGCCGGCCCCTTCGTGAAACACCGCGGAACCGGCTTCGCCGGGCCGCTGGTGTTGCCCCCGGCAGGGGGTGGGCGCCCGGACACGAAGTGCCGGGCAACCTGGGGGCGAGCAACAGTTCAGCCGAAGCGGACGTACTCGAAATCCACCGGCTGGCGGTTGATGCCCATCACCGGCGGCGCGATCCACCCGGCGAACTTGCCGGGGTCGACCACGCGGCCCATCAACGATGCCACGAAAGCGAAGTCCTCGGGCGTCGGCAGCCACTCGCTCTTCTTCGCAGCCCATTCGGCCTCGTTCACCACGCGGCCCTCGGGCGACATCTTGATGCCGGCCAGCGCGCCGATCTGGCGGTTGAAGGCCTTGTGCGGGACCGTGAGGCGGGTCGGGATGCCGGCCTTCTCCAGCACCTTGTTCCAGCGGCCCACGCCGGCGACCGAGTCCTTGATGAAGTCGTCGCGCAGCACTTCGTTCAGCGCATTCAGCATCGGCACGTCCTTCTCGAGGAGCTGGCCGTCCTTGACTTCGAGCACCTTGTAGGTCTGGCCCTTGAGCACGTGGTCGTCGGTGCGCTTGCCCTCTTCGTAGCGGCCCTTCAGGCCCGAGCTGTAGAAGGTGGCGGCGTTGCTCGACTGGTCAGCGCCGAACAGGTCGATGGTGACGCTGTAGTGGAAGTTCAGATAGCGCTGGATGGTGCCGAGGTCGATGGCGCCGGCCGCACGCACCTTCTGCGGATCGTCGGTCTTGAGCTCGTTCATGACCTGCGCGGTGCGCTGCAGCACGCGCGAGACGCCGCTCTCGCCCACGAACATGTGGTGCGCTTCTTCGGTCAGCATGAACTTCGTGGTGCGCGCCAGCGGATCGAAGGCGCTCTCGGCCAGGGCCGACAGCTGGAACTTGCCGTCGCGGTCGGTGAAGTAGGTGAACATGAAGAAGGCCAGCCAGTCCGGCGTCTTCTCGTTGAAGGCGCCCAGGATGCGCGGGTTGTTCTCGTCGCCCGAAGTGCGCTGCAGCAGGGCCTCGGCTTCTTCGCGGCCGTCGCGGCCGAAGTGCTTGTGCAGCAGGTAGACCATGGCCCACAGGTGGCGGCCCTCTTCCACGTTGATCTGGAACAGGTTGCGCAGGTCGTACATGCTGGGCGCGGTCAGGCCCAGGTGGCGCTGCTGCTCGACCGAGGCGGGCTCGGTGTCGCCCTGCGTGACGATGATGCGGCGCAGGTTGGCGCGGTGCTCGCCGGGGACGTCCTGCCAGGCCTTCTCGCCCTTGTGGTCGCCGAAGTGGATCTCGCGGTTGGCGTCGCCCGGATTCAGGAAGATGCCCCAGCGGTAGTCGCGCATCTTCACGTGGCCGAACTGGGCCCAGCCCTGCGGGTCGACGCTCACGGCCGTGCGCAGGTAGACCTCGTAGTTGGTCGAGCCGTCGGGGCCGACGTCGTCCCACCAGTTGATGAAGTTGGGCTGCCAGCCTTCGAGCGCGCGCTGAAGCGTGCGGTCTTCGCCGAGGTTGACGTTGTTGGGGATCTTCTCGCTGTAGTTGATCGTGCTCATCGTTGTTCCTTGCAAAGAGTTCTGACGTTCAGACGCGGTTGAGATCGAAGCCGGCCTTCTCGCCGGTGCCGTAGACCTTCAGGGCACCCTTTTCGCCGACGGCGTTCGGGCGGTTGAAGATCCAGTTCTGCCAGGCGGTGAGGCGGCCGAAGATGCGGGTCAGCATGTTCTCCTGGCTGGCGAAGCGCAGGTTGGCCTCCAGGCCGGTGAGGGCGTCGGGCGACATGGCGGCGCGCTCCTCGATGGCGATGCGGATCTCGTCGTCCCAGTCGATGTCGTCCGGGGCGGCGGTGACCAGGCCGAGCTTGAGCGCCTCGTCGGCGTCCAGCGGCTTGCCAGCGGCAGCGCGGGCGGCCTCGAGCGGGGCGGCCTCTTCGTAGAAGCGGCGCTGCAGGCGGCTCTGGTCGTTGACCATGGGGAAGAAGCCGAAGTTGAACTCGTCGAGCACCAGCCTGGGCGCGCGTTCGGGCTCGTCGGGCAGGGCCAGCATGTAGGCGCGGTCGGCGGCGAAGGCGATCTCCGCCAGAGTGCCGGCGAAGCAGGAGCCGGGCTCGATCAGCGCGAACAGGCTGCGCGAGGAGACGTCCAGGCGGGCCAGGGTGCGGCGCAGCGCGCCGATGGTTTCGCGCACCAGCCAGTGGTCCTTGTTGGCAAGCAGGGTCTTGTCGCTGTCGAGCACGGCCTGGGCATCGCCCTGGGTCTTGAGCAGCCAGGTGCCGATGTCCAGCTCGTTGGTGCGCAGGTTGAGGATGGCGTCGTCGAGCTGGCGGACCATCGCGAGCGGCCACCAGGCGGCGCCCGCGGCCTCGATGCCGGCGATGTCGGTGGGCTGCGCGCCGGTTGGAGCCTTGACGGTCAGCGTGGCGGTGCGGCGGGCGCGGTCGATCTCGACCGTGACGAACTCATAGCGGATGCTGTCGGCGCCGTCCTCGCGCTCGACGCGGGTCAGGCTCACGCCCTTGGCGCCGGCCGGGCGGTGGCTGCCCTCGGCCAGCTTGGCGGCGCGCTCCTGCACGGCGGCGCCGAACTGCGCCGGCTTGGCGACCGCATCGACCAGGCGCCATTCGACGGCTCGCTGGCCGCGCACGCCTTCGACGCTGGTGCAGAAGATGTCGGCCAGGTCATGGCGCACATGGCGCTTGTCGGTGACGCGGGTCAGGCCGCCGGTGCCGGGCAGCACGCCCAGCAAAGGCACCTCGGGCAGGGAGACGGAGGAGGAGCGGTCGTCCACCAGCACGATCTCGTCGCAGGCCAGGGCCAGCTCGTAGCCGCCGCCGGCGCAGGCGCCGTTGACGGCAGCGATGAACTTGAGGCCCGAGTGCTTGGACGAGTCCTCGATGCCGTTGCGCGTCTCGTTGGTGAACTTGCAGAAGTTCACCTTCCAGGCGTGGCTGGAGACACCCAGCATGAAGATGTTGGCGCCGGAGCAGAAGATGCGGTCCTTGCCGCTGGTGACGATCACCGAGCGCACTTCCGGATGCTCGAAGCGCACGCGGTTGAGCGCGTCGTTGAGCTCGATGTCCACGCCCAGGTCGTAGCTGTTGAGCTTGAGCTTGTAGCCGGGGCGGATGCCACCGTCTTCGGCGATGTCCAGCGACAGGCGGGCGACGGAGCCCTCGACGCTGAGCTTCCAGTGGCGGTATTGGGTCGGGTCGGTGCGGTAGTCGACGCGGGCGGGATGGGCAGCGGTTTCGGTCATGTCGCGGTCTCCTGGGTGCCTGGTGGCGTGAACAATAGTGCAGTTGGCGATTGCCATGACATGCATCATCTTGCATGTTTTGCGGCGCGTCAAGTCCTCCCCGGATTTTTTTGCAACCGCCGGCTTCCGGCGTTCTCAGCCGCCCCGGCTCATCGCTTCCCGCACCGTCGTCCGGAGGGCCTGGAAGCTTTGCGCCAGGTCGCGGCCGCTCGTGTCCACACTGAGATCGGCCTTGGAATAGAAGGCCGCACGGCCGGCGAGGATGCGGCGCAGGTCGTCCATGGCCTCCTTGCTGGCGGCCATCGGGCGGGTGTCGCCCTGCGCGGCGACGCGGCCCATGTGCTCCTCGGGGGCGGCCTGCAGCCAGACGGTGGTGCAGTGCGACAGCAGCTCGTTGAAGGTGGCCGGGTCGGAGACGATGCCGCCGGGGGTGGCGATCACCACCTCGGCGTAGATCTGCACCGCCTCCTCGAGCGCGCGGCGCTCGTAGCGGCGGTAGGCGTTGGTGCCGTAGAGGTCGTGGATCTCGCGCACGCTGCAGCCGGCCAGCTTCTCGATCTCGCGGCTCAGCTCGATGAAGGGCACGTCGAGGTCGTCCGCCAGCATCTGGCCCAGGGTGGACTTGCCGGCGCCGCGCAGGCCCACCAGCGCGATGCGGCGGTGGCGCGCCGGGTCGCCCGCGGCGGTGCCCAGCAGCTCGCCCAGGGCGATGCGGGCGCGGCGCAGGTCGGCCTCGCCGCGGCGCTCCAGCAGCTCGCGGATCAGCAGCCACTCGGGGCTGCTGGTCGTGATGTCGCCCACCAGCTCGGCCAGCGAGCAGTGCAGCGCGGTCGCCACCTGCTGCAGCACCAGGATGGAGGCATTCCCGATGCCGTACTCGAGGTTGGCCAGGTGGCGCTCCGACACCTCGGCCGCCTGCGCGACGGCCTTGCGCGTGAGGCCGCGGCGCGCGCGCAGGTTGCGCACCCGCTCGCCCAGCGCCACCAGCAGCGGGTTCTTGGCTTCCTCGGCCGGCTGGGCCGGATCGGCGGGTGCGCTCAGCACCGCGTCGGCTCGCTCATTCATCTCGCTTCGTCCTCTCCTCGTCGCTGCGGTCTACGGGTAAACACCATATATGCACTATATTGCTTGACACCTTTTGTGTCGGTGCTTATGGTTCATGCACAGGCAAGATACTGCACGCGGCGATTTGCCGCAAGTTTGTTCTTCTTCACCCATGCATGAGCGCACCACGATGTCCAAGGAATCCTTCCACCAGATCGTCGCCGACGTGACCTCGCAGATCGCCGGCCGCCCGCTCGACGACGAGCTCGACCGCTGGCTCAACACCGTTCACGGTGTCGGCAGCGAAAGCTACGAACGCCTGAAAGAGGCCTGTATCGACGGCGTGGCCGAAGGCTGGCTGTGCGAGCGCGAGGGCGGCGGCATCAAGTATGGAAGGGTGTTCAAGGCCGAGGACGAGCTGCACCGCTTCTCGGTCGACGTGGTGGACATGAAGGACATCCAGGGGCCGCACCACACGCATCCGAATGGCGAGGTCGACTTGATCATGCCGCTGGAAGGCGATGCGACCTTCGACGGCCGGCCCGCGGGCTGGTGCGTCTACCCGCCGGGATCGGCGCACCACCCCACGGTGGCCCAGGGCCGCGCGCTCGTGCTCTATCTATTGCCCGAAGGGCAAATCCAATTCAGTAAATGACGCTCTCCCCCAGGCTTGCTCACTTCGTGTAGCCGCCAACCCCTCACCGGGGGCGACACCAGCGGCCCGGCAAAGCCGGTTGCGCGGTGTCCCCCGAACAACACCGGAGCCCATCAGATGACCGAACTTCTCTCCAACTACGTCGCCGGCCGCTGGCAGGCCGGCAGCGGCGCCGGAACGCCGCTCTTCGATCCGGTGCTGGGCACCGAGCTGGTCCGCGTCGACGCAGGCGGGCTGGACCTGGCCGAGGCCTTCGGCTTCGCGCGGGAGAGCGGCGGGGCTGCCCTGCGCGCCCTTACTTACAAGCAGCGCGCGGCCCTGCTGGCGGGCGTCGTCAAGGTGCTGCAGGCCAACCGCGACGCCTACTACGAGATCGCCACCGCCAACTCCGGCACGGTGAAGAACGACTCGGCGGTGGACATCGACGGCGGCATCTTCACGCTGGGCCAGTACGCCAAGTGGGGCGACGCGCTGGGCGACGTGCATGCGCTGCGCGACGGCGATGCGGTGAAGCTGGGCAAGGAGCCCGTGTTCCAGTCGCAGCACCTGCAGGTGCCCACGCGCGGCGTGGCGCTCTTCATCAACGCCTTCAACTTCCCCTCCTGGGGCCTGTGGGAGAAGGCCGCACCCGCCCTGCTCTCGGGCGTGCCGGTGATCGTGAAGCCGGCCACCGCCACCGCCTGGCTCACCCAGCGCATGGTGCGCGACGTGATCGAGGCCGGCGTGCTGCCGGCCGGTGCGCTGTCGATCATCTGCGGCAGCTCGAACGGGCTGATGGATCAGCTGCAGGGCTTGGACGTCGTGTCCTTCACCGGCTCGGCCGACACGGGCGCGGTGATCCGCTCGCATGCCGCGGTGGCGCAACGCTCGGTGCGCGTGAACATCGAGGCCGACAGCCTCAACTCAGCCCTGCTGCTGCCCGATGCCACGGCCGACAGCGAGAGCTTCAAGCTGCTGGTGCGCGAGGTGGTGCGCGAGATGACGGTCAAGGCGGGCCAGAAATGCACCGCGATCCGCCGCATCCTGGTGCCGGCCGCGCTGTACGACGCGACGGCCGAGGCGCTTGGCAGCAAGCTCGCGGGCATCACGGTGGGCAACCCGCGCAACGAGAGCGTGCGCATGGGCTCGCTGGTGAGCCGCGCTCAGCTGAACGCGGTGCGCGAGGGGCTGGACGAATTGAAAGCCCAGGCCAGCGTGCTGCATGACGGCAGCCGGGCGCCGCTGGTCGATGCCGACCCGGCGGTGGCCGCATGCATCGGCCCGGTGCTGCTGGGCGCGCGCGATGCCGACGCGGCGCAGCGGGTCCACGACGTGGAGGTCTTCGGCCCGGTCGCCACGCTGCTGCCCTACCGTGACTTCGACCACGCGATCGCGCTGGCGCATCGCGGCCAGGGATCGCTGGTGACCTCGCTCTACGGCGCCGACGAGGCCGCGCTGGGCAAGGCGGCGGTGCAGGTCGCCGCCAGCCATGGCCGCGTGCATGTGATCACGCCCGACGTCGCGCAGGCGCACACCGGCCACGGCAACGTCATGCCCCACTCGCTGCACGGGGGCCCCGGCCGCGCTGGCGGCGGTGCCGAGCTGGGCGGGCCGCGCGCGCTGGACTTCTACCACCGCCGCGCCGCGGTGCAGGCCAGCCCGGGCGTGCTGGCGCAGCTGGGCCTGGCGCAGGCCTGAGCAAGAACACAGGGATGACCCGAGGAGAGAACACGATGAGCCTGCCCGCACGATTCAATTTTGCCGAACACCTGTTCGCCCTCAACCGCGGCCGCGCGCAGAAGACCGCCTATGTCGACGACCGCGGCGCCCTGCCTTACGGCCAGCTGGAGGAGCGCTCGCGCCGGCTCGCCGCCGCGCTGCTCGCCGCCGGCGTGAAGCGCGAGGACCGCGTGCTGCTGCTCATGCTGGACAGCAGCGACTGGCCGGTGAGCTTTCTCGGCAGCCTCTACGCCGGCATCGTGCCGGTCGCGGTCAACACGCTGCTGACCTCCGACGACTATGCCTACATGCTGGCCAACAGCGGCGCCAAGGCGGCGCTGGTTTCCGGCGCGCTGCTGTCGGTGCTGCAGGATGCGCAGCGCAAGGGCTCGCATGCGCTGAAGGCGCTGTTCGTCTCGCAGCCGACCGGACCGCTGCCCGAGGGCGCGCAGGAATTCGAGGCGGCGCTCGCTGCGCACGAGCCGCTGGCGGAGCCCGCCGCGACCACGTCGCAGGACCACGCCTTCTGGCTCTACTCCTCCGGCTCCACGGGCAAGCCCAAGGGCACGGTACACACGCACGGCAACCCCTGGTGGACGGCCGAGCTCTACGGCAAGCCGGTGCTGGGACTGACGGAGAACGACGTCTGCTTCTCGGCGGCCAAGCTCTACTTCGCCTATGGCCTGGGCAATGCGCTGACCTTCCCGCTCTCGGTGGGTGCGACGGTGCTGCTGATGGCCGAGCGGCCCACGCCCGATGCGACCTTCAAGCGCTGGACCAGCCAGCACAAGCCCACCGTGTTCTTCGGCGCGCCAACGGGTTTCGCCGGCATGCTGGCCTCCCCCAACCTGCCGGCGCGCGAGGCGGTGTCGCTGCGCATGTGCTCCTCGGCCGGCGAGGCGTTGCCGGGCGAGCTGGCGCAGCGCTTCAAGCAGCATTTCGGCTGCGAGATCATCGACGGCATCGGCTCCACCGAGATGCTGCACATCTTCATTTCCAACCGGCCCGGCGACATCCGCTACGGCACCACGGGCCGCCCGGTCGAGGGCTATGCGATCGAGCTGCGCGGCGAGGACGGCCAGCCCGTCGGCGTGGGCGAGGTGGGCGACCTCTATATCAAAGGGCCCAGCACGGCCGTGATGTACTGGGGCAACCCCGAGAAGAGCGCCGACACCTTCCGCGACGGCTGGACCAAGAGCGGGGACAAGTACTCGCGCGACGCCGATGGCTACTACACCTACGCGGGCCGCAGCGACGACATGCTCAAGGTCAGCGGCATCTACGTCTCGCCCTTCGAGGTCGAGGCCACGCTGATGCAGCACCCGGCCGTGCTCGAGGCCGCGGTGATCGGCAAGGAGGATGCAGACGGCCTGGTCAAGACCAAGGCCTACGTGGTGCGCAAGGCCGGGCAGAGCGTGACGGACGACGAGCTCAAGGCCTTTGTGAAAGAGCGTCTTGCGCCCTACAAGTACCCGCGCTTCATCGAGTTCGTGGAGGAACTGCCGAAGACGGCCACGGGCAAGATCCAGCGCTTCCGGCTGCGCGAGCGGGAGCAGAAGGCGTGACCGCCGCGCCCGAGTTCGCCGCCATCGATTGGCGGGGGCGCCCCCTGCGCCTCGAATACGTGCGCATCGCACCGGAACGCACCGACGCCCCCCTGCTCGTGTTCCTCCACGAAGGCCTCGGCTCGATCGCGATGTGGAAGGACTTCCCCGAGCGCCTGTGCGAAGCCGGCGGTTTTCGCGGCCTGGTGTTCTCGCGCCCCGGCTACGGCCGCTCCACGCCGCGCGGGCCCGAGGAGACCTGGGACGTGGACTTCATGCACCGCCAGGCGCACGAAGTGCTGCCGGCCTTCTTCGAAGCCATCGGCCTCACGGAACAACCCTGGCTCTTCGGCCACAGCGACGGCGCCTCGATCTCGCTGCTGTATGCGGCGCGCTTCCCCGAGCGCGTGGCCGGCCTGGTGGTGCTGGCGCCGCACATCTTCGTGGAGGACGTGACGGTCGCCAACATCGAGCAGGCCCGGCTGGCCTACCTGGAGACCGACCTGCCGAAGAAGCTGGGCCGCTACCACGACGACGTGGACTCGGCCTTCTGGGGCTGGAACCGCATCTGGCTCCATCCGCCCTTCAAGCAATGGAACATCGAAGCCGAGCTCGATGCCATCCGTTGCCCGGTTCTTGCTATCCAGGGCATCGATGACGAGTACGGCACACTCGCGCAGATTCGCGGCATCGCCCAGCGCGTGCCGGGCACCGAGCTGCTGGAGCTGCCCGACTGCGGGCATTCCCCGCATCGCGACCAGCCCGAAAAAGCGATAGTGGCGACCGTTTCATTCGTGGAGGACCGGAATTCCCGGTCAGGGAAAACTCGTGTTTGAGAGATAAATGATTTACCCTTAAAGTATCTGCGCCCGCGGCGGCGCGTCGTGAAGACACGCGCCCAACCCGCCGCCCCCGTCTTCAAGCCGTTCCCCTTTCATTTCAATACCAACGCCAGGAGATCACCATGACCACCCGCATCGCCCGCACCACTCTGACGGCCCTCGCACTGGCCTGCATCGCCACACTGGGCCACGCCCAGCAGGGCAAGCTCAAGGTCGGCCTGATGCTGCCCTTCAGCGGCACCTTCGCCGCGCTCGGCGTGGCCATCGAGAACGGCTTCAAGCTTCATGTCGAGGAGCACGGCGGCAAGCTGGGCGGCCGCGAGATCGAGTACATCAAGGTGGACGACGAGTCCGACCCGGCCAAGGCCACCGACAACGTCAACAAGCTGATCAAGCGCGACAACGTCGATGTGATCGTCGGCACCGTGCACTCCGGCGTCGCGATGGCGATGGCCAAGGCCGCCAAGGAAAGCGGCACCGTGCTGATCGTGCCCAACGCGGGCGCCGACGCGGTGACCGGCCCGATGTGCGCGCAGAACATCTTCCGCAGCTCCTTCTCCAACTGGCAGCCGGCCTACGCCATGGGCGAGGTCGCGGCCAAGCAGGGCAAGAAGACCGCGATGACCCTCACCTGGAAGTACGCGGCCGGTGACGAGTCGGTGGCCGGCTTCAAGGAAGGCTTCGAGAAGGGCGGCGGCAAGGTGCTGAAGCAGCTGACCGTGCCCTTCCCCAACGTGGAGTTCCAGGCGCTCCTGACCGAGATCGCGGCGGCCAAGCCCGATGCGGTGTATTCCTTCTTCGCGGGCGGCGGCGCCGTGAAGTTCGTCAAGGACTACGCGGCTGCGGGCCTCAACAAGAACATCCCGCTCTACGGCCCCGGCTTCCTGACCGACGGCACGCTCGATGCGCAGGGCGAAGCGGCCCAGGGCATGCTGACCACGCTGCACTATGCCGATGGCCTCAACACGCCGCGCGACAACAAGTTCCGCACCGAGTACGCCAAGATGTTCAAGCTGCAGCCCGACGTGTACGCGGTGCAGGGCTACGACGCGGCGCAGATGCTGGCCATCGGCCTCGCCGCGACCAAGGGCGACATCACGAAGAAGGCCGACTTCGCGGCCGCCATCGAGAAGGCCAAGATCGACAGCCCGCGCGGTGCCTTCACCATGGGCAAGTCGCACAACCCGGTGCAGGACATCTATCTGCGCAAGGTCGAGGGCAAGGAAAACAAGATGGTCAACGTCGCCGTCAAGGGTCTCGCCGACCCGGCCCGCGGCTGCAAGATGTAATCACCAACGCTGAAAGCGATGACCTGTCGTGGACTTCGGTACCTTTCTTGTCCAGTGCCTGAACTCGGTTCAGTACGGGCTCCTGTTGTTCCTGGTGGCCTCGGGACTGACGCTGATCTTCGGGATCATGGGCGTGATCAACCTGGCCCACGGCAGCTTCTACATGATCGGCGCCTACATGGCGTTCGCGCTCTCGCCGCTCTTCGGTGACCAGTTCATCCTGATGCTGCTGGGGGGCGTGGTGCTCACCGCGCTCTTCGGCTACGTGCTGGAGTGGGCCTTCTTCAGCTACCTCTACCAGCGCGATCATTTGCAGCAGGTGCTGATGACCTACGGGCTCATCCTCGTCTTCGAGGAGCTGCGCTCGATCCTGGTGGGCAACGACGTGCACGGCGTGCCGGTGCCACCCTGGCTGAGCGGCAGCTTCGCGCTGGGCAGCCTGATGAGCTACCCCTGGTACCGGCTCTTCGCCTCGGCCGCCTGCATCGTGCTGGCGATCGGCCTGTACTACGTGGTGAACCGCACGCGCCTGGGCATGATGATCCGCGCCGGTGCCAGCAACCGCGACATGGTGCGCGGCCTGGGCATCGACATCCGCCGGCTCTACCGCATCGTGTTCGCGGCCGGCGTGGCGCTGGCCGCGCTGGCGGGCATGATCGCGGCGCCCATGTCCTCGGTCTACCCGAACATGGGTGCGAGCGTGCTGATCATCTGCTTCGTGGTGGTGGTGATCGGCGGCATCGGCTCCATCACCGGCGCGCTGGTGGCATCGCTGCTGGTGGGCTTTGTCGACACCTTCGGCAAGGTGTTCTTCGCGGAGCTGAGCGGCATCGGCGTGTACGTGCTGATGGCCGTGATTTTGATCTGGCGTCCCGAAGGCCTGATGGGCAAGAAGGCCTGAACCATGAAGACCTTCTCGCACTACCTTCCCCTGATCTGCGCCATCGCGCTTGCGGCGCTCGGGCCCTTCCTCGGCCCCTACCTCGGCGACCTCGTGGTCAAGGTGATGATCCTCGCGATCTTCGCGCTGAGCCTGGAGCTGCTGGTCGGCATGACCGGCCTGGTGAGCCTGGGCCACGCGGCCTTCTACGGCATCGGCGCCTATGCCACCGTGCTGGGCTCCGGCAAGGAGGGCGGCTCCATCGCCCTGCTGCTGCCGCTGGCCATGGGCTGCGCGGCCGGCTATGCGCTGGTGACCGGCGCCTTGAGCCTGCGCACCCGCGGCGTGTACTTCATCATGGTCACGCTCGCCTTCGCGCAGATGGCCTTCTTCGTCTTTCACGACACCGCACTGGGCGGCGGCAGCGACGGCATCTACATGTACATCCGGCCGGTGCTGGGCGCGCTGGACCTGGAGAACAGCAAGGTCCAGTTCTACTTCGTGCTCGGCGCGCTGGTCTTCACCTACGGCCTGCTGGCGCTGATTCGCCGCTCGCGCTTCGGCGCTGCGCTGGCGGGCATCCGCGTCAACGAGCAGCGCATGCGCGCGGCGGGTTTTCCGGTGTACGGCTACAAGCTCGCGGCCTTCGTCATTGCCGGCGCGCTGGCCGGGCTGGCGGGCTTTCTCGTCGCCTCGCGCGACGGCGTGGTCAACCCCGAGCTGCTGGCCTGGCACAACTCCGGCGAGGTGCTGCTGATGATCATTTTGGGCGGCCTGGGCCACCTGCGCGGCGCGGTGATCGGCGCGGTGGCCTTCACGCTGCTGAAGGAGCTGCTGTCCACCCACGCGATCGTGGGGCCGCTGGCGGACCACTGGCAGCTCACGCTGGGCCTGGCCATCATCGCCTTCGTCGCGCTGCTGCCCAAGGGCATCGTCGGGCTGCGGGTGCGCGTGATGCCGAAGAAGGAGGCTGCGGCATGAGCAGCACGGCCGCTCCGAAGGCGAATAGCACCGCAACCGAAGGCGAAGGTATTCCAATGAGCAGGCTTCTTGCGGTCGAGAACCTGACGCGCCGCTTCGGCGGCCTGGTCGCGGTCAACAAGGTGACGCTGGACCTGCACCTCGGCGAGGTGCATGCGGTGATCGGCACCAACGGCGCGGGCAAGTCCACGCTGATCAACATGCTCTCGGGCGAGATCGAGGCCTCCGACGGGCGCATCACGCTGAACGGCGAGGACATCACCACGCGCGCGCAATTCCGCCGCGCGCTGGCCGGCGTGGGGCGCAGCTACCAGCGCACCACCATCTTTCCGGAGTTCACGGTGCTGGAGAACTGCCGCCTCGCGGCGCAGGCCGCGGCGCCGAAGCCATGGGCGATCTGGCAGTCCTCGCAGAGCTGCGAGTACAGCAATGGCGCCGCCCGCGAGGCATTGGAAGCCGCGGGCCTGGGCACGGTGGCCGGCCGCGTCGCCGGCACGCTGAGCCACGGTGCCAAGCGCCAGCTCGAGGTCGCGATGTGCCTGGCCACCAAGCCGCGCGTGCTGCTGCTGGACGAGCCGCTGGCCGGCATGGGCGCGGAGGAGACCGAGCGCATGCTGAGCCTGCTCGCCAACCTGAAGGCCACCCACGCGATCCTGCTGGTGGAGCACGACATGGATGCGGTGTTCCGCATCGCGGACCGCATCACGGTGATGGTGAACGGCACGGTGATCGCGACGGGCGACCCGGCTTCGATCCGCGTGAATCCCGAAGTACGCACGGCCTACCTGGGCGAGGACCACTGAGATGCTGCAGATCGAAGGGCTCAACACCTACTACGGGGACAGCCATATCCTGCGCGGCGTCGACGTCGCACTGCCTTCGGCGACCTCGATCGGGCTGCTGGGGCGCAATGGGATGGGGAAGACCACGCTGATCCGATCGCTGATGGGCTACGTGCGGCCGGCCTCGGGGCGGGTGAAGCTGGATGGGGTCGATGTGACCGGGTGGGCGCCGGAGAAGATGGCGCGGCGGGGGATCGGGTATGTGCCGGAGGGGCGCGGGATTTTTCCGAACCTGTCGGTGAAGGAGAACCTCGTCATGAGCGCGCGGGCGGGGATCGATGGGAAGCGGGAGTGGACCTTCGATCGGGTGATGACGACGTTTCCGCGGCTGACGGAAAGGCTGTCGCATGGGGGGCAGCAGCTGTCGGGTGGAGAGCAGCAGATGCTTTCGATCGGGCGCGCGTTGATGACGAATCCGCGGTTGCTGATTCTGGATGAGGCGACTGAAGGGCTCGCGCCGTTGATCGTGGCGGAGATCTGGCGGGTGATCTCGGAGATTCGGGCGACCGGGATAGCGACGCTGATCGTGGATCGGGATTGGCGCAAGGTGCTGGGGCACACCGAGCAGGCGGTGGTGATGGAGAAGGGGAAGATCGTGAGGCAGGGGCCTTCGGCGGGGTTGTTGGCGGAGCCGAAGGTGTTGGAGGAGTTGTTGGGGGTGTGAGGAGTTGAGCTTGCCGACAAGCTGACGCGCGTACACAGAGCCCGGATTGGGGGGCGGCAGGCCGGGTATGCGATTCGTAGCGGTCTTTGCGACGCCCAATCGATAGAGGCCATATCGACTTGGGTCCTCGCTCGCGACCAAGGCGTTGTCAAAGCCCAGCGGAATGAGGCTGCGGTACGGGATTTGGTACGCGTAGTCGTCGCCCAGCCCCTCATATCGCAGTTCGCCATCTGCGGCGGGGTGGATGTCTATGGGATAGGCACCAGCCGCGATGGCATTGGAGAACTGTTCGGGTGCCGCAACTCGTCCGCGGTCAACACATGATCGCCGGCGATCCTACGCGTCTCGCGCACGCCGACTTGGGTTGCGAAGGCGCGCAACTGTCCGTCTTCACAGCCTGGGCCGGCAATATCAGTCGACCTTGACGTTCGCGCTTTTAACGATGGCACCCCACTTGGGCACTTCCTTAGCCAGGTAGCTGCCGAAGTCAGCCGGCTTCATCCACTCGGCGGCAAAACCCTGCGCCGCCAGCTTGTCCTTGATTTCCGGCATCGCGAGGATCTTCTGCATGTCCGCGTTGATCCTGTCGATGATCGGCTTGGGTGTCGCGGCCGGCGCCATCATGCCGATGAACGCAACCGCTTCGAAGTTGGGGTAGCCCTGTTCGGCCACGGTCGGCACGTTGGGTAGAACAGGCGAGCGCTTCTTGCCCGTGACGGCCAGCTCCTTGAGCTTGCCCGACGTCACGAAGGGCGTGGCCGAGATCATGGTGTCGAGCATGTAAGTGGTCTGGCCGCCCATCACGTCGGTGAGGCCGGGGCCGCTGCCCTTGTAGGGCACATGAATGGTCTTGATGCCAGCCGCGCTGTTCAGCATTTCGCCACCGAGATGCGTCGACGAACCGTTGCCCGAAGAGGCGAACGACAACTCACCGGGCTTTGCTTTGGCGGCCACGACGAGTTCTTTCAGGTTGCTGGCCGGGAAATCAGGCCGCGTCACCAACACCAGGGGACCAGTCATGATCATCGAGACCGGCGCGAGGTCCTTTAGCAGGTCGTACTTCAGTTGCTCCTTCGGGAACAACGTCATGTTGATGGCATGCGAGGTCGCAGCGATTAGCAAGGTGTAGCCGTCGGCTGGCGCCTTGGCGACGAAGTCGGCGCCGATGTTGGAGCCGCCGCCCGGTTTGTTCTCGACGATGAAGGACTGCTTCTCCATCTCTCCGAGCTTGGCTGCGAGCAACCGGGCCACGATGTCGTTGGGACCGCCCGGCGCATAGGGCACGATGATCTTCACCGTCTTGGACGGGTATTTGTCTTCGGCATGCGAAAGCAAAGGCGTAGCGAAAACGGCCGTGGCGGCCAGGGCGAGGGCGAGGGGCTTGAACATGGTTGTCTCCGGTTTATTGAATGGGGCGAGCGTTCAGCCGCTCAGGTCTTGTACGAACGGTCTTCGCGATCGAGCTGGCGCAGCAGCGCGGGCCATTCCATCGGCGAAAAGTTGACCTTGCCTTGCGGGCCGTAGCGCTTAGCCATCTGGGCGGCCAGTTCGGCGCTGGGCATGCTGACTTCGGCGCCACTGGCCAGCACGTCGACCTGCACCTGGCATGCGGTCTCCAGCCAGTACATCAGGTTCCAGGTGTCCTGCACGCTCGGGCCGCAGGCCACCAGTCCGTGGTTGCGCAGGATCAGCGTGCTGTGCGGGCCGAGGTCGTGCGCGATACGGTCGCGCTCGCTCAGGTCAACCGTGGGCTGCTCATAGTCATGGAACCCGATCGCGCCGTAGAAGCGCATGGCCGATTGCGTGAGCGGCAGCAATCCTTGCTTCATCGCGGAGACCGCCATGCCGGCACGGGTGTGGGTGTGCATGACGCACTTCAGGTCGGGCCGTGCGCCGTGCACGGCACTGTGAATCATGAAGCCCGCGCGGTTTACGGGGAACTCGCCGAACTCGCCGTCGGGCTTGTCGACGACGTTGCCGTCGAGGTCCAGCGTGTAGAAGCACGAGGCCGTGATCTCCGTGTAGAGCAAGCCGAACGGGTTGATCAGGAAGTGCTTCGCATCGCCCGGCACCTTGGCCGTGATGTGGTTGTAGATGAGGTCGCTCATGCCGTACTTCGCCACCAGGCGGTAGCAGGCGGCAAGGTCGGTGCGAACCTTCCATTCCGCATCGCTCACGCGATCACGAACAGAGGCAGGGCGGGTCTGGACAGCAGCGGTCATGGTGAGTGGGCCTTGCATTGAGAGGTCAGTGGGATTCGGGGCGGCCAGCGAGCATGCGGCGCGCCGTGTAGCGCAGCACGGCTTCGCCGCGCTGATTGAAGACGTCGATGTTCGAATCGACGATGGCGCGGTTGCCCTTGGAGGTGGGCTTGACGCCGGCGACCTCGACAACCGCGTGGATGGTGTCGTTGACGCGCACCGGGCCCAGCACTTTCTGCGTGCATTCGAGCATCGCCATGCCCGTGCCCTGGATCATGGTTTGCAGGATGAAGCCCTCGATGAGCGAGTAGGTCAGCGCTGCGGGCACCGGGCGCCCGCCGATCGCGCTGGCCGCACCTTCGGCATCGATGAAGATGATCTCCAGCATGCCAGTGCACGAGATGAAATTGACCAGGTCGGTCTCGGTCACGGTGCGGTTGAAGGTCTGGAATTTCTGGCCGACCTCGAGGTCTTGCCAGAAGAAGCCATGGCCCAGCAGCGGGTACTTGGCTGTTGTGGGTGCGGTCATATCGGTGCTCCTTGCAGGGCGGGTTGTTCGGTGCCAATGGGTGCGATGCCGGCTTCGCTCAATACCTGGTGGGTGTGTTCGCCGAGGCGCGGGGCCATGCGCACCGGCAGTTGTTGCCGATCGATGCGCACCGGCGCGCCAGGGAAATTCAGCTTGCCCATCTTCGGGTCATCGATGGTCTTAAAGAAACCGGTTGCCTTGAGGTGTGCGTCGTCGGGCAGGTCTTCGAGGCGGTTCATGCGCGAGGCCGGCACTTCGAGGCGCGCGAATACGTCGAGCCATTCGTCGGTGCTACGCGTCTCGATGACTTGCGCGGCCAGCGTGTAGAGCGCATCGATGTTGCGCGTGCGTTCGGTGATGTCGGCGAAGCGGGGATCGGCCGCGGCTTCGGGCATGCCGCCTTCGGTGAAGAAGCGCTTCCAGTGCGCGTCGGTGTAAGGCATGGCGCAGAGGTAGCCGTCGGCAGTGCGATAAGGGCGGCGATGCTTGGCGAACAGGCGCGGATAGCCAGTGTCCGAAAGGGGTGGCAAGAAGTGATGGCCGTAGAAGTGCTCGACCAGGTTGAAAGACACCATCGATTCGAGCATCGGCACCTCGACATAGCCGCCCTTGCCGGTGCGCTCACGCCGGAACAGCGCGGCCAGGATGGCATGGGTGGCCACGAGGCCAGAGGTCTTGTCGGCCGCAATCGTCGGGAAATACTGCGGCGCGCCGGACTGCCGCTCCATCAAGGCCGCGCAGCCCGACAGGCCCTGGATGATGTCGTCGTATGCCGGCATGCCGCCGTAGGGGCCGTCCTCCGCGAAGCCGTGCAGGCCGACGTAGACCAGGCGCGGGTTGCGTGTCAGCAGCGTGTCCGGATCCAGGCCGATGGCCGCGAGTTTTTGCGGGCGAATGCTGTGCATCAGCACGTCAGCGGTGTCGACGAGCGTGAGGAGTGCGGCGCGAGCTTCGGCGCGCTTTAGGTCCAGCACCACGCTGCGCTTGCCGCGGTTGACGCCCAGGAAGATGGCGCCCATGCCGGGCTCGGTGCTGGGCCCGGTGCGCCGGGTGGAGTCGCCTTCGGGCGGTTCGATTTTGATGACGTCGGCGCCGTACTCGGCCAGATTCTGGCTGGCGTAGGGGCCGAGCACGACCGCGCTCAGGTCGAGGATTCGGACGCCTTCGAGTGGCAGATTCGACGCAGGAGTGGTCATGGTGGCTGGCGGTGTCTCGGGCCGCTCGTCTGTTGGGGTATGCACGAATCGTAGAAGTGGAGCCTTAACGCGTCCAATACCGTTCATGTCATTTGCCATACATGCAAAGTAAGCCTCATGGAACTGCGCCAGTTGCATCAGTTCATTGCCGTGGCCGAGACGCTCAACTTCAGCCGCGCTGCCGAGCGCCTGCACATGGCGCAGCCGCCGCTCTCGGTGGCGATCCGCAAGCTGGAGGAGGAGGTGGGCGCGCCGCTGTTCGATCGCCAAGCGCGCGGCGTCGCGTTGACGGCGGCGGGCATTGCCGCACTGGCCTTGGCCCGACGCTGCGTGAACGATGCGAAAGCCTTGCGTGACGCAGCGCTCGCCGCAGCCGGGGGCGAGCGGGGGACGCTGCGGGTGGGCTTTGTCGGCTCGGCCACCTACGCGCTGCTGCCAAGGCTGCTGCCCGCGTTTCGCGCTCGCTATCCGCAGGTCGAATTGGTGCTGCGGGAGTCCGCCAACCGCGAACTGCTTGCAATGGTTGAAAGCGGCGAATTAGACGTAGGGCTGGTCCGCTATCCGACCGGATCCGCCAGCACCCTGCTGTTCGAGATCGTTGAGCGTGACGTGTTCTGTGCGGTCCTGCCGTCAACGCACGCGCTGGCCCGAAAGAAGCGCCTCGCGCTGCCAGAATTGGCGCGCGAGCCTTTCGTGGACTATGCCTCGACGCACGTTCCGGGCCTGCACGCCATGGTGATGCTGGTGTTTCAGCAAGCCGGGTTGACGCCACACGTCGCCCAGGAAGCGACCCAGGTGCAAACGGTGATTAGTCTGGTGCAAAGCGGGATGGGGGTGGCACTTGTGCCTTCAGTCAGTGCGCGACTGGCTGCACGGGACGTGGTGTTCCGGCCCGTTCAGGGGCTTCCGGCTTCAGCGGGCATTTCATTGGCGATGGCAACGCGAGTTGACACTCATAACCCTGCGGCGCTTCGGTTTCGTGAACTGGCGTTGCATCAAGGTTCTACGAGCCGAAGTGCGTCCGCGGGCGGCGAGCATTCGTGAGCTTCCTTAGTTTAGACCCGAAGCACCGAACTACAGGCATGCGCGCAAGACCGGTCGTTGCTGGCGGACGGGCGAATGTCCGGTCATGGCAGGTCATGGCCGACTACGGAAGTACGCGAACATGGGCCCAATGTCGGCTTCCGCGGCACAACGGACAGATCCATTGGCATAAACGCCGACGCCCGGCTCTAAAAATGAGCACTCTAGTCCGTGGACTTATCGTCATCACTTGATGACGATCGCCCGGTGAAAAATGAACCCTTGAAAGTACTGGGATCGCGCGTCCGAGAGAAACGCAGCGAGCACTCCTTGCTCCGTCGCATCGCCAGCGAACCTCTCCCTCATGTCCTGACGGGCGACCAAAACCTGCTCGCCGTCAGTGCTCTGTTTCAAGCAGGTCATGTCGATGCCGTGATGCGTGTCGTCGTCGATCTCCTGGGCGGTGGCCCACAGGTCGGCGTGGTGGTCAGCGAGATCACCCCCTCGGGTTTGTCGCTGCTCCGACGCTCTCGATCGTAGCCCTGCACCACGGCGCAGGGAGTCGACCGGCGCTAGGGCGCAGTGCGCCCGCGTTGCAACGCACGACCCTCAGCGCAGTTCGTACCAAACTCCACGCCCGCTACCACGCAAGCTCAGATGGCCCCGTTCAACAAGCGCCCGGAAATGCTGCTTGAGCGTATTGCGATTCCCCCCAGTCAGCCGAATCGCATCCCCCATCGTGATGCGCCCATGCTCCCGCGCAAATTCAACGATCTGCAATGAGAGGTCGGGCAGTACGGCCAGCACAAGCTTTTCGCGCTCGACTTTGCGATTGAGCCGACGAACCTGCTCCGCCAGTGCGCGCAGGAAGAAGACGAGCCAGGGCTGCCAGTTCGGAGACTCGGTGCGAATCGTCCCTTGTGTCTGCCGCAGCTTAAGGTAGTAGGCCTCCTTGCTCAGCTCGACCACGCTTTCGAGCGAGCTGTACGGCACGTAGGCATAGCCGACTTGCAGCAACAGCAAGGTGGTCAGTACCCGGCTCAGGCGACCGTTGCCGTCCTGGAATGGGTGGATCTCCAGGAAGACCACGACCCAGATGCCGATGAGCAGCAGGGGGTGGAGTCGCGCAGCGTCGCGTTCCTCGTTGAACCAGGTCACCAGCTCGGTCATCAGCCGCGGCGTGTCGAAGGGTGTCGCGGTTTCGAACACCACGCCCAGCTGCTTTCCGTCCTCGTCGAAGGCGACCACGTTGTTCGTGGAGGTCTTGTATTTGCCACGATGCAACGCGTCCTTGTCGCTGTAGGTCAGCAGGTCGCGGTGCAGTTGCTTGACGTGGCTCTCGGTGAGGGTGATGTCCTGCCACGACGAGAACACCAGTTCCATGACCTCGGCGTAGCCGGCCACCTCCTGCTCGTCGCGCGTGGTGAAGGACTTGATCTGCAGGCTTGTGAGCAGACGCTCGACCTCCCGGTCCGACAGCTTGCTGCCCTCGATGCGGGTGGACGAGCCGATGCTCTCGATGGTGGCCACCCGCCGCAACGCCGAGAGCCGATCCGGCGCCAGGGTGCCGAGGGCTCGCCAAGCGCCCTTGAACTCATCGACACCAGCGATGAGGTTCAGGATCTCGGGGGTGATCTGGACGCCGTCGGATCGGATCATCGGCGCCAATACTACATCCATTTACACCCATTCCCTCCGGGCAACCGTCGAGCGTGGCGCATTTATCCGCCCGTTTACACCCATTTCCGCTGCTGCGCCGGGCGCCGGACCAGGCTAGGGCTTTCCGCATATAGAGCCCGCCCCACCCCTGCTGCATCATCCCCTCGTCTCCCGAAGCACCGAGCCCCCATGCGAAAGGACCGCGCGATGTCAGCCGAGCCCACCGCAATCGTCCAGCAACACGAGCCGGGCTTCGAGTCCGATTCCACACCTCGCCCCGAGCGTCGCCGGCACGCCGAAACCCAGCTCAACTACCTCTACCGCCAGATCGACGCCACCTGCAACCGGCGCCTCGGCTTGGCAAAGTGGTACCGCCGCCTGAACTTCGGCTACCAGATGTCTGCGGCAGCGCTCTCGGCGCTGGTAACGGTGATCACAGGCTTCCAGACCTTGGGGCCCGAGCGAAGCATCGCGGCCAGCAACGTGGTGCTGGTCCTGAGCGCGATCATCACGCTGATCACGCTGGCCGGCGGCTTCTACACGCCGCGCGAGCTGTGGGTGGTGATCATGGGGCACTGCGGCGACCTGGAGAACCTCAAGACGCGCCTGGAGTTCGAGGAGCGCAGTCCCGATTTCGAGGAACGCAGGGACGAAATCGCCGAGTGGGGCTTCAAGGAATTCCAGCAGCTGATCGACGGCTACGAGGAAAAGTGGAAGGCGATTCGCGAGAAGGGCAAATAGGCTCCGGGCCTGCCTGAACGGCGGCGCACTTACCGCCGCCACTCGCACCCAAAAGAACGCCCATTTAGACCCCTTTGCCGCTGCGTTGAGGCAGCCACGGCCTCTGCCTCCCGTACGGCCGCTCGCGTTGCCGCCTCAACCTCCCTCCAGCGCGCGTAGCCCACTTTCAAACTGCCTAACCTGTGACCGCATCCCTTTCACGATGCGCTCCCAGGTCTTTCCGGGAAACGCCGTCGGAAGCCGCGCCTCGACTCGCCCAATCGCCGCCTGCACCTCGCCGACCATGGCAGTCATCGCCTCCCAAACCGAGGGCCCACCATTCTTCATTGCCAGCCAATGCCAGTGCCTGGCCTGGATCGTATGAAGTGCGTAGTGCGCATTTTTCGCGCGCAGCGCCATCGCGAGCCCCGCGCTGCGCCATCGGAACTGGTTGGCTCCGTCCCCGACGTAAGGCCAGACCGAGATGACGTCGTAGAGCGGCGTCATCGCATAAACATCGCCCTGCGCAAGAAAGATCGAGTAGTTCTTCGCATGCCCATCGGTCGCAGCCAGCAGCCAGAACGCCAGTTGGGTCAATTGAAACGCCGTCCGATCCACCTGCGCATCGGAACTGCCGTCCAACAATTTCAGGCAGGCTTCCATGCCGGGCCCACCATCCTTCTCGTATTTCTTATCCGGCGGATACCCCAACGCCTGGCAGAAGTCCTCCTGGGGCAGGCGCGCGATCCACGAGCCGCCGTCCATCCAGGCACGGTCGAAGCGCTCGACAATCAGCACCTTCCGCCCGTCGAACTCCGCCATGTCGCAGTTGGCGACCGGCAGGCCCAGCTCGCGGATCAGCTGCGCGCAGAGCCATTCGTTCTCGACGGAATCGGACAGGTCGACGCGCCGCGATCCGCCGACCAGCCCCAGCGGCAGCTTGAAGATATGCGTGGTCGGCGTCGCACCATGCGGCCGGCACCATCGCTTGCCGACCCGAGTCAGCGCCGTTTTCTCCTGCGCACCTGCAAGCGAGATCCGGAACAGGTCTTCATCGTCCGCGGCCTGGCCCAATGGGGTGTCCGAGGGCACGGCGTCCAGCAGCCTGCGCACCCCCGCGTCGCTCAACGACTCGCAGTCGATGCGATCCCAGCCCTGCGGCGCCATGCCTTCAGGGAGCAACTGCACGGCGCCGACGCAGTCGCGGCCGATCGCCTCGAGCAGGGTGAAGGCCTCGGCATTGCGGGTCCTGAAGCGGCGGCTCAGGCGCTCGCGAATCTTCTGGTTGTCCGGCAGCAGGTTGTCGAAGTAGTTGGTGACCACCTGCCCTCGGGTCTCGCGCGCACCCGTGATGGGGAGGGACAGCGACAGCGGACGGCGCTTCTCGGACTGCAGCCATTCGCTCGCGTAGGTCAGGCTGCTGGTGCCGCGCTCGACTTTCCAGTGGCCAACAAGCTCCCCGTTCATCCAGATGCCAAGGGCGGCGCTCACCAGGAGCCCTTCTTCGGCGGGATGATGAGGGCCCGGGGCGGTGTACGGGTCGACCCTCGCTTTGCCGTTGGTTTTGTTAGGGCCTTGGCGTCGGGTTCACGGGCTGTCACGACTGAAGACGCGGCGCCCTCCCCGAGCTCACGCAGGACCAGGGTGGCACCGAGGGCCGACAGGATCTGGACCAGCTGATCGACGCTGACCAAGCCCGGCTTGGCCTCGATCTCTGCGATACGCGCCTGGCCAAGGCCCAGCCGCTGCCCGAGCTGGGCTTGGGTCAGCCCGCGCTCCTTGCGCAGGGCACGAAGATGCGCTCTCAGCTGGTCTGCGAGTCGGATTGCGTAGTCCATCGGCGGTTGGTGCATTTATCGGCCAAAGCCAGTAACTGCATTTTATCGCCTAAAGGCGATATGTGCAAGATACTGGCTTCGGGCGATAAAGCTCGCCTCAACGCCCTCTCAAGCCGCGCACTGCCGCGCCGCCTCCAATATCTCCTCCGCCGCCGGCATCTTCCCAATCCCCGCCAGCCCCTCCGTCGCGCACTCCACGTACGCCCAGCGCACAACCCCCGTGCGGTCGATCATGAACAGCCCCTTCAGCTGCGGCCACTGCTTCTCGACGTCGACCTGGTCGGCCGGCGTGTACTGGTAGCCATCCATCTCCTGCAGCACCTTGCCCGCCTGCGAGACCGGCAGCGGCTCGGGCAGGTCGCCGTAGGGGTTGACGCGCACCGTGTCCAACGCTTCGATAAAGGCCGGCGTGGGCTCCGGCTTGGGGAGTCCATAGGCGCGATGCGTGGAGAGATCGGGGTCGGCGGCCAGAGGCACTTTCGTGGGCCTGAACTTGAAGTACAGCCGCGCGTTCTCCGGCGCCGTGGCGACCACCGCCAGGCTCTCGACGCCCATGCCCTTGAGCCGCTCCTCGAAGGTGCCGAGCTGCGCCAGCTGCCGGCGGCAGAAGGGGCACCACAGGCCGAGCATCAGGGACAGGAAGAGCGGGCTGCGGCCGCGATAGTCGTCGAGCGTGACGATGCCGGAGCCGGCAATCGACGGGAGCGCGAAGCCCGGTGCGACTTCACCGGGGGCGACGGGGTGCATTGTCATGGCCATGATGAACGACTCCCTTCTGCAAATTCAGCAAAGGAACGGAAGCACGACCAGCGCATCGGGGTCCAGCCCCGCACGCTGGCAGGTGTCCTGGGCAAGCGCCATGTAGCGCTCCGCCTGCACGCCATCATCGGCATCGAGGTACAGGGTTGCAAGCCCTTCATAGCAAGGAAAGAGTAACTGCGGCTCGGCGCTCTTCTCGGCCAGGGCCAGCGCCTCCTGGTAATGCTGCATCGCACGCGCCGCCTCGCCGTGGCACTGGTAGATCTGCGCCAGCACGACCAGCGACACGGCCAGGTGGTCCAGCTGGCCGGTGCTGCGGTCGATCTCGATGGCGGCATGGGCGGCGCCGACGCCGCGCTCGTCGCAGCGGTTGGTGAGGGTGCAGTAGGCCACCGCCAGGTTGGCCGACAGGCGCGACTGCAGGCCCAGGTCGCCGATGCGGCGCGCGGTCTCCAAGCCGCGCTCGCAGGCCTCGATGGCGCGCTGCGGGTGGCTGGAGCTGTAGAGCACGCCCAGGTTGCACAGCGCCCGGCATTCGGCCTGCGGCAGGTCGGCCTGGCTGGCCACCGCCACGCTGCGCTCGAGCTGGGCAACGGCCTCGTCCAGGCGGTTCAGCCGGGCCAGCGCCACGCCCTGGGTATTGAGGGCGAGCGCGGCGGCGGCGCGGGCGTTGCGGCGCTCCTCCTCGTCCGCGCCCTCGCGGCCCTCGAGCGCCTCCAGGTGGGCGAGCGCGCGCTGGGTCCAGTTCAGCGCGCCGTGGTTGTCGGCGTTGCGAAAGCGCAGTTCGCCCATGCGCTGGTAGAGCCAGGCGCGCTCGATGTGCGGCGCCTCGCCGTCGACCAGCGCCAGCCCCGTGGTGAGGCACTCCTGGGCCTCGACGCGGTCGCCGGCCTCCCAGCGCAGGGCGGAGATCTTGCCGAGCAGGCGGGCCTCGGAGACCCGGTCGCCGTCGGCCGAGCGGCCTTCGCGGGCGGCGGACAGCTGCTGCGTGGCCTCGGCGAGGCGGCCCGCGGGGGCAAGCACGTCGGCCAGGCGCTCTCGCACGGCCAGGCGCTGTTCCTCGTTGCCCTTGCTGGCGGCCAGGATCTCCAGCGCCTGCATGTAGTCGCGGATCGCGTCGTCATTGGCGTAGGTGCCGCGCGCCCAGTCGCCGGCGGCGACCAGATAGCGCGCGCCGCGCACCTTGTCCACGCTCAGCCGGAAGTGATGGCCCAGGGCCTGCAGTTCCTCCAGCCGCCGGGGCTCGCCACCGCACTGCTTCTCCAGCGCCTCGCCGATGCGGGTGTGCAGCTCGGTGCGGCGGCGCAGCAGGAGGCTCTGGTAGGCGACCTCCTGGAGCAAGCCCTGGCGAAAGCGGAACTCGCGGCCGTCCTCCGCGGGCATGGCGGCCAGCATGCCGGCGTCGAGCAGGCTGTCCAGCCCCTGCGCCACCGATTCCGGCGCGCTCGCCACGCCGCGCAGCAGGGCCTCGTCGAACTCGGGGCCGATCACCGCGGCCTCGCGCAGCACGGCGCGGACGGGCGGGGGCAGCCGGTCGATGCGGCCGAGCAGCAAGCCGTGAACGGTCTGCGGCACCTGGACGGCGCTCACGCTGGGGTTGTAGACCCATCGCTCCCCCCGGCGCATCAGGAGCCCGTCGGCAATGAGCCCACGGGCCATCTCCTCGAGGAACAACGGGTTGCCGCCGGCATGCTCGACGATGCGCTGCCGCAAGGCCCCGGGCAGGGCGCGCGGGCCGAACAGGCCATCGAGCAGGGCATCGCTGGAGCGCGCCGACAGCGGCTCGAGGCGCAGCACGGTCTGCGCGCCCGCGGCCTCGGCCCAGGCCTCCAGGGCCGGCGTCGGCCGCTGCGTCGCCATCAGCATGAAAGGCCGGTCGCGCAGCCGCTCCACCAAAAAGCGCAGCAGCTCCAGCGAGGCGGCATCGGTCCAGTGCAGGTCCTCCACGATCATGATCACGGGGTTCTGCTGCAGGCGGCGCTCGACCACGGCGTGAACGGCGAAGAAGATCTGCTGCTTGAGCCGCTCCGGGTCGAGGTAGCGGGTGTGCGCCTCCTCACCCTCCAGGCCCAGCACATGGCCCAGGCAGGCCGCGAGCGCCTGCATCTCGGCTTCCTGCACGCCCAGGCCGACGAGCGCCGCGGCGACCTTCTGCCGCGCCGTGTCGTCCGGGTCGCGCGTGTCCAGGCCCCAGGCGTCGCGCAGCAGCGCCGCCGGCACGCCGTAGGCGCGCTCGCCGAGCGGGGAGCAGGCGGCGCGGCGCAGGGCCACGTCCTCCAGCCGGCCCTGGACCCGAAGGTGCTCCAGGAATTCGGTGAGCAGCCGGGTCTTGCCGCTGCCCGCCTCGGCAACGATGCGCAGCAGCTGGCCCTGGCCGGCGCGCATCTGCTCGAAGGCCTGCTGCAGCGCCTCCAGTTCCTTTTCGCGGCCGACCAGCGCGCTGGTCAGGCCGTGCGCCTGCAGGCCGCGCGTCGACTGGGGGGCGTTCAGTGCCGCTTCCAGCCGGTAGGCCGACATCGGCTGGGCCATGCCCTTGAGCGCGAGTTCGCCCATGGGTTCGAAGCAGAAGGCATGCTGCGTGTGCAGCCAGGTCGCGTGGCTGACCACGGTTTGTCCGGCGCCCGCCGCGCTCTGGAGGCGAGAGGCGGCGTTCACCGTGTCGCCGGTGACGGCATAGGCGGCATCGCCCTCCGAGCCGAGATGGCCCGCGACCACGGGGCCGGTGTGGATGCCGATATGCAGGGACAGCGGCCGGCCGGTGCGCGCCTGCCAGCGCTCGCCGAGCTCGCCGACCCGGCGGTGCAGCAGCAGGGCGGCGCGCAGCGCGCGCTCCGGATCTTCCTCATGGGCCACGGGGGCGCCGAAGACGGCCATCACGGCGTCGCCGACGAATTTCTCGACGAAGCCGTCGAAGCGGCGGATGGTGGCGGCCATCTGCTCGAAGAGCTCGGTCTGCAGCGTGCGCAGGTCCTCGGCGTCCAGCGTCTCGGACAGCGCCGTAAAGCCCGACAGGTCCGCGAACATCACGGTGACCATGCGGCGGTCGGACTCGGGCTCGGGGGCGGGGGGCGGGGCGGCCGCGAGCCGCGTTCCGCACTTCGGGCAGAAGGCGAAGTCGCGGTCGACGTCGAATCCACAGGCGGGACAAGCCATGGCGCGGCCATGGTACTGCGACGGGCCGCCGCGCGCAGGGGGGCCTTGCCCTCCCCTCCTTCAGGGACCCCTTCCCGAAGGATCAGAGAAGTTCCTCGTCGATGAGGCTGGACAGCAGCGCCAGGCGCAGCTGGGTGGACCAGCGGGAATTCGGTTCCTGGGCCAGCACGACCGGTGCGTCACCGCCCTGCGCCACCCATTGCAGGTTCTTCGAGCCGCCGGCGCTGCGCACCTGGTAGCTGCGGGGCTGACGCTCGCCGCGCAGCAGGCTGGCCAGCTGGCCGGCGAGCTCGGGGCTGTCGACGATCAGGCCCATCTCGGTGTTGAGGTGGGCGGAGCGGCGGTCCATGTTGAGGGAACCGATGTAGAAGCGGCGACCGTCGACCACGGCGAGCTTGGCATGCAGCCGGCCCAGCGAGCCATGCACCTCGCCGGCGACGGCGCGGGCTGGCACGGCGCCGGGCATCAGCTCGTACAGGGAGACGCCCATGTCCAGGAGGGCGGTGCGATAGCGCGCATAACCGGCATGCACCAGAGGCTCGTCGGTGGTGGCGAGCGAGTTGGTCATGACGGAGACGCGCACCTGGCTGTCGGTGGCCTGCTTGAGGATCTCCATCGTGCGGCGGCCGGGAACGAAGTAAGGCGAGGCCACCAGCACTTCCGAGCGCGCCGACTGCAGCAGCTCGAGTTTGCCGTTCATGACCGCGCCGTCGGCCATCGGGGCCTTGACGGGCGCATCGGCGAGCACGCGGACGGCGGCCAGGTGCAGCTGGAGGCGGCCGGTAGCGAGCTGGGCGCCGACGCTGGTCTGCCCGAGCAGGTCGCGCGAAGCCAGTGGGCGCTCGGCGGCACCGGCCCGCTGTGCGGCCTGGTCGAACGCGCGGCGGGCGGCTTCGGGGGTCAGGGCGGCGTCGACCAGGCTCTGGATCGGGTAGGCCTGCTCGCTGTTCCAGTAGCCGTCGAACACCGTAGACAGGGCCTGCACGGCGGCGCCGGCGGCCAGGATGTCCATGTCGATGAAGTTGTCCGGGCCGCTGCGGTCGAAGTACTCGTCGGCGATGTTGCGGCCGCCGGTGACGGCGAAGGCGTTGTCGGCCACGAAGAGCTTGTTGTGCATGCGGCGGTTGATGCGCGAGAACTCGTGCAGCGAGAAGACCACGCGGGAGGCGACGCCGCCGTTGCGCACCGGCAGCGGGTTGAACATGCGCAGCTCGACGTTGGGGCGGGCGGCCAGGCCGGCCAGCAGCGTGTCCTGGCCGATGGCGTGCAGGTCGTCCACCAGCAGGCGCACGCGAACGCCGCGGCCGGCTGCTTCGGCCAGGGTGCGCAGGAACTGCAGTCCGGAAGCGTCGTCGGCGATCTGGTAGTACTGGGCGTCGATGCTCTTCTGGGCGGCGCGGGCCAGGGCGATGCGGGCTTCGAAAGCCTGCTCGCCGGCCGGCAGCAGGCGCAGGCCCGACAGCGCCTCGTCGCGCTCCGGCATGGAGGCGGCGGCGACGGTGGCAAGGCGGGTGTCGGTCACGTCGGTGCGGGCCTGGGAGGGGGTGCGCTGCACCGCGCTCGGCAGGCCGGCGCAGCCCGCCAGCACCGCGCTCACGGCCAGCACGAAGGCCACCATCGCCAGCCGCAGGCTGATCCAGGGGGCGATCAGGAGAGGGCTGCGGGCGAAAGAGGCGGTCATTGCGGGCTCCATCGGACTTGTTCGGCCGGTGAAAACGATGCGCACCGGCCATGTCGCAAATCTAGGGAAAGAGCCCCTTCGTCACGAGTGCGCAGTGCGCAGCGCGGATGTGAACTGCGTCACACTGCCGCTGGGGACGCCGAAATCGGTCGCCGCGAGGGCGACATCCAGCTTCCCCCATGTGCACAGGAGCGCCCCGATGCCCGCCGACGCCGAAGACCGCCTGCCGCAGCACCTGCTCGACGCGATCGCGCCGCGGGGCATGACGCGCACCTTTCCCGCGAACGCCATCCTGATCAACGAGGGCGACACCACCGATTCGCTCTACATCCTGCTGAGCGGCCGGGTGAAGATCTATGCCAGCTCGGACGACGGCCGCGAGCTGGTGCTGGCCGAGCACGGCCCGGGCGAGTATTTCGGGGAGCTCTCGATCGACGGCGAGAAGCGCTCGGCCTCGATCAAGGCGATGGAGACCTGCAGCTGCCGGGTGGTGCAGGGCTCGGAGCTGCGCCAGTTCCTGGCCGACCACCCCGACTTCGCGATGCACCTGACCCGCAAGCTGATCCGCATGGTGCGGCGCCTGACCGAGCAGGTGCGCAGCCTGGCGCTGCAGGACGTCTACGGCCGCATGGTGCGGGTGCTGACGGAGCTGTCGGAGCCGGTGGGCGAGGAGCGCCTGCTGCGCCACAAGCTGACGCAGCAGGACATCGCCGACCGCGTCGGCTCCTCGCGCGAAATGGTGAACCGGGTGATGAAGGAGCTCACGGCCGGCGGCTATGTCGGGCAGCGGGACGGGCGGCTGGTGATCTTGAAGAAGCTGCCGGCTGCGTGGTAAACGGCGCTGGCCTGGTTGCCAGTTATGGCTAGCAAATTTGCGTCGCAGTGCGTAGTTTGTAAGTCAAAACTGGCAGTTGCAGCTGGCATCCAAATCAGGCGGCTGCAAGTTATAGCTTGCAAATCACGCCACCGTACGGATAATTGTCAGCCATGACTGACACTCTCCGCTTGCCGGATGAACTTGGCCGCACCCTTCGCGAACGGCGGGAGGCCCTTGGAATGAGCAAGTCCGAGCTCGCGGCCAGGGCCGGCAAGGTTCGCGAGGTCATCTACCGCCTGGAGGCTGGCGAAGACTCCACCGTCTCGTCCCTGATGGCCATCCTGGGTGCTCTGGGCCTGGGCATGCGCCTGGAGGGCGTCGGCCTGCCCTCGGCCGAGGAAGTCGCGCGCCGCTTCCAGGAAGAAGACGATGCTTCCTGAAAAGATCCGCGCCCTCGCGGTCTCCATCGGCGACGCGGACGCTGCGGGCCAGCTGCTCAAGACGTCGACCTACGAATTCCGCTACCTCGACCCGGACCCCGATCAGCCGCCCGTGGCCTTGCTCATGCCGCCCAAGGAGAGACTCACCTGGCAGGACGGCGACCTGTTCCCGCCTATGGACCAGAACTTGCCCGAGGGCGACCTGTTCATGAAGATCCGGGAGCTGTTCCCCAAGCAGCCGATGACGCCCATGCATCTGCTGGCACTGATCGGCCGCAACGGGATCGGCCGGCTGGGGTACAGCCTTCCGGAGCATCCGCCGGCGGCAGCACCGCCGCCCTTGAGCAAGGATGAACTGCTCAAGACCCGATACACGCCGGAGGTCTTCAACGAACTGGTGGCCGCCTACCTGAGCACGGGCGCCGGGATTGCGGGCATGCAGCCCAAGATCATGGTGCCGGACCGCCCGACGATTCCCGTCCCCTCGCTCATCGTGAAGGCCGCCAGCGCGGCCTACCCGAGCCTGGCGGCCAACGAGTACCTGTGCCTGAGCGCTGCAAGGAGCGCCGGCATCGAAGTGCCTTCGTTCGCCCTCTCCGACGATGGGCAGATGCTGATCCTGGACCGCTTCGACCTGGTGCAGCGCGACGATGGCCGCATCGAGCGGCTGGGCTTCGAGGACGTCGCAGCCCTGGCAGGCCTGCGCGTGCGCGAGATCCTGTCGGACCGGAAGTACCAGGGCAGCTACCAGCGCATCGCCGAGCTGCTGCGGCAACTGCGGCTGCACAGCGACAACCTGCACCGCTTCTTCCAGCAGGTGGCCTTCTCCGTCATGGTGCGCAACGGCGATGCACACCTGAAGAACTTCGGCGTGCTGTACCGCTCCTCCGCGGATGTGTGGCTCGCGCCGATGTTCGACGTGGTGACGACCTCGGTCTACAGGTACACGCAGTACCCGGGTGGTCCCGAGCTCGAGGACCGTACGCTGGCGCTCAAGCTTTTCGCGGGCAGGCATCGGAACAAGGCCTACCCCAGCACCGAGGAACTCCATGACTTCGGTCGCCGCATTTGCGGGGTGAGCCAGCCTGGCCGTGTGCTCGAAGCCATTGCAGAGGCCATGCACCAGACGCTGGAAGACGCCAAAGGCGATGCGCGGGTGCCGGCTGGTTTTCTCGCGAAGATCAGGCAAGCGTGGGCTGACGGCATGCTGCATGCCCGTCGAGCCCCCGCCGCCCCGTAGTCAAAGTCAGGCCGTCTCGGCCAGCGCGTCGCCCAGCGCACTGACCAGCCGCTCGATGTCGGCCTTCTCCGCGATGAAAGGCGGCGCCAGCTGGATCGTGTCGCCGCCATAGCGCACGTAGAAGCCCTTCTTCCAGCAGGCCATGGCCACCTCGTAGGGCCGGCGCGCCGGCTCGCCGGGCAGCGGTGCGAGCGTCAAGCCCGCGGCCAGGCCATAGTTGCGGATGTCGGCCACATGTTTGCTGCCCTTGAGGCTGTGCACCGCGGCTTCGAAGTGCGGCGCCAGCGCCTGCACGCGGCCGACCATGTCTTCCTTCACCAGCACGTCCAGCGCCGCAACGCCGGCGGCGCAGGCCACCGGATGGGCCGAGTAGGTGTAGCCGTGCGGGAACTCGAGCATGTAGTCGGGCCCGCCGGCCGCCATGAAGGTGTCGTAGATCTCCCGGCTCGCGATCACCGCGCCCAGCGGCTGGGTGCCGTTGGTGACCTGCTTGGCCACGTTCATGATGTCCGGCGTCACGCCGAAGGCGTCGGCCCCGGTCATGGCGGCGGCGCGGCCGAAGCCGGTGATGACCTCGTCGAAGATCAGCAGGATGTTGTTGGCGGTGCAGATCTCGCGCAGGCGCTTCAGGTAGCCCTGGGGCGGGATCACCACGCCGGCGGAGCCCGAGAAGGGCTCGACGATGACGGCCGCGATGTTGCTCGCGTCGTGCAGCGCGATCAGGTCCAGCAGGCGGTCGGCCAGCTCGGCGCCTTGCGCCGGCTCGCCGCGCGAGAAGGCATTGGCCGCCAATTGGGTGTGCGGCAGGTGATCTGCCTCCACCGCCTGGCCGAAGGTCTTGCGGTTGGCGACCATGCCGCCCACCGAGATGCCGCCGAAGTTGACGCCGTGGTAGCCCTTCTCGCGGCCGATCAGGCGGGTCTTGCCGCCCTGGCCCTTGGCGCGCCAGTAGGCGCGCGCCATCTTGAGCGAGGTGTCGGCGGCCTCGGAGCCGGAGCCGGTGAAGAACACGTAGTCCAGGCCCTCGGGCGTGAGCTCGCGCAGCCGGTTGGCGAGCTCGAAGGACAGCGGATGGCCGAACTGGAAGGCCGGCGAATAGTCCAGCTTCGCGATCTGGCGGCTCACCGCCTCGGTGATCTCGGGCCGGCCGTGGCCCAGGCCCGAGCACCACAGGCCGGACAGGCCGTCGAAGATCTTGCGGCCGTCGCTGTCGGTGAAGTACAGGCCCTGGGCCTCGACGATCAGGCGCGGGTCGGCCTTGAACTGGCGGTTGGCGGTGAAGGGCATCCAGTGCGCATCCAGCCAGGCGGCGTCGGTGCGGACCGTGGGGAGATGGGCGGGCGTGTCGGCAGCGAGGGAGCTCATGGCAGGAGGGCGCTGGCGCGCCGGCGGGTTGGAGGTGGCATCGATTCTGAGGAGGCTCGATACTTCGGCCAATGACGGAGTATCCACGTTCACTTGCCAATCCATGAAAGTAAAGGCGCCCTCCTCTTCCGCCCCTTCCCGCCTGGGCCAGCTCGGCGAATCGGACCTGCGCATGCTCAAGGTCTTCAAGGCCGTGGCCGACTGCGGCGGCATGGCGGCGGCCGAGCTGGAGCTCAACGTCGGCACCTCCACCATCAGCCGGCAGATCAAGGACCTGGAGACGCGGCTGGGCCTCACCCTGTGCCGGCGCGGCCGCGCCGGCTTCGCGCTGACGGTCGAGGGGCAGCGCATCTACGAGGAGACGATGCGGCTGCTGAGCGCGGTCGACACCTTCCGCAGCGGCGTGGACGACATCCACCAGCGCATGGGCGGACAGCTGGAGATCGGGCTCTTCGACAAGACCGCGACCAACCCGAAGGCGCGCATCGGCGAGGCCATCGCCGGCTTCGTCGAGCGCGCGCCCGAGGTGGCGCTGCAGATCCAGATCGGCACCATCAACGCGATCGAGCGCCAGCTGATCGACGGCAGCCTGCACGTGGGCATCATCCCCGCGCACCGCAGCTCCGAGAGCCTGGCCTACGACCTGCTGTTCGACGAGACCATGCTGCTGTACTGCGGTGCCGGCCATCCGCTGTTCGAGGGCCGCAACACCGGGCTGGACTGGAAGGGCCTGCGCGCCCATCGCTTCGCCGGGCTGGGCTACCACTCGCCCAACATGGAGGCCAGCCACCGCGCCGGGCTCAAGCGCGCCGCCACCGGCCTGGACCAGGAGGCGATCGCGACGCTGATTCTCTCCGGGCGCTTCCTGGGCTTCCTGCCCGACCACTACGGGCGGGTTTTCGAGGACGGCGGGCGCATGCGGCCGGTGCGCAAGTCGATGTTCCGCTACGACTGCGGCTTCGTGTGCGTGATGCGGCGCTCGCCGGCGCCCTCGCGCGCGGCGCTGGCCTTCAGGGAGGCGCTGTTGCAGGCGCATGGCGTGGCTTGAGCGACGGCATGTTCGCCGCAGGAAGCGACGCCCGTGGAACAGTGCTTCCCCTCGATGCGCCGCTCGCTCAGTACCAGAACTTGGCGATCACGCTGATCCCCAGGTCCGCGTTGCGGTAGCTGCTGGTCTGCCTCCTGGTGACAGGATTGGTCGTGATCACTTCGTTGCGGAAGGCGTGGCCGGGAAAGAACCAGCCCGCCCTCAGGTCCAGCCCCAGCCGCCGGATGCCGAACAGGTTGCGAATGCCCACCACGATGTCCAGCGCGTCCCCGACCTGCTTGCTCGGCCGCGAGGCGTCCTGGTTCATCTCGGCGGTCAGCGCCGAGTTGCGCAGGGTGTCGGCGAGGTGGTTGAGCTTGTAGCGGTGATAGACGAGGTCGACCGAGACGTTCGGTGCCGGCCTGAAGCCCACCCCCAGCGTGAAGATCTGGAGGTTGCTCAGCTCCGGATCGAGCGCCTCGCCGTAGTACTTCAGCTTGGGGATGCCCGCCAGCCTGCCTTCGTTGGACTGCAGGCCGGTCTGCCTGAACTCGCGATTGCGCCTGTCGTTGGGATTCCCGTCGCCGCTGCCATAAGCGAAGCCCAGCGTGATGCTGGGCGCGTAGGGCAGGTGCGGAAAGCGGTAGGTCCCGCCGAGGTCGACGGCGTAGCCCCGGAATTGCTTCTTCGTCTCGTCCTTGCCGCGCAGCATCGCCAGCTCGCTCCAGAAGTTGAAGCGGTCGCTCGGGTTGCCGGAGGCGCGCAGGCCCAGGTGCAGCGGCTGCCCTTCCCTGCCCGCCTGGTCCTCCCGGTAGATGGTGTAGCCGCCCAGGCGCATGTCCTCGATGCCGCGGTAGGCGAGGTAGGCCATGTAGGTGTCGTTGCGGGTCTTCTGGGTCGGCCCCCACAGGTCCCCGTCGAACCGGTCCTTGCGCGAGTAGCTGAACTCGGCCTGGAATGCGCCTTCCTTGAAGCGCGCCAGCGCCGTGTCCAGCGAGGTGTCGTACAGCCAGTGCCGGTCGTCCTCGTAGTTGCGCCGTCCGAAGGTCAGGTCCACCGGCCCCACCTCCTTGAAGGTCACCCAGGCCTGGTCGATCGGCAGCATGAGGTAGCGGCGCGGCGCCAGCTGCGTCTGGCCGTTCGGCAGGATGACGATCTTTTCTTCCTGCGAGGCAAAGTCCTGCTGGAGCAGCATCTCCAGCATCATCTCCACCCGGTCGGTGGGCCGGTAGATGATGCTTCCGTTGATCTGCGGCGAGAGGATGAGGGAGTTGTCCTTCAGCCGCTTGTCCAGGTCCACATTGCGGCGGTAGGTGACGTCGGACTCGCTGCCGTAGGAGAACTGGTAGCTCAGGCGCGAGATGAACGGCCGCTCCGGGTAGCTCGAGTACACCGGATCGCCAGGGATGGCCGGCAACGTGGAGGTGGGTGGAGGCAGCTGGAACTGCGCCACCCGCAGGTCGGCATCGTCATGGCGGGGCGGCCTGTCGAGCGGCGGGGCGGCATCGGTGCTGCCGGCCGCGGGCGCGGCCGCGAGCACGGCTTCCGGGTCGACTTCGAGCGCCAGCGCATCCGGCGCCGCGGCGATCAAGGTGGAGCAGACGAGAGAATGCGTTGCGCTTCGACAGATGCGATTCAAGCCCTTGCCGTTCTTCATTGTTGCCATGCCTCCTGCCTCAATGCCGACGGATGATTGCGTAGCCGTGGTCCGAAGGCAATGAGGCAGAGCCCGCAGGCACGGCGCAGTCACTTGTTCTTGATGAATCCGTGGCGCACCAGCCGCAGGTCCTCGTCCCTGACCAGGCCGATGCCGGGGGCGTGGTACTTGTACTCGCTCGCCAGCAATTCGATGGCCGAGCCTTCCTTCACCTTCAGGCAGCCGGTGAAGGTGCCCGCCGGCGTCTTGCAGGTCTCGGTGAGGCTGACGACCTCGGCCCGGTCCATGGCCACGCCGGGCGCGATCTCCTGGTAGTACTTCATCCGCAGCTTCGGCGTTCCGGGCATGATCAGTCCGGCCCGGCTGCCGTTGACGCCCGCGTGCCAGCTGCCGTCGTGGCCGACCACCTTGCCCTTCTTGTAGAACTCCACGTCCTCGCCGAAATAGAAGACGTCCTTGGTCTGCTCGCAGATGGCGAAGTAGTTCCTGGAAACCTCGTAGAGCTCGCCCTTCTTCCACTCCCGCTCCTCGACCACGCGCGTCTTCGTTGCGCCGATGGTCTTGGTCTCGTCGAGGACGGTGATCTCCAGCTTGGTGCCGCCGCCTTCGAGCACGAGCTGGTAGCCCGGCTCCAGCACGAAGTAGGTGTTGCGGCCCTCGGTGAGCAGGCGGCAGTCCGCGATGCCGAACTCCTCCTGCCATGCCGAAGTGCCGGCCGCGTCCTGCTGCGCGGCGGCGGCGCCGCCGCAGCAGCACGCAGCGATCGCGGCGACGGCCAGCAGTTGGTGAAACTTCTTCGTCGTCATGGATGTTCTCCTTTTCCAAGGGGGTTCACGCCGTCTCAGCCAGGCCCAGATCCGCGTGGCGGCGGGCCTGCGCCCCAACGAGCAGGTACAAGACCGGCATCACGAGCAAGGTCACGGCCGTGGAGGCGAGCAGGCCGCCGATGATCACGATGGCGATGGGTTGCAGGATCTCGAAGCCGGCGCGCTGGCCGAACACGACGATCGGCAGCAGGGCGGCGACGATCGCTAGACAGCCCGCGAGGATGGGCGACAGCCGCTGCCGCGCGCCGAGCAGGACGAGCTCGGGACCGAAGGGCACCCGGTCCCGCGCCTCGAGCTGCTGGTAGTGATCGATCAGCGAGACGCCGTTGCGCGCCGCGATGCCCAGCACCGCGAGGAAGCCCACGATCGAGCCCAGCGACATCACGCCTCCGCTGGCGAGCACCGCCAGCACGCCGCCGGCCACCGCGGCCGGCAAGCCCAGGAAGGCCAGGAAGGCCAGGCGCCAGCTTCCGAAGCAGGCCTGCAGCAAAAGCAGGATGCCGATCAGCGCGGCGGCCGCCACGCCCAGCATGTGCTGCTGGGCGCTTTCCAGCTCGGCCGACTCGCCCAGCAGCTCGGGGTGATGCTCGAGCGGGAACTGGAGCTTCTCCAGCCGGTCCTCCACCTCTTCCGCCACCGAGCTCGCATCGCGTCCCGCCACGTTGGCCACCACGTCGACGTAGGGCGCAATGCGCTCGTGGCGCAGCACCGTCGGGGTCGAGACCAGGCGAACGTCGGCAACATCGCCCAGGCGCACCTGGGTGCGATCCGACTTGTCCACCCACAGGTCACGCAGGTTGCTCAGGCTGTGGCGTGCCTCGGGTGCACCGTGGACCACCACCTCGTAGATCTTCTGCTCCTTGAACAGGTAGCCGACCACCAGGCCGGAGAAGACGGTCGCGGTCGCGCGCCGCACGTCGCCGGGCTTGACGTTGGCGCGGCCGGCGGCATCGAGGTCCACCTTGACCTGTGCCTGCAGTTCCTCCACCTGGCCTTCGGTGTGCAGGTCGACGATGCCCTTGACGCCGGCAAGCGCCTGCCTGATCTCCTCGGCCTTCTGGTTCAGGACCTCCAGCTTGTGGCCGTAGATGCGCACGACGATCGCGTGACCGGTGCCGGTGAGCACCTCGCCGACCTTGTCGCGCAGGTAGGAGCGCACGCTGTGCGCAATGCCCGGGTAGCCCTCGAGGGTCTCCCGGATCGCCGCGACCGTCTTGTCGTAGTCGGCCTTGGAATCGAGGCCGATCCAGATCTGGCTCGCATTGATGCCCACCACCTGGTCGCCGGTCACCGCGCGCCCCACATGGGCGCCGACGGAGCGCACGCCGGGCAGGGAGCGCAGCTCGTTGCTGACCCGCGCGGTGATCCGATGCGTCTCGGCATGAGAGGTCCCCGGTGGCGTGGACCAGTTCACCATCAGCACCTGCTCCTTGAAGGTGGGCAGCAGCGAATGGCCCAGCAGCGGCCAGATGGCGATGCCGGCGAGCACCGCGATCCCGCCCGCCAGCACCGCCTTGCGCGGCACGCCCAGCAGCCGCCGCAGGGCTGTGTCGTAATGCCGGCCGAGCCAGGCCGCCGCCGGCGATTCGCGTTCCCGTCCGGCCGCATGCCCAAGCAGCATCAGGCTCAGCACCGGGGTCACCGTCAGCGCGACCGCCATCGACGCCGCCACCGCCAGCAGATAGGCAAGCGCCAGCGGCTCGAAGAAGGAGCCGGCCACGCCGCCCATGAAGAAGATGGGCAGCACGGCGAGGATCACCACCAGGGTCGCGTAGAGCGCGTCGCGTCGCGATGCCAGGGTGGTCTCGAAGACCACCGCCGCGACCGTCGCGCTGCCCTCGGCGCTGCGCGCTCGCAGCCGTTCCCGCAGCAGCTCGGTGTCGGCCACCACGTCGTCGATGACGACGCTGAGGGCGATGATCAGGCCGGCGAGGATCATGGTGTTGATGGTGGCGCCGGTCAGCTGCAGCGCGGCCAGGGCGGCCAGCAGCGTGAGCGCGATCGACACCGCGCTGATCAGCGCGCTGCGCCAGCTGTGCAGGAAGGCGCCGATCACCAGGATCACCAGCGCGCCCCCGATCAGGATCGCCTCGGCCAGGTGGGCGATGGAGTCGTCGACGTAGGACGCCAGCCGGTACATCCGGGTGTCGATCTGCACGCCCGGCAGGCCGCGCGCCAGCTCCGCCAGCGCCCGGTCGACCGAGCGCGTGACCTCCAGCGTATTGGTGGAGGGGAACTTCTCGATGACCAGGATCAGGCCGCCGCCGTTGCGGGCCACCGCGTCGCCGATCAGCGGCGGATGCGAGAAAGTCAATTCGGTGACCTCGCCCAGCGACAGGCTCTTGCCCGACAGCAGCAAGTGCGGCGTCGTGACGGCCACCTTCGCCATGTCCTCCGGCGTCTCGATCGGCATGGTGTGCTGCACGCCCAGGCGCTGGTTCCGGTTGTCGATCCAGCCGCCGGTGCCGGGCGCCGATCCCTTGAGGAAGGTCAGCGGCGACACCCACAGCGCATCGCCGGCCGCCGCGATGATGTCCTCCTGCAGCACCTTGGCGTCGTGCAAACGGTTGGGGTCGATCTGCACATGCATCTGCCGCAGGCGCTGCCCCCAGATCGCCACGTTCGCCACGCCGGGCACGCCCAGCAGCCGCGGCTTGACCGTCCAGCGTGCGAGCAGCGACAGCTCGGTCGGCTCGACCCGGTCCGAGGTGATGCCGACCATCATGAAGCGGGAGGTGGCCGACAGCGGCTGCAGGATCACCGGCGGCTGCGCGATGTTCGGCAGCGTGTAGGCCAGCGTCAAACGCTCCTGGATCATCTGCCGGGCCTTCATGATGTCGGTGCCGCGCTTGAAGGTGAGCACGATCGACGACAGGCCGGTCACCGACTGCGAGCGGATCGAGTGCAGCCAGGGCACGCCCGACAGCAGCTCTTCCAGGTTGAGTGTGATCAGCGCCTGCACCTCGTCGGCCGACAGGCCGATCGCCTCGGTCTGGACCTCCACCACCGGCGGCGCGAACTCGGGAAAGACGTCGACCGCCGCATGGCGCAGGCGGGCCGTGCCGAAGACCATCAGGGCCGCGGCGATGCCCAGCACCAGGAAGCGAAACTGCAGGCCCAGGCCAATGATCCAGCGAAACATAGCGGCCCCCTTTCGCCAACGCCTTGCCGGCACGCGCGCCCTACTTCCCGAAGATCTCCGCCCCGAAGAGCAGCGATGCCCCCACGGTGACCACCGGGGTCCCCGCCTCGGGGCCGCTGGAGAGCACCGCCAGGTCGCCCACCACGCGCTCCACGCCGACGCGCCGGCGCTCGAAGCTCAACGGGCCGGCGACGACATAGACCCAGGGTGCGCCCTTGCCGTCGTAGTACACGGCACCGTAGGGCACGACCTTGCGCCGGGCCTCGTCACCGGCGATCTGCAGCTCGACCCGCAGGCGGGTGTTCTGCGCGAGGCCATGGTCCGCGCCGGCCACGATGTAGTGGAGCGACAGCATCGAGCGCTTCGCGTCTTCCACCGGCACCATTCCGGAGGGCCGCGCCACCAACTCGCCCTGCGGACGGTCGCGGGTGGCCAGCGGCAGCAGGCGCGCGGGCTTGTCTTTCGCCAGCCGCTCCCACTCCGCCGGCGACAGGCTCACCAGCACCCAGGCATCGCCGACCAGCGGCGCGTTCGCCCGCGGCGGTGCCGTGCCGGGGGAAGGCTGAAGGTCCGAGGCGGCCATGACCTTTGCTGCGCCGCTCGCCGGACCGTCCGATGCCGGCGGCTCGGCCGGTGCCCCCGCGACGACGGCGACCTTGGCGACCCCGGCAGCCGGGCCTGCGCCGCCCGCGGGCAGGCCCATGGCGGGGCCGCCGGCGGCCTGCGCGAAGCCGCCGAAGGTGCCGCCGCCGGGCTTCGGGACCGGTGCCCTGTCGACGGGCGCAACCACGAGCCCGCTGACCATCTGCCTGAAGACGATCGGCTCTTCGCGCACGGTGCCGGTCTCGATCCCCAGCCGCTCGGCGGCCTTGGCGCTCAGCACGACGCGCTTCACGCTGCTGCCGGCCACCGGTTGAAGCGCGACGGCGGAGCTCTTCGCGGCCGGCTTCGAGGGGCCGGAGTCCGCGGTATGCGCCGCCATCGGCACCCACAGCAGCGCCGCGACCGCGGCCAGGCGCGTGCAGCCTGCTCGCGAGAGGACGATGGGTTGGGTTGTCTTCATGGGATGCCTCCTTGTCTGTTGCACTCGCCGGCTACAGGGCCGGGACGATCCCGTCCTTGCCGACCAGGACGAAGAGCGCCACGTACTTGCCATCCGGCCCCTTCTGCGCCCCGACGAACACCGAGCTGCCCGGCTTGATCAGGCTCTTGTCGCCGAGCGACATCCGCTGCACCGGCACGTCGCGCGGCACCTCGACATCGGTCTCGTCATAGTCCGTGGGGCCCCACTTGATCGAGAGCACCCGCACCTCGAGGTCGTCGACCCAGCCGTGGGAGATGATGCTGTCCGGCGTCAGGTCCCACTTCCTGTGCCCGAGCGCGATGCCGCGCAGCTTGTCGTCGATGATCCGCAGCTCAAAGCCCTTGTGCAGCCAGACCGCCGAGTCGCGCACGATGGGGCTGTATTCCTCCAGCTTCACCGCCACCGTACCGACGTAGACCCCGAAGTCCACTTCCGTGAAGCTGCCCTTGCTCAGGCCGATGACCGTGGTGTTGTCCTGGAGCCCGATGCTCAGCGTCTTGCCGTCGCCGGTCTTCACGACGATGGAGGCCCCTTCGACCCGGGTGACCTGGCCGCGGACGTGGTCCGGCTCCGCCGCGTCCTGCACCGGCTTGGGCGTGTGGTCGTCCGCCGCGCTGTCATTGGTCTGGGAACGGGGAACGGGCTGGTGGTCCGGCGCGGGGTCCTGCTGCGCCTGCGCCCGCCCGGGCGCAGCGAAGGCCAGGGCGATGACCGCCGAGAACACGCCGAGATAACCGAGCAAGCGAACCATGGATGCCTCTCTTCTTCTTCGACCGTCGACTCGATGCAGTCATCGGCAGGCTTTCGCTAGGGCGAGGCCGTGCGGGGCGTGAGCACCTCGACCGGCTCGCCGGCACCGAAGCGCAGGTACAGGACAGGCACCACGAACAGGCTCAGCAGGGACGAGGTGACGATGCCGCCCAGGATGGCCACCGCCATCGGGTGCTCGACCTCGTGGCCGGGAATGCTGCCCGGCACGATCAGCGGCAGCAGCGCCAGCGCCGTACACAGGGTGGTCATCAGGATCGGGGACAGGCGCTCGCCGGCGCCGCGCAGGACGAGCGCGCGGCCGAAAGGCATCCCTTCCACCCGTTCGAGGTGCCGGCAGTGCTCGATGAGCATGATGCCGTTGCGCGCCGACAGGCCCAGGATGGTGATGATGCCGACCAGGGAGCCGAGCGAGATGACCCGGTCGGCCGCGAAGGTCGCCAGCACCGCGCCCACCAGCGCCGCCGGCAGGGCCAGGAAGACCATGGTGGCCAGCCGCAGGTTCGCGAAGGTGGCATGCAGCACGAGGAAGATCGCCGCCACGGCGGCCAGGGTCGCCACCAGCAGGTTCCGCTGCGCCGCCTGGCGCTCCTTGTACTCGCCCAGCAGCTGCGGGTAGTAGCCGATCGGGAACTGCAGGCCCTCGAGCCGCTGCTCGACCTCGTTGGCCACCGATCCCAGGTCGCGGCCTCGGACGTTGGCGTGGATGTCGATGCGCCGTGAGTTGTTCTCGCGCTTGATCTTGTTCGGCGTCGGCAGGACGCCGACCTCCGCGACCTCGGCCAGCCGCACGCGCCCGCCGTAGGGCGTGTCGATCAGGAACTCGCGAATGTCGTCCACGTTCTGGCGAGACGCGGGCGCCGTCCACACGAAGACGTCGTAGACCTTGCCGCCCCGGTGGATGTCCGTGACCTCGATGCCCGACATCAGGATGTTCACGACCCGCCGCACGTCGCCGGGCTTGATCCCGTGGCGGGCGGCCTTCTCCAGGTCCACCTTGACCTGCACCTGCGGCACGTCGACCTGCTGCTCCAGGTGCAGGTCGACCAGCCCGGGAATGCCCTTCAGCGCGCTCTCCACCTCGCGGGCCTTGTCGCGCAGCACCGGCAGCTCGGGACCGAAGATGCGCACGACGATGGACTCGCCCGCGCCGGTCAGCACCTCCTTGATCCGCTCCTTCAGGTAGGTCTGCACGTCGCGGTAGAGCCCGGGGTAGCCGGCCACCGCCGCCTCCACGCTGGCGCGGGTCTTGTCGTAGTCCACCTTGGGGTCGACGCTGATCCAGTTCTCGGTGAAATTGACGCCATAGGGCTCGTCGCCGCCGACGGCGCGCCCGATGTGGGCGCCGAAGTTGCGCACGCCCTCGATGGCGCGAAGCTCGCGGCTGGCCGCCTGGGTGATGCGGAAGGTCTCCGGGTGCGAGGTGCCTTCGGGCGGAACCCAGTGCATCAGGAAGTCCCGCTCCTTGAACTCCGGCAGCAGCGAGGCCCCGAGGAAGGGCCACACGCAGAGGGCGGCAACGACGAAGACCGCGGCCGCCGTCAGCGTCTTGCGCGGCGCCTCCAGGGTGCGCGTGAGCATCGCGCCGTAGCGGCGCTTCAGCCACGGGACCAGCGGCGACTCCCGCTGCTCGATGCGCGTGCCGTCCAGCAGCAGCAGGCACAGCGCCGGCGTGACCGTCAGGGCCACCACCATGGACGCCAGCATCGCCACCAGATAGGCCAGCACCAGCGGCTCGAAGAACACGCCCGAGAGCCCGCCCATGAAGAACACGGGCGTCACCGCCAGCACGACGATCACCGTGGCATGGACGATGGCGGAGCGGACCTCGATCGAGGCGTCGAGGATGATGCGCGCCGTCGACTTGGCGCTGCCCGCCTGCCGGTGCTGCCGCAGCCGCCGGACGATGTTCTCGACGTCGATGATGGCGTCGTCCACCACGTCGCCCAGGGCGACGATGAATCCGGCCAGCACCATGGTGTTGATCGTGGCGCCCATCCGGTGCAGCACCACGCCGGCCGCCACCAGGGACAGGGGGATCGCGACGATGCTGATCAGCGCCACCCGCCATTCGTAGAGAAAGGCGCACAGGACGATCACCACCAGCACGCAGCCAATGACGAGCGCCTGCATCAGGTTGGCCATCGACAGCTCGATGAAGGTCGCCGGGCGGAAGATCGTGGAGTCGATCTCGATGCCGGGCAGCCCCGGCTTCAGGGCCGCCAGCGCTTCCTCCACGCCGCGCGTGACCTCCAGCGTGTTCGCCCAAGGCAGTTTCTCGACGATCATCATCAGGCCGCGCTCGTCGTTGATGACGGCATCGCCGACCAGCGGCCAGGTGTCCCACACGACCTGGCCCACGTCGCCCAGGCGCGGCGGGTTGACGCGCCGGCCCTTGAGCGTCAGCGGCACCGCGGCCAGTTGCTCGACCGAGAGCACCGGCGACTCGTTGTGGATGGCGAAGCGCTGGTTGGGCGTGTCGATCATGCCGTCGATGCGGGCCTTGGCCCCCGAGCTGTACGTCAGCAGGCCGATGTCCAGCGCGTCCGCGGTGGTCTCCATCACCTCGTTGAGCGTGACGCCGTGGGCGCGCATGAGGCTCGGCTCGACCTGCACCTGCAGGGACTTGATCCGGTCGCCCCAGATGGGAATGTTGGCGACGCCAGGGACGGACATGAGGCGGAACTTGATCGTCCAGTAGGCGATCATCGACAGGTCCATCGGGTCGTACACCTTCGACGACAGCCCGATCTTCATGACCCGGCTGGTCGAGGACAGGGGCTGCAGCATCACCGGCATGCCGGAGGACTTCGGCAGCTCGGCGATGGCGAGCTTCAGGCGCTCCTGCACGCGTTGCCGCGCGTCCATGAGGTCGGTGCCGGTGCGAAACAGCAGCACCACCTGCGACAGGCCCGTGACAGACGAGGAGCGCACGTACTCGACGCCCGGCACGCCGCGCAGCTGGTCTTCCATGGGGATGGTGATGAGTTCCTCGATCTCGATGGAGGTCATGCCCGGGCCTTCGGTCTGGATCTCGACCTTGGGCGGAGCGAACTCCGGGAACACGTCGACCGGCATCCTGCGCAGCTGCTGGGTGCCGAAGACCAACAGCGTGGCAGCGATGGCGAGCACCAGGAAACGGAACCTCAGACTTGAGCCGATGATCCAGGTGAACATTCATCGTCCCCCGCCTGGCCCGCTGCCCAAGGGCCAGTTGCTCGCACTTCCTTCCTCTGTCGGCCGCACGGACGCGCAGGCCGGTTTCTCCATGTAATAAGTGGGTTTTAGGTGAGGCCATCGCAAATATCAAGTGACCGATGCACGCGTTTGGTTGTGCGGCGCCGCAGGGATCGGCGACGCGTCATCGGGTGTCACGCGGCTGCGACGCTGTTGCATGAGGCCTGCGACATCCAGGCGCGGTCCGCGTGTCGCGGCCGGCGATTGGTGCCAGACTACGAGGAGTTGACGAGGAGCCGAGCATGAAGCTTCTGGACATGTCCACCGAGCAGCGCGCCGAGCTGTCCGCCCGCAGCGGCCTGGCCATCGATGCCAAGGGGCAGGAGGTGCTGCAGGGCCTGAACGCGGAGGAGTCGCGCTTCTTCGCCGCCTGCATGCAGCAGACGCCGTCGAAGCCGGCCGCGCGCGAGCGCTATGCGGAACTGATGGTGCGGCACGAAGCCGCGCGCCTCCGACTCGCCTCGGTGGACGACGAGAGCACGGGCGAAGAAGACGGGCCGCCTCGTCTGGCGCACAAGTTCTGAGGTGGCGTCTAGGCTTTGCCCGGAGGCTTTGAGAGCCAAGCCGGCAGGTCACGATTGCCATGCAGGACGCGCCATACCTCGATATGTTGGGCTTGCTCGAAATAGAAGAGCAGGTACGGATACCGGGTCATGGGCCACGACCTGAGACCCGCAATGTCGAGCTCATGGGCATAACGCGGCGAACCGGCGCCCGGATGGCGACCGATGTGCGCAAAGGCCGCCTCCAGTTCGTCGACAAATCCCGCGGCTGCTTGCGCACCAGCCTCCGTCAGATACCAATCGACTGCCGCTTCGACGTCCTCGATCGCAAGCTGGCGGGGACGGACTGGCTTGGACTTCAACGCGCGGAGCGGCCTCGCGTCGCAGCCTTGCCCTTCTGGACGCGTGCGCGCAGTTGTTCGAAAAAGGCTTCGTCGGCCGGCGCACCCAAGGGGGACCCGGCGCCGGCCATCAGCAAGGCGCGCAGCTGCGTGCGATCCTTGTCCTTGCGGATCAGCTCACGCAAATATTCGCTGCTGGTACCAAAGCCGCGCTCGGCCACCTGCCGGTCGACAAACTCCTTGAGCGCCTCCGGCAGTGAAATGTTCATGGTGCTCACGCCCGCAAGCCTAGGTGCTTTGGCAAAATTTGGCAAGGTCCTTGGCGAACGCTGTGAGGGCTACGCGGCCGCGGCCGCCACGTGCGTGTTCTCCGACGGCGAATCCCGCGCCGTCCCGACATCGACGAGTACGGCATCGGCTAGCTTGAAGGCAATCGCCTTCCAAGGAGCTTGATCATGCCCAGACACGTTGCCCCCAGTCCTGCGGAGGAACGCCCGCCGCGGCGCGATCCGGACTACGAGAAGTGGCGTGACGAGCAGGTGCGCCGCCTCGACGAAGAGCACGACGAGCTGCAGCGAGGGCGCCCGCATGCCGGCCCTGCCGAGGAAGGCGAACAGCCCCAGAGCCCGGGCGCCAAGCCCCTGCACAAGACGCAGCAACAGCAGCACTGAAGCCGCCGGCCATGGGGCCGGCCGGCGCTACTCGACGAAGCGCCGCAGGCCTTCCAGGTCGACCACCGTGATCCCCCCGTACTCGATGCGCAGCAGCCCCGCCTCGCGCAGCCGGTTGAGCGCCGCGTTGCAGCGCTGGCGCGACAGCCCCGAGAGGTTCGCGATCTCCTCCTGCGAGGTCTGCAGGTGCGCATCGCTGCCCGGATGCAGCCACGGATGGAACAGGCCCGCCAGCGCCCGCGCGACCTGGCTGTCGGCGTCGAGCAGCCGGTGCGCCGCGTAGTTGCCCATGAACCAGTGCAGCCGCTCGTTGAGCTGGCGCAGCAGGAAGTGGTTGAAGCTCAGTTGCGTCTGGTGCAGCCACTCGAAGGTCTCCAGCGGCAGGCGCGCCACCCGGCTGTCGCGCAGCGCGATGATGTCGGCCGAGCGCGGCAGGGCCCGCAGCAGCGTGCCCTCGCCGAACCAGCTGCCGACCGAGAGGCCGCCGAGCGTCACGGCGCGGCCGTCGTCGGCGGTGATGGACCACTTGAGCAGCCCCTCCAGCGTGCCGTACCAGTGCAGCGGCGTGTCGCCCCGCCGGCACAGTGCGCAGCCGGCGGCCACCGGCTGCTCGCGGATCTCGTCCAGCACGCGCGCCTGGGCCTGCGCATCCAGCGCGGGAAACCAGACCGAACGCTCCAGCAGCTCGGGGATGGAAAGGGATGCCGCCGGTCGCCGGCTCGGCTTGTTGTGCATCGACGCTCCTGCGCCGCGTAAACCCTGACTCCAAATGTCGTCGCAATGACTGTGGGCACGCCGGCGGGCAAAAATAATAGCGCGCTCAGCCAAGGAGACCGACCCGATGTCCAAGCGCAAGGTGATCGTGACCATTGCCCCCACCGGCGGCATGGCGCACAAGTCGCAGAACCCCCACCTCCCCACCCAGCCCGCGGAGATTGCCGCCGACGTGGTGGCCTGCTGGAAGGCCGGCGCCAGCGTGGCCGCCATCCATGCGCGGCGGCCGGACGACGGCGCGACCTGCGACGCGGCGGTGTACCGCGAGATCAACCAGCGCATCCGCGACGCCGGCTGCGACATCGTGATCAACAACTCCACCGGCGGCGGCGTGCACGGCGACATGGTCAAGCCGCTGCCCGGCGGGCGCTGGGAGATCGCCTTCGAGGAGCGCGTCAAGGGCATGGACGCCGGCGCCGAGATGTGCACGCTGGACGCGACCACGCTCAACCTCAGCTTCGAGGGCCGCGAGATCCTGATGGACACGCCGCTGGGCAAGGGCCGCGAGCTCGCCGCCGGCATGAAGGCGCGCGGCATCAAGCCCGAATGGGAGGTCTTCAGCCCCACCCACATCCTGCAGGACACGACCACGCTGATCAACGAGGGGCTGGACGAGCAGCCCTACTTCATCAACCTGGTGATGAACGTGCACCGCAACTTTCAGAACGCGATGCCCTTCTCGCCGCGCCACCTGCAGATGATGGTGGACACGCTGCCCAAGGGCGCAATCTTCTGCGTCAGCGGCATCGGGCCCTCGCAGCTGGAGGCCAACATCAGCGCGCTGCTGCTGGGCGGCCATGCGCGCGTCGGGCTGGAGGACAACCTCTACTACCGCCACGGCGAGCTCGCAACTAATCTGCAGCTGACGGAGCGCATCGTGCGCATCCTCGGCGAGATGGACATGGAACCCGCGACGCCCGCCGAGGCGCGCGACATGATGGGCCTGCCGCGCGTGGGCCTGCCGCGCCCCGAATTCGCCCTGTGACGAACGCTCTCTACAACAGCCTCCGAGGAGACAACACCATGACCGATCGCCGCCACTTCCTCCACACCCTCGGCGCCGCTGCCGCCTTCGGGGCGCTCGCACCGCTGAGCGCGCTGGCCCAGACGCTCGAGCAGATCAAGATCTACTACGGCTTCCCGGCCGGCAGCGCCGGCGACAGCGTGGCGCGCCGCGTCGGCGAGAAGCTGGCCGGCTCGGCCTACACCCGCAACTCGGGCGTCGTGGAAAACAAGCCCGGCGCGGGCGGGCGCATCGCGCTGGAGGTGCTCAAGGGCGCGCCGGCCGACGGCAGCGTGCTGGCGCTGACGCCCTTCTCCTGCACCTCCATCTACCCGCACATCTACAGCAAGCTGAGCTACGACCCGGTCAAGGACATTACGCCGGTGTCGATCGCGGCGGTGATGCACCATGGCCTGGCGGTCGGCCCGCTGGTGCCGGCCAGCGTCAAGAACGTCAAGGACTTCCTGGCCTGGGCCAAGGCCAACCCCGACCAGGCCAGTTACGGCTCGCCGGCGGCCGGGTCCACGCCGCACTTCATCGGGGCCCTGCTGGGCATCAACAACGGCGTCGAGCTCAAGCACGTGCCCTACCGCGGCTCCATCCCCGGGGTGACCGACGTGGTGGGCGGCCAGATCGCCGCGATGGTCACGCCCAGCGGCGACTTCATCGCCAACCACAAGGCCGGCAAGCTGCGGCTGCTGGCCACCTCCGGCAAGGCGCGCTCGCCCTTCTCGCCCGAGGTGCCGACCCTGGCCGAGCAGGGCTTCGCGGAGCTCACGACCGAGGAGTGGTTCGGCTTCTACGCGCCGGCCAGGACGCCGGGCGCGGTGGTCAACGCCGCCAACGCAGCCATCAACGCTGCGATCAAGGACAAGTCGGTGATCGACAGCCTGGCAGTGGTCGGCCTGATCGCGCAGGGCTCCACGGTCGAAGAGATGGCTCGCTCGCAACGGGCCGAATTCGAGCGCTGGGGCCCGCTGGTCAAGAAGGTCGGCTTCACGGCCGAGTCCTGAGGCATGGCGCACATGGGCACGCCCGTCAGGCGCGTCGCAGTGGTCGGCACCGGCGTAATCGGGGCCAGCTGGGCCGCCTGGTTTCTCGCGCAGGGGCTGGACGTCGATGCCACCGACCCGTCGCCAGGTGCCGAGACGCGCCTGCGCGAGGCCGTGGCGCAGCACTGGCCCACGCTGGAGCGCTTTGGGCTGGCCGTCGGTGCGTCGACGGAGCGCCTGCGCTTTCACGCGTCGCTGGAAGACGCCCTGCGCGAAGCGGACTTCGTGCAGGAGAACGGCCCGGAGCGCCTGGACTTCAAGATCGATCTGTTCCGCCGCATGGACGCCGCCGCGCCGCTGCATGCGATCCTGGCCTCCAGTTCCTCAGGGCTGACGGTCAGCGGCATGCAGTCGGGCTGCGCGCACCCGGAGCGCGTGGTGCTGGGCCATCCCTTCAATCCGCCGCACCTGATTCCTCTCGTGGAGGTGATCGGCGGGGAACGCACTTCGGCCGACGCCGTCGAGCGCGCCATGGCCTTCTACGCCGCCATCGGCAAACGGCCGATCCACGTGAAGCGCGAGGTCAAGGGCCACATCGCCAACCGGCTGCAGGCGGCGCTGTGGCGCGAGGCCTTCCACCTGGTCGATCAGGGCGTGGCCTCGGTGGCCGACATCGACACCGCGATCTCGCAGGGCCCCGGCCTGCGCTGGGCGGTGATGGGTCCGTTCATGAACCTGCACTTGTCGGGCGGCGCGGGCGGCATCGCGCATGTGCTGGCGCACCTGGGCGGGCCGATCGAGGACTGGTGGAAAGACCTGGGATCGCCCCTCATGACGGCGGAGCTCAAGCAGCAGGTGACCGAGGGCGTTGCCGAGGCACTCGGCGAGCGCCATGAAAGCGAGCTCGAACGCACGCGCGACACCCTGCTGTTGAACCTGATCCGCGCCAAGTCCGCGTCCGGCACACTCGAATAGCAACGCGCCTCCAGGAGACAAGCGATGAAAGCCGAAGGCTTCTTCGACGACCCCACCCAGCTCGCCCCGCCCCGCACGATCCGCATCGACTTCGACGACGGCTCCTTCGCCCTGCGCTCGCCGGTGGCGCTCAAGCCCTACGCTCGCTGCATCGGCGAATGGCTGGAGCGCTGGGCGCGCGAGACCCCCGATGCGCTGGCGCTGGCCGAGCGCGACGAGAGCGGCGAGGGCTGGCGCAAGCTGAACTACCGCGCACTGCGCCGCGAGGTCGGCGCCGTGGCGCAGGGCCTGCTCGACCTGGGCGTGCCGGCAGACAAGCCGGTGGTGATCCTCTCCGACAACGCGATCGACCATGCGGTGCTGATGCTCGCCGCCATGCACATCGGCCGCACCGCCTGCTCGCTCTCCAGCGCCTATTCGCGCATGGCCAAGGACCCGTCGCGGCTGCACGGCATGCTGCAGGCGCTGGGGCCGGCGCTGATCTACGCCTCGGACGCCAAGGTCTACGGCAGCGCGCTGGCCGGCTGCGGCGTCGAAGCCATCACGGTGTTCAGCCGCAACGCCGATGCGCATGCCGGCGCCCTCGCCTTCGAGCGCCTGCTGGCCACCGAGGAGACGCCGGCCGTGATGCAGGCCTTCGAGGCCATCCTGCCCGACACCCATGCCAAGTACCTGCTGACCTCGGGCTCCACCGGCAAGCCCAAGGTGGTGATCAACACCCACCGCATGCTGTGCGCCAACCAGCAGATGATTGCGCAGACCTGGCGCTTCCTGGACCAGGAGCCGCCGGTGCTGGTGGACTGGCTGCCCTGGAGCCACACCTTCGGCGCGAACCACAACTTCAACGTCGTGCTCTGCCATGGCGGCGCGCTCTACATCGATGAGGGCCGGCCGGCGCCGGGCCTGATCGAGAAGACGGTGCGCAACCTGCGGGAGGTGCGGCCCACGCTGATGTTCAACGTGCCGCGCGGCTTCGACATGCTGCTGCCCTTCCTCGAGGCCGATGAAGCGCTCGCCGCCGACGTGCTGTCGCGCCTGCGCCTGTGCTTCTACGCCGCCGCCGCGCTGGCGCCCTCGACCTGGCAGCGGCTGGAGGCGGTAGCGAAGCGTGCGCGGCCGGCTGCGCCGCTGTGGCTCACCACCTCCTGGGGCGCGACCGAGACCTCGCCGGCCATCACCTCGGCCCACTGGAAGCTCGAGGGCGCGGGCTGCATCGGCGCACCGCTGCCGGGGCTGGAGCTGAAGTTCGTGCCCAACGGCGACAAGCTGGAGATGCGAGTCAAGGGCGTCTCGGTCTTCCCCGGCTACCGCAACGCGCCGCGCGAGACCGCGCAGGCCTTCGACGAAGAGGGCTACTACCGCATCGGCGATGCGGGCTACCTGGCCGACGCGAAGCGGCCCGAATGCGGCGTGATGTTCAACGGCCGCGTGGCCGAGGACTTCAAGCTCACGAGCGGCACCTGGGTTTCGGTGGGCACGCTGCGCGTGCAGCTGGTCTCGCGGCTGGCGCCGCTGGTGCAGGACGTGGTGATCACCGGCCACGACCGCGAGGCGGTGGGCATGCTGGTCTTCCCGAGCGCGCAGGCCGCGCTGCGGCCACGCGAGGAGCTGGCGGCGGCACTGCTGCGCACGATGCGGGCCCTGCGAGACGAGGGCGCGGGTTCATCGCAATGCCCGGTGTGCGCGCTGGTGCTGGCGACGCCGCCGGATATCGATGCGGGGGAGATCACGGACAAGGGCTACATCAACCAGCGCGCGGTGCTGGTGCGGCGCGCCGCAGAGGTGGAGCGCCTGCACGAGGCCGGGCAGGACGCCGAGGTGGTGCGGCTCGGCTGACGGGGCGCCGGTGTGGCGATGTGCGACACGTCTTCCTACATGAGCCAGCGCCCGTTGCCCCGCCCCGCGGTCCGATCCAGCACGCCGTAGGGCAACGGCAGCGACGCGGTCGTGCGGCTGGCCCGGAGCACGGCGCGGTCGGTCTCCACTTCGTGGAAGCAGGCCAGCATCGCGTTCACGCCCGGCGCCCGGCCCGCCTGCGTGCGCCAGGCCGGCCATTCATGGTCCATCTGGGCGCAGAGATCGTTCCAGGTCTCGGCCAGGGCCGCCCAGGACACCAGTTCGGGGTCGGCCACGCGGCGTGCGAGCTGATGCAGCGCGCGTTGCAGCACCGGCACCTGCTCCACCAGCAGGCGGCAGCGCCGGAACTCCTGGGCATCGCGCGGCAGGTCCAGCGCGGCGCCGCCGTAGTGGGGCGGGCGCACGCCGGTCAGCAGCGTGAAGAGCGCCAGGCTCGACAGGCCCTGCTCGCCGGCCGCCAGCCAGCGAACCGCCTGCGCGTCCAGCCGTCGTGCCGCGCGACCCAGCTGCGCGCGCACCCGGCCGGTGGCGGCAGCGGTCTCCTGCTCGCGGATGCGCGCCAGGCCCTCGGGCGGGCCGATGACGGCCGTGGCGCCCAGCATGCGCGCCACGTCGGCATGCAGCACATGCAGGTCGCTCGCGCCGCGCAGCAGGCGCAGCCAGGTGCCCAGCGGCATGTGGCCGTACACGATCGTGCAGCCTTCGCGCTGCAAGATTCGGTAGTTCGGCGCGCCCTCGGGCGCTGGCTTCCACGTGCTCATGCCTGCATATCGGCAGGCCGAGGGCCGGCGAACAGGGCAGCGGCGGAAAAAAACGCGACGGGCACCGCGCGAGTCGTGCTTGCGCCAGCGTCATCCCCGAAGCGGCCGCGATGTCACCAGCGCGCCGCCCACGGCTCCAGGGGCACGCGCGCCACCTTGCACACATAGCTGATCGCGTGGTACCAGCCGGCCAGCATCAGCAGCTCGATGCGCTGCGGCTCGCTCCACTGGGCCGACAGCGCCTGCCAGAGCGCATCGTCGACGTCGGCCTTGTCGTGCAGCGCGTCCGCCAGCTCGATCAGCAAGCGATCGCGCGGCGCAAGGCCGTCGAGCGCGGCATCGGCCGAGGCGATGGCCTCGCGTTCGCGCTCGCCCAGCCCCGCGGCCTGCGCGAACGCGGCCCAGTGCACGCCCCACTCGTACTCCGCCCCGCAGCGTGCGCACACGCGCAGGATGACGATCTCGCGGTCGCGCAGCGGCAGCGTGGCCTTGCGGCCCAGCAGGTAGCCGCCCCATGGCATGGACCGCTCGGCCAGCGCAGGATTGATGGCCAGCACGCGGAACAGCGCGAGGATCTCGGGCGCGTCGGGTGGCGTCATCTTCTTCAGCAGCGCACCGAGCTCCTCCGGATAGGGTGGCGCGAGCGGCGCGATGCGCGGTGCGGGCTCGATGGTCATGGGCGACTCCGCTGGCTAGAATGGTTCGAACGCTACGAAATCCGTAGCACTTGAATGAAGTCTATCGCTACGGATTCCGTAGCGCAAGAACGCCACGACCTCGTCTCGCCGCCATGCCCGCTCCTGCCCCCGACGCCGCCCATCTCACCGCCCGCCGGCCCGTCATGGCGCTGCTCGAACAGCTGGGGCGCAAGGGCACGCTGCGCATCCTGTGGGAGCTGCGCGACGGCACGCCGCAGAGCTTTCGCGCGCTGCAGGCGAATGCGGGCGAGATGTCGCCCTCGGTGCTCAACGACCGGCTCAAGGAGCTGCGCGCGCTGTTGATCGTCGAACTGGCCGAGGCGGGCTATGCGCTCACCGAATCGGGCGCGGAACTGGTCAAGCGACTGAAGCCGCTCAACCAGTGGGCCGACCGCTGGTTCGAAGGGCTTTGACGAGGCTTCGACGATTTGTCCAGTTATGAATGATCAGTCCAACACAGGAGTACCCCCAATGCCAGACACCCTGAAGCTCCCCACTTTCGACGATGTCGCCGCGGCCGCGCGCCGCATCGAAGGCCATGCCCATCGCACCCCGGTCCTGCGTTCGCGCACGGCCGACGAGGAACTGGGCGCGCAGCTCTTCTTCAAGTGCGAGAACCTGCAGCGCATGGGCGCCTTCAAGTTCCGCGGCGCCTTCAACGCGCTGTCGAAGTTCGACGAGCAGCAAAGGCGCGGCGGCGTGGTGGCCTTCTCCTCCGGCAACCATGCGCAGGCCATCGCGCTGGCGGCCCGCATCCTGGGCATGCCCGCGACCATCGTGATGCCGCACGACGCGCCGGCCGCGAAGGTGGCGGCCACCAGGGGCTACGGTGGGCAGGTGGTGATCTACGACCGCTACAAGGACGACCGCGAGCAGATCGGGCGCGAGCTCGCGCAGAAGCACGGCATGACGCTCATCCCGCCCTACGACCATCCGGACGTGATGGCCGGCCAGGGCACGGCGGCGAAGGAGCTGTTCGAGGAAACCGGCCCGCTCGATGCCCTGTTCGTGCCGCTGGGCGGCGGCGGGCTGCTGTCCGGCACGGCGCTGGCCACGCGCGCGCTGGCGCCGCAGTGCAAGCTCTACGGCGTGGAGCCCGAGGCAGGCAACGACGGGCAGCAGTCCTTCCGCAGCGGGAGCATCGTGCACATCGACACGCCCAAGACCATCGCCGACGGCGCGCAGACGCAGCACCTGGGGCAGCACACCTTCCCCGTCATCCGCCGCGATGTCGACGACGTGCTGACGGCGAGCGATGCACAGCTGGTCGAGGCCATGCGCTTCTTCGCCACGCGCATGAAGCTGGTGGTCGAGCCCACCGGCTGCCTGGGCTTCGCGGCCGCGCGCGAGGTGAAGGCACAGCTGCGCGGCCTGCGCGTGGGCGTGCTGATCAGCGGCGGCAATGTCGACGTGGAGCGCCTGGGCGCCCTGCTCGCGGGCTGAGCTTCACTCCCTGGGCTGCACGCCGAAGCGGTGCAGCACGTTGCGCAGCAACCGGCCGAAGACCGGATCGCTGCCCAGCACCCAGGCGGCGCCCACCGCGCCGGCGTGGAACACGCGGCCGCCCTGGGGCCGCTCCCAGTAGATCATCTCGGCCGACAGGCCGTCGAGCGACTCTGTGAGATTCGAGAAGCAGTCGAGGTAGGCATCGAGCCGCCCGGGCACGCGGCGGATGCCCTGGGCGATGACCTCGATGCCCTCTTGCGGCACCGGCAGCGACGCGCCCGGCGGTACCTGCTTCGTCATGCGCGCGAGCGTGGCGATGCTGAGGTCCCACTCGTGGCCGATCGCGCGCGGCAGCCCGCCGTCCGGCGCATGGCCGAAGGTCTGGCCCTCGGCGAGGCCCAGCGGATGCGGCTCGTTGAACAAGGCATGGCGCGGCTGCGTGACATGGTAGACGCCGAAGTCCTCGCCGTCGGCGAAGGCCCACCCCGCGGTCTCCAGGCCGATGATGTCCGCGGCCGCCCGGCCCGAGGCCTTGAGCCGGCCACCGCGCGCCCAGTCCTGGCTGTGGAACTGCTCGCCGAAGGAGCCGGCGGGCGGGCCCACCGGCGGCGCCGTCTCGTCGTGCTCGGGGCCGTTGACCTTGCGCTGTTCCATCACCGTCATGTCCTCGTCGTAGCTCACGCGCAGGTACATCGTGTTGCCCGACAGCACGATCGCGCTGCCGCCGCGGCGCAGGTAGTCGTCCAGACCGTCGACGGCGGGGGTCGACCAGTACTCGCTGTGGCCGTTGACGAACACGCTGCGGTAGCGCGCGAGCAGCGACGGGTCGCGGTGCAGGTCGATGTCGCCGATCACATCGAAGTCGTAGCCCTGGCGCTCGAGCCACACGTGAAGACGGCGTTCGAGCCGCGCCCACTGGCTGAAGCCGCTGCCCTCGGGGTCGTACAGGGCGTTGGGGCTCGCGTTGGGCCAGGGCATGCGCAGGCCGACCTGGTAGCAGGGCTGGCCGGCGCGGTGGTCCGTGTAGCTGCAATAGGCCGGGGCCTCCGGGTGGCAGCTCTCCAGTCCCGCCGAGCGCCGCGGCCATATGGGATCGTCCACCACGTTCTTCGCGAAGGGCGTGCTTGCGTAGGCCAGCCAGCTGCTGACGGCGCACAGCACGAGGATGGGCGCAGGCGCGGCATGCGCGGGCTTGCGGACGATGAACGTGATGTCGTAGTCGGCGTCGCGGCCTTCGAGCTCGAAGCGCAGGCGGCCCACGTAGAGGCCGGGCTTCGCCTCCTGCGGAATGCGGAACTCGTGCGTGGCCTCCCAGCGGCAGTCGTAAAGGTCGTCGCTGGCCAGCCGCAGGCCGTGGCCGCGGGTGGGATCGCTGAAGGGGTCGTAGCGCGATTCGGCGTCTTCATGCGCGCCGACCTTGGCCGGCTCGAAGGCCGGGCCGACGATCATCCAGGTGCCGTGGTTGACGATGCGCCCGCAGCGCTGATGGCCGCTCGCATCGGCCACCTGCGCGCCGCGCTCCTCGCGCAAGGGCCAGCAGGCCAGTACCGAACGGTCGGTGGCGGCGACCAGGCCGCGTTCGGCACAGCGCTGCGAGATCTCCTCCGGTTCGAGGGCGCGGTCGTAGAGCACCGGCATCAGGAGGTCGGCGTCGAGAAACAGATCGGCCAGGCCGTCGACGGCGCCGGCGCCCAGGCGCAGCGGTGCCGGGCCGGGCCGCACCTCCTGCGCAGCCTCCCATTGCCCGGCCTGCACGCCGTCGATCCACAGTGCGGCGACCCGCCCGTTCCACGTGGCGGCCACGTGCTGCCAGCGCCGCGCGACCAGCCGGCCCCGGGCTTGCAGCGCATCGGCGCGGAAGGCGCCGCCATCGCCGAGATGGAAGCCCAGCGCGCCGCCCTCCTCGATGAAAAGGCCCCAGCCGCAATGCGCGGGGAAGTCGTACTGGCCGACCAGGCTCTGCCGCGTGTCGATGCGCCAGGGCTTGACCCAGCATTCCACCGTCAGGCCGCGCAGGGGCAGCGCGGCGGGCAATCCCTTGTCGACATGCACGTAGGAGCCCGGATGGATGGGCTGCACCCGCGCGGGCGATGGCGCAAAGCGATGCAGCACCTGGTCGTCGCTGCGCCCCTCCACATCGCTGCCCAGCCGGCAGACCGAAAGGCGATAGGCCCGGTCGCTGCTGACATGGAAGCGCAGCAGCTCCCCGGCCGCCACGCTCTTGTGGTCGGCATAGCCATGCACGCCGGGAAGATGAAGCGCCTTGTGTGCGGGTATGCAGCTCATTCGGAAGTGAAGCCCGAGGCCTTGACCACCGGCCCCCAGCGCTTGAGATCGTCCTCGATGAGCTTGCCGAGCTCTTCCCCGCTGCTCGGGTGCGGATCGCTGCTGAGCTTGCGCAGACGCTCCTGCACCTCCTTGTCGGCGAGTGCCTTCCCAAGTGCCGCATGCAGCTGGTCGACGACGGGCTTGGGCGTTCCGGCCGGCACGAACAGGCCGGTCCATTCGAGGTTGTCGAAATGCGGCTGGCCGAGCTCCTTGAGCGTGGGCACCTCGGGCAGCAGCGCGGCCCGCTTCGCGCCATTGACCGCGAGCACCTTGAGCTTGCCACTCTGCTGGTGGGCCACCAGGTCGGCGATGGGCAGGATGCCGGCCGCGATCTGATCGCCCAGCAGGTCCTGCACCAGCGGCGCGGCGCCGCGGTACGGTGCGGCCACCAGGTTGGTCTTGGCCTCGGTGCCGAGGCGGTAGCCCATGAACTGCGCGACGCTGCCCGGCGCGGGCACGCCGTAGCTGGCCTTCTGCGGATCGGCGCGCGCGATGTCCAGCCACTGCTTCACGTCCCTGGCCGGCAGCGCGGCAGGCACGGCGATGCCTTCGTAGAAGCTGGCGATGCGGCCCACGGCCTTGAAGTCCTTCACCGGGTCGTAGCGCACCGACTTCGAGGTCAGGGGCAGCATCACCATCATGTGCATGTTGGCCAGCAGCACGGTGAGGCCGTCGGGCGCGGCGTTGCGCACGTAGTCGGCTGCGATCTGGCCGCCGGCGCCGGTGCGGTTGTCGACGACCACGGTGGTGCCGAGCTCGGCCGCGAGCTTGTCGGAGAGCGTGCGTGCCTGCACGTCGGCGGAGCCGCCGGCGGGGTAGCCGACGATCAGCTTGACGGGGCCCTTGTTCGTGGCGATCTGCGCGGGCGCCGCGGCGGCGAAGACAAGGGTCGCGCAGGCGAGCGCGGTCTGCAGAAGTCGATGGATCATGGTGGGCCTTCGGGGGATGGAAAAAGGGTCAGGCCGCGAGGCCCTTGCGCGCGATCTCGTCGGCGAGGTCCGCGAGCGACTTCTGGAGCAGCTCGGCCAGCGTATCGATCTCGGCCTCGCTGATGGTGAGCGGCGGCGTGATCATCTGGAAGTCGCCGAAGGCGCCGAGGTTGGCGCGCCGGTTGTAGAGCGCGATGCCATGCTTGAGGCCCTGCTCGGTCAGCCGCGCCGGCGCGTTGAAGGCGACGGGCAGCTGGCGCCTGGTGGACTTGTCCGCCACGATCTCGATGGCCGTCAGCAAGCCCTTGCCACGCACGTCGCCGACGATGGGCGAGCGCGCCGCGATCTCGCGCAACCGCGCCATGAGCAGCTCGCCCCGGTCGCGCGCCCGCGCGACCAGGTCCTGACGGATCACCTCGTCGACCACCGCATGGGCGACCGCGCAGGAGAGCGGATTGGTGAAGTAGGTGTGGCCATGCACGAAGCCGCCGCTGCCGGCCACCGCGTCGACGATGCGGTCGGGCGCCAACAGGCAGCCCAGCGGGGTATATCCCGCGGCCAGCCCCTTTGCCAACGTGACCAGGTCGGGCCGCGCCGCGGGCCAGTGATGCGCGGCGAGGAAGGCGCCGGTGCGGCCGGCGCCACTCATGATCTCGTCGTAGATCACGAGCACGCCATGGCGGTCGCAGATCTGCCGCACGCGCTCGAAGTACGCGGCCGACGAGACGACCGCGCCGGTCGACAGGCCGCCGATGGGTTCGAGGATGAAGGCGAGCATCGTCTCGGGGCCTTCGCGCAGGATGGCCTGCTCGAGTTCGTCGGCGCACGCCATCTCGAAGGAGGCCACCGTGTGCCCTTCCGGCACCCGGTAGGACAGCGGCGCCGGCACCTTCGGCATCGAACGGATCATCGGGCCGTACAACCTCAGCGTGTTGGCGTCGCCCGTCACCGCGAGCGCGCCCAGCGTGGAGCCGTGGTAGCTGGGGTCGCGCGAGATCACCTTGCTGCGGCTGCCCTGCCCCGTGACCACCGCGTACTGGCGCGCCAGCTTGATGGCCGACTCGTTGGCTTCCGAGCCGCCCGAGACGAAGAAGGCGCGATCGAAGCCCTCGCCCGCCAGCGCGCAAACGCGGTCGGCCAGCGCGATGTTGTGCTCGCTTTCGAAGAAGCGCGGGTAGGCGAAGCTGACCTTGGCGGCTTGCTCGGTCATCGCGGCCAACACGCGCGGGTTGCCGTGGCCGATGTTGGCGACCACTGCGCCGGCGGTGGCGTCCAGGTAGCGCTTGCCGTCTGCGTCCCACAGGAAGACGCCCTCGCCGCGCGCGATGCGCGGCGGGCGTGGCGCGCCCTTGGGCGCGTAGAAGCCGAGGACGGTGCCGCCCTGGGGCGTGTCGCCGACGGTGCGAACGATGGGAGCCGGGTTGTTCATGCGCGGACGATACGAACAGAGCGCCCTGCCGGGTAGACGTATCAAGCGATGAAGTGCTATACGTCACGCGCATGAAGTACGCACACGACCGCCTGGACCTGCTCGAGACCTTCATCCGCATCGGCGAGAGCGGATCGCTGAGCAAGGCGGCGCGGCTGCTCGGCACCACGCAGCCGACGGCGAGCCGGCGCCTGCTGGAGCTGGAGCGCCTGCTGGGCTGCAAGCTGGCGCTGCGCACCACGGCCAGCTTCTCGCTCACCGACGAGGGCCGTTCGCTGCTGGCCGAGGCGCATGACCTGACGGATCGCTGGTCGGGCCTGTCGCACCGGCTGTCGGGCGGCCAGAGCCGGCCCGAGGGCACCTTGCGCGTGATCGGCCCCTCGGGCTATGGCACGGGCTTCCTGACGGACGCGGTGACGGACCTGCGCGCCGCGCATCCCGGCCTGCGCATCGAGCTGACGCTGACCGATCGCGTGGTCGACCTCGCGGCCTCGGGCGCGGAGTGCTGGGTCTGCGTGGGCGATGTGCGCGACCCCGGCCTGGTGAGCCGCCACCTGGGCGCGATGGAGCGCGTGCTGATCGCCACGCCGGCCCTGCTCAAGCGCACCGGCCCCGTCACGCTGGCGCGGCTGCCCTCGCTGCCCTGCGTGGGTCTGGTGCCCTATGTGGAGGGCAGCGTGCGCCTGCTCGACCGGTCCGGGCGCTCGCGCATGGTGCGGCTGGACACGCCGATCAAGACCGACAGCCTGCTGTCGAGCTACCGCGCGATCCTCAATGGCGCAGGCATCGGCGCCGCCGCGCCGTGGATGTGCCATGCGGACATCCAGGCCGGCCGGCTCAAGCGGGTGCTGCCGCGCTGGTGGCTGGAGCCGATCGGCATCCACGTCGCGCTGCCGCCGGGGCTGTACAGGCCGGCGCGGGTGACGGCCTTCATCGAGGCGTTGAAGCAGCGCATGCATGCGCTGCCCGGGTTCAAGCCGGCTTGACGGAACTTCGACTCAACGCGCCTTGGACGGCGCGGGCTGCCGTGGCTTCTTCTTGTCGTCCTCGCCGCCGAACAGCTTCTCCACCTGCTGCCCGACCCGCGCGCCGATCGCGGTGCCCACGCCCGGCAGCACGGCCGTGCCCACGGCGGCGCCGGCCAGCGCGCCGCCGGTGAGCGACACCTGCGGTTCATCGAGCGTGCCGGCCAGTTTGAGCGGCATGCCGACCACGCCGTCGACCAGATCGATCGCCATCTCGCCATTCAGCCGCCGATTGAGCACGCTCGCGCTGCCGCTGGCGCTGAGCACGCCGGAGCGCGCCTTTAGGCCCGTGTAGCGCAGCAGGATGCCGTCCCCGGTGTTCTGCGTCTCGAGGGTGCCGGTGAGCTCGTCGAGCACCGTGCGGCCGCCGCGGCCGGCATTCGGCGCGCCGACCACCTTCGACAGGTCGAAGCCCTTGAGCGTCGCGGGCCGCATGACGAAGCGGGTGCGGGTGTTCAGGTGCAGGATCAGCTCGCCGACGTCGTCGCCCTCGCTGCGCACTTCGGTGCGGCCGTCGAGACGGCCCTCGACGGCCTGGTTGCGGCCGAAGGCGCTCACCAGCCCGCCCACGTCGACGTCACGTGGTTCCAGCTCGGCGGTGATGCGCATGCGACCCTTCTCGAGCGTCTGCAGTTCGGCCTGGCCGTTCCAGGTGCCGCCGCCGGCGTCGATCTGCACGCGCCATCGGTCCTCCCCGCCTTCGCGGGCGAGGCGCAGGCGCGTGGTGGGCGACACGCCCGGGCGCCGCACTTCCGCCTCGCGCGGACGCCAGCCGGGGTCGAAGCGCAGCTCGGCATCGTAGGCGAGCGCGATGTCGCGGCGGTTGATCCAGACGATGTCCTCCAGCCGCACTCGCTCGACCGGGATCTCGGCTGGGGTCCAGCCACCGGCCAGCATGCCGGGGACCTCGTCCGCTTGCCAGCGGCCGCGGAAGGCGCGCACCGAGGCCCTTGGCAGCACGGCGCCTTCGACCTCGACGGCCTCGATGGCGATGGAGCGGCGCAACAGCGCGGCGAGCCGCGGTCGCAGGACCACGCGGCGCACGGTGATGGGCCGCGGCTGATCGGTCGCAAGATCGTGCAGCACCACGACCGGCGTGGGACGCAGGGACCAGCTCGCGCTGCCCACGCGCAGGCCGATGCCGCTGGCGCGCTCGAAGCTCTCGCTGACCCGGGCCGCGAGCGCTTCGTCGCTGGGCAGGAGCCGCAAGGCGAACCAGCCCAGGCCGCCCAGGAGCAGCAGCACCGCCACGCCGGTGCCGATGAGCCATCGTCGCGTTCGCGTCATCGCCACAGCTTGAGTCCCGGGTTGGGTTGGCCATGTCGTCTTGGGACGACCGGTGATGTCAGGGTCAGTCGCTATAGTTTTGGCCACACATCGACCTGGAGAAACGCGAATGTCCATCTGGAAGAAAGAAATCTCGATCGAGGAGCTGACCCGCAGCCACGTCAACACGGCGGTCGCCACGCTGGGCGTGGAGTTCCTCGAGATCGGCCCCGACTTCATCCGCGGCCGCGTGCCAGTGGACGAGCGCACGCGCCAGCCTTACGGCATCCTGCACGGCGGCGTGTCGGTGGTGCTGGCCGAGACGCTGGGCTCCTGCGGCGCCCACTACTCGGCGCCCGAAGGCCACCGCGCAGTGGGCCTGGACATCAACGCCAACCATCTCAAGGCCACGACCTCGGGCTGGGTCACGGGCGTTGCGCGCCCGGTGCACCGCGGCCGCAGCACGCAGGTCTGGCAGATCGACCTCAGCAACGACGCCGGCGAGCTGACCTGCGTCTCGCGCATCACCATGGCGGTGCTGATCCCGCAAGGCTGAGCCCTTGAGGCAGCCCGAGAACAACAACCGAGGAGAACCCCAACCATGAGCGATTCCTACCTCCCCCGCTGGCGCGAGGTCGCGGCCGGCCATGCCGCCGTGGTGGCGCCCGACGAGCGCCTGCCCTGGCCGCAGACCGCCGCGATGGGCGTGCAGCACGTGATCGCGATGTTCGGCGCCACGGTGCTGGCGCCCATCCTCATGGGCTTCAACCCGAACATCGCGATCCTGATGAGCGGCGTCGGCACGCTGATCTTCTTCCTGGTGACCGGCGGCCGGGTGCCGAGCTACCTGGGTTCGAGCTTCGCCTTCATCGGCGTGGTGATCGCGGCCACGGGCTATGCCGGCCAGGGGCCGAACGCCAACCTCGGCGTGGCGCTGGGCGGCATCATCGCCTGCGGCGCGGTCTACGTGCTGTTCGGCGTGCTGGTCGCGCTCACCAACGAGCGGCACCACAAGTCGATGCCGATCCGCGGCGTGGAGGTGGAAGAGATCGAGCAGGACGTCGCCGTGCACTGGATCGAGCGGCTGATGCCGCCGGTGGTGACGGGCGCGGTGGTGGCGGTGATCGGGCTCAACCTGGCGAGCGTGCCGATCAAGAACATGGCGCCGACCGGCTTCGACACCTGGATGCAGGCGCTGACCTTCCTGTGCGTGGGCCTGATCGCGGTCTACACGCGCGGCATGGTGCAGCGCCTCTTGATCCTCATGGGACTGATCGCCGCGAGCCTCATCTACGCCGTGCTGACCAACGGCCTGGGCCTGGGCAAGCCGATCGACCTCGGCCCGCTGGCCGCGGCGGCCTGGTTCGGCCTGCCGAAGTTCGCGGCGCCGGTGTTCGAGGTCAACGCCATGCTGCTGATCGCGCCGGTGGCGGTGATCCTGGTGGCCGAGAACCTGGGCCACATCAAGGCGGTGAGCGCGATGACGGGGCGCGACCTCAACCCCTACCTGGGGCGCGCCTTCATCGGCGACGGCATTGCGACGATGGTGAGCGGTGCGGCCGGCGGGACCGGCGTCACCACCTACGCCGAGAACATCGGCGTGATGGCGGCCACCAAGATCTACTCGACCGCGATCTTCGTGGTGGCGGCGCTGATCGCGCTGCTGCTGGGCTTCAGCCCCAAGTTCGGCGCGCTGATCCAGGCGATCCCGCTGCCGGTGATGGGCGGGGTGAGCATCGTGGTGTTCGGCCTGATCGCGGTGGCGGGGGCCAAGATCTGGGTCGACAACCGGGTCGACTTCTCGCAGAACCGCAACCTGATCGTGGCGGCCATCACGCTGATCCTGGGCACCGGCGACTTCACGCTGAAGTTCGGCCAGTTCGCGCTGGGCGGCATCGGCACCGCCACCTTCGGCGCGATCCTGCTCTACGCCCTGCTCAACCGTTCGCGTGCCGCCTGAGGCGGGTTCCAGCGGGGCACGGCGCGCGTGCGGTAGATGCGCAGGATGCGCGCCATCAGCTCCTGCAGCAGCCCCGGCGGGTCGTCGATCATGCGCGCGACCGGGAAGCTGCCCAGCGCGAATCCGGCGAAGCGGATCTGGACGCGGTCGAAGTAGAGGTACAGGCCCCGCCCCGCGTCGAGCAGGCAGCGTTCGGCCGTGTCGAAGAAGTCGCCGCACTGGAGCTCGGCCTCCGATGCCGCGCCGAGGCTGTAGGTGTAGAGGTCCGAGCGCACCGTTCGAATATCGAGGATGGGTTGCATAAGGGCGAGCATGGCGCGCAATTTCGAAGTGGCCGAGTGTGTGAAGAAAAGGCGGCGGCGCTTGTAGGAGTCAAGCCATCATTCCTGCCGGTGTTGCGTCCGCGAATCAATGTGAAACCCCATGCAAGAAGTGTTGTGCGGCGTCATCTTTCCATGAAGCATCGACAGGTTGCCCGCCACTGCCCGTTAGACTCCAACGCTTTTCGCACCTACGTTTTCCATGGCCGACGCATCCGCCGCGCGCACCCGAGCGGTTTTCGAATTCAAGAGCGCGACGCTGCCGCTGATCGCCGTGATCCTCAAGACCGCGGACCTGAGCGTGCTGGCCGAGGCGCTGGACCTTCAGCTCGCCGATTCCCCCGATTTCTTCGACCAGGAGCCGGTGGTCATCGACCTGTCGCAGCTGCCGCAGGGCGATGCGGGGCCGGGCATCGATTTCGCCGCGCTGCGGGCCCTGCTGGCGCGCCACCAGACGCAGCCGATCGCGGTGCGCGGCGGCAGCGATGCGCAGAACCGCGCGGCGCGGTCCGCCGGCCTGTCGGTGACGGCGATGCCGGTGCCGCCGACGCCCAGCGCGCGGCCGCCCGCGCCGGCGGCCGAACCCCCGCAACCCCAGATCGTGCGCGAGGTGCCGGTGCCGGCCAACGGCACGCTGGTGATCGACAAGCCGCTGCGCTCGGGCCAGCAGGTCTATGCGCGCGGCGGCGACGTGGTGGTGACCGCAGTGGTGAGCTTCGGCGCCGAGGTGATCGCGGACGGCAACGTGCACGTCTACGCGCCGCTGCGCGGCAAGGCGATCGCGGGGGCGCGCGGCAACACCGAGGCGCGCATCTTCACCACCTGCATGGAAGCGCAGCTGGTCGCGATCGCGGGCATCTACCGCACCGCGGAAGTCGCGCTGCCCGCGGAGATCGCCGGCAAGCCGGCACAGATCTCGCTGGATGGAAAAAAGATCGTGATGAGCGCGATCGAGTGACGCGCATCGGCTCGCACACCTGAACAAACGAAACAGAAGAGAAGGACTGGAATGGCCAAGATTGTGGTGGTGACCTCGGGCAAGGGCGGCGTCGGCAAGACGACCACGAGCGCGAGCTTTGCATCGGGACTCGCGCTGGCGGGCAAGAAGACGGCCGTGATCGACTTCGACGTCGGCCTGCGCAACCTGGACCTGATCATGGGTTGCGAGCGGCGCGTGGTCTACGACCTGATCAACGTGATCCAGGGCGAGGCCAACCTGAGCCAGGCGCTGATCAAGGACAAGCAGTGCGACAACCTGTTCGTGCTGGCCGCCTCGCAGACGCGCGACAAGGACGCGCTGAAGCAGGAGGGCGTCGAGAAGATCCTGAACGAGCTCAAGGAGCAGGGCTTCGACTACATCGTCTGCGACTCGCCCGCGGGCATCGAGACCGGCGCGCTGATGGCGATGCACTTCGCCGACGAGGCGCTGATCGTGACCAACCCCGAGGTCTCTTCGGTGCGCGACTCGGACCGCATCCTCGGCATGCTGGGCTCCAAGACCAAGCGCGCCAAGGAAGGCGGCGAGCCGATCAAGGAGCACCTGCTGATCACGCGCTACAACCCGAACCGGGTGGCGGGCGGCCAGATGCTGTCGCTGGAGGACATCCAGGACATCCTGCGCATCAAGCTGATCGGTGTGATCCCGGAGTCGGAGAGCGTGCTGCAGGCTTCCAACCAGGGCATCCCGGTGATTCACGACCAGGAGAGCATGGTGGCGCAGGCTTACGCCGACGTGATTGCGCGCTTTCTCGGCGAGGACAAGCCCATGCGCTTCGTCGACGCCGAGAAGCCCAGCTTCTTCAAGCGCTTCTTCGGGGGGAGGTAAGGGATGTCTTTCCTCTCGTTCCTGTTGGGCGAAAAGAAGAAGACGGCAGCCGTCGCCAAGGAGCGGCTGCAGATCATCCTCGCGCACGAGCGCAGCAGCCTGAGCGGCAAGCGCCGGCCCGACTACCTGCCGGAGCTCCAGCGCGAGCTGATCGCGGTGATTTCCAAGTACGTGTCGATCAATGCCGACGACATCAAGGTCCACCTGGAGAAGCAGGACAACCTCGAGGTGCTCGAGGTGAAGATCGAGCTCCCGGACGGGACCGCGCTGGCGACGCGCTGAGCGGCCCCGGTCAAGCCTTCGATATGAAGGCGGCCACCTGCTGCAGCACCGAGGGCTCCCTCAGGATGCGGCGGTGGCCCAGGTCCTGCGTCGCGACCAGCTCTGCGCCGGCGATCGCGTCGCGGTAGGCCACGCCGTCGGCGAAGCGGTTCACGCGATCGTCGCGGTCATGCACCACCAGCGTGGGCTGGGCGATGCTCGGGCCGACGGCGGCCGGCTCCAGCAGCGGCATCAGGATGCCCTCGCGCGCCTCGATGCGGTGCTGCATGGCAGCCCGCGTGCGCTCGCTGAGGCCGAACACATGGGCAAAGTAGCGCGTGAACGCATGCGGCGACGCGGGCGGCGCCAGCAGGACCAGGCGCTCCGTGCGCAGGCCGCGGCTGGCGGCGTAGGCCAGGGCGTTGGCGCCCAGCGAGTGCGCCGCGATCGCCTTGAGCGCCGTGCCCTCCAGTGCCAGCCGGGCCGCCACGTAGTCGATGGCCCGCGCGAACTGCGGCAGGTTGCTCACCGTCCCGGCGCTTCTGCCGTGGGCCGGCATCTCCAGCAGCAGCGGTGCGAAGCCTTCTGTCGCCAGGGCCTGCGCCAGCGGCAGCATCTGGCCGGCGTGGCCGCCCCAGCCATGCACCAGCAGCACGCGCGGCGCCCCGGGCGGGGCCGCGTCGGGCGTGTAGAGGCCCAGGTTGGCGTTCTCGAAGGCCCAGGCCTCGCGCTGCCATCCGGCCGCCGGGCCATGGCGGCGGTTCAGCCACTTGAGCGGCAGCGGCGTGCCGAACAGGCGGTAGGCCGCGCGCACGCCGAGCGCGGGCCAGGCCCGCTGCGATGCGCCGAGGGCCAGGCGCAGGGCACGCATCCAGGGGCTGGCACCGTAGTAGTTGGAGGCCGCGGCAGAGGGGGCGGCGGTGGATGTGGCAGTCGTCATAACGGGTTCCTTGTCGTTCAGTACCAGACCCAGTCTTCGTTGCTTTGGGGCAGGCTGCGGAGCGTGTCGACGACCGAACGCAGGCCGAGGCCGACGAGGCAGGCGCCGAGGAACAGAAGAGCGATCAACATGGTTTTCTCCTTTATCGCACGACCGTGCGAAATGTGGACGAGCGAAGGGCAAGGGCAGCGACAGGCATTGGGGTCTCAGGCGCGGTAACTGGCCACCAGCCGCCGCCAGGTGAGCTGGGCGCGGTCGGCGGCGCGTGTGTCTCGCAGGAAGCGGGCGTCGTGCAGCAGGGACATGATCAGGCCGTTGATCTCGCTGACGAGTTGCGCGGGATCGGTGTCGGCCCGCAGCTCGCCGGTCTCGATGGCCTGCAGCACGGTGCGGCGCAGGGCGGCGCGCCAGCGCGTGACCTCCTCCACCAGCAGGTCGCGCAACTCGCCCTCGCGGTCGTCGAACTCGAAGGCGCCGGCGGTGTAGATGCAGCCGGTCTCGGTCTCCACGTCGCGGGTGCGCACGATCCAGCGCGCGACGATCTCGTCCAGCCGCGCCAGGCCCTTGGGCTTCTGCATCGCGGGCACGAAGACGTCGGCCAGGAAGCGGCTGCCGAACTCCTCGATCACCGCCTTCTGCAGCGCCTCGCGCGAGCCCACGCGGGAGAACACCCCGCTCTTCGACAAGCCCAGGCGCGTGGCGACGGTCTGCAGGGTGATGGCGTCCAGGCCCTCTGCGGCGGCGAGGTCCATCGCGGCGCCGACGATGGCCGTGCGGGTCAGCTCGCTCTTCTGGGTCTTGGCATCCATGCGCTTCAATTTAGCACATGCGTGCGAAATTGCAAGACAAGAAGAATTGGGGCGTTTGCGACTTCCATCCAGCCGGGGTGTGGGCGTATCGTGGCGGCTCCAACCACAACCCGGAGAGAAGCATGGCAACAAGCAGCAAGACGAGCAGCACAGCCGGCGCCAAAAAGGCGCGGCCGACGGTCGCGGACGATGTGCAGGAGGCCTTCGTCAAGCCGCTCAAGGGCATGGCCGAACGCTTGCAGAATCTCCCGCTGGCCGGCGCGGCCAGCACCATCGTCGAGAGCGGGCGCAAGGACCTGCAGGCGCTGATGGAGGCCAACGAGCGCTCCTACCAGGGGCTGCAGGCCGTGGTGGCGCGCCAGACCGAGATGCTCAAGGCCTCGATCGTGGACTGGCAGGGCACGGTGAAGGGCATGTCGCCCGGCGAGCCGCGCGAGAACCTCGCCAAGCTCGATGCCATGGGCAAGGCCGCCTTCAAGCAGGCGCTGGACGACATCCGGGAGCTGTCGGAGCTGGCGGCCAAGTCGCAGGCCGAGGCCTTCGACATCGTGAGCCAGCGCATCCGCGCCAACGTGGACGAGGTCAGCAAGCTGCTGAAGACGCCGCGCAAGTAGGGGCGCCGTCGATGCCGGGCGGCACCCGCCGCCTGCCCATTTCGCGAAAAAGGTCCGTGACGGCGCTCGCAGGAAGCGTACATTGGTCTCTTTCGTCTGCGATCGGAGCGATTTTGGCCAAGGCATCGACTTCTCTTCCCACGCGCAACCCCGCCTCCGCGGCGGCCGACGAGGCGCGGGAGCGGCTGAGACAGGCCCTGCCCGCCACGGTCAACCTGTTGAAGCAGCGTCAGGCCGACCAGATCGCCGATGCCGACATCGAAGCCTACGTGGCGCTGAACTGGCTCGAGTGGCATGGCGGGGGGCTGCGCCTGACCATCACCGGAAGCAACGTGTGCGCCCAGACGGCCACAGCCGCCGCCTGATCCGCTTGGTTAGTTCGACGCGATGATCTGGGCGATCAGCCCGGTCGCGATCGCAGCCAGCACGAAGTCACCGTTCGCGCTCACCCAGTGGTAGCCGCTGGGCGGCGCCTGCAGCCTGTGGGAACGCCAGTCGCCCACCTCCCGGTAGTGGCCGCGGTAGACCGGCGGCAGATAGCCGCCGCGACGCCAGGCGCGGTGCTCGTCCCAGCGGCGATGGTCGTCCCGTGCGTCCCAATGTCCGCGCCGGTCGTGGTCGCGGTCGTATCGCTGCGAGTAGCGCGGGCCGTCCTGGTCGTGACGGCTGTAGCGGTCGCGATGGCCATGCCGGTCGTCCTGCGCCAGCGCGCTCCCGGCCATGCCGAGAGCCAGCATGGCGGCGATGACGCTTGTACGGATCCTGCTGCGCTTGTTCATTGCGACTCCTTCAGTGCGTTGGAACATGGGTGCAGTATGGAAAGCCCATGTATCGCCGTGGCACGCCGCCGATGTGGCGGGCATGAAGGCTGTAAGCGCGGGTAAAGGCTTCGCCGCGAAAGCTTCTCAGGGCGCGCTGCCCTGCGGGCCCACGGAAGGCGGCGCACTGCGGCCGTGCCCCCCAGGCAGCTTGCGGCCCAGCGATTCGCCGAAATTGCGGATCGGCCTGCTCGCACGCTCGGAGGTGTTGCTGACGCCGCGGCGCGTGGCCGAGTCGGCGTGGTCGATGCTGCGGCCAGCGGCATCGGAGCCGCGCTGGATGCCGCCGAGCACCTTGTTGTTCTGCGGCGGCGACTTGAGCGTGTGGGCGCGCTGCGCCGTGGGCGGATCGTTCGCGTTCTGCGCGGATGCCGCCACCGGCAGCGTCAGGCAAGTGGCGAGTGCGGCGGCGCAGGCGCATGAGAGGGGCTTGATGGTCATGAGTCGGTCTCCTCGAATCGGGTGTTTCATTGGTCGTCAGCGGCGGCGGCACGCGCCATCCGCTCGCTCTTCCAGTACACGTCGTCGCCGCCATCCACGCGGTTCAGCACGCGCGCCAGCACGAACAGCAGGTCGCTCAGGCGGTTGAGGTACTGGCGCGGCGCGTCGTTGAGCTCGGCCGCGGCGCCGAGCGCGACAAGCGCACGCTCGGCACGCCGGGCGACGGTGCGGCACACATGGGCCTGGGCAGCCGCGCGGGTGCCGGCCGGCAGGATGAACTCGGCGAGCCGCGGCAGCGCGGCATTGTGCTGGGCCAACGCGTCGTCCAGCTGCAGCAGCGCCTCGCCCTTCAACAGCGTGTAGCCGGGCATCGAGAGCTCGCCGCCCAGGTTGAAGAGCTGGTGCTGCACGTCGACCAGCAGCTCGCGCACCGGTGCCGGCATCGGCTCGCACAGCAGCAGGCCGACGTGCGAATTGAGTTCGTCCACCTCGCCCATCGCGTGCACGCGCAGGTGGTCCTTGGGAACGCGCGTGTTGTCGCCGAGGCCGGTGGTGCCGTCGTCGCCGGTGCGCGTGGCGATCTGTGTGAGTCGGTTGCCCATGTGGCTGTCTTCGTGGAAGGTGGTTCGTAGAATGGTAGCCCCCTCAGGAGACCCGCCGATGAACGCGCCCACCGCCCTCTCCCAGCTCACCCCTGCCATCGCGCTGCGCGAGGTGCCCGACGCTCTGATCGAGGCCTTGAAGGCCCGCTTCGGCGACAACTGTTCCACGGCGCTCGCGGTGCGCACGCAGCACGGGCGCGACGAGTCTTCGTTCGACGCGCCGCCGCCCGCGGCGGTGGTCTTCGCCGAGACCACCCAGGACGTGGCCGATGCGGTGAAGCTCGCGAGCGAGCACAGCGTGCCGGTGATCCCCTTCGGCGTCGGCTCCTCGCTCGAAGGCCATCTGCTCGCGGTGCAGGGCGGCATCAGCATCGACGTGAGCCGCATGAACCGCGTGCTCTCGGTCAATGCCGAGGACCTCACGGTGACGGTCGAGCCCGGCGTCACGCGCAAGCAGCTCAACGAGGAGATCAAGAGCACGGGCCTGTTCTTCCCCATCGACCCCGGCGCCGATGCCTCGATCGGCGGCATGACGGCTACGCGGGCGAGCGGCACGAACGCGGTGCGCTACGGCACCATGCGCGAGAACGTGCTGGCGCTCGAGGTGGTCACCGCGAGCGGCGAGGTGATCCGCACCGGCACGCGCGCGAAGAAGTCATCGGCCGGCTACGACCTCACCCGCCTCATCGTGGGCAGCGAAGGCACGCTGGGCGTGGTCACCGAAATCACTCTGCGTCTCTATCCGCTGCCCGAAGCGGTGTCGGCCGCGATTTGCTCCTTCCCGAGCATCGAGGCCGCGGTGCGCACGACCATCGAGATCATCCAGCTCGGCGTGCCGATCGCGCGCGTGGAACTGATCGACGTCAACACGGTGCGCATGGTGAACAACTATTCCAAGCTGGCGCTGCGCGAGGAGCCGATGCTGCTGATGGAGTTCCACGGCTCCCCGGCCGGCGTCAAGGAGCAGGCCGAGACGGTGCAGGAGTTGGCCAGCGGCCACGGCGGCAAGGCCTTCGAATGGGCCAGCACGCCGGAGGAGCGCACGCGGCTGTGGACCGCGCGGCACAACAGCTACTTCGCGGCGGTGCAGTCGCGCCCGGGCTGCCGCGTGATCTCCACCGACACCTGCGTGCCGATCTCGCGGCTCGCGGACTGCCTGCTCGAATCGGTGGCCGAGGCCGATGCCAGCGGCATCCCCTACTTCCTCGTCGGCCACGTGGGCGACGGCAACTTCCACTTCGGCTATCTGCTCGACCCGCACGCGCCCGAGGAGCGCGTGACCGCCGAGAAGCTCAACCACGCACTGGTCTCGCGCGCGCTGGCGCTCGAGGGCACCTGCACCGGCGAGCACGGCGTCGGCCTGCACAAGATGCAGTTCCTGGTCGACGAGGCCGGCGTCGGCGCGATCGACATGATGCGGACCATCAAGCGTGCGCTCGATCCCAAGAACATCATGAATCCGGGGAAGATCTTCAGTCTCTGAGGCGCCAAGAAAAAGCCCGGCGCTCGCAAGGAGGCCGGGCTTTCTTGTGCGCCGACCGAACTTCGGCGCTTCCTCTCTCGAATTACTTGCGGCGCGCCGGCGCCCGCTCGGCGGGTGCCGAGGTCTGCGAAGGTGCCACGCCGCCATCGACGCCCAGACGGCCACCGCCGCCCAGGCCCTGGCCTTGCACCGTCTGCGCCTTGTAGTTGCGCAGCGAGACGACCATCTGGTTGAAGGCGTCCATGAAGGCAGCGCTGATCACCTTGCCCTGCGCCGTATTGGTGTAGCCGCCCAGGCCGCCCGCCCCGCCGCTGCCGAAGACCGAGCCGAAGGCGCCGAAGTCGGTCTTGGAGGCGCTGCCCTCGGAAGCCGCGACCTGGACGCCCGAACGGTTGTCGATCAGGGTCAGGAGCGCGCTGGCTTCCTTGGTCTGGAGATTGCCGCCCACGGCGGCGAGCACACCGCTGTAGCGCCCTCCGACCAGGCCGCCGAGCCCGCCGCCCATGCCGCCGGCATTGGTGTTGCTGAAAACGATCTCGGGCGACAGGCCGTAGTCGGATGCGACCATCTGGCCGCGGCCGAAGTTGCTGCCCTGGCGCATCTCGCCCGAGGCCATCAGGTCGCGCTCACGCCCCATGGCATTCATGCCCGCGGCGCCGCGCTCCACCACCACGAAGCAGTTGGACTGCTGCACCAGCAGGCGCAGCAGGTTGGCGGTGGGCGGCAACCGGTATTCGTTGCGAAGGATGGTGTACCAGCCGGCCGACTGGTTCTCGATCAGCGAGACGGTGCCGAGCGGCGACGCGCAGCGCTCCAGCGAGCCGCTGGCGTTGGCCGAGGCGGTGCCGGCAGCGCTGCCGGTGGCCACCGTCTTCGCGCTCTGGCTGCCCATCTGCATGTCGGTGGTCTGGCAACCGGTCAGGAAAAGTGCGCCCACGGCGACGGCAAGCGAAAGACGGGCGGAGTTCATGGTCGGATTCCCTCTGAATACTTTCAGGCTATTAGGTTAGAAAAAGTAACCGGCAGAGCATAGGCGCAAAGAAGCCCCCGGACAACCATCCGGAAGCTAGGACTTCCCCACTTTGCAACTAGACCGTTTGGCGGATGCGGTCGATGAGGCCGTTGAGGGCCTCGAGCGAGCCGAAATGGATGGCGAGCTCGCCGCTCTGCTCCACCTTGCCCCCGCGCTTGCTGCGCTTCTTGATGCGCACCTCGACCTCGGCGGCCAGCAGATCGGCCAGTTCTTCCTCGACGCGCTGCAGATCGCGCGACTTCTCCACTCCGCCGCGCCGCACCGGCGGCCGCAGGCTGAACTCGGCGCCCAGCTTCTTCACCAGCGTCTCAGCCTCGCGCACCGAGAGCTTCTTGGCGGCGATCTGGTTGGCCGCCGTGATCTGGGTGGCTTTGTCCAGCGACAGCAGCGCGCGCGCGTGACCCATGTCGATGTCGCCCGCCATCAGCATGGCCTGGGCAGGCTCGGCGAGGTTCAGCAGGCGCAGCAGGTTGCTGGCGGCACTGCGCGAGCGGCCGACGGCCTGGGCCGCCGATTCATGAGTGAGCCCAAACTCGGAGACCAGGCGCTGCAAGCCCTGGGCTTCTTCCAGCGGGTTGAGGTCTTCGCGCTGGATGTTCTCGATGAGCGACATGGCGGCCGCGGCTTCGTTCGGCACGTCGCGAACGAGCACGGGCACGCTGTCGAGGCCCGCCAGCTTGGCAGCGCGGAAGCGGCGCTCGCCCGCGATGATCTCGAACTCGGCGTTGTTGTTGGCGCGCGATGCGTCGCCTTCGAGGCGGCGGACCAGGATGGGCTGCATGATGCCCTGCGCCTTGATGCTCTCGGCCAGTTCGTAGAGCGCGCCCTCGTCCATCCGGGTGCGCGGCTGGTAGACGCCGGGGACCATCTGGTCGAGGTTCAGGGTGGTCGGATTGGGCGGAGCGGCGTCGTCGTTCGCGGAGCTGTCCTGGCCGGTGAAAGTGGGCCCCAGAAGGGCTTCGAGTCCACGGCCGAGGCCCTTGGGTTTTTTGGTGGCCATCGAGGTCATTCTTCTTTCAGGAGTTCGTTCAGCAGTTGGCGGCCCGTGGGCCAGTCGCCCAGGCCGGATTCGCCGTTGAGATGGCCGCCGGGCCCGGCATCGTGGTAGCGGGCGCCCCAGTCTTGCGCCAGGCCGCGCGAGCGTTCGGCGCTGCAGTAGGGATCGTCGCTGGCGGCAATCATCAGCGCGCGAAACGGCAGGGGCTGGCGCACGATCGGCGCCCAGCCGGGAATCATCTGGCGCAGGTCCTCTCGCTCGAGGTCGCCCGGGGCGACCAGAAAGGCGGCCTGCACCTTGGGCGTGTTGCGCGAATGGGCGGCCCAGGCGGCCACCAGGATGCAGCCCAGGCTGTGAGCGACCAGGACCACCGGTCCCGGCGAAGCCAGCACTTCCTCTTCCAGCCGGGCCGACCAGTCGCCGCGCAGTGGCCGCATCCACTCATGCTGCTCGACACGGCGGTCGCCATGGACCGCCTCCCAGCGGCTTTGCCAGTGCGGGGCATCGCTGTTCTGCCAACCGGGCAGCAACAGGATGGTGGGCGCGGTCATCTGCTGCAAAATTAATAGCAAGAAAGATCGGTCCGGCGGCCTTTAGAGGCCATTGGGATCCTGGACGACGACGGGCGGCGCATCCATCGGCACCGGTGCGGGCGCCGCGGCGGCGCCCGCCATCGCGCTGGCCGGCGGCATCTTCCGCACCAGCTCCTCCGCGAAGGCGATGAAAGCCTGGCTACCGCGCGCGGCCGGATCGAAGATCACGCCCGGCAGGCCGTAGCTCGGCGCCTCGGCCAGCCGCACATTGCGCGGGATCACGGTGTCGAACACCTTGTCGCCGAAATGGGACTTGAGCTGCTCGCTGACCTGCTGCTGCAGCGTGATGCGCGGGTCGAACATGATGCGCAGCAGGCCGATGATCTGCAGGTTCTTGTTGAGGTTGGCATGCACCTGCTTGATGGTGTTGACCAGATCCGTCAGCCCCTCGAGCGCGAAGTACTCGCACTGCATGGGCACGATCACGCCGTGCGCGGAACACAGGCCGTTCAGCGTCAGCAGGCTCAGGCTCGGCGGGCAGTCGATCAGGATGAAGTCGTACTCGGCGCCGACGGCAGCCAGCGCGGTGCGCAACCGCTTCTCGCGGCGATCGAGCGTCACCATCTCGACCTCCGCCCCGGCCAACTCGCGGTTGGCGCCCAGGACGTCGTAGCCGCACTTCTCGGCCTTCACCCGCGCCTCGGCCACCGAGGCGGACTCGAGCAGCACGTCGTAGACGGTGGTCTCCAACTGCCGCTTGTCGATGCCCGAGCCCATGGTCGCGTTGCCCTGCGGATCCAGGTCGATCATCAGGACCCGCTGGTCGACCTTGGCCAGCCCGGCAGCGAGATTGACGGTGGTCGTGGTCTTGCCCACGCCCCCCTTCTGGTTCGCGATACAGAAGATCTTCGCCATGCTACTGGGACGCCGCCAGCTTCACGCCAAAGCCGATCAGGAAGACGCCCGCCAGCTTTTCAAGCAGGGTCTTGATGCGCGGATTGGCACGCAGTCGCTCCGCCAGGAAGTGCGTGAGCAGCGTGGCGCCCAGGCAATAGGCGAAGGTCAGCACCGCGATCGTCAGCGCCATCACACCGAAAGTCAGCAAGCCCTGGTGACGCGCTGGGTCGACGAAGAGCGGGAAGAAGGCCATGTAGAAGACGATCGCCTTCGGGTTCAGGAGCGTGATCATCAACGCCTGCCGGAAGTACTGGCGCGGGCGGATGTTGAGCACCGGCGCGGCGCCCGGCTTGGCGGTCAACATCCGGAAGCCCAGCCAGGCCAGGTAGGCAGCGCCCAGCCACTGCACAGCCTTGAAGGCCGGCGGATAGGCGCTCAGCAGCGCGGCAACGCCGGCCACGGCAGCCCACATCAGGATCTGGTCGCCAGCAATCAGGCCGAAAGCAGCCGCCAGCCCGCCACGGATGCCGCCCTTGCCGGTGGAAGTGATGATGGCCAGATTGCCCGGCCCGGGAATCGCCAGAAAAATGATGATGGCGACAACGAACGCGCCGTAGTCAGCGATGCCGAACATGGAATTGCCTCGGAAAGGGAGGCTTCGAGTCTAAGCGAGGTCGATGCGCGGAAGGCCGCTCAAGCCGCCTGTTTTCGCGCCCAGACGATGCAGCGGTCGGCTTCCAGCCCGGGAACGCGCAGTTGTTCCACGTGAAACACCTCGATTTCGCCGGCCACTTGCGACAGTTCGTCGCTGGGCATCTTGCCTTTCATGGCAAGCCAACGGCCGCCGGGCGCGAGCAGATGCTTCGAGCCTGCGAAGAAATCGGGCAACGAGGCGAAGGCGCGCGAGCTGATCAGCTCGTAGCTCCCGGTCAGCGATTCGACCCTGGCGTGCAAGCCACGCAGGTTGGGCAGACCGAGTTCCGCCGCTACCTGCTGGACGAAGGCTGCTTTCTTGGCCACCGCGTCCAGGCAAGTAACGGTGATGTCGTTGCGCAGAATCGCGATGACCACACCCGGCAACCCCGCCCCTGCACCCACATCGAGCAGCGCCGCCCTCCCCGGCCACTCGCGGGCCAGCGGCCCGACGACGGACAGGCTATCGAGCAGATGATGGGTCAGCACACTCGCCGGGTCGCGCAAAGCGGTCAAGTTGTAGACCTTGTTCCATTTCAAGATCAGTTCGCCGTACGCCAGCAGCCGTTCGCATTGCCGGTCGTCCAGGCTCAGCCCAAGCGTCGCTGCGCCCTCGCGCAGCTCCCGATCGGAACTCATTCCCCGACTTGTTGAGGCTCGGCCGAGGCGTCCTGCGCGAAGGCGCGGTGCCCGCCCTTGCGCAGATGGATCATCAGCAACGAGATGGCAGCCGGGGTCACACCCGAAATGCGCGAGGCCAGCCCCAGGGTTTCGGGTCGGTGCTTGGTGAGTTTCTGCCGCACCTCGAAGCTCAGGGCCTTGACTTGGCTGTAGTCCAGGTCCGCCGGCAGCTTGAGATTCTCGAAATGCGCAGCGCGCTCGACCTCGTCGTGTTGGCGATCGATGTAGCCGGCGTACTTGGCGGCGATCTCGATTTGCTCGATCTCCGACTCGCCCAACGGCTGGTCCGCCGCGTACTTGCCACCGTCCAGCGACATCAGGGCGGCGTAGTCGACGTTAGGCCGCCGCAGCAGGTCGCCCAAGTTGTACTCGCGCTCGATCGCTTTGCCGAGCACGCGCTCCGATTCGCTGGCCGGCAGATTGCGCGGATTCACCCAGATCGAACGCAGCCGCTCTGTTTCACGTGAAACAAGGTCGCGCTTGCGCGAGAAGGCGTCCCAGCGCGCGTCGTCCACCAGGCCCAGCTTGCGGCCGGCATCGGTCAGGCGCATGTCGGCGTTGTCCTCGCGCAGCTGCAGCCGGAACTCAGCGCGGCTGGTGAACATGCGGTAGGGCTCGGTCACGCCCTTGGTGATCAGGTCGTCCACCAGCACGCCCAAGTAGGCCTCGTCGCGGCGCGGCAGCCAGGCCGCCTCGCCGCGGCACTGTAGCGCCGCGTTGATGCCGGCGAACAGGCCCTGGGCTGCCGCCTCCTCGTAGCCCGTCGTCCCATTGATCTGCCCAGCGAAGAAGAGCCCCTGGATGGCACGCGTCTCGAAGCTGCTCTTCAGCTCGCGCGGATCGAAGTAGTCGTACTCGATCGCGTAGCCGGGCCGCAGGATGTGGGCGTTCTCCAGCCCGGCCATCGAGCGGACCAGCTGGTACTGGATGTCGAAAGGCAGGCTGGTCGAGATCCCGTTCGGGTAGTACTCGTTGGTCGTCAGCCCCTCGGGTTCCAGAAAGATCTGGTGGCTTTCCTTGTCGGCAAAGCGATTGATCTTGTCTTCGACACTCGGGCAGTAGCGCGGCCCCACCCCGTCGATCTTCCCGGTGAACATCGGGCTGCGATCGAAGCCGGACCGGATGATCTCGTGCGTGCGCGCATTGGTGTTGGTGATCCAGCAAGGCATCTGCCGCGGATGCATGTCGGTGCGGCCCATGAAGCTGAAGACCGGCATCGGCCCTGCCCCGCCCGGCATGCCGTCGCCCGGCTGCTCGACGCACTTGGAAAAATCGATGCTGCGCCCATCCAGGCGCGGCGGCGTGCCAGTCTTGAGCCGGCCTTGCGCCAGCTTCAGTTCCTTGAGCCGCGCCGACAGGCTGACCGCCGGCGGATCGCCCGCCCGGCCGGCCTGGTAATTGTCCAAGCCCACATGGATACGGCCATCGAGAAAAGTGCCCGCCGTGAGCACCACGGCGCGCGCGCGGAAGGCGATGCCCACCTGCGTCACCGCGCCCACGACCCGGTCGCCCTCGATCATCAAGTCGTCCACCGCCTGCTGGAAGAGCGAGAGATTCGCCTGGTTCTCCAGCCGGCGCCGGATCGCCGCCTTGTAGAGCACCCGGTCGGCCTGCGCCCGCGTCGCCCGCACCGCCGGCCCCTTGCTCGAATTGAGGATGCGGAACTGGATTCCCGCCTCATCGGTCGCGATTGCCATCGCACCCCCGAGCGCATCGACCTCCTTCACCAGGTGCCCCTTGCCGATGCCGCCGATCGACGGATTGCAGCTCATCTGCCCCAGCGTCTCGATGTTGTGAGTGAGCAGCAGCGTGCGGGCACCCATGCGCGCGGAGGCCAGCGCGGCCTCGGTGCCGGCATGGCCGCCGCCAACGACGATCACATCGAATTCTTCGGGATAGAGCATGGGGAGGGGCGCACCTGCGCGTGCGCTTGCGGAAAGGGGCGTCGATTTTAATCTTGCGGACGACACCTGGAGGCCCGCAGGGGCAAGGGCCCGTGGCCCGGGCCTCGGCGGCAAGTCGCCTGCCGCCTTCGTCGTTTGCTATCTTTTTTATAGCAAACGCATCTCGGTCGCCGTCTGCAGCAGAGAGACCGAACCCGCCGCCACCGGACTTATCGCAACGGGCTTCTCGATGCCCACCAACTGCCCGCTGGGCACCGGGCCGGCCGAGGCCACCAGGCGCTCGTCCTGCAGCTCATGCACGCTCATCGTCTTGCCGGTCATGCGCACCGGCCCGAAGAAGGTGCAGAAGGCAACGTCCTTCGCATCGCGGCCGGTACCCACGCGCACCAGCCGGTCCACCGGGGCCATGCGTGTGGCATCGAAGAGCACCCACTGGCCGCCCAGCCAGGCCTCGAACAACGCATGGAAGTCCTGCGGCGGCTCGTCGAACCAGACATAGCCCACCACCAGGCGCGCCGGAATGTTGAGCGCGCGGCAGAAGGTGATGCCCAGGTGCGCGAAGTCGCGGCACACTCCCGCGCGCTCGACGAACACCTCACGCGCCGTGGTGGTCGAATCGCTGATGCCGGGCTCGTAGACGATGCTGTCGTGGATCCAGTCGGCAATCGCCTGCACGCGCCCGATGCCGGCCGGAAGGTCGCCGAAGAGCTGCTGCGCGCAGCGCGACATCAGGTCCGACTCGCAGTAGCGGCTCGGCATGAGGTAGTGGAGGATCTCGTTCGGCACCTGGTTCACCGGCAGCTCCGCGAGTTCGGCCGGCACCAGCACATGGGCGCGCTGGACCTGCGCGCGGTATCGGATCTTCAGCGGCCCCGGCGGCGCATCGAAGCGCACGAAGCGGTTGCCGCTGCCCTCGTCGCAGAAGGCCTCCCGCCGCACCGCCGGCTCGATCACCAGCGACTCGCTGGCGACCGCCTGCGCACCGCTGCGTGCGGCCTCGATGTTGAACACCAGGTGCGAGGGCGCCTCGACTTCATAGTCCAGCACCGCTTCTACATTCGAGACATGCATATTCCTCCCCAGGCCGTGGCGTCGTCAGTCCAGGGCTTTTTTCGCCGCGCCGATGCCCAGCGCTGCCAGCACCAGGAAAAGAATGGCGAGGATCAGGAACAGGCCGAACAGCAGCTTGGCAATTCCGGCCGCGCCTGCAGCGATGCCGCCGAAGCCGAGCCCGGCCGCGATCAGCGAAATGATCGCGAAGATGATGGCGTACTTCAACATGGAGGGACTCCTTCGATTGCGGCCCCCGCCGCAACGCAACGCAGAATAAGAAGGCCCTCTGCCGCCACCGATAGTCGGCCCGCTTGAGGCACCGTAGGACAAAAACGCGGCGCGACCGAAACCGCTAGCATCGCCTGCTCCCCCAGATCGTTTTTCAACATTCCAAGGAGTCTTTCGCATGAAGCTGTACTACTCGCCCGGCGCCTGCTCGCTGTCGCCGCACATCGCGCTGCGCGAAGCCGGCATCGCCTTCGAGCCCGTGCTAGCCAGCACGAAGAGCCACAAGCTGCAAGACGGCACCGACTACTACGGCATCAACCCCCTCGGCTACGTGCCGATGCTCGAGCTCGACGACGGCACGCGCCTGCGCGAAGGCCCGGCCATCGTGCAGTACATCGCCGACCTCGCGCCCACCAAGAACCTCGCGCCGGCGGCCGGCACGCTGTCGCGCTATCGGCTGCAGGAGTGGCTCACCTTCATCGGCACCGAGATCCACAAGACCTACTCGCCCTTCTTCAACCCCGCCATGCCCGACGAGGCGAAAGCCGTCTTCAAGTCCAAGCTGCAGTCGCGCTACGAGTGGCTCGACCGCGAGCTCGACGGCAAGCAGTACCTGATGGGCGAGCACTTCACCGTGGCCGACGGCTACCTGTTCACCGTCACCAACTGGGCCAAGCCCGTCGGGATCGACCTGTCGCCCTACCCGAACGTGCAGGCCTGGCATGCGCGTGTCGGTGCCCGGCCGAACGTGCAGGAAGCGCTCAAGGCCGAGGGCCTGAGCAAGTAAGACCAAGACGCGCGCGGCGCGCTCAGCGGCCCAGCGGCCGCTGACGCCACGCCAGCGCTGCGCCGATCCACAGCGCCACGGCCGAGGCCACGAGGCCGCGCGCCAGCCCACCGGCGCCATCGGAGATCCAGCCCGTCACCGTCGGTCCCACGATTTGCCCCAGCGCGAAGACGATCGTGAAGGCGCTGATGCCGGTCGCCCATTGCGCATCCGGCAGGTTGTGGCGCACCAGGGCCGTGGTGGACGCCACCACCGACAGGAAGACCGCGCCGAACAGCAGGCCCGACACCAGTGCCACCGGCCAGGCGGCACTGAGCACCGGGAGCAGCGTCGCCACCCCCAGCAGCGCATTGAGCATCGCCTGCGGCCCGCCGCCGCGAAAGCGGTCCAGCAGGCCCGCCCAGAGCCGTGCCGAGGCCACGCACGCCACGCCGAGCAGCGCATAGAAAGCCGTGATGCTGCCCGGGCTCGCACCCTGCTCGCGCAGCAGCGCGATCACGAAGGTCATGTAGCCGATGTAGCCCACGCCGAACATGCCGTAGCCCGCCAGCGCCCAGCCGAAGCGAAGCACGGCGCTGCCAGGCGTGGCGGCCGTCGCCGGCGATGCCGCCGCGCCGGCAGGCGCATCGACTGGCATCGCGCGCGCCGCATTGGCCAAGAGCGCCGTCGCCGCCACGCAGGCCAGCGCCAGGGCCCACCACGCCCAGGCCCACCCATGCGCCTGGCCGGCCGCGGCCTGCAGCACCGGCGGCACCAGCAAGGCCGACAGCGTGATGCCGAAGCCAGTGCCGCCGTAGTAAAGGCCGAGCAGCAGGCCCGCGCGTTCGGGCTGCAGCGTGCCCAGGCGCGCGGCCAGCAGTCCGCCCGCCACGAAGACCCAGGCACTCGCAACCCCGGCCAGGAAGCGCTGGACCAGCAGGGCCGGCGCCGAGGTGAAGAAGCCGCTGGCCGCCATGAACAGGCTGGCCCAGACCGCACCGCCCACCAGCAGGCGCAACGGCCCGAAGCGCCGCATCAAGGCCGGCGTCATCAGGGCGCCCAGCAGGTAGCCCGCGGCGTTGGCCGTGTTCATGCCGCCTGCCAGCGTGTAGCTCCAGCCCAGATCGGCACGCATCGGCGGCAGCAGCAGGCCATAGGAAAAGCGCGTGATGCCCAGCGACACCGCCGCCCCCAGCGATAACGCGAGCGCAAGGCGCAGGGCTTGGGCAGGCGTGAGCGTGGCGGGGCGATTCATCGGGGACGGCCATTCTGAAGCATGACCAGACATCTCCTAGCAGCAATGCGACAACCCCGCGGCAGCACGGCCGAGCGCATCGCATTACCGTCGGGCCCATCCCTTCACAACAAAAGGCAAAAAGGATGTCCTCCCTTTTCGATCCGATCCAGGCCGGCGATCTGACGCTTGCCAACCGCATCGTCATGGCACCGCTCACGCGCAACCGCTCGCCCAATGCGGTGCCGCCCCCCATCGCCATCACTTACTACGCCCAGCGCGCCGGCGCCGGCCTGCTGATCACCGAGGCCACCGCCATCAGCCATCAGGGCCAGGGCTATGCCGACGTGCCCGGCCTCTACGCCGGCGAGCAGCTCCAGGCCTGGAAGCGTGTCACCGATGCCGTCCATGCCGAGGGCGGCAAGATCGTCGTGCAGCTGTGGCACGTGGGCCGGGTCTCGCACCACGAGCTGCAACCCGGCGGCGGCAAGCCGGTCGCCCCGTCGGCCATCGCGGCCAAGACCAAGACCGTGCTGATCAAGGACGGCGTGCCCACCTTCACCGAAACCTCCGAGCCCCGCGCCCTCGACGCCGCCGAGCTGCCCGGCATCGTCCACGCCTACGCAGCAGCCGCGCGCAACGCCGTCGAGACCGCGGGCTTCGACGGCGTCGAGATCCATGCCGCCAACGGCTACCTGCTCGACCAGTTCCTCAAGACCGGCAGCAACCATCGCAGCGACGACTACGGCGGCAGCATCGAGAACCGCGCCCGCCTGCTGCTCGAGGCGGCACGCGCCGTGGTCGACGCGGTCGGCGGCGGCGTCACCGGCATCCGCCTGTCGCCCGTCACACCGGCCAACGACGTACACGACGCCGATCCGCAGCCGCTCTTCGAGTACGTCGTGAAACAGCTCGCGCCGCTGGGCCTGGCCTACATCCACGTCATCGAGGGCGCCACCGGCGGGCCGCGCGAGCTGGAGGACCGCCCCTTCGACTACGAGGCGCTGAAGTCCGCCTACCGCAAGGCCGGCGGCCGGGCCGCCTGGATGGTGAACAACGGCTACGACAAGCCGCTGGCCGAAGCCGCCCTGAAGGAAGGCGACGACCTCGTGGCCTTCGGCAAGCCCTTCATTTCCAACCCAGACCTGGTGCGCCGCCTGCGCGAAGGCGCGCCGCTCAACCCCTGGGACAAGGGCACCTTCTACGGCGGCGGCGAGAAGGGCTACATCGACTATCCGGCGCTGGACTGATCCTCGGGCGGCGCGCCGAAGGCCACGCTGACCCGCAGGCCGCCCGCCTCGCCGGCCTGCTCGAAGCGCAGCTCGGCATCCAGCAGCGCGGCATAGCGCGCCACGATCGCCAGCCCGAGGCCGGCGCCCTGCCCCAGCTTCGTGCCCTCCGGGCCCTGCGACCAGCGCTGCACCAGCGCGCGCTGCAGCTCGGGCGCGATGCCCGGGCCGTCGTCGATCACGGCCAGTGTGCGCTCGGCCAGCGCGATGGTGATGGTGCGGCCCCCGTAGCGCAGCGCGTTGTCGATGAGGTTGTCGAGAATGCCCTCGACCAGCGCGGCATTGGCCAGCACGGTCACCGGTGCCTCCAGGCCCAGCGCGCCCAGGTCCACGCCCTGGGCATCGGCCCGCGCGAGATGGCGCAGCACCGCCTGCTCCACCAGCACGTCCAGCCGCAGCGGCTCGCGCTGCAGGCCGGTGCGCGCTTCGTCGGCCAGCGCCAGGCCGAGCAGCTGATCGACCAGGCGGCTGGCGCGCGCCTGGCTGGCGGCGATCTGCTGCAGCTGCTCGCGCCACACGGCCGGCGCCTGCTGCGCCAGCCCGTACTCGGCCAGCGCCCGGATACCCGCCAGCGGCGTGCGCAGCTCGTGCGCCACATTGCCCGCGAACTCGCGCTGCGCGCGCACGCTGTGCCCGAGGCGCTCGAACAGGGCATTGAGCGTCTCGCCCAGGCGCTCCAGCTCGCGCGAGCTGCGCGCCACCGGCACCGGCGCCAGGTCGCGCGCATCGCGCCGGTCCAGCGTCCGGCGCAGTTCGCCCAGCGGCCGCAGCTCGCCCTCGATGCCGCGCCACAGCCAGAACGCGAGCAGCGCCAGCAACACCAGCTGCGGCGCCAGCGAGTAGACCAGCAGCCGCTCGACCAGCGCGCTGCGCGCCCGCGTGGTCTGCGCGATCACCACGCGGAAGGCGTCGGGCGGCTCATGGTTCAGCACCACCGCGCGCAGCTCCCGCCCCTGGAAGTCGATGTCGGAGAAGCGGTAGCGCACGCCCTGCTCCGGCGCCGGCGCCAGCAGGCCCGCATGGCCCGCGAGCAGCGAGCCGTCCTGCCGCAGCACCGCGAAGTACATGTTCTCGGACTGATCGAAGAGCACGCTCGTGACCTCTCGCGGCGTCAGCTGCAGCCGGATATCGCGATCGCCGGACTCGACGTTGGCCGAGACGGCGTAGGCGTCGTCGAGCAGCGCGCGATCGAAGGCCTGTTCGGTGAAGTGCCCGGCCACCGCCACCGCCACCGCGGTGCCCACCAGCCAGGTCAGCGCCAGCGGCAGCAGCACCCGCCGCAGCATGCGCCCGCTGAGCGGGGGCGCGCCCGCCGCCCGGCGTGCCGGCGCGCGGGCGACGCTCACACCGCCGCTTCCAGCAGGTAGCCGATCCCCCGCAGCGTGCGGATGGCTGCGCCGCTGCCGACCAGCTTCTTGCGCAGGCGCGAGATGAAGGCCTCTAGTGCGTTGTCGCCCAGCGACTCGTCGAAGGTGGAGAGCTTGTCGGACAGCGCCCGCTTGCTCACGGTGCGGCCCGGCGGGCTCATCAGCTCCCACAGCACCTCGAACTCGCGCGCCGGCAGGTCCAGGGGCGCGCCGGCCACCGCGAAGCGACGCGCCTTGCGGTCGAGCTTGAGCCGGCCCAGCGTCGCGATGTCCTCGGTGCCCTGCGCGCGCCGCACCAGCGCACGCAGGCGAGCCTCGACCTCGGCCAGGTCGAAGGGCTTGCCGAGGTAGTCGTCGGCGCCCGCATCGAGCCCGGCGATGCGCTCCTCGGTGCGGTCGCGCGCCGTCAGCACCAGCACCGGCGTGCGGTCGCCGCGCGCACGCGCGTGGCGCAGCACCGTCAACCCGCTCGCCAGGCCGCTCGTCTCGCTGGCGGTGGCGGGCAGGCTGAGGTCGAGCAGCACGGCATCGAACAACTGCACGCGCCAGAGGTGGTCCGCGTCCTCGGCATTGGCCGCCACGTCGACGCGGTGGCCGGCATCGCCGAGGCTGCGCAGCATCACGCCGCGCAGCACGGCATCGTCTTCGACCAGGAGGATTCGCATGGGTGGGTCAGAGAGAAAGAAAGGGGAGCGGGGCACGCCGGCAGTCAGCCAGCGGTCAGCCCGGTGACGCGACAAACGGGCACGAGGATACGACAGCGCGGCGCGCACTGCGGTTCCCCGTGCCACCGAGGAGCCCGCCCATGCCAACCCCCACCACGCCCACCTTCAACACCATCGCCGCCATCCTCGCGCAGGACTTCCATCTGCCGCCGGCGCAGCTGCGCGCCGAGGACGTGCTGGACCACCTCGGGCTGGACCGCAGCGGGCGCCTCGAATTCATGTTCGCCGTGGAGGACGCCTTCCGGCTGCGCATTCCCGGACACCGCCTCGACCCGCGCGAGGCCGGCATTACCCTTCAGCAAATGTGCGATGCCATCGACCTTGACATCGACACCGTGGCAGAGTCGACACTGGCGCTTCAACCCCCTGAAGGAGCAACGATGAGCCAGAAATTCCAGGTGTCGGGCATGAGCTGCAACCACTGCGTCACCGCCGTGCAGAACGCGGTGCAGGCGGTCGATCCCAAAGCGCAGGTCACCGTGGACCTCGAGACCGGCCACGTCGACGTGTTGAGTGCGCAGCCGCGCCAGGACCTCGCACTGGCCATCGAGAACGCCGGCTACCGGGTCGAATAGCGCCCGCGGCCACCGGCGGCCGCGCCGGCTATCGAAACTATTGAATACCTTTGTTTCAAAGTGCAAAATGCGCATTGCAATTGCATTCAACACAAAGGCAAAGGCTTCCCATGCTTTCGAGTCTTCTTCCCCCGTCGGTCCGTGAAGCCGCCTACCGGCGCAAATTCCTGGAGAACCGGGAGGAAAACCTCTTCATGGGCTCCTTCGAGAGCTTCGCCGCCGCCGAGGCCGGCGCGCCGCCCTCCAAGGCCGTCGGCTACGACAATGCCCCGGCGGACGCCTTCTACAGCCATCAGGTCGCCTTCTATGACTATCCGGGCCTCTTCTGGATCGGCCGCGCGCTGGACGATGGCATGCGCAGCGTCTTCGACCTGGGCGGCCACGTCGGCATCAAGTACTACGCCTTTCGCCGCATGCTCAACTACCCGGCCGACCTGCGCTGGACGGTCTGCGACGTGCCCACCGTGGTCAAGACCGGCCGCGAGCTCGCGGTGCAACGCGAAGCCACCGCCCAGCTGAACTTCAGCACCGACTTCCGGGACGCGAGCGGCTATGACGTGCTCTACGCCTCGGGCAGCCTGCAATACCTGCCGCAGCGCATCTCCGAGATCATCGCGGCGCTGCCGGTCAAGCCGCGGCGCATCGTGCTGAACACCACGGCCGTGCATCCGGAGCGCACGCTCTACACACTCAACAGCATCGGCTTCGCCGTCTGTCCCTACCGCATCCAGCACCACGACCAGCTGCTGGCCGAGCTGGCGGAGTCGGGCTACAAGCGGCGCGACGCCTGGCGCAACGAGGGCAAGCCGATCGAGGTGCCCTTCGTGGATGGCGGCGACAAGCCGTACTACGCGGGTTGCTGCTTCGACCTGCACCAGGCCTGAAGCTGCCGCACCGAAGCAGCAGCCCAACCACCTCTGCCTTGTCGATATCGATCCGCGTGGCGGCCGCGCCTCAAGCGCTGCGCACCATCGCCAGCACTTTGCCCGCATCGAGCGTGCGGGCCTTCTCCTGGATCTGCGGCAGGTAGCGCGTTTGCAGGCCCTGCGCCTCCTGCGTCACGCTGGCAAAAGCGTCCTTCAGCATCTGCGTCGACAGCGTGCGTCCGCCCGCGTAGTAGCGCTTCGCCACATGGCCCAGCGCGTAGGTGCTCGCGAAGCTCATGCCCGAGCTCACCGCCTGCTTGCCCAGCCCGCCCAGCAGGCCGCCGCCCACCTTGCCGAGCAGTCCGCCCAGCAGCTTGCGGCCGGCCTGCTCCAGGTACTGCGAAGTCAGGCCGACGCCGACGGTGGCGAGAAAGTCCTTCACGTGGCCGCTGTCGAGCTCGTAGCCATGGGCCTTGCCGATGCGGTAGACGAGCTTCATCTGCAACGGGATGATGGCCATGGTGGAGAGCGTCTCGGGCAGCAGCTCCAGCGCGCCGTTGAGGATCGCGGCGTTGAGGATGGCCTGGTCCAGCGCGGCGCTGTCGACGGCAGGGGTTGCCGCCGCAGCAGCAGCCGGTGCCAGCGGCACGGCGGCGATCGCCTCGGCCTGCTGCGCGAACTGCGTCGCCGCCGGCGTGTCCAGCCCCAGCGACGTGCGCGCATCGGCGAGGAACAGGCGCTCGGCCTCCGACTGGGTGCCGTCGGCATCGCAGACGCACACGGCCATCTCGTAGGCCAGCTGCCGCGAATCGGAACTCTTCAGCTCGCCGGCCACCGAGGCCAGCGACACGCGCTTCATCAGCACATCCTGATACAGCATGGGCAGCTGCACGCCGTCGGCCTGCGACAGGCCCTCGGCGATGCGCTTGATCTCGGCGCGCTCGCGCTCGTGCTTCTCGCCGTCGACGAAGGCCGCCAGCAGGCTCAGGCTCACGATGGCCCGGGTTTCGGATGGGGTCACGGGGGAAGTCTCCGGAAAGTGAAAAGGCCCTGTTCGTTCGCCCGGGCGCGCAAAGGTTCCGGCCCGCTACCATCCGCCCCATGCTCTCCCACCCGCGGATCCTGATCGCCGAAGACGAGTCCGGCATCGCCGACACCCTGCAGTACGTGCTCAGGACCGACGGATTCCTGCCCGTCTGGTGCGCCACGGCCGAGGAAGCCATCGCCCAGTTCGCGGCCGAGCCGCCCGCGCTCGCCATTCTCGACGTGGGGCTGCCCGACATGAACGGCTTCGAGCTCTTCAAGCGCCTGCAGGCGCTCAACCGCGAGCAGGGCGGGCCCGAGGTGCCGATGCTCTTCCTCACCGCGCGCAGCGACGAGATCGACCGCGTGGTGGGCCTGGAGCTGGGCGCCGACGACTACGTGGCCAAGCCCTTTTCGCCGCGCGAGCTGGTGGCGCGCGTGCGCACCATCCTGCGGCGCAGCGGGCGCGGCAACGGCCATTCGCCGGCGAGCATCGCGCCCGCGCCCGCGCTCGCGGCGGCCCTCCCCGCCTCGCCCTTCGTGCTCGATGCCGAGCGCATGCAGATCCGCTACTACGGCCGCCTGCTCGAGCTCTCGCGCTACGAGTACGGGTTGCTGAAGCTGCTGGTGCAGCGGCCGGGGCGCGTCTTCACGCGCGACGAGCTGCTCGAGCTCGTGTGGGACGACGCCAGCGAGAGCTTCGACCGCACCGTCGACGCCCACATCAAGACCCTGCGCGCCAAGCTGCGCGCCGTCGCGCCCGAGGTCGAGGCGATCCGCACCTTGCGCGGCACCGGCTACGCGCTCAATGAAGAGCTGCCATCAAACGCGTGAGCCGTAGAACCCGCATCTTCATCGGCATCCTGCTGATCTACACGGCGGGCATCGCCTTCCTGCTCTACCGCGTGGTCGCCGACATCGACCCGCGCTACCGCGAATCGGCCGAGGAGTCGCTGGTCGAGGCCTCGCAGCTCATGGCCAGCCTGATCGAGCAGGACGTGATCGCCGGCGCCATCAACACCGCGCGGCTGGAGCCGCTGTTCCGCTCGGTCTACGCGCGCCAGTTCTCCGCCCAGATCTACAACCTGCACAAGAGCCGCGTCGAGCTGCGCGTCTACGTCACCGACCGCAGCGGCCGCGTGCTCTTCGATTCATTGGGCCGCAACACCGGCGCCGACTATTCGAAGTGGAGCGACGTCAGCCGCACCCTGGCCGGCATGTACGGCGCGCGCACCTCGCGCGACATCGAGGGCGATCCGCTGACTTCGGTGATGTACGCCGCCGCCCCCGTGCACTGGAACAACGAGATCGTCGGCGTGGTCAGCGTGGGCAAGCCGGTGCAGAGCTTCGGCCAGTTCGTCGAGGACGCGCGTGCCCGCACGCTGTGGGTGGGCGTGGGCTCGGCCTTCGCGCTGCTGGTCGGCGCCCTCATCGTTTCGGTCTGGCTGGTGCGCCCCTTCGGGCTGATCTCGGACTACTGGCGCTGGCTGCGCAGCCAGCGCAGCTGGAGCCTTTCGCGCATGCTGCGCCGCGCCGTCGACACCCTGCGCAGCGGCTTCGGCGAAATGCGCGATGCGCTCACCGGCCGCAGCTACGTGGCCGACTACGTGCAGACCTTCACGCACGAGATCAAGAGCCCGCTGTCGGCCATCCGCGGCGCGGCCGAGCTGGTGCAGGAGCCCTCGATGCCGCAGGCCGAGCGCGAGCGCTTCCTCGCCAACATCACGCGCGAGACCCAGCGCATCCAGGAGATCGTCGACCGCATGATGGAGCTCACCGCGCTGGAGACCCAGCGCGCGCTGGAGCGCAGCGAGACCGTCGCGCTCGCGCCGCTGCTGCAGGACGTGGCGGCCAGCGCCCAGGACGCGGCGGCGGCGCGCGAGATCCGCCTGCACGTGGCGATCGACAGCGAGGCCCGCGTCGAGGGCGACCCCTTCCTGCTGCGGCGCGCGCTGAGCAACCTGCTCGACAACGCGATCGACTTCTCGCCCGCCGGCGCCGAGGTCGCGCTGGCCCTGCATGCCGGCGCGCGCGAGGCCCGCATCACCGTGCGCGACCATGGCCGCGGCATTCCCGACTACGCCAAGGACAAGGTCTTCGAGAAGTTCTATTCGCTTGCGCGGCCGCACAGCCAGAAGAAGAGCACCGGGCTCGGCCTGGCCTTCGTCAAGGAGATCGCCGGCCTGCACCGCGGTCGCATCGAGCTCGCCAATGCACCGCGCGGCGGCGCGTTGGCCACGCTCACGCTGCCGCTGGCCTCGCACGGCTGAAGAAGCTGTGAGCGAAGCCGCGCCTCAGCGGAACAGGTCGAGGATGCTGCTGCGTTCCTCCGGCACCGGCACTGCGGCTACAGGCACGCCGGCCAGCGTTTCGGCCGGCGCCACCGCATTCGCCTCCACGCCCAGGCTCGCGATGCCGCGGCCGGGCGCATAGTCGTCGTAGTACCACTCGCCCTCCGCCTGCACCACGCCCGCCGGCACCGGCACCGGCGCAACAGGCACGCCCTGCAGCGCCGCCTGCATGTAGCCGGTCCAGATCGGCAGGCTCAGGCTGCCGCCGGTCTCGCCGCGCACGCCGAGCTGGCGCGGCGTGTCGTAGCCGATCCAGGCCACGCCCACGCGCGTCGAAGCGAAGCCCGCGAACCAGGTGTCGATCGAGTCATTGGTGGTGCCGGTCTTGCCGTGCAGGTCCTCGCGCTTCAGCTGCTGCCAGGCCTTGGCGCCGGTGCCGTTGCGCACCACGCTCTGCAGCATCGAGCTCACGACGAAGGCGTTGCGCTCGGGGATGGCGCGCGTCGTTTCGTCGCGCACCGCCGGCGGCGTCTCGACCAGCACCTGGCCCTTGTGGTCGGTGATGCGCGTCACCAGCGCGGGGCTCACGCGATAGCCGCCGTTGGCGAAGACGGCATAGGCGGCCACCATCTCCATCGGCGTGACCGATCCTGCCCCCAGCGCCATCGGCAGGTAGGCCGGGTGCTTCGCGCGCTCGAAGCCGAAGCGGCCGATCCAGTCCTGCGCGTAGCGCGGCCCGATCGACTGCAGCACGCGGATCGTGACCATGTTCTTCGACTGCTCCAGCGCGCGGCGCAAGGTCATCGGGCCTTCGAAGCGGCCGTCGTAGTTCCGCGGCTCCCAGGGCGGGCCGCCCGTGGTGGCGGCGTCGAAGAAGAGCGGCGCGTCGTCGACCAGCGTGGCCGGCGTAAAGCCCTTCTCGAGCGCCGCCGAGTAGATGAAGGGCTTGAAGCTCGAGCCCGGCTGGCGCCAGGCCTGCGTCACGTGGTTGAACTTGTTCCTGCCGAAGTCGAAGCCGCCCACCAGTGCCCGGATCGCGCCGTCGCGCGGGTCGAGCGACACGAAGGCACCTTCGACCTCCGGCAGCTGCGTGATCTCCCACGTTCCCTTGGGCGTCTTCGTCACGTAAACCACCGCACCGCGCCGCACGCGCAGGTTCGGCGCCGCCCGCGGCGACAGGCCGGCCTGGGCCAGGCGCAAGCCCTCGCCGCTGACCCGCAAGCTGTCGCCGTTGGCGCGCACGGCCACCACCTCCTTCGCATCGGCCTGCAGCACCACGGCGGCCAGCACGTCGCCGCTGTCGGGATGCTCGGCCAGCGCTTCGTCGACCGCGTCGTCGAGCCCGGCCGCATCGGCAGGCAGGTCGGCGAAGCGCTCGGGCCCGCGCCAGGACTGCCGCCGCTCGTAGTCCAGGATGCCCTTGCGCAGGGCTTCGTACGCCGCTGTCTGCTCGGTCGCCACCAGCGAGGTGCTGACCTTGAAGCCGCGCGTGTAGGTGCTCGCGCCGTACTGCGCATACATGAGCTGGCGCACGGCCTCGGCCACATGCTCGGCATGCAGGCGCTTCGGCTCGGACGGGTCGCGCAGGCGCAGCGGCTCCTGCTTGGCCTGCGCCGCCTGGGCCGCGCTGATGGCGCCGGTCTCCACCATGCGGTCCAGCACGTAGAGCTGGCGGGCGCGCGCGCGGCGCGGATTGCTCACCGGGTCGTTGGTGCCGGGCGCCTTGGGCAGGCCGGCCAGCATGGCGGCCTCGGCCAGCGTGATGTCCTTCAAGGGTTTGCCGAAGTAGCGCTCCGACGCTGCCGCGAAGCCGTAGGCGCGATGGCCGAGGAAGATCTGGTTCAGGTAGATCTCGAGGATCTGGTCCTTGCTCAGGTGCTGCTCGAGCCGGAAGGCGAGCAGCGCCTCCAGCGTCTTGCGCGTCAACGTCCGCTCGGCGCTCAGGTAGACGTTGCGCGCCACCTGCTGCGTGATGGTGGAGGCGCCCTGGTGCACGCCATGGCGCAGGTTGGCCAGCACCGCGCGCAGCAGGCCCTTGGGATCGATGCCCGGGTGTTGGTAAAAGCGTGCGTCCTCCACCGCCACTACCGCGTCCTTCAGCGCCTTCGGCATCTCGGCGATGGGCACCAGCTCGCGCCGCTCCTCGCCGAACTCGCCGATCAGCGCGCCGTCCGCGGTGTAGACGCGCAGCGGCAGCTTGGGCCGGTAGTCGGAGAGCTCCGAGACATCCGGCAACTGGGGCGAGAGCACCGCGACCACGATCCCCGCGGCGCAGGCCAGCGCAACCCCGCCACCCGCCATCGCAGCGCCGCTCCACAGCAGCGCGCGCTTGACGCCGGCCTTCATGGCTGCGCTCCTGCAACGGGCGCATGGCCCATCGACAAGGCGTACCAGTCGACCTTGCGCGTCGCCAGCATCAGCGCCGCGAGCATGCCGAAGACCAGCAGCGCGCCCAGCAGCAGCGCATTGCTTTCCGAGGCCAGCAGCCCGTAGAGCGCGCCATAGAGCAGCGCCACGTAGGCCGCGAAGGAAAGGCCCCGCCGCCAGCCGCGCAGCACCGCACTGAAGTAGACCGCCAGCAGCAGCACGCTGGCACCCGCGGCGCAGGCATAGGCCAGCCAGAAGGCCACTTTCTCGGACAGGGCGAGCAGCAGCAGGAAGAAGACCGCGATCGACAAGCCCACCAGCCCGTACTGCACCGGGTGCAGCGGCAGCCGCCGGAACAGCTCGAACATGAAGGCGGCCATCAGCACCAGGCCGATGAAGAGCAGGCCGTATTTGGCGGCGCGGGTGGACATCGCATAGACGTTGAGCGGCTGCGCCAGCGAGACGTCGAAACTCTGCATCGCCGCGCCCGCACCGGCCGGCCGGCCGTCGCGTCCGCCCCGCAGGCCTTCGCGCACCTGCTCGCGCGCGGTCGTCACCAGCGAGGACACGCGCCAGCGCGCGTCGAAGCCTTGCGCCGTCACGCTGCGCTCGGAGGCGAGGAAACGCCCGCCGAAGCTCGGGTGGGCCCACGGCGAGACCAGGTGCGCCGTGGTCTCCTCGGCGATCGGCACCATCGCGAAGCGCTCCTGCCCGACCACGCCGAGCTTCAGATGAAAGGGCAGCGGCCGGCGCGCCTGCCAGGCCGCCAGCGCGGCCCCGGCCAGCGGCGCGTGGATGCCGCCCGCCAGCCCCGCATCCTCCGCCACGCCCGGCAGGCGCTGCTGAAAGCGCAGCGTCTCGCTCGCCAACTGCAATGCGGGCGAGCCGTCGAGGCCGCGCAGGTCGCTCAGGTGCAGGGCCACGTAGGGCGGCTTGAGCTCGATCGTGGATTCCTTTTCGCTGTGCGGCAGCGCGGTCGCATCGAAGGCCGCGAAGCCGCCCTCCAGCGCCGCATCGAGCGTGTAGAACGGAATGCGGAAGATGCCGCGGTAGCGCTCCTGCGGCGCCAGGCTGCCCTCGAGGTGCAGTTTGTCCGGAAAGACCAGGTGCGTCATCTCCTTGCTGCGCGCCTCCTGGCCCACGACGCGGCCCTGCGCATCGCGCTGCGGCTCCATCCAGCGCTCCACGTAGGGCTGCACGATGAAAGGGCCGGCCAGCGTCTGCGCCCCGGTGTAGGTGGCGGCCAGTTCCGCGGCCGCTTCGCGCTGGCTGTTGCCGCGCTCGCGGGTCAGCTCCTCGATCTGGGCCAGCGGAATGCACAGCAGCACGGTCAGGACCAGCAGGCCCAGGACCTTGATGAGCACGGAATGTCGAAGGCGGGCAAGCATGGAAGTTTTCCTCATCGATGACGATGGGCCCGATGCTGGCCGCGCCGCCCGAAGCGCATGTGAAGTGCGCGCGGCGCGGGACTTCACACGGACTTCACACAGCCCCGCGCGCTTCAAGAAGGCTTCCAACTCCCTTCGCCTGCGCTCTCGACAGTGGCTCCCGTGCACCGTTGCACGAATCCATCGAGGGAAAAGGACCATCGCCATGGAAGCCATCACCACACGCCCCGGCCGCTGGCTCTGGCTCGCGACCATCGGCCTCGCGAGCGCCGGCTTCGCGCTGCTCGTCGCGCGGCCCCTGCATGCACAGGAGGCGCAGGGCCCGCGCCTGAAGACCGAGAGCCCGTACTTCTTCGTCAAGAGCGACGACCCTGCGGTCGACGCGCTGCCGCTCAAGGCCACCGAGGTCGACGTCAAGGTCTCGGGCGTGATCGCCGACGTCACCGTCACCCAGACCTATCGCAATGAAGGCACGCGCGCCATCGAGGCGAAGTACGTGTTCCCGGGCTCGACGCGCGCGGCCGTCGGCGGCCTCAACGTGCGACTGGCCGACCGCCTGATCACCGCGCAGATCCGCGAGAAGCAGCAGGCCCGCATCGACTACGACGCAGCGAAGAAGGAAGGCAAGACCGCCGCGCTGCTGGAGCAGCACCTGCCCAACGTGTTCCAGATGAATGTCGCCAACATCCTGCCGGGCGACGAGGTCAAGGTGGAGCTGCGCTACACCGAGCTGCTGGTGCCGCAGGCCGGCAACTACCAGTTCGTGTTCCCGACGGTGGTCGGGCCGCGGTACAACAGTCCGCAGTCTTCTCAGGGCAATGCGAAGTGGGTGGCACAGCCCACGCTGCGCGCGGGCGTCGCGCCGAACACGAGCTTCAAAATGAAGGTCGCGCTCGACACGCCGCTGGGCATCAAGGAGGTGCGCTCCGCCACCCATGCCATCGACGTCGGCAAGCGCGACAACGACCAGCATGCCGACATCACGCTGGCCCGCACGGGCGAGCCCGCCAACCACCGCGACTTCGTGCTCGACTGGCGCCTGGCCGGCGAGAAGATCGAGTCGGGCCTGATGCTCTACAAGGGCCAAGGAGAGAACGCCGAGAACTTCTTCCTCGCCATGGTCGAGCCGCCCAAGTCCGTGGCCGCCAACGCCATCTCGCCGCGCGACTACATCTTCGTGGTCGACATCTCGGGCTCGATGCACGGCTTCCCGCTGGACACGGCCAAGGTGCTGCTGGAGCGGCTGATCGGCGGCCTGCGGCCCAGCGACACCTTCAACGTGCTGCTGTTCTCGGGCAGCAGCAAGATGCTGTCGCCGCAGTCGGTGCCCGCGACCCGCGCCAACATCGAGCAGGCCCTGTCCACCATCAAGAACTACAGCGGCGGCGGCAGCACCGAGCTCATCCCGGCGCTCAAGCGCGTCTATGCGGAGCCCAAGGCCGAGGAGGTGTCGCGCACCGTGGTGGTCGTGACCGACGGCTACGTGACGGTGGAGCGCGAGGCCTTCGAGCTGGTGCGCCGGAACCTGTCGAAGGCCAACGTCTTCGCCTTCGGCATCGGCAGCTCGGTCAACCGGCACCTGATGGAAGGCCTGGCGCGCGCCGGCATGGGCGAGCCCTTCATCATCACCGACCCGCTGCAGGCGCCCGAGCAAGCGGCACGCTTCAAGCGCATGGTCGAGTCGCCGGTGCTCACCCACGTGAAAGCCACCTTCGGCGGCCTCGATGTCTACGACGTGGAGCCGCAGGCCTTGCCCGACGTGCTGGGCGAGCGCCCGGTGATCGTGTTCGGCAAGTGGCGCGGCGAGCCCAAGGGCCGGGTCGTGATCCAGGGCCAGGGCGCGGAAGGCCCGTACCGCCAGGAACTCGTGATCGACGCGAAGACGCGCCAGGACGCCGCCGCGCTGCGCAGCCTGTGGGCGCGGCACCGCATCGCCAGCCTGAGCGACCAGGAAGCGCTGGAGGGCGGCGATGCCTTCAAGCAGCGCATCACCGAGCTGGGGCTGCGCTACAGCCTGCTCACGCAGTACACCAGCTTCATCGCGGTCGACAAGGTGGTGCGCAATCCCGCGCCGCAGGCCAGCACCCCGGTGGACCAGCCGCAGCCGCTGCCCAAGGGCGTGAGCGAGCTGGCGCTGGGCCAGGGACAGACGCTGGGCGCCGAGGTGCCGAGCACGCCGGAACCCGAGACCTGGGGCGCCATCGCCGTGCTGCTGTCGATGCTGGCCATGCTGCGCCGCCGCGCGCGCCGCCACGATCCGCGCCGCTTCACCGCATGACGAGGACGCGCGCATGACCCTCGATCAACTCGCCCGCAATCACCCCCGTGTGTTCGACTGGGGCATCCGCCTCGACCGCGCGCCCGCCGCCGCCTGGCTGGCGCTGCAGGCCGCCGCGCTGGCGCCGACCTGGCTGTGGATGGCGCGCCGGCTGCAGGATGGCGCCGACGATCCGCTCGGCCTGCTGGCCCTCGGCGCGCTGGCTCTCTTCGCGTGGTCGAAGCGCCGGTCGCTGCGCGCCGCGCCGCGCCTCGGCTGGCTGGCCCTCGCCGCCGGCGGCACGCTGGCGGCCACCTTGCTGCGCACCGGCATCGGCCCCGTGCCGGCGCTGCCGCCGCTCGCGGCCGGCTTGGTCGCGGTGCTCGCGCTGGCTGCCGGCCTGCTGGCCTTCCTGCCGCGCCAGGTGGCCAGGCTGCCGGTGCTGGGCCTGGCGGTGCTGGCGCTGCCGCTCTTGTCCTCGCTGCAGTTCTATGCCGGCTACCCGCTGCGCGTGATCACGGCCGAGGCCAGCCGCTGGCTGCTGGCGCCGGGCTTCTCGGTGCTGCGCGAGGGCAGCAGCCTGCTGGTCGATGGCCGGCTGGTCATCGTCGACGCGCCCTGCTCCGGCGTGCAGATGGCCTGGCTCGGCTACTTCACGGCCTGTGCGGTCGCGCTCTGGGCCCGGCACGGGGACCGGCGCTTCCTGGCCCGGCTGCCGGCCGTGGGCCTGCTGGTGCTGGGCGGCAACATCCTGCGCAACAGCGTGTTGGTGGGCTTCGAGGGCGCGGGCCATGCGTTCGCGCCCTGGCTGCACGAGGCGGTGGGCCTGGCCGTGCTGGCGCTGGTCTGCGGCGTCATCGCGCAGCTGATGGCGCCGGCGCGCCGGGCGTCTTTCACCCCCACCGCCGTTCCCGGCCTGATCACCACCCCCGGAGCCCGCCGTGTCGATACCGCTCTTTCTTGAACGCTGCTTCGGCAACCGCTTCCTCAACCGCATCGCGCACAAGGCCGGCTTCGCGCTGGTGATCACGCTGTGCCTGCTGTGGTCGGCCGCATCGGCCCTGCGCCCGTCGCCGCCACCGGCCCCGGTCGCCAGCTTCCACGAGTGGCCCAGCCACTGGGACGGCGCCCCGCTGCGGCCGATGGCGCTGGGCGCGGTCGAGCAGCGCTTTGCCGAGCGCTTCCCCGGCGCCATCGCCCGCCTGACCGACGGCCGCCAGACCCTGGTGATGCGCCAGGTGAACGCACCGACCCGCATGCTCCACCCGGCCGCCGACTGCTACCGCGCGCTGGGTTTTCGCATCGGCGAGACCCGGCTCGAACGCGATCCGCAGGACCGACTGTGGCGTTGTTTCGTCACCGACGGCCCCGGTGGGCAAAAGTTGCGGGTCTGCGAGCGCATCGTCGATGCCGAGGGCACGGCTTTCACCGACACTTCAGCCTGGTACTGGGCGGCGGCCGGTGGCCGGTCCAAGGGGCCCTGGCAGGCTGTCACCCTGGCAAGGCCGATCGCGTTCGAGTGATTGAGAGATTTTTTTGAAGAAAGCGCTGCTCTTCCTGCTTTTCGGCCTGCTGGCCCTGGTGCTGACCGCCGCGGTCGCCGTCTACCTGGTCGTGAAGCTGGCGCTGGCGCCCAGTCCCGGCGAGTGGCCGACCCGCGTCAAGGCGGGGCCCTTCACGCTCGATGTCGGCGTCCCCACCGCGATCCGGCTCGCCACCTCCTCCTGGTTCGCGCCCTGGCTGGCCGGCCGCAGCTTCCAGACCGAGCACGGCCCGGTGCACGTCGGCTGGAACGAGGCCACCACCACCCTCGAGCTGGACTGCGCCCCCTGCAGCGCCTCCGTGCCGGCGCTGGGCACCACCCCGATCCGGCTCGACAACCTGCGCTTCACTGCGCGCCGCGACGCGGGCTCGCTCAACGGCGTGCTCGAAGCCACGCCGGCCGCGACCACCGTCTCCAGCGTGGCGGGCGACAACGTGCTGCGCGCACGCTGGGACGGCCGGCTCACGCAGAAGACCCTGCAGCTCCACATCGATGCGCCCGACGCGCCGATCGCCCGCTGGTACAGCGTGCTGGCGCCCGCCCTGCCCGAGCTGCAGCGGGCCAAGATCAGCGGCACCCTGGCCCTGCGCGCCCAGCTCGACCTGCCGGCAAACCACCTCGCGCTGCACCCGCGCATCGAGCAGTTCGCAGTCGAGGGCCTTGGCACCGAGGCGCTGCTCAACGCCCGCACCAGTTGCGGCCCGCCGAGCCGGCTGGCGGCCGACAGCTGGCTGGCCCGCGCGGTGATCGCGGCCGAAGACCAGCGCTTCTTCAGCCACCCCGGCTACGACCTGGCCGAGCTCACGGCCGCGCTCGACGCCAACCAGAAGGCCGGCCAGGTCGCGCGCGGCGGCAGCACCCTCAGCCAGCAGCTGGCGCGGCTGGTCGTGACCGGCAGCGAGCGCAGCGCCGAGCGCAAGCTGCGCGAGCTGCTCTACGCGGTGGAGATGGAAGAAACCCTGGGCAAGCCCCGCATCCTGCAGCTCTACCTCGACAACGCCCCCTGGGGCGAGGGCCTGTGCGGCGCCGAGGCCGCGGCACGCCGTTACTTCAAGAAAAGCGCCCGCAACCTGGACTCGGCCCAGGCCGTCTGGCTGGCCGCGATGCTGAACAACCCGGGCGTCGCGCTCGAGAAGTGGCAGCGCGACGGCCGCATCGACGGCGAGCGCGCCAAGTGGGTGGCCGAGGGCCTGCGCGGCCTCACCCGCGGCCAGCGCGAGTCGCTGCTCAGGAACCTCGCCTCGTCGCGCTTCGCACCACCGCCCTGAAGCGGGCACCGCCCGCACCAAGTCGGCGCACGGCAGGCCGCCCCAAGCTGGGCAGTCGCTGGCATCCATCTTGCGAAGACGCTATCGATGGATGCTGTCCCCGCCCTCCCGCCCGCAGCTGTCGAAATCGTGGCGCTCAGCAAGCGCTACGCCGCCGGCGCGCCGCCCGCGGTCGACCAGATCGACCTGCGCATCGCCAGCGGCAGCTACTGCTGTCTGCTCGGGCCCTCGGGCTGCGGCAAGAGCACCACGCTGCGCATGGTGGCGGGGCATGAAACGGCGTCGGGCGGCGACATCCTGCTGGACAACCGCAACATCACTCACCTGCCGGCCGCGGCCCGCGGCACGGCCATGATGTTTCAGAGCTTCGCCCTCTTCCCGCACCTCTCGGCGCTCGACAACGTGGCCTTCAGCCTCAAGATGAAGGGCGTCTCGAAGGTCGAGCGGCACCGGCGCGCGGGCCAGCTGCTGGAACGCGTCGCCATGGGGCACCTGGCGCAGCGCAAGCCGGGCGAGCTTTCGGGCGGGCAGCAGCAGCGCGTGGCGCTGGCGCGCGCGCTCATCACGCAACCGCGCGTGCTGCTGCTCGACGAGCCGCTGTCCGCGCTCGACCCCTTCCTGCGCATCCAGATGCGCGCCGAGCTGCGGCGCTGGCAGAAGGAGCTGGGCCTGACCTTCATCCACGTCACGCACTCGCAGGAGGAAGCAATGGCGCTGGCCGACACCATGGTGGTCATGAACCACGGGCTGATCGAGCAGGTGGGCACGCCGCACCAGGTCTACAACCATCCGGCCAGCGAGTTCGTCGCCCGCTTCATGGGCGGGCACAACGTGTTGGAGACGCCTGCAGGGCTGATCGCGGTGCGCAACGACCACATGCAGATCGCGCCTGCCGCCACCGCCGAGCCCGGCCTCGCGGCCCGGATCACCGATGTCGAATACCAGGGCACCTACGTGCTGATCGGCCTGCAGCTCGAAGGCGCCGCGCCCGAGCGCAGCGGCGTCTCGGTGCTGCTGCCGGAGAAGGCCTTCGGGATGCATCCCTATGCGGTCGGCGACGCCGCGCGCCTGTCGTGGTCGCCGGCCGATGCGCGTCCGCTGGGCCCCGGCGCCGTCCGTCCCGAAGGCGAGCCGCCCGCCGGGCCGGTGTCGCGGCCCGCGCCCTTGTCCGCGCTCGCGGCGATGGCGGCCTGATTCCGCCCCCCTTTACCCAGTTCTTTATCGCGCCATCAGGAGCCCAACCATGTCCGAACCCATCGACTCGACCACCGGCAAAGGCGTGCAGCGCCGCGCGCTGCTGCAAGGCACCGCCGGCATCCTCGCCGCCGGCGTGTTCCCCGCCATCCACGCGCAGGAGAAGATCGTGCTGCGCTACCTCGGCACCGCGGTCAACCAGGACAAGGCGATCGCCGAGAAGTTCAAGGCCGACACCGGCATCGAGATCCAGTACGTGGCCGTCACCACTGACGACGTCACCAAGCGCGCCGTGACCGCGCCCAACAGCTTCGACCTGATCGACACCGAGTACTTCTCGCTGAAGAAGATCGTCCCCACGGGCAACCTCAAGGGCATCGACACCAAGAAGATCAAGAACGCCGACAAGATCACTTCGCTCTTCACCAAGGGCGAGGTGGCCGGCAAGAAGGTGGGCGACCAGGGCACGGCGCCGAAGAAGGTGATCTTCCTCGAGGGCGAGAAGAGCAAGGTGTTCGCCAAGTCGCCGACCCAGTTCATGTCGCTGATCCCGACCGTCTACAACGCCGACACGCTGGGCATCCGGCCCGACCTGATCAAGCGGCCGATCGACACCTGGGCCGAGTTGCTCAATCCCGAGTTCAAGGGCAAGGCCGCGATCCTCAACATCCCCTCCATCGGCATCATGGACGCGGCGATGGTGGTGGAGGCCAAGGGCATCCACAAGTACGCCGACAAGGGCAACATGAGCAAGGCCGAGATCGACCTCACGATCAAGACCCTGATCGAGGCCAAGAAGGCCGGCCAGTTCCGCGCGCTGTGGAAGGACTTCAACGAGTCGGTCAACCTGATGGCCTCCGGCGAGGTGGTGATCCAGTCGATGTGGTCGCCGGCCGTGACGGCCGTGCGCACCAAGGGCATCGCGTGCAACTTCCAGCCGCTGAAGGAAGGCTACCGCGCCTGGGCCGCGGGCTTCGGGCTGCCGGCCACGCTCTCGGGCCGCAAGCTCGACGGCGCCTACGAGTTCATCAACTGGTTCCTCGACGGCTGGGCCGGTGCGTACCTCAATCGGCAGGGCTACTACAGCGCGGTGCTGGAGACGGCCAAGGCCAAGATGGAGGCCTACGAGTGGGCCTACTGGATGGAGGGCAAGGCGGCGACACAGGACATCAAGAGCCCGAACGGCGATCTGCTGGCCAAGACCGGTGCGGTGCGCGACGGCGGCAGCTACGAGCAGCGCATGGGCGGCATCGCCTGCTGGAACGCCGTGATGGACGAGAACGAGTACATGGTGCGCAAGTGGAACGAGTTCGTCGCAGCGTGACTTTGGCTCGCCCCCAGGTCGCTGCGCACTTCGTGTCGCGACTCCCACCCCCGACCGGGGGCAACACCAGCGGCCCGGCAAAGCCGGTTCCGCGGTGTTCCCCGAAAGAGCCGCCTCTCGTCAGATCATGAGTTCTCCCACCAGCGCGCACACCGCCACCATGCCCGTGCACGCCATCAAGCCCTGGTGGCAGGCCGCCCCCTTCGCGGCGGTCTTCCTGCTCTTCTTCCTGATCCCCTTGACGCTGATCGCCATGGTCAGCCTCTGGAACTTCAACGAGTACGAGCTGATCCCGGCCCTCACGCTGCGCAACTACGCCGGCATCTTCGAGGGCTGCTCGCAGCTCACCGACAACGGCGACTTCTGCGTCACGTTGTCCACCTACCTCAGTACGCTCAAGTTCTGCCTGCTGGTCTGGGCGATCACCCTGCTGATCGGCTTCTCGGTCGCCTACTTCCTGGCCTTCCACGTGCGCTCTCCGGGCATGCAGACCTTGCTCTTCGTGCTGTGCACCGTGCCCTTCTGGACCTCGAACGTGATCCGCATGATCTCGTGGGTGCCGCTCCTGGGCCGCAACGGCCTGGTGAACCAGGGGCTGATGGGCCTGGGCCTGGTCGACACGCCGGTGGAGTGGCTGCTGTTCTCCGACTTCTCGGTGGTGCTGGCCTTCGTGCACCTCTACACGATGTTCATGATCGTGCCGATCTTCAACTCGATGATGCGCATCGACCGCGCTCTGCTCGAGGCCGCCAGCGACGCCGGCGCCTCCGGCTGGCAGACGCTGTGGAACGTGATCGTGCCGCTCTCGCGCACCGGCATCCTCATCGGCTCGATCTTCGTCATCACGATCGTGATGGGCGACTTCGTCACCATCGGCGTGATGGGCGGCCAGCAGATCGCCTCGGTTGGCAAGATCATCCAGGTCCAGACCTCCTACCTGCAGTTCCCGCTGGCGGCGGCCAACGCGATGATTCTGCTGGCCGTGGTGCTGATGATCATCTGGGGGCTCACGCGGCTCGTCGACATCCGCAAGGAGCTCTGAGGTGAGCACACGGATCGGCGAACAGCGCAGCCGCGGCTTCTGGCCGCTCGCGATCGTGTTCGCGCTCTTCGTGCTCTTTCTCTACGGGCCGATGATCACCATCTTCGTGCTGAGCTTCCAGGGGCCGGAGGGCGGCCTCACCTTTCCGCTGCGCGGCGTCTCGCTGCACTGGTTCCACAAGCTCGCCGAAGGCCTGGGCACGGTGGACATCGGCGCGGCCTTCCGGCGCTCGCTGATGCTGGGCACGGTGGTCATGCTCTTCACCGTCGCTCTCTCGGTGTTGGCGGGGCTGGCCTTCCGCAAGAAGCTCGCGGGCGGCAACGCGCTCTTCTTCGTCACGGTGGCGAGCCTGATCATGCCGTCGATCATCGTGTCGCTGGGCATCGGCCTGCAGTTCCGGCTGCTCGACAGCGGCATCAAGGGCGCATTGGCGGCACTGGATGCCAGCAACACGCTCGAAAACTACGGCACCGCGCTGGGTCTGCTGAGCTCCGCGCTGGGAGCCCATCTCACATGGACGCTGCCCTTCGGCCTGCTCATCATGTTCGCGGTCTTCAACCGCTTCAACCCGGCCTACGAAGAGGCCGCGCGCGACCTCGGCGCCACGCCATGGCAGAGCTTCCGCCACGTGGTGCTGCCGCTGATCGGGCCTTCGATCGTCGGCATCGGCATGTTCGGATTCACGCTCAGCTGGGACGAGATCGCGCGCACCTCGCAGGCCATCGGCGACGTCAACACCCTGCCGCTGGAGCTGCAGGGCCTGACCTCGACCGTGACCACGCCCGCCATCTACGCGCTGGGCACGGTCACCACCATCGTTTCCTTCGCGGTGATGGCGCTCGCACTCGGCAGCGCAGCCTGGCTGCGGCGGCGCGCCACGCGGCAACGGCGCTGATGACGTGGGCCGCCTGCTGATCATCAACCCCAACACCTCGGCAGTGGTGAGCGCGCTGCTGCAGCGCCATGTGCAGGGCGATGTGAGTCCGGCCCTGAAGGTGCACACCGTCACCGCCCGCTTCGGCGCGCCCTACATCGCCAGCGAGGCCAGCTACGCGGTGGCCCAGCATGCGGTGCTCGATGCCTGGGCTGCGGCGGTGGCGCGCGGGGAGCGGGCCGACGCGGTGCTCATCGGCTGCTTCGGCGACCCGGGCCTGTTCGCCCTGCGCGAGGCCTGCGGTGTGCCGGTAGGCGGCCTGGCGGAAGCCGCCTTCGCCGTCGCGGCCCGGCACGGGCGCTTCGCGGTGGTGACCGGCGGCGAGCGCTGGCGGCCGATGCTCGAACGCCTGGCCCTGGCGCTCGGCCACGCGTCCTCGCTGGCCGGCATCCACACGGTGGCGCCAAGCGGCGCCGAGCTTGCGGCCGACCCGGCCGGCGCCCAGGCATTGCTGACCGAAGCCTGCCTGGAGGCCGCCGCCCGCTTCGAGGCCCAGGCCGTGATCCTGGGCGGCGCCGGGCTGGCCGGCCTGGCCGCCGCCATCGCGCCCCGCCTTCCGGTGCCGCTGATCGACAGCGTGAGCGCCGGCGCGCGCTGGGCCATCGAGGCCGGGCGCACGGTGGCCGCTCCCCGGGCCGCCGGCATCGACGCGGCCTGGCAGGGCGTGTCCTGGGAGCTCGAGGCGCTGGCCGGGCGGCATCCCCACCCGTAGCGCGGACATCGGTCCGTGCCACCATGCCTTGCATGAGCACGTCGAACACAACCCGTCCCCCTCACCATGTCGAGCCCGTGGCGCTGGCCCGGCCGCGCGGCATCGACCAGATCGTCGCCGGCGTCTCCACCAGCGACGGCGATGGCGTCAAGCTCACGCGCGTGCTGCACCAGCCGCTGCAACAGCGGCTCGATCCCTACCTGATGCTCGACGCCTTCGGCAGCGACAACCCCGGCGACTACATCGGCGGCTTTCCCAGTCATCCGCACCGCGGCTTCGAGACCGTCACCTACATGATCGCCGGCCGCATGCGCCATCGCGACAGCGCCGGCCACGAGGGCCTGTTGGCCAACGGCGGCGTGCAGTGGATGACCGCTGGCCGCGGCCTGGTGCACAGCGAACTGCCGGAGCAGGAGGAAGGGCTGATGGAAGGCTTCCAGCTCTGGCTCAACCTGCCGGCCAAGGACAAGATGCGCGAACCCTGGTATCGCGACATCCAGAGCGAGGAGATCCCCGAGCTCGTCACGCCGGCCGGCGTGCATGTGCGCGTGATCGCGGGCGAGAGCCACGGCATTGCCGGCGCGGTGCAGCGCGAGCACACCGAGCCGCTCTACCTCGACCTCACGCTGCCGCCGGGCACCGAGTTCGCCCAGCCGCTGGCACCGGGGCGCAATGCGCTGCTCTACGTGTTCCGCGAATCGCTCTACGTCGGCAGCAGCGAGATCCCGACCAAGCGCATGGCCATCCTCGACAACGATCCGGACAGCGACGGGGTGCTGCTGCGCGCGCCGGCCTCCAACCACAGCCCGGCGCGGGCGCTGCTGATCGCGGGCAAGCCGTTGCACGAGCCGATCGCGCAGTACGGTCCCTTCGTCATGAACACGCGCGAGCAAGTGACGCAGGCCGTGCACGACTTCCAGAACGGCAAGCTCGGCTGAGCGGAACGGTGCCCAGGCAGGCTGTAGTCGCCCACCTACCGCAGCTTGCGCCTGTCTCGGCGGTGCCCAAGCGCCGCGCGCTGTGTAGATTGAGGCGATGACCGAAGTCCGAAAAGGCCAGGCGCCGCCACCCATCGAACGCACCAAGTTTCACGAACGCTTCATGCAGAGTTACAGCGACCCGGCCTATCGAGCCGAGTCGGAGGCGCTGGCGCGCATCGAGGTCATCGCCTGGGAGGCTTACCAGGAAGGCCGGAAAGCCCCCGTGACGCGCAAGGCGGGACCGGGCTATGCCGATCCCGAGTACGAACTTTCCGTCGACTGGCTGGAAGCGAAGGCGCGCATCGAGCGCGCGCAGGCCGCGTGGTCGAAGCCCGAAACGAAGTCGCGTGTGCTGCTCATCAACGGCTCCCCGCGCAACGACGGCACCTGCCCCGGCGAGATGTCGAAGACCTTCCGCCTGCTGCAGCTGGCGCGCGAGGTGCTCGAGGCGCAGCAAATCGACAGCGACGTGCTGGACCTCAGCGTGCTCACCTCCGACTACGGCCGCCACATCCATCCCTGCAAAGGCTGCGTCTCCACCGCGATGCCGCTGTGCCACTGGCCCTGCAGCTGCTACCCCAACCATGCGCTTCGGCAAACCGGCGACTGGATGAACGAGATCTACGAACGCTGGGTGGCGGCCCACGGCGTGATCATCTTCACGCCGACCCATTGGTACCAGTCCACCAGTCCGCTCAAGCTGATGGCCGACCGGCTGGTCTGCGCCGACGGCGGCAATCCCGACCCCACCTCCACCCATGGCAAGAAGGCCGACGAGGCCAAGGCCATCGAACTCAAGGGCTGGGACTACCCCAAGCACCTGGCGGGCCGCGCCTACGGCCTGGTGGTGCACGGCGACGTGGCCGGCGTGGAGAGCCTGCGGCGCAACCTCAGCGACTGGCTGGACTGGATGGGCCTGCTCGACGCCGGTGCCCAGGCGCGGCTGGACCGCTACCTCGGCTACTACGGCCCCTACGCCACCAGCCACGACGCCCTCGACCAGGACACCGGCTTGCAGGAAGAAGTGCGCAACGTCGCGCGCGCGGTCGCCCGCGCGGTGGGCGCGCTGCGCGCCGGCCGGCTCGCGCCGCCGGACGCCGGCCTCGAGCGCCCGCGGCCCAAGTAGAGGCCAGGGCCGAAACGGCCTGACATCTTTCTTTACGCCCGCCTCACGCATGCGCGACGGCGGCGACACAGAGCGCTTCCACACTTGCCTGACCTGCCGGCGTATCGGCAGGCTTCTTCGAAAGGAAGCACCCTCATGATCTCGTCTCGTCAGAAAAAGCTCATGGCCGGCCTGATCGCCTCGGCCGCCTTCGCCTGCAGCACCGGCTTCGCCCAGGGCTCCCCGTCCTCGACGGCCGCACCTGCCACGATCGCGCAGGCCGCCCCGGCCGATGCCAAGCCCGCTGCGCGCCCGCACATGGACCGCGCCCAGCGCATGGAGCGCATGCAGGCCAAGCGCACGCAACGCCTGGCCGAGCTCAAGCAGAAGCTCAAGCTCGAAGCCAGCCAGGAAGGCGCATGGAACAGCTTCACCGCCGCGCAGCAGCGGCCGGCTCGCCCGGCCGGCCAGGCCCGCATGGACCGCGCCGAGTTCGCCAAGCTGACGACGCCGCAGCGCCTGGAGCACATGCAGGCCCGCCAGGCCGAGCGCAGCGCACGCTTCGCCCAGCGCGTGGAGGCCACGCGCAGCTTCTATGCGACGCTGTCGCCGGCGCAGCAGAAGACCTTCGATGCGGAAACCGTGCACTTCGGCCATCGCGGCGGCCCCGGCCACCCGCATCACGGCCAGCGCGAACCCGCCAAGAGCTGAGCGCGGCACACGCCCATGAAAAAGCCCGCAGCAATCGCTGCGGGCTTTTTTCGCGACCACGGCACGCTTACTGCGGCGTTCCGGTCTTGTCGGTCGGGTTGGTCGGCACTTCCGGCCGCTCACCCCTTTCACCGAAGCGCGGCTTCACCTTGCGCGCATCCGCGCTCACCTCGGCACGCGACATCTCGCCCGTGGGCCGCGGCATCGCATTGGGCTGGCCGTTCACCGTGGTCGTCGCCTCGCCCTTGGGCACCGGGTTGTTGACGTTGTTGCGGTTGTGGGCCCGCGCTTCGTCCCTCACGGCCTCGCGCGAAGCGGGGTCGGTGCCGTCGGGCCGCTGGGTGGCGTTGGCCACGCCGCCCGGCACGCTCTTGGTGCTGGCCTGCCCGCCCTTGGCCGGGTCGGGCTGTGCCGGGACGCTGGTGGTCTGGCCGAAACTGGCGCCCGCCAGGCTCATCAGGCCAGTGAGCACCGCACTTGCAATCAAGGCTCTCTTCATGGTGATGTCCCCTTCAAGATTCAAACGGAAACGTGAGCCCTTGCTCGAGCTCCGAGTTCACCGTAGGAAGCCCCCGGCGCCCCCGATGTGGGGATCGGGCAGGCCCGCCTGTAGGAACCGGCCGCTGCCTTCCGCAAGCCTGCGAAGAAGGTGGCAAGCTCCTACAGCGATGCCGAGCACATCGCCTTACAACTGCCTTTGTGAAGCCCTCCACCCCCGCTGCAGGTACGGTTGCCTCGCCCACCTCGCTCAAGGTCATGACGGTGAACACCCACAAGGGCTTCACCGCGCTCAATCGCAAGTTCATCCTGCCGGAGCTGCGCGAAGCAGTCCGCACCGTCGGCGCCGACGTGGTGTTCCTGCAGGAGGTGCTGGGCACCCACTCGCGCCATTCGCGCAGGATCGACAACTGGCCGGAGGCGCCGCACTACGAGTTCCTGGCCGACACCATGTGGCCGCAGTTTGCCTATGGCCGCAACGCGGTCTATCCGAGGGGCCATCATGGCAACGCAGTGCTGTCGAAGTTCCCGATCATCCACTTCAAGAACCACGACGTGTCGATCGTCGGCCCTGAAAAGCGCGGGCTGCTGCACTGCGTGCTGCGGCTGCCGGGCCGCACAGTCGACGTGCATGCGATCTGCGCGCACCTGGGCCTGGCCGAGAACCACCGGCTGCAGCAGCTCGAGCTCCTGTGCCACATCGTGCGCGACGAAGTGCCGGCCGATGCGCCGCTGATCGTGGCCGGCGACTTCAACGACTGGCGCGGCCGCGCGCACGAGATCCTCCAGGAGGGCGCCGCACTGCGCGAGGTGTTCGTGCATGCCAACGGCAGCGCCGCGAAGACCTTCCCCTCGCGCTTCCCGCTGCTGCCGCTGGACCGCATCTACGTGCGCAACGCAGGCGTGCACGCCCCGGTCGTGCTGCCGCGCAAGCCCTGGTCGCACCTCTCGGACCATGCGCCGCTGGTGGCGGAGATCGAGCTCTGACGAAGAAACAGGATTCCTGCCATGGCCCAGCGCTGGACAACCGGCAACCGCGTGGAACTGCTCGAGAACGGCGAGCAGTTCTTTCCGCGCGTCTTCGAGGCCATCCGCACGGCCGAGCGCGAAGTGATCGTCGAGACCTTCATCCTGTTCGAGGACAAGGTCGGGCTCGCGCTGCACGAGGCGATGTGCGCGGCGGCGCAGCGTGGCGTGAAGGTGGACCTGATGATCGACGGCTTCGGCTCGCCCGACCTGTCCGACACTTTCGTCCAAAGCCTGGGCGCGGCCGGCGTGCGCGTGCGCGTGTTCGACCCGGGCCGCCAGTTCCTCGGCCAGCGCCTCAACCTGTTTCGCCGCATGCACCGCAAGATCACGGTGATCGACGGGCGGCTGGCCTTCGTGGGCGGCATCAACTTCTCCGCCGATCACGTGATGGACTTCGGCCCCAAGGCCAAGCAGGACTATGCCGTCGAGCTCGAAGGCCCGATCGTCTCGGAGATCCACCGCTTCGTGCTGCACGCCATCGCCGTGGGCAACAAGGGCGCCGGCTGGTTCCGGCGCCGTCTCGCGGCGGCACCGCCGACGGCCAACGCGGCGGCCGGCGATGCCGAGGCGCAGTTCGTCACGCGCGACAACCGACGCCACACCAACGACATCGAGCGCCATTACCTCGCCGCCATCCGTAGCGCGCGCCAGCGCATCGTGATCGCCAACGCCTACTTCTTCCCGGGCTACCGGCTCATCAAGGAGCTTCGGCGCGCGGCGCGGCGCGGCGTGGAGGTGAGCCTGATCCTGCAGGGCGAGCCGGACATGCCCATCGTCAAGGTCGGCGCCAGCATGCTCTACCACCACCTGTTGCATGCCGGCGTGCGCATCCACGAGTACTGTCAGCGCCCGTTGCACGGCAAGGTCGCGCTGGTGGACGATCGCTGGAGCACGGTCGGCTCCAGCAACCTCGACCCCCTGAGCCTGTCGCTCAATCTCGAGGCCAACGTGATCGTGCGCGATGCCGCCTTCACCGCACAGCTCAGCGAGCGGCTGGAACATCTGATGCGGCATCACTGCAAGAAGATCGACGTGGCCGATCTCAGCGAGTGGAGCGCCTGGCGGCTGGTGCGCAGCTTTTTCCTCTTCCACCTGCTGCGCTGGTATCCCTCCTGGGCCGGCTGGCTGCCGCGCCACGCGCCGCGACTCCATCCGCTGGCTGGCCAGGGGCCGCATGGCGGCGCGACGCGGACGGACAACGCATGAGCGGCAATGCGCGCCCCGTGTTGCGCAACGGCGTGCCGGTGCGCGGCATGGCGCGGCACGCGTGGTGGCCCTGGCTCAAGCGCATCGCGACCTGGAGCTTCTTCGGCCTCGTGGCCTGGCTGCTGGTGCGCCAGGCACGCACCATCGACTGGGGCGAGGTGCTGCAGGCCGTGGTCGAGATCCCGCTGCCGGCGTTGTTGGCCGCCCTGCTCGTGGCCGCCTGCAGCTTCGCGATCTACAGCACCTACGACCTGCTCGGCCGCCACATGACGGGCCACCGGCTGGGCACCGGCACGGTCATGGGCGTGACCTTCATCAGCTATGCCTTCAACCTCAACCTCGGATCGCTGATCGGCGGCGTCGCCTTCCGATACAGGCTCTATTCGCGCCACGGCCTGGACAACCTCACGATCACGCGCGTGCTCGGCTTCAGCATGCTGACCAACTGGCTCGGCTACCTGGTGGTGGCCGGCCTCGCCTTCTTCTTCTGGCCGATGGCGCTGCCGCCCGAGTGGAAGATCGAGGAGGACGGGCTGCGCATTCTCGGCGGCACGCTGATCGTGCTGGCGCTCGCCTACCTCATCCTCTGCGCGGTGGCGCGGGAGCACACCTGGGAATTGCGCGGGCACGAGCTGCAGACCCCGGCCCTCGGCATGGCGCTGCTGCAGCTCGTGATGTCCTGCACCAACTGGGCGCTGATCGGCGGCGTGATCTGGCTTCTGCTACAGCAGCAGCTGCCCTATCCGCAGGTGCTCGCCGTGTTGCTGGTGGCCGCGGTGGCGGGCGTGATTACGCACGTGCCGGCCGGGCTGGGCGTGCTGGAAGCGGTGTTCGTCGCGCTGCTGTCGCACCAGATCGCGACGGATCGCCTGCTGGGCGCACTGCTGGCCTATCGGGCGATCTACTACCTGCTGCCCTTGTGCATCGCGTCCGCCGCCTATTTCTTCACCGAGGTGCGTGTGCGGCACCGCCGGCGGCGGGCACGACAGCGCAGACCCTGACGCCGGTGGGGGCGCGTCGTCACTGTATATTCATCCAGTGGACATCCAGCAGAAGCTCGCCATCCTCGCCGACGCGGCCAAGTACGACGCGTCCTGCGCTTCCAGCGGCGGCGCGAAACGCGACTCCACCGGCGGCCGCGGGATGGGCTCCACCGACGGCCACGGCATCTGCCACAGCTTTACGCCCGACGGCCGCTGCGTCTCGCTGCTCAAGGTGCTGCTCACCAACTATTGCGGCTACGACTGCCTCTACTGCGTCAACCGCGTCAGCAGCAACGTGGCGCGCGCCCGCTTCTCGGTCGACGAAGTGGTGGCGCTGACGCTCGACTTCTACCGCCGCAACTGCATCGAGGGACTGTTTCTGAGCTCGGGGATCATCCGCAGCCCCGACTACACCATGGAGCAGGTCATCGAGGTCGCGCGTGTGCTGCGAGAGACACACGACTTCCGCGGCTACATCCATCTCAAGACCATTCCGGACGCGGCGCCCGAGCTGCTGCAGCGCGCCGGCCGCTACGCCGACCGGCTGAGCATCAACATCGAGCTGCCGACGGTGCAAGGCCTGGCCTCGCTCGCCCCCGAAAAAAGCGCCCAGGCCATCCGCCGCTCGATGGCGCGGCTGCGCACGCAGATCGACCAGGCACGCGCGGAGTCGAAAGAGGCAGCGCCCGCCAAGCCCGTCTCGATGCCCGGCGTACCGCCCCGCCGCAGTGCGCCCGCACCGTTCGCGCCCGCGGGGCAAAGCACCCAGATGATCGTCGGCGCGGACGCCGCCGACGATCGCTCCATCCTCTCGACCAGCGCCGGGCTGTACGGCGCCTACGGCCTGCGCCGCGTGTACTACTCTGCGTTCAGCCCCATTCCCGACGCCTCCTCGTCCTTGCCGCTGCAGGCTCCACCGCTGGCGCGCGAGCACCGCCTCTACCAGGCCGACTGGCTGATGCGCTACTACGGCTTCTCGCACGAGGAGATCGTTCCGGCGCAGGGCGGCATGCTCCGGCTCGATCTCGATCCCAAGCTCGCATGGGCGCTCGCACATCCCGAACGCTTTCCGGTGGACCTGAACCGGCAGCCGCGCGAGATGCTGTTGCGGGTGCCGGGACTCGGCGTCAAGGCCGTCGACCGCCTGCTCGCCGCGCGCCGCGTGCGGCGGCTGCGCAGCGAGGACCTGCGCCGGTTGCGCGTTCCGTTGTCCACCGTGATGTCGTTCGTCATCACCGAGGACCATCGACCCGGCCGCAAACTCGAGGCCGCCGACATCGCCGCCCGCTTCAAGCCTGCGCCGGTTCAGGCCTCGCTGTTTTCCGGCTGAAGACCTACAACACGTCTGCCCCCCGCTCCCTACCCTGCAGCATGGCGCATCAGCTCGTCACGCTGGACAGCGAGACCGATTGGCCGGGCTTCCGGCGCCAGGCCCGCATGCTGATGGCTCGTCTCGTACCCCCCGATCAGGTGAGCTGGTGCACGCGCGACGGCAGCAGCACCTGCGAACTCTTCGACGAGGCACCGCCCGCAACGCAGTGCGTGTACACGGGCGCGGAAGCCCTCCTGGTACCGGCCTCCTTTCTTTCGCTGTGCGAATTCGTGATCCTGCATGCCGATCCGGCGCGCTTCGCGATGCTCTATCGGCTGCTGTGGCGCCTGGTGCGCGAGCCCGGCTTGCGCCACGATCCGCTCGATGCAGACTGCCTGAGGATCCGCCGCATGGCGCAGGCGGTGCGAAACGACATGCATCGCATGAAGGCCTTCGTCCGATTCCGCACGGTTCAGGAACCGGGTTCGGATGCGCCGCTGCATGTGGCGTGGTTCGAGCCCGAGCACCACATCGTGGAGGCGGTCGCGCCATTTTTCGTGCAACGCTTCACCCAGATGCGCTGGGCCATCTTCACGCCCGAGTGCAGCTTGCGCTGGGATGGGGCGGTGCTCGAATGCGGCCCCGGCGCATCGCGCGATCAGGGGCCGCCGCCCGACGCGGGCGAGCGCCTGTGGCTCACCTACTACCGCCATGTCTTCAATCCGGCACGCCTCAAGCTTGCCAGCATGCAGCGGCACATGCCGCGAGGCTACTGGCACAACCTGCCGGAAGCCCCGCTCATCGACGCGCTGGCACGCGACGCCACATCGCGCAGCGAACGCATGATCGAAGCCGCGCCGACCACGCCCCTGCGCCGAATCCCCCTTGCCGCATGCGGCGCAAGACCCACGGAGCTTGCCATGCCCGACGCCCCTTCATCGCCCGAACTCCCCGAGGACCCCGAGCGGGCCCTGGAAGCACTCCACCAGGCCACGGACCGCTGCCGCGAATGCCCGATCGGCGAGCACGCCACGCAATCGGTGTTCGGTGAAGGGCCCGTCGGCGCCACCGTGATGGTGGTCGGCGAGCAGCCCGGCGACCAGGAGGACCTGCAGGGCCGCCCCTTCGTGGGCCCGGCTGGCCGGCTGTTGGACAAGGCCGTGGAGGACCTGGGCTGGTCGCGCGATCGGCTTTATGTGACCAACGCGGTCAAGCACTTCAAGTTCGAGCTGCGCGGCAAGCGGCGCATGCACAAGACGCCGGCCCAGCGCGAGGTCGCCGCCTGCCTGCACTGGCTCGAAAGCGAGATCGCCCAGGTGCGCCCCCAGGCCCTCATCGCGCTCGGCGCCACCGCCTCGCGCGCCCTGCTCGGGCGGCCGGTCGCGGTCATGCGCGAGCGGGGCCATTGGCACACCGACGCGCGCGGCCTGCCGGTGCTGGTCACGCTGCATCCATCAGCCCTGCTGAGGGGCGATCCGGAGCAGCGCGAATCGGCCTATGAACAGTGGTTGAAAGACCTCGCAGTCGCCAACGAATACCTGGCCGCGCGCAAGCGCTCCCGTCAGAAGCGATAGAGGTAGCGGACCTTGTAGAAATTCTCCCCGGGGTTCGGCTTTCTGATGCCCGCGTTCGAAAAATGCTGGACCCGCAGCGACAGCTCATGCTCCCCGCGCGTGCCGAAGCTGTGGCCGATGCCCAGCTGCTCGGTGAACTGGAAGCGCGTGCTGAAGCTGCGGTCGGGCGACTCGTAGCGGTCGTTCATCGAAGTGACGCCGAGGCCCGCCTCGAAGAACCACGGCGAGGCGCCCTCGTCGAAGCGAAAGCGCCAGCCCGCGATGGCGCCCAGCTGCGAGAAGTTGTGATAGCCATCCCGGGCGACGGTGGGCGCACGCCACTGGCTCAGGAACAGGTCCGCATAGGCCGTCACCCGAGTGCCCCACACGAGATGCTGCGCACCCCAGGGCAGGACCGCGCCGATCGTCAGCGACCGGGTGCTGGTGTCGTTGTGCGGCGCGCGGCCGGCATCGAAGTAGAAGGCGGGGTTGCCATCCTCGAAGGCGGAGGCGGCGAGAGAGAGCGACAAGAGTCCCGCACACAGCAGAACCTTGACGCAGGACAGATTTTTATTAGGCATTTTCGAACAGCACCTGCGACGAACGAAAACGGTGACTACCATCGCCGCCTTACAGCAGACGGACGAGGGAGGGTCGCCGCGACGGAAGATAGGAAATCTTCTCTCAAATTTTGCCGCGCTGCCGCAGAAGCCGTCGATGAGCCTATAGTGCATCTCAGCTCATTCGTATGACGTTCATGTCCGCAGCCCTCTCCTCCCCCCGCTTCTTCAACCCGTTCATGCTGTGGGTCGACGTGGCCCTCAAGACGCAGGAGATGCTGCTGTACTCCAGCTCCGTGATCCAGCTGCGCACCGGGCTCATGGCCAAGGCCGGCTTGGTGCCGAGCGACGCGGACCTTGCCGAGATGCAGCTCATGGGCCACGAGAAGCTGGCGGCGGCCACCGAGTCGGGCTCCGCGATCGCCAACCAGCTGCACAGCACCCAGTTCGCCCTGGTCAATCGCGCCGTCCGGCAGTGGCTGGGCGGCGCCGTTGCGCTGGTCTCGCTCGCCACCAGCACCACGCCGGCGCAGATCGCGACGCACGGCCGCGCGCTCGCGGTTGCGGCCACGCGTTCGGCCGCCACGCTGAGCCAGCTGTCGAGCGCCGGCGCGCGCATCGCGCAGCGCGGCCTCAAGCCGATCCACGCCAAGGCGAGCGCCAATGCCCTGCGGCTCGCCGGGCCACAGGCCTGAACGCGCGCCGGGTCGCGGCGCAAAAAAACTGCCCTCACCCAAGCTTCGCGTAGCGCGAGGCTTGCTAGCCTTGGGCTCATGCGGATCTCGGAACTCGCTCGCCGCGCCGGCGTCACGGTGCATGCACTGCGCCACTACGAGAGGCTGGGCCTGCTGCTGCCGGCCCGCAGTGCCTCGGGCTATCGCGACTATCCCGAGTCGATGCGACGCGAAGTGGTGTTCATCGCGATGGCGCGGCGCATCGGCTTCTCGCTGCCCGCCATTGCCGAATTGCTGCCGGCCTACCGCGCCGGCCGCCTGAGCATCACGCGCATGACCGATGCGCTGGAGGAGCGCGCGGCCGCCCTCGACCAGGAGATCGCCCGGCTGCAGGCATTGCGCACGCAGGTGATCGAGCACGCGGACTGGCTGCGGGCGCAACGCCCGCAGCGCGCCGCGACCCCCTCGAAGAAAGCGAAACAGGCGCCCTGGCCGGGCGCCAAGGAGAAGCGACGATGAACGACAACCCCCAACTCCAGCGGGTCGAACAAGCCGTGCTCGCCATGCCGATGGCGCGCACGCTGGGCCTGCGCTTCACACAGCTCGCGGCCGGCGAGGTCGAGATCGAGCTGCCGATCACCGAGGCCCTCAGCTTCAGCCCGGGCCGCCTGCAGGCCACCGCAGTGTTCGCAGCGGCAGACTTCGCCGCCGTGTCGGCGGCCGGCAGCGTGCTGCCCGAGGGCTGGCGCAACGCCACGGTGGACGCCACGCTGAAGCTGGTGGCTCCCGCTGCCGGCCGCGCCGTGCGGGCGCGCGGGCGCGTGGTGCATGGCGGCCAGCTGCTCACCGTGTGCGCGGCGGAGGTCTACGCTGTGGCCCCGGAGGGCGGCGAGACGCTGTGCGCCACGCTGCTGGCGACGGCGCGCAACATCCGGCCCGACTGAGGGCGTCCACGCCCTCGTTCAGGGCTGCTCCGGCACCAGCCTCAGCAGCGTGATCTCCGAGGGCGCGCCGAAGCGCTTGGGCGGCCCCCAGTACCCGGTGCCGCGGCTCGTGTAGACCCACATCTCGCGCAGCCGGTGCAGCCCGGCGGTGAAGGGCTGCTGCAGCGGCACGAACAGGTTCCACGGAAAGAATTGCCCGCCGTGCGTGTGGCCCGAGAGCTGCAGCTGGTAGCCCGCCTCGGCCGCGGCCGGCGCACTGCGCGGCTGGTGCGCAAGCAGCAGCCGGGTGCGCACCAGCGGCGGCGCATTGTTCAGCGCACCCTGTGGGTCGCTGGCATGGGCGGCATCGAAATGCGCCGCGGTGTAGTCGGTCACGCCGGCTACCACCAGGGCGCTGTCGAGCACCTCCTCGTCGGTCTGCGCGCCCTTCACGTTGCGCGTCTGCAGCACCACATGCTCGTTGAGCAGCACGCGCAGGCCCAGGCGCCGAAGCTCGTCGATCCAGGCGTGGGCGCCGGCGTAGTACTCGTGGTTGCCGGTCACCACGAAAGTGCCGTGGCGCGCGCGCAGGCCGGCCAGCGGCGCCACATGCTCACGCAGCTCGGCCACGGTGCCGTCGACCAGGTCGCCCGTGATCGCGACCATGTCGGCGCCCAGCCGGTTGACCGCATCGACGATCCGCTGGATGTAGCCGCGCCGGATGGTCGGGCCCACGTGGATGTCGCTGAGCTGGGCGATGGTGAAGCCCTCGAGGCCCGCGGGCAGGCCGCGGATCGGCACGTCGACGCGCACCACGCTGGCGGTGCGCCGGGCGTTGAAGAAGCCGATCAGAGTGACCAGCGTCGCGAGCAGCGCCACGGCCGCCGCGCTCCAGGACTGCGCGCCCGGGCTATCGATCGACCCGCCACCGACCAGGGCGAGCGCCCAGGCCAGCAGCAGGCCTGCATCGCGCACCAGCGTGAGCACGAAGATCGAGGAGAACCAGCCCATGCTCAGCAGGCCCAGCCATTTCCAGCCATGGGCCAGTGCCGGACGCCCGGCGCCGCCGCGCGCACCGATGAAGGGCAGCGGCATGGTCGCGGCCGACAGCAACAGCGCGGCCAGCAGCAGCGGCCAGGCGCTGGTGAGGCTCGCCAGCGCAGGCAGAAGCCGCAGGCCTATGTAGACATGCAGCAGCGTGACGAGGAGTGTGAGGGGGCGAAGCGGCATCGAGGCCTTGGACGGTAGCGAAGCACCAGCAGCGCATGTGGGCCCTTGTAGCGCCGCATTCAAGGCGCGTGCCAGCAAAAAGTAACGGTCCGTTCCAGAGCAACCTCACTCGATCACGAAGGCCAGTGCCACAGCGCCCAGCGCCAGGATGGCGAGGCCGGCCAGGAACAGCAGCTCGGCACGGCGCTCGTGACGCGGCCCCTGGTGGCGCGAACGTATCGAGGCGAACGAAAGCACCGCACTCGCGAGGAAGACCAGGGCGTCGAAGGCCAGCAGCTTGTCGATCAGCACGCCCGAACGGCCGTTGCGGCGCAGCCGGCCGATCGAGAGCACCGTCATGCACACCCCGACCATCGTGGCCGAGGTCGGCAGGATGTGGGCCGAGAGGCCCCGAGGCTCCTCGGGCCGTGGCTCACGAATGCGCACTGACGTCGGTGCCGGCGGGCCAGAGGAAGAGCGTGCGGGTCGGGCTGCCGGCGTGGATCTCGACCGTCTGCTTCAGCGTGCGGCCGGCCAGCGTGGCTTCCACCTCGTAGCGGCCGGGTTCCAGGCGCGCCACCATGAAGGGGCCTTCCGCGTTGACCTGCGACAGCAGCGCGCGGCCCGCGGCATCCCGCACCGTGATGGCGACATCGGCCGCGAAGTCGGAGCGGGTGCCGTCCTTGATCGCGAACTCGAAGGTGGCCGGCCAGCGCGGCGCCACCGTCTGCATCAGCGCGGCTTCGTCGCTGCTGATGCCCCCGCTCATGTACTCGATGCCATTGGCCATGTGGATCGGCGGGTTGTAGGCCGCATGCGCCGCCAGCGCACCCAGAAGCGACGCGCCGCCAAACGCCAGGGCGGCCACCGGCCGCCAGAAACGGGTTGTGTTCATAGCCATGTCCTTGCTCGGGTTGGGAAGAGGAGGCGAAGCGGTTCGCCCCACGCCCGGGACTATGGGCGGCCAGCCTTAGATCAACCTGAACTTCGGTGGCGTGCTGCCGCCGGCGCGCTGCGTCAGTCGCTGGTGCGCGCAGCTGCCTGCTGCTCCGCCCTGCGCGGGCCGCCGGCATTGGCGAAATCGACGTTGGAAGGCCAGACGAACACGGCCCGCGAAGCGACGCCGTTGAACACGGTCAGCGGCTGCTTCAGCGTGACCCCGGCCAGCGTGGCCTCGATTTCGTAAGCGCCGGGATCGAGTCGCGCCAGCATGAAGGGGGCGCCCGCAACGGCTTGCATGATCGGGCGGCCGGTATAGCGCTCACGCACCACCACCGCCACATCGTCAGGCACCTCGCCGGGCTTGGCGCGGTTGACCGAGAACTCCAGCGTGGCCGCCCAGCGCGGCGACACCATGCGCATGAACGCCGCCTCGTCGCTGCTCTTGCCGCCGCACATGTACTCGATGCCTTGGGTCATCAGGATCGGCGGGTTCGACGGCAGCGCCTGCGCCGATGTCCATGCACCAAGGAAGACCCATGCCGCCAGGGGCCACCCGATCCGGTTCGCTTTCATGCTGCTGTCCTCGCTCCAAAAACGGCGTCCAATCGGCCGAAATTCTTGCTTAGCAAGAGTCGGGCTAGGTATAGCGTTTACGAGCAGTGCGGCTGGGAAGCGCGCCTGATGCGGCACTTTTTTGCGACTCTCATGTCGGCGGCCCGCGCGGGGGCCGCGCTCAGGCGCAGGCAGGCGGGTAGAAGGCGCCGAGGCGCGCGCCTTACACGTCGATGTTCGCCGCCCGCAGCGCGTTCTGCTCGATGAACTCCCGCCGCGGCTCGACTTCGTCGCCCATCAGCATGGTGAACACGCGGTCGGCCTCGATCGCGTCGTCGATCTGCACCCTGAGCAGGCGCCGCACGTTCGGGTCCATGGTGGTTTCCCACAGCTGCTCGGGGTTCATCTCGCCCAGGCCCTTGTAGCGCTGGCGCGAGGTGGCGTTCTCGGCCTGGCCGATCAGCCAGCGCATGGCCTCGCGGAAATCGCCCACCTTCTCTTCCTTGGCCTTCTCGCCCTCGCCGCGGCGCACCACGGCGCCTTCGCCCAGCAGGCCGCGGAAGGTCTTGGCGGCCTCGGCCAGTGCGGCGTAGTCGGCGCCGTGCACGAAGTCCTGCGTGATCACGCTGCTCTTGATGTTGCCGTGGTGGCGTCGGCTGATGCGCAGCAAGGGCTTGTCGGTGCGCACGTCGAACTCGCTGGCCACCTCGGCCGGCACGCCGGTGGCGCTGAGTTCGCGCAGCTTGGCCTGCAGCGCCACGGCCGAGGCTTCGGCACCGGCGGTGGTGTCCAAGTCCAGCGACACGCCGTCGGCGATGGCGCGCAGCGCCTCCGCGTCGAGGAAGTTGCCCAGGCGCGCGATCACGGCCTCGGCCAGCTGGTGCTTGCGCGCGAGCTCGGCCAGGGTATCGCCGCCGAGCGTCGTCGGCTCGTTGCCGCCGGTCCGGATGCTGGCGTCCTTGAGCGCCACCTTCAGCAGGAAGGCGTCGAGTGCCGGGCCGTCCTTGAGGTATTGCTCCTCCTTGCCGACCTTCACCTTGTAGAGCGGCGGCTGCGCGATGTAGATGTGACCGCGCTCGACCAGCTCCGGCATCTGGCGATAGAAGAAGGTCAGCAGCAGCGTGCGGATGTGGGCGCCGTCGACGTCGGCGTCGGTCATGATGATGATGCGGTGGTAGCGCAGCTTGGCGACGTTGAAGTCGTCGGCGCCGCCGCCCGCCGTGGTCGCGCCGGCGCGGCCGATGCCGGTGCCCAGCGCCGTGATCATGGTCAGGATCTCGTTGCTGGTGAGCAGCTTCTCGTAGCGCGCCTTCTCCACGTTGAGGATCTTGCCGCGCAGCGGCAGGATGGCCTGGAACTTCCGGTCGCGGCCCTGCTTGGCCGAACCGCCGGCGGAATCGCCCTCCACCAGGTAGACCTCGCACAGCGCCGGGTCCTTCTCCTGGCAGTCGGCCAGCTTGCCGGGCAGGCCCATGCCGTCGAGCACACCCTTGCGGCGCGTCATCTCGCGCGCCTTGCGCGCCGCCTCGCGGGCCCGCGCGGCCTCGACGATCTTGCCGCAGATGATCTTGGCGTCGTTCGGGCGCTCCTGCAGGTAGTCGCCGAGCAGGCGCCCGACGATGTCCTCCACCGGCGCGCGCACCTCGCTGGACACCAGCTTGTCCTTGGTCTGGCTGGAGAACTTGGGCTCGGGCACCTTCACGCTCATCACGCAGCACAGGCCTTCGCGCATGTCGTCGCCGGTGACTTCGACCTTGGCCTTCTTGGCCAGCTCGGTCTCTTCGATGTACTTGTTGATCACCCGCGTCATCGCGGCGCGCAGGCCGGTGAGGTGGGTGCCGCCATCACGCTGCGGGATGTTGTTGGTGAAGCACAGCACCTGCTCGTTGTAGCCGCTGTTCCACTGCATCGCGACCTCCACGCCGATATGCGTGCCGGGGATGCCGCCGTAGGTGTCGGCCGGCCGCTCGCCGGCGGCGTAGAACACGTTGGGGTGCAGGACCGTCTTGCCCTTGTTGATGAACTCGACGAAGCCCTTGACGCCGCCGGCACCGGAGAAGTCGTCCTCCTTTCCGGTGCGCTCGTCCAGCAGGCGGATGCGCACGCCGTTGTTGAGGAAGCTCAGTTCGCGCAGCCGCTTGCTGAGGATCTCGTAGTGGAAGTCGGCGTTCTCCTTGAAGATCTCGGTGTCGGGCAGGAAGTGCACCTCGGTGCCGCGCTTCTCGGTGTCGCCCGTGACCTTCATCGGCGACACCTCGACGCCGTTCACCGTCTCGACGATGCGGTTCTGCACGAAGCCCTTGCTGAACTCGAGCACGTGCACCTTGCCCTCGCGCCGCACCGTGAGCCGCAGCATCTTGCTCAGCGCGTTCACGCAGCTCACGCCCACGCCGTGCAGACCGCCCGAGACCTTGTAGCTGTTCTGGTTGAACTTGCCGCCGGCATGCAGCTCGGTCAGCGCGATCTCGGCCGCCGAGCGCTTGGGCTCGTGCTTGTCGTCCATCTTGACGCCCGTCGGGATGCCGCGGCCGTTGTCCACCACCGAGATCGAGTTGTCGGTGTGGATGGTCACGACGATGTCGTCGCAATAGCCCGCCAGCGCCTCGTCGATGGAGTTGTCGACCACCTCGAACACCAGGTGATGCAGGCCGGTGCCGTCGGAGGTGTCGCCGATGTACATGCCGGGACGCTTGCGCACCGCCTCCAGCCCCTCGAGGATCGTGATGGAGCCTTCGCCGTAGGCGTCGGCGGCGGGTGGCGTCACTTCGATCGGGATTGCGCTGTCGATCTCGGGGGTGTAGACCGGCTCGGTGTGCGGCGTTTCCGGCTTGCTGTCTTCGCTCATCAGGATCTTTCTACTCTCTCGGGAACCAGGTTTTATTCGTCTCTTGAAAGACCAAGCCCGCGGAATGCGCGGGCGGGTCTCGTCACTCCCTGTCGAACGCCATCAGATGCGCATCGGCATGACGACGTACTTGAAGGACGCGTTGTCGGGGATCGTCATCAGCACGGAGCTGTTGGAATCCGCGAGGTCCAGCTTCACCATGTCCTGGCCCATATTGGCCAGCGCATCGATCAGGTAGCCCACGTTGAAGCCGATCTCGATAGCGTCGCCGCCGTAGTCGATGTCGAGCTCGTCCTGGGCTTCTTCCTGCTCGGCGTTGTTGGAGGCGATGCGAAGCGTGCCGGGCTCGATGTTGAGGCGCACGCCCTTGAACTTCTCGCTGGTCAGGATGGCAGTGCGCTGCAGGCTGGCCAGCAGTGGCGCGCGGCCGAGCGTCACCGAGTTCTTGTGGGTCTTGGGGATCACGCGGTTGTAGTCGGGGAACTTGCCCTCGACCAGCTTGGTGACGAACTCCATGCCCTCGAAGGCGAACTTGGCCTGGTTGTTGGCGAACTGCATCTCGATCGCGCCCTCGGCGTCGGACAGCAGGCGCTGCATTTCGAGCACCGTCTTGCGCGGCAGGATCACCTCCTGGCGCGGCACCTCGACGTCCAGCATGGCGGAGGCGAAGGCCAGGCGGTGGCCGTCGGTGGCCACCAGGCTGAGCTGCTTGCCCTCGGCCACGAACAGGATGCCGTTCAGGTAGTAGCGGATGTCGTGCACCGCCATCGCGAAGGAGACCTGGCTGAGCAGGTCCTTCAGGGTTTTCTGCGGCACGCTGAACACGGGACCGAAGTTGGCGGATTCCTGCACTAGGGGGAAGTCCTCAGCCGGCAGCGACTGCAGCGTGAAGCGGCTCTTGCCGCCCTTGAGCACCAGCTTGCTGGCGCTCGACTCCAGGCTCACCGTCTGGTCGGCCGGCATGGTGCGCAGGATGTCGATCAGCTTGCGCGCGCCCACGGTGGTGGTGAAGTTGCCGTCGTCGCCACCGAGCTCCGCATGCGTGCGGATCTGGATCTCCAGGTCGCTGGTGGTCAGCTGCAGACGGGGGCCGGTCTTGCGAATCAGCACGTTGGCCAGGATCGGCAGCGTGTGGCGCCGTTCCACGATCCCCGCCACCGACTGCAGGGCGGCGAGGACTTTGTCTTGTGTAGCTTTCAAAACGATCATGACTTACCTCTTCCTTTATTTCTTTAATTCAAATTAGTAGTAGTAGATAAGGGACGGGCCCCGCTGTGGACAGAGCCATTTTCCGCTTTGGCGACAGGCACTTGCCGTTGCCGGCTGGCTGTGTGCAGGCGTGCTTCGGTGCTGTCGCGCCAAGGCGCACAACTTCCGGGAGCGCGACTCGCCTGTGGACAAGCGCCCGTTTGTGCCGGAACTTTCCCCAGAGTTGTCCTTTGACAGGCCTTCGTGAATCTGCGATGACAGGCATGCATCAGCCCTTGAGGGTTTGTTCCAGCACGTGCAGTTGCTGGTTGAGCTCGGTGAGCTGCTGGCGCTCGCCGGAGATCTTGCGCACCGCGTGCAGCACCGTCGTGTGGTCGCGACCGCCGAACAGCTCGCCGATCTCGGGCAGGCTCTTCTGGGTCAGCTCCTTGGCCAGGTACATCGCGATCTGGCGCGGCCGCGCGATCGACGCCGGGCGCTTCTTCGAGTACATGTCGGCGACCTTGATCTTGTAGTAGTCGGCCACCGTCTTCTGGATGTTCTCGACCGAGATCTGCCGGTTCTGGATCGACAGCAGGTCGCGCAGCGCCTCGCGCGCCAAGGCGATCGAGATTTCCTTCTGGTTGAAGCGCGAGTAGGCGAGGATCTTGCGCAGTGCGCCTTCGAGCTCACGCACGTTCGAGCGCACGTTCTTGGCCACGAAGAAGGCCACTTCCTCCGGCATCTCGGCGTTCTCGGCGCGCGCCTTGTTGATCAGGATCGCCACGCGCATCTCGAGCTCGGGCGGCTCGATCGCCACCGTGAGCCCGGAATCGAAGCGCGAGACCAGCCGCTCGTGGATGTCCGCCAGCCCCTTGGGGTAGGTGTCGCTGGTCATGACGATGTGCGACTTCTTGGCCAGCAGGGCCTCGAAGGCATTGAAGAATTCTTCCTGCGTCCGGTCCTTGTTGGCGAAGAACTGGACGTCGTCGATCAGGAGCAGATCGAGCGAGTGGTAGCGCTCCTTGAACTCATCGAAGGTCTTGCGCTGATAGGCCTTGACCACATCCGACACGAACTGCTCCGCGTGGATGTAGAGAACTTTGGCGTCGGGGCGGTCGGACAGCAGCCGGTTGCCCACTGCATGCATCAGATGAGTCTTGCCCAGGCCGACGCCGCCGTAGATGAACAGGGGGTTGTAGAGATGGCCCGGCGTGCCGGCCACGTGCATGGCGGCGGCGCGGGCCATGCGGTTGGCCGTGCCCTCGACCAGGGTCTCGAAGGTCAGGCCGGAGTTGAGTCGGTTCTTGAAGGCGCCGCCGGACGGATCCTCGCCCGGACCGGCCACATCGCGTGGCACATCGGTTTCGACTGCGACGGCCATGGATACAGGCCGGGCAACGATCTCCCGAGGAGCAAGCGCTAACTCGATGATCACCGGCTGGCCATAAAGCTTCTCGGCCATGGCGGCGATCTTGCCCGCGTACTGAGCCCGGATCCAGTCCAGCTTGAAGCGGTTGGCGACGAAGACGGTGACCCGCGAAAGATCGTCCGCGACCCTGGCGGTCAGCGGCTTGATCCAGGTGTTGAATTGCTGTTCCGACAGTTCCTGCGCGAGTTGGTCGACGCAGGCTTGCCAGAGGCTGTCGCCAATGCCTTCACTCGGCATGGGGGGTCTGAAAGGTCAAGTGTCCCTCGATCATTTGTCGTTCTGCTTGTGGATAGTCGCCCCTGGGATGGGCCGGTGATTCTAACTTGTCAAAACCTTATCCACATGGTTTTCCGATGCGCGGAAACCGCTCCCAGGCACGCGTGGATTGTTGCGGCGCAGAATGTTTGCGATAATCGCGGGTTTCCCTGAAAACCTCTTTGTGGGTTTCGGGGTAATCAAACTTGATCTTCGGTCAGCCCGGAGCCGCTTTGGCAACAGGCATGGCAACAGAACCCGACAAGCCCAGCTTGCGGGTCCATCAGGAAAACCATCATGAAACGCACCTACCAAGCATCCAAAGTCCGCCGCGCCCGTACCCACGGCTTCCTGGTCCGCATGAAGACCCGCGGCGGCCGCGCCGTGATCAACGCACGCCGCGCCAAGGGCCGCAAGCGCCTCGCCGTCTAAGGCTCCGTTGCCAGTCGTTCCGCTGCCGCCGTCCTTGTCCGTCGGCGCCCTGCGATTGGCTTCCATGCAGCGGCTCAAGACCCGCGCGCAATTCCAGGCTGTTCTTGCAGGTGCTACCGTGGCGCGCACCACCCATTTCGCCTTGCACCGTTGCGCGCTTGACGCGCAAGCGGGCGCCACGCCGTTGTTCGCCACGCAGGATGTGTGGGTCGGGGCCATGGTGCCCAAGCGCTGGGCGCGCCGGGCCGTCACCCGCAATGCCATCAAGCGCCAGATCTACCGCATGAGTTCGGCCGCCGAAGCTTCGTTGCCGCCTGCTGCGCACGTGGTGCGGCTGCGCGCGGGCTTCGACCGCAAGGAATTCGAAAGTGCGAGTTCCGACAAGCTCAAGGCCGCCGTTCGTGCCGAGCTCCAGCAACTGATGGAGCGGGCCGCCCGAGCTGCTGCTGCGCGCGCCTCATGAAAGCCCTGCTGATCGGCCTGGTGAAGGCCTACCGTCTGCTGCTGAGCCCCTGGCTCGGCCAGGGCTGCCGCTTCGAGCCCACCTGCTCGGTCTACGCCATCGAGGCGCTCGAGCGCCATGGCGCGGCGGCCGGCAGCTATCTGACTCTGCGCCGTCTCGTCCGCTGCCAGCCGTGGTGCCAGGGCGGCCATGATCCCGTTCCCCCGAGGAAGGAGCGCGGTGCCCGCGATGCGCGTGCGCTGTTCTCCTCCCTTTTCTCCGACGACAAGAAGTCTTCTTCATGAACGATATTCGCCGCACCATCCTGTGGGTGATTTTTGGTTTCTCGCTGGTGCTGCTGTGGGACCAGTGGCAGGTCTTCAACGGCCGCAATCCCACCTTCCTGCCGTCGACCAAGCCGCACGCGACAGCGACGGCGCCGGTGGGCGCTCCGGCCGGTGCAGCTTCGGGTGCGGCATCAAGCGCAGTGCCGCAGGCCACCAGCACGACCCCGTCCAGCGCCAGCGGCGCCGGTGCGGTGCCGGATGGCAAGACCGCTGCGCCTGCGGCGAGCGAAAAAGTCGTGGTCACCACCGACGTGCTCAAGCTGACCTTCGACACCGAGGGCGGCTCCCTGGTGCAGAGCGAGTTCATCCAGCATGACGACCTGACGGAGAAGGACAAGCCCTTCGTCCTCCTCGACCAGAGCGCCAACCGCTACTACGTAGCCCAGACCGGCCTGATCGGCGGCACCTTCCCGACGCACAAGACGCCGATGACCTTCACCGGCGAACGTACGCTGAAGGAGGGTGCCAACGAACTGGCGCTGCGCTTCGAATCCGCGGACCTGGGCGGCGTCAAGCTGGTCAAGATCTGGACCCTCAAGCGCGGCTCCTACGACATGCAGGTGCGCCACGAGATCGTCAACACCGGCACGGCGCCGGTCTCGCCGCAGCTCTATCTGCAGATCGTGCGCGACGGCAACAAGCCGCCGGGCGAGTCCTCCTTCTACTCGACCTTCACCGGACCGGCGGTCTACACCGACGCGAAGAAGTACCAGAAGATCGAGTTCAAGGACATCGAGAGCAACAAGGCCGACTTCGTCAAGGAAGCGACCAACGGCTACGTTGCGATGGTGCAGCACTATTTCGCGAGCGCCTGGTTGCTGAAGGACGGCGTTCCGCGCGACCTGTTCGCGCGCAAGGTCGACAACAACCTCTACGCAGTCGGCATGATCACGCCGGCCGGCGCGGTGGAGCCCGGCGCCTCCAAGGCCATCGACGCCGAGTTCTTCGTCGGCCCGCAGGCCGAGAAGACGCTCGAAGCCGTGGCGCCCGGCCTCGAACTGGTCAAGGACTACGGCATCTTCACCATCATCTCCAAGCCCCTCTACTGGCTGCTCGACAAGCTGCACACGATGCTGGGCAATTGGGGCTGGGCCATCGTCGCGCTGGTGGTGCTGCTGAAGGCCGCCTTCTATTGGCTCAACGCCAAGGCCTACGCCAGCATGGCGAAGATGAAGGCCATCAACCCGAAGGTGATGGAAATGCGCGAGCGGCTCAAGGAAAAGCCGCAGGAGATGCAGCAGGAGATGATGCGCATCTACCGCGAGGAAAAGGTCAACCCGATGGGCGGCTGCTTCCCGATCGTGGTCCAGATCCCGGTGTTCATCGCGCTCTACTGGGTGCTGCTGTCGTCGGTCGAGATGCGCCACGCGCCCTGGATCGGCTGGATCAAGGACCTGTCGGCGCCGGACCCCTGGTTCATCCTGCCGATCGTGATGACCGCAACCTCGTTGTTCCAGACCTGGCTCAACCCGACGCCGCCGGACCCGATGCAGGCCAAGCTGATGTGGATCATGCCGCTGGCTTTCAGCGTGATGTTCATCTTCTTCCCGGCCGGTCTGGTGCTCTACTGGATCACGAACAACGTGCTGTCGATCGCGCAGCAGTGGTTCATCAACAAGCGCCTGGGCGTGCTCGGCAAGTAGCTGCACGATCGGAACGATCTCGAGCAAGGGCCGCAGAATGCGGCCCTTCTTGTTGAAGCATCATCCATCCCATGCTGGCGCGCACCACCGAACCCATCGTCGCCATCGCCACGGCGTCCGGCCGCGGTGCGGTGGGGATCGTGCGCGTGTCCGGCGCGCGCCTGGCACCCTTGATCGCGGCGGTCTGCGGGCGCAGCCTCAAGCCGCGCGAGGCCACGTACCTGCCCTTTCGCGATGCCGGCGGCGGCGCCATCGACCATGGCCTGGCCATCCACTTCCCGGCGCCGCATTCCTATACCGGTGAAGACGTGCTCGAGCTGCAGGCGCACGGCGGGCCGGTGGTGCTCCAGCTGCTGTTGGCACGCTGCCTGGAAGCGGCCGCCGAAGCCGACTCTGCCACCGGCCGGCCTCGGCTGGCCGGCCTGCGCGTGGCCGAGCCGGGGGAATTCAGCCAGCGCGCCTTTCTCAACGGCAAGATCGACCTGGCCCAGGCCGAGGCCATCGCCGACTTGATCGACGCCAGCACGGAGGCGGCGGCACGCAGCGCCGGGCGCTCGCTGTCGGGCGCCTTCTCGCAGGAGATCCACACGCTGCGCGACGCCTTGATCCACCTGCGCATGCTGGTGGAGGCGACGCTGGATTTCCCGGAGGAGGAGATCGATTTCCTGCAGAAGGCCGATGCCGAGGGCCAGCTCGCCGCCCTGCAGGCGCAGCTGGGCGCGGTGCAATTGCGTGCGCGCCAGGGCGCGCTGCTGCGCGAAGGCATCAAGGTGGTCATCGCCGGGCAGCCCAACGCAGGCAAGAGCTCGTTGCTCAACGCTCTGGCCGGCGCCGAGCTCGCCATCGTGAGCCCGATCCCGGGCACCACGCGCGACGTGGTGTCGCAGACCATCCAGATCCACGGTGTGCCCCTGCATGTGGTCGACACCGCCGGCTTGCGCGACAGCACGGATCTGGTGGAGCAGATCGGGGTCGCGCGCGCCTGGGGCCAGATCGAAGGCGCCGACGCCGTGCTGTTCCTGCACGACCTGACGCGCGTGGCCGGCGCCGACTACGCGCAGGCCGATGCGGAGATCCTGCGGCTGCTGAGCGAGAAACTGCCCGCCGGCGTGCCGGTGCTCGACGTCTGGAGCAAGCAGGACGCAGCCCCTTCCGCGGCGCCGGCCGCGGGCATCAGCCTGTCCGCCAGGACCGGCTTCGGGATCGAAGCGCTGCGCCAGCGCCTGCTCGAGGTGGCTGGCTGGCAGGCGGTGCCGGAAGGCGTCTACCTGGCGCGGGCGCGCCATGTGCAGGCGCTGTCGCGCGTCGAGGAGCATCTCGCGATGGCCGCCGAGCACCTGGCGGCCCGCGCGCAATCCCTCGATCTGCTGGCGGAGGAACTGCGCCTGGCTCAGAACGCGCTCAACGAAATCACGGGCGAGTTCGGCGCCGACGACCTGCTGGGTGTGATTTTTTCCCGGTTTTGTATCGGAAAGTAGACAGAAAGCGTTAGTAGATGTGACTTCTGTCACTGCAATCTCACGCAATCGTCGATACTGCGTTCCGGCACGCACGCACAGCAGGGTGAATCAACATGTCTTCGAGCATCCAGGATCTTTGCCGCGCCGTCGCACAGAACACCAGCTACGACGCGTTCGCTCCGGCCTTCAATGCCCAGCAGTGGGAGACGTTCGCCGGTTATCTGCAGCCCTACGACCTCAATGCAGGCCAGGTGCTGATCGACCAGGGCGCTCACGACCGCACGCTCTTCTTCATCGAGCGCGGCGCACTCAGCGTGCATCTGATCGGTAGCCAGGGGCAAATGCGGCTCGCCATCCTCAATCCCGGTTCGGTGGTGGGCGAAGGCGCCTTCTTCTCCAGGCTCCCGCGCTCGGCGAACGTGGTGGCCACGGGCGCGGCGCGCGTCTGGCGGCTTACGGCCATCCGCTTTGCCGAGATGTCGAACCGCCAGCCTGCCCTGACCCTTGAGCTCTCGATGGCCTTGGGCGCGGTGATTGCGAAGAGAATGGTCAACAAGCCCAAGCGCGTGGCGGTGACCTGAAGCTCTCGGCCTGACGAGTGCCTCGACCAACATCCTCCGCCGCTTGGAGGGTGTTGCGTACAGATTGAGGGGCTTCCAAGATGGCTGTGGAGTGCGCGTCCTGCGGGACGCAGAATCGCGACGGCGCCAAGTTCTGCAAGGGCTGCGGCCATCGACTGGTGGCTGTGGCCGTCGCCGCGAACGACAGGGGGGCGCCTGCCGGCTGGCCGATCACGCAGCCGATGCCGCTGCCCGAGGCCCTGGCGAAGAGGTCTTCATCCGCCGCCGATGAAACAACCGAGGCGATCGGTCGTTCACCGGCCCCGCCACCGCGGGTGCCAACCCGCCCCGCCCCATTGCCACCGTCTCCGCCCGCGGTTCGAGCGCCCAAGGCGGCATCGCGTCCCGCCGCGCTCTCCACGCCGCCGGCACCGCGCCGATCTCGGGCGCGGTGGGGCGGCTTGGCCCTGTTGCTCGTCCTACTCGCTGCGGGTGCTTGGTACATGCAGAGCCCGCGCGACGCCATGACACCGGCCGTGAGCCAAACGCCAGCGGCGGCGGGACCCGTCGCCATGGCGCCGTCTGCTCCCGTGCATGAGGCGGCGGCGCCCGCTCCGGCCCCCGAGCCGGCGCCGCCTGCCCAGAGCGCGCCGGCCGCGGCTGAAGAGCCCGCACCGGCGCCCCAGGCGACGGCCATCGCCGAGCCGCCCGCAGCCGCCCCGCCGCCCGCCAAGGCCGAAGCTCCGGCCAAGCCCGCAGCCGCTGCCGCTGCCGCGCCCAAGGCTACGGCCGCTGCGCCCAAGGCTACGGCCGCTGCGCCCAAGGCTGTGGTCGCCGCCGCGCCCAAGCCGCGCAAGGCCCCGCCGCCCGCGCCGACGCCCATACCTCAGTCAGCGCCGACGCCTGTAGCGATCGCCGCCGCGGCGCCGGCCGAACCGGTCGCGCCGCCCAGCCCGGAGGCGGCATGTTCGAGTCAAGGCTTCTTCGGCCGCTCGCGCTGCATGGTCGCCCAATGCGCCAGGCCCGAGAACAGGGCCCACGCCCAGTGCGACGCGGTGCGGCGCCAGCAGCAGATCGACGAGGAGAAGCGCAACCCGAACCTCGCCAACTGAGCCCCGTTGCGCGGGGGCTCAGCCCTTGTGCAGCAGCTCGATGGCGATGGCGAGCGCGCCGGGCTTGCCCGACAGGACCAGCGTGTCCCCGTCCGCCAGCACCACGTCGTCGCTCACCGCCTCGGCCTTGCCGTTATGCCGGCGCAGGCCGGCCACCCGCACGCCCACCGCCTCCAGCGCTCCCTGGTCCAGCGGCCGGCCCACCGCCTGCGCTTCGGCCGTGAGCGTGTAGCTGTTGAGCCGCTCGTGGTCGAGCTCGTCGGCGTTGTCGTCGTCGGCGCCGTGGAAGTAGCCGCGCAGCAGGTTGTAGCGGGCATCCCGCTGGTCCTGCACCACGCGGATCACGCGCCGCATCGGCACGCCGACCAGTGCCAGTGCGTGGCTGGCGAGCATCAGAGAGCCCTCGATCGCCTCCGGCACCACCTCGGTCGCACCGGCGGTCTGCAGCTTTTCCAGCTCGCGGTCGTCCTTGGTGCGCACGATCACCGGCACCTGCGGCGCATGCGCCCGCGTGTTGGCCAGCACCTTGAGTGCGCCGGGAGTGTCGAGGTAGGTCACGACCACCGCGCTGGCGCGTGCCAGGCCGGCCGCCATCAGCGCCTGCAGCCGCGCCGCGTCGCCGAACACCACCGAGTCGCCGGCCGCGGCCGCCTGGTGCACGCGGTCGGGGTCCAGGTCCAGCGCCAGGTAGGGGATGCCCTCGCGCTCGAGCATGCGCGCCAGGTTCTGCCCGCAACGCCCGTAACCGCAGATGATCACGTGCTGGGCCGTGTTGATGGTCTTGCGCGCGATCGAGGTCATCTGCAGCGACTGCTGCAGCCAGTCGCTGGCCACCAGCTTGCGCACGATGCGGTTGCTGTACAGGACGATGAAGGGCGTCGCCAGCATCGACAGCACCATCGAGGCCAGCACCGGGTTCGCGAGCCACGCCGGCAGCAGTTCCTCGCCCTGCGCGAGGCTCAGCAGCACGAAGCCGAATTCCCCCGCTTGCGCCAGGTACAGCCCGGTGCGCAGCGACACACCGGCCGTCGCCCCCAGCAAACGCGCCAGCAGCGTGACCAGCACCAGCTTGAAGGCCAGCGGCAGCAGCAGCAGGATGCCGACCAGCGCCCAGCGCTCGACCACGATGTGCCAGTCGAGCGACATCCCGATGGAGATGAAGAACAACCCCAGCAGCAGGTCGTGGAAGGGCCGGATGTCGGTCTCCACCTGATGCTTGAACTCGGTCTCCGAGACCAGCATGCCGGCCACGAAGGCCCCGAGCGCCAGGCTCAGCCCCGCGAGCTCCGTCAGCCAGGCCAGACCCAGCGTGACCAGCAGCAGGTTGAGCATGAAGAGCTCCTCGCTGCGCCGTCGCGCTACCAGCGTCAGCCACCAGCGCATCACCCGCGGCCCGCCGTAGAGCAACACCCCCACCAGGAAGCTGGCCTTCAACCACGCGATGGCCAGCGCCTTCAGCATGGCCTCCGGGGGTGCGCCCAGCGCCGGGATCAGCACCAGCAAGGGCACCACGGCCAAGTCCTGGAACAGCAGCACGCCCATCACGCGCTTGCCGTGCTCGCTCTCGAGCTCCAGCCGTTCGGCCATCAGCTTCACCACGATCGCGGTGCTGCTCATGGTGAGCGCGCCCGAGAGCGCCAGCGCCGTCTGCCACCCCAGCTGCCAGTCGGGCGGCAGCCACGAGGCCAGCAGCAGCCCGCCCAGGGTCGCAATCGCCATGGTGAGCATGACCTGCAGCAGCCCCAGGCCGAACACATGCTTGCGCATTGCGCGCAGTTTGGGCAGGCTGAACTCCAGCCCGATCACGAACATGAGGAAGACGACGCCGAACTCGCCCAGGTGCCGGATGCCCTCCGCGTCCTGGGCCAGAGCCAGCGCATGGGGCCCGATGAGCACGCCCGCCCCCAGGTAGCCCAGCATCGGCGGCAGGCGCAGGAAGCGGCAGGCGACCACGCCGACCACTGCCGCGAGCAGGTACATCAGCGTGAGATCGAAGGAGGACATGGGTCGATGCTACTGAATGGAACCCCCATTCGCGGGCGAGATCATGCCCGGCCGATAAAATCCCGCGATGCGCTCCAGCCCCGACCCGGCCCTTCCGGCCTCCTCCGACGCGATGCTCGCGCGGGCCCGCACCACGTTCGACATCGAGGCCGAGGCCGTGCTCGGCCTCAAGCAGCGCATCGGCGCGAGCTTCGTGGAGGCGGTGCAGAAGATCCTGCAGGTGCGCGGCCGCGTCGTCGTCATGGGCATGGGCAAGAGCGGCCATGTGGGCCGCAAGATCGCGGCCACGCTGGCCTCCACCGGCACGCCCGCGATGTTCGTACACCCGGCCGAGGCCAGCCATGGCGACCTCGGCATGATCAAGCCGGTCGACCTGGTGCTCGCCATCTCCAACAGCGGCGAGGTCGACGAGCTCACGGTAATCTTGCCGGTCGTCAAGCGGCAGGGCGTGCCGCTGATCGCGATCACCGGCCGCACAGACTCCACGCTCGCCCGCCATGCCGACATCGTGCTCGACGGCGGCGTCGAGAAAGAGGCCTGCCCGCTCAACCTCGCGCCCACCGCCAGCACCACCGCGCAGATGGCCATGGGGGACGCTTTGGCGGTCGCGCTGCTCGATGCGCGCGGCTTCGGCACCGAGGATTTCGCGCGCTCGCATCCCGGCGGCGCCCTGGGCCGCAAGCTGCTCACCCATGTCAGCGACGTCATGCGTTCCGGCGACGCCGTGCCGCGGGTGGGACCCGACGCCAGCTTCAGCGAGCTGATGCGCGAGATGAGCTCCAAGGGCCTGGGTGCCACCGCGATCGTCGATCGCGAGGGCCGCGCGATCGGCATCTTCACCGACGGCGACCTGCGCCGCCAGATCGAGACCGGTGCGGACCTGCGCGCCCTGACCGCGGCCGACGTGATGCACCCCGGCCCGCGCACGCTGCGCGCCGATGCGCTGGCGGCGGAGGCGGCCGAGCTGATGGAGCAGCACAGGATCACCAGCGTGCTGGTGATCGATGCGGCGGGCGTGCTGATCGGCGCGCTCAGCATCAACGACCTGATGCGCGCGAAAGTCATCTGATGGCACTCCCATTCACGGCGGAGACCTTGCTCGCCGCCCAGGACATTCGTGTCGCCTTCTTCGACGTCGACGGCGTGCTGACGGATGGCGGCGTCTATTTCAGCGAGCACGGCGAAACGCTCAAGCGTTTCAGCATCCTCGACGGCTACGGCCTCAAGCTGCTGCGCTTGGCCGGAATCACGCCGGCGGTGATCACGGGGCGCGACTCCAAGCCGCTGCGCCTGCGATTGCAGGCCCTGGGCATCGAGCATGTGCGCTACGGCACCGAGGACAAGCTGCCGGCCGCGCAGGCCATGCTCGCGCTGCTCGGCTTCGAATGGACACAAGCCGCCGCCATCGGTGACGACTGGCCGGACCTGCCGGTGCTCGCGCGCGTCGCCTTCGCCGCCGCGCCCGCAAATGCGCATGCCGAGGTGCGCGCGGTCGCGCACCATGTGACCTCCGCGCGCGGCGGAGAGGGCGCGGCGCGCGAATTCTGCGATCTCCTGCTCACGGCCGGCGGCCACTACCGCCGCCTGCTGGACATTGCGCGAGGCCCCGCCGCATGAAGGCGAAGGCGGCCTGGAACGTGCTGCGCGACGCCTTCGACCGGGTCACGATCTACCTGCCGATCATTCTGACGGCGGTGCTCGCGCTGGGCACCTACTGGCTGGTGCGCAATGCGCCGAAGCTGCTCGAACCCGTGCCCAAGGAAGCACCCAAGCACGAGCCCGACTACTTCATGCGCGACTTCGTGATCAAGAACTTCCTGCCCAGCGGCGAGCTGCGCAGCGAGCTGTTCGGCACCGAGGGCCGGCACTATCCGGACACCGACACGATGGAGGTGGACCAGGTGCGCTTGCGCTCCGTGTCACCGGAAGGCCTGACCACGCGCGCCACCGCCAAGCGCGGCTTGTCGAATGCCGACGGCAGCGAGATCCAGCTCTTCGGCAACGCGATCGTGGTGCGCGAAGCGGCCACCACGGCGGACGGCAAGTTGATGCCGCGGCTGGAGTTCCGCGGCGAGTTCCTGCATGCCTTCCTCGACACCGAGCGGGTCAAGTCGCACAAGCCCGTCACCCTGATTCGCGGCTCGGACCAGTTCACCGCCGATTCGATGGACTACGACAACCTCTCGGGCGTGGCCAATCTGCACGGCCGGGTGCGGGGGATGCTGATGCCGTCCACGCCCGGAACCAAGCGTTGAAGCCGCTGGCCTTCGTCACCGGCGCGTCGAGCGGCATCGGCCAGGCGCTGGCGGCGCGCTTCCACGAGGCAGGCTACCAGCTCGCGCTGGCGGCGCGGCGGACCGCCGAGATCGAGGCCTGGGCCGCCTCGCGCGGCATCGGCGCCGGCGATGTCCAGGTCTATGGCGCCGACGTGGCGCAGATCGACAGCATCGTGGGGGCGGGCGCCGCCTGCATCGCGCGCCAGGGAATTCCGGATGTGGTCATCGCGAACGCCGGCATCAGCGTGGGCATCGATACCGAAGACCGCGGCGATCTCGACGTGCTGGCCGAGACGCTGGCCATCAACAACGTCGGCCTGGCCGCCACCTTCCATCCTTTTGTCGCCGCGATGCGCGCGCGGGGCAGCGGGCGCCTGGTGGGCATCGCCAGCGTCGCAGCCATCCGGGGCCTGCCCGGCCATGGCGCCTACTGCGCCAGCAAGGCCGGCGTGGTGGCTTATTGCGAGAGCCTGCGCGGCGAGCTGCGCGCCAGCGGCGTCAAAGTGGTCACGCTGTTGCCCGGCTATGTCGATACGCCGCTCACGCGGGGCAACCGCTACGGTATGCCCTTCCTGCTGCAGCCCGAGGCGTTTGCCGATCGCGCCTTTCGCGCGATCGAGGCCGGCGCCAGCTACCGCGTGATTCCGTGGCAGATGGGCGTGGTGGCCAAGCTCATGCGGGCCTTGCCCAATGGCTTGTTCGATATCGCGGTCCAGGGCCGCGGGCGAAAGCAACGACGCAAGGGATAAGTCCTGGCGCCGATGACGAGTGGGCTGCGCCCCACAACGAAAAAGGCTCCCGAGGGAGCCTTTCTAGTCTGTGCGAGGTGCGAATCAGTAGCCGCTGTTGCCGCCGCCACCGCCATAACCGCCGCCACCACCACCACTGCGGCCGCCGCCACGCGGACCGGCGCCGTAGGGGCTGCGGAAACCGCCGTCGCCACCACCACCGCCGCCGTAGCCGCCGCCACCACTGCGGCCACCGCCGCCGTAGCCGCCACCGCCGCTGCGACCGCCGCCGCCACCACCACCATAGCCGCCACCACCACCGCCGCCGTAGCCACCGCCGCCACCACCGTAACCGCCGCTACGCGGTGGGCGCGCTTCCATGGGGCGCGCTTCGTTCACGACGACGCTGCGACCACCCATGTCCTGGCCGTTCATGCCCTTGATGGCCGCTTGCGCTTCCGCATCGCTGCCCATTTCAACGAAGCCGAAACCCTTGGAACGTGGCGGGCTGGAGTCGCGCTCCATCATGACCTTGGCGCTCGTCACCGTGCCGAACTGGCTGAATGCGTGCTCAAGATCACCGTCGCGTGCCGAATAAGGCAAGTTGCCGACGTACAGTTTGTTGCCCATGAAGGGACTCCTATAAACACAAAGAAAAAGCGATGGAGTCCCGGGAGCACCACCCACGAAAATGCCGCTGGGCCGCGCGAAACTGACCGATCACCGAATCGCCCCTCGCCCGAAAACTCAAGTGAGAGGCTCGTGCATTATGGGTGAAACGATTCGCCCGCAAGTAGGAATTTGCCCGCAATGGCGCCCTCGCGAAAAATAAATGGGAAGTTTGCGCCTGCTCACAAAGCGGAGCTTGCGCATGGCTAGAATCGCCCGGTCATTGGGGAGTAGCCGCCTTCCATGCGAGAAGGGTGTGCGTCAACAGACTTGTCCGGCCGCGGCCGGACATGGCGCAGACAGTGTTCCACCTGGCGAGACCTTTGACCGTGCAGCTTCGGATGTGGCCGAAGGTGTTGCACGGTCAATTGCGTCCTTCGGCCCAGGAATCCCGTTTCATGGAAGCTTTTCTCGTTGCGACCGGCGTGGTCGCGCTCGCCGAAATGGGCGACAAGACCCAGCTGCTCTCGCTGGTCCTCGCCGCGCGCTTTCGCAGGCCCTGGCCGATCGTGCTGGGCATCTTCGCGGCCACGGTCGTCAACCATGCGCTGGCGGGCGCGGTAGGCAACTGGGTCACCCACGCGCTGGGGCCTGATGTGCTGCGCTGGATCCTGGGCGGCTCCTTCATCGCGATGGCGCTGTGGATGCTGATTCCCGACAAGCTCGATGACGACCAACTGCCGAAGACCTCGCGCTTCGGCGTCTTCGGCACCACGCTGGTCGCCTTCTTCCTCGCCGAGATGGGCGACAAGACGCAGATCGCCACCGTCATGCTCGCCGCGCGCTACGTCGAGGCCTATGCATGGGTCGTGCTCGGCACCACGCTGGGCATGATGCTGGCCAACGCGCCGGTGGTGTGGCTGGGCGAGCGCATCGTGAAGCGGGCGCCCATCAAGCTGGTGCACGGCGTCTCCGCCGCGCTCTTCCTGCTGCTCGGCGCCGGCGCGTTGATCGGCTGGGGTTGAGCGGCATATACTCCCCGGACGCGCCGATTTGCTCCAGCTTGCGGGCGCTTAACAAATGCTGCTAAAGACGGATGCCCGACCCGGCTCGTTTTTGGCGAGGCCGGGTTTTTCTTTTCCATGTCGCTGCTCGTCTCTTCGCAATCCATGTCCTTCGCGGGTCCGCTGCCGCTCAGCAGCGGCGCGACGATCTCCGACTACAGCCTGGCCTACGAGACCTACGGCACGCTCAACGCGCAGCGCAGCAATGCAGTACTGGTCTGTCATGCGCTGAATGCCTCGCACCACGTGGCCGGCGTGTATGCGGGCCAGGAGAAGTCCGAGGGCTGGTGGGACAACATGATCGGCCCGGGCAAGCCGGTCGACACCGACCGCTTCTTCGTGATCGGCATCAACAACCTGGGCTCCTGCTTCGGCTCCACCGGCCCCATGCATGTGAACCCTGCGACGGGGCACATCTACGGCGCCGACTTCCCGGTGGTCACCGTCGAGGACTGGGTCCGCGCGCAGGCCGCCCTGCTCGACGCGCTCGGCATCGACACGCTGGCCGCGGTGATGGGCGGCAGCCTGGGCGGCATGCAGGCGCTGTCGTGGACCTTGCAGTATCCGCAGCGCGTGCGCCATGCGGTCGTGATCGCCAGCGCGCCCAGCCTGACGGCGCAGAACATCGCCTTCAACGAGGTGGCCCGCCGCGCCATCGTGACCGACCCCGACTTCAACGGCGGCCACTTCTATGAGCATGGCGTGATCCCCAAGCGCGGCCTGCGCATCGCCCGCATGATCGGCCACATCACCTACCAGAGCGACGACCTGATGAACGAGAAGTTCGGCCGTGCGCTGCGCAACGCCGTCGAGGGCGATGTGGCCGGCACGGACTTCCTCTACTCGACTCAGGAGGTCGAGTTCCAGATCGAGAGCTACCTGCGCTACAACGGCGACAAATTCAGCGAGTACTTCGACGCCAACACCTACCTGCTGATCACGCGCGCGCTCGACTACTTCGACCCCGCGCGCGCCCACGGCGGCGACCTGCGCGCCGCCCTGGCGCCGGCCACCGCCCGCTTCCTGCTCGTGAGCTTCACCACCGACTGGCGCTTCGCGCCCGCGCGCAGCCGCGAGATCGTGAAGGCGCTGCTCGACAACCGCCGCAACGTGAGCTATGCGGAGATCGATGCACCACACGGGCACGACGCCTTCCTGCTCGACGACGTGCGCTACATGAGCGTCGTGCGCTCGTACTTCGAGCACATCGCGAAAAAGGGGGTGGTTCAATGAGTGACCTGAACACCCAGCGCCTGATCGCGCGCCTCGTGCCCGAGGGCTCGCGCGTGCTCGACCTCGGCTGCGGCGACGGCGCCCTGCTCGACCTGCTGCAGCGCGAGCGCGGCTGCAGCGGCTACGGCGTCGAGATCGCCGACGGCAACGTGCTGCAATGCATCCGCCACGGCGTCGACGTGATCCAGCTCAACCTCGACGAAGGCCTGGCGATGTTCGACGATGCCTCCTTCGACGTCGTGCTGCAGATCGACACGCTGCAGCATCTTCGCAATGCCGAGGTGATGCTGCGCGAGACGGCGCGCGTCGGCCGCATCGGCATCGTCGCGTTCCCCAACTTCGCGCACTGGCCGAACCGCATCAGCATCGCGCGCGGCCGCATGCCCGTGACGCGGCGCCTTCCTTATCAGTGGTACGACACGCCCAACATCCGCGTCGGCACCTTCAAGGACTTCGAAGTGCTCGCGCGCAAGAACCGCCTGCGCGTGCTCGACGCCTTCGGCCTGCAGGAAGGCACCGAGGTGCGCTGGCTGCCGAACGCGCGGGCCGGCACGGCGGTCTTCAAGTTCGAGCGCGAGCGCTGAAGAAGCCGAGCCTTCGGCTGCGCGCCGGGAACAAATGGCCTTCACCCTCGCCGCGCCGCTGCACAGCGAACTCCTGATCAAGAAGAGCCGCTTCATCGGCTGCGTGCAGCCGGTGGCCGATCGCGCGGCCGCGCAGGCCATCGTCGATGCGCTGCGCAGCGCGCACCCCGGCGCGGCCCATGTGTGCTGGGCGCTGATGGCCGGTGGGCAATCGGCCGCCAACGACGACGGCGAGCCCGGCGGCACCGCCGGCCGGCCCATGCTGGAAGTGCTGCGGCACCACGCGCTCGAAGGCGTGGTCGCAACCGTCGTGCGCTACTTCGGTGGCGTCAAGCTCGGTGCGGGCGGACTGGTGCGCGCGTACACCGACAGCATTGCGCAGGCGCTGCTCGGCGCAACGCTCGTGCCGCTGGTGAAGCAGTGCTGCCTGCAATGCGCCGTCCCTTACGCGCTCGAAGGCGTCGTGCGCCGCGAGATGGCGACGGCAGGCGCCACGCTGCGCGAAGTGCGCCATGAAAGCCTCGTGCATTTCGCTCTCAGCGTGCCCGAGCCCGCGGTCGCCGGCTTCATCGCAACGATCGACGATGCCGCGCAAGGGCGCGCGGTGTGGCAGACTGCGTGAGCCGACCCCGCGAGACGCAGACGAAAGTTCCCAGGCACTGCCATTCGAGACGTATTCAGTTACGCTTCTTGCGCAATGAAGTGCAGTGAGCTCGGAGCGTCTTCTTACGATGACCCTTTTTGAGGAGCTTCCCATTGGCCACACAGTCCCCCTTCTTCGGCAAGCGTGAACGCGAAGCCGAACCCCTTGCCTCTCGTCCCGCGCCACTGATGGGTTCCGGCACCAACTTGTCGGGTTCGCCCGTGGCCCCGGCCAATCTGTCGGCGCAGTCGACAGCGAGCGCGGTGGCCAAGGAAGGCGGCAGCAAGCTCACCGTCGGCCCCAACATCAAGCTCAAGGGCGTCGAGATCACGGATTGCGACACGCTCGTGGTCGAAGGCCTGGTCGAGGCGACCATGGACTCGCGCGTGATGCAGATCGCCGAACAAGGCGCCTTCAAGGGCTCGGCCGAAATCGACATCGCCGAGATCCGCGGCCTGTTCGACGGCAACCTGACAGTGCGCGAAAAGCTTGTCATCCATTCCACCGGCAAAGTCACCGGCAAGATCCGCTACGGCAAGATCGTGGTCGAGGAAGGTGGCCAGCTCTCCGGCGAGATCAGCTTCGGTGCCGCCGCTGGCAGCAGCAGCGCCAGCAAGCCGGCGCTGCAAGCCGCAGCCTGAAGCCGCGGACTTCCCTTCAGCCCAGGCGCTGAATCAAGGCACCGGCAGCCGCCGGTGCCTTTTCTTTTGCGCCGTTGATAAAGTAGATGAAGACGTCGCGCGCGCTCTTCGTACCCTTGCCGCCTTCCTCGACATAGGGCAGCGTCTCCGGCAGGCCCCCGCCGGCCCAGCGCTTCGCCGCCTCGGCCCAGGCATCGAGCGCCTTGGGTGCATAGCCGGTCTTCTGCCCGGCGTCGCTCATCATCAGCCGCGCATAGACGAAGTCGCTCGTCAGATCGGCAAAGGACGGGAACTTGTCCGCGTCGGTGAAGACCGTCGCCGCCTGGTACTTGCGCGCCAGCGCCAGGTAGGCCGGCGCCATGAAGCTCGGATGACGCACGTCCATCACGTGGCGCAGCGCACGGCTGCCCACCTTCTTCGGCAGCAGCGCGAGAAAGGCCTCGAAGTCCTCGGCGTCGAAGGCCTTGGTCGGCATGAACTGCCAGACGATCGGGCCGAGCTTGTCGCCCAGCTCCGTGATGCCGCTCTCGACAAAGCGCGAGACCGACTCGCCCGCGGCCGACAGTTGCTTGCGGTTGGTCGCGAAGCGCGAGGCCTTGAGCGAGAACACGAAGTCCTCCGGCGTCTCGTCGTGCCACTTCTTGAAGGTCGGCGGCTTGAAGCTGCTGTAGTAAGTGCCGTTGACCTCGATGGCCGTGAGCTGCCGGCTCGCGTAGTGCAGCTCCTGGCTGTGCGGCAGGCCTTCGGGATAAAAGTTCTTGCGCCAGGGCTCGTAGGTCCAGCCGCCGATGCCGACGCGAACGTGCTTTTTCGTGCTGTTGCTGCTCAAGATCTGCCTCCGATCGGTTGCCACTTCGAAGCCGGCAGAGATTAGCCCAAAGCCCTGCGGGCCGCGCGGCATGCGCCCATAATTCGCGAGATCCCCTCGCCCAGACCCACCACGCGGAGAACCCCATGAACGCTCCCCTGCACCGCGAAATGCCTTCGGGCCTGCTCGACGCCGAGCGTGCCCTGTCCGACGTCTCGACGAAATGGGACCAGGACATCGTCCGCCAGCTCACCGAGTACATCGCCATCCCGGCCAAGTCGCCCGGCTTCGACAAGGACTGGGTGCAGAACGGCTATCTCGACACCGTGATGCGCAATGCCGCCGCCTGGGTCGAGGCGCAGAAGGTCGAGGGCCTGACGCTCGAGATCGTGCGGCTCGAAGGGCGCACGCCGGTGCTCTTCTTCGAGGTGCCGGCCACCGGCACCGACATGAGCGACACCGTGCTGATGTACGGCCACCTGGACAAGCAGCCCGAGTTCACCGGCTGGCGCAGCGACCTCGGCCCGTGGACCCCCCAGTATGAAGACGGCCTGCTCTACGGCCGCGGCGGCGCGGATGACGGCTACGCGGTCTACGCGAGCGTCGCGGCGCTGCAGGCGCTGAAGGCGCAGGGCGCAGCCCATCCGCGCGTGGTCGGCCTGATCGAGACCTGCGAGGAGTCCGGCTCCTACGACCTGCTGCCCTACATCGACGCGCTGCGGCCGCGCCTCGGCGAGGTGGGCCTCGTGATCTGCCTCGACTCGGGCGCCGGCAACTACGATCAGCTGTGGCTCACCACCTCGCTGCGCGGCATGGCGAGCGGGACGCTGAAGGTCGAGATCCTGACCGAGGGCGTGCACTCCGGCGACGCCTCGGGCCTGGTGCCCTCGAGCTTCCGCATCATGCGCCAGGTGCTGGACCGCCTCGAGGACAGCCAGACCGGCCGCCTGCTGCCGCAGAGCTTCCACTGCGAGCTGCCGGCCGATCGCCTTGTGCAGGCCAGGGCCACCGCCGAAATCCTGGGCGACGAGGTCTACAAGCGCTTCCCCTGGGCGCACTACGACTGCGGCGGCGCGACCGCCTTCGCGCTGCCGACCACCAGCGATCCGGTGGAGGCGCTGATCAACCGCACCTGGAAGCCCACGCTCTCCGTGACCGGCGCCGAAGGCTTCCCGGCGCTGAAGGACGCGGGCAACGTGCTGCGTCCGTACACCGCATTCAAGCTCTCACTGCGCCTGCCGCCGCTGGTCGATGCCGACCGGGCCGTGCAGGAGCTCAAGACGCTGCTCGAAGACAACGCGCCCTACCAGGCCAAGGTCACCTTCGAGAGCAACGGCGGCGCCACCGGCTGGAACGCGCCCTCTACCGCACCCTGGTTCGAGCGTGCGCTCAACGCCGCCTCGCAGGCGCACTTCGGCGCGAGCTGCGGCTACATCGGGCAAGGCGGGACCATTCCGCTCATGAACATGCTGAGCGTGGGTTTCCCCAAGGCGCAGATGATGGTCTGCGGCGTGCTCGGCCCCAAGAGCAATGCGCACGGACCCAACGAGTTCCTGCATGTGCCCTACGCCAAGAAGCTGACCGCGGCCGTGGCCGAGGTCATCGCTGCGCTGCCGGCCGCTCGCGCCGCCGGCGCCTGAAGCCGGCCGCCGCATTCGTGGCGCAAGCGCAGTTGCGCACGCCGGACGGCGAGACGCTGGCCCTGCGCGACTGGCCGCTTTCGGCCGATCGCCCCGCCCGGGCCGTTGTCGTGCTGGTGCATGGCATCGGCGAACATGCGGGCCGTTACGCGCATGTGGCGCAAGGTCTCAACGACTGGGGTTTCGCAGTCCGCGCCGCCGACCACTACGGCCACGGCGCATCGAGCGGCGCGCGCGGCGGTCTGCCCAGCGTGATGCGATTGGTCGATGACCTCGCGCTGGTGGTCGACGACACGCGCCGCCTGTACCCGGGGCTGCCGCTGGTCGTGCTGGGTCACAGCCTCGGCGGGCTGGTCGCCGCGAGCTTCGTGGCGCGCGCGGTGCGGCCCGTCGATGCGCTGGTGCTCTCGTCGCCGGGACTGGATGCGGGGCTCAGCGCGTTCCAGAAACTGCTGGTCGCCGTGCTGTCACGCACGGCGCCCACGCTGCGCGTGGGCAACGGCCTCGATGACCGCTATCTCTCCCACGATCCGGCCGTGGTCCAGGGCTATCGCGCGGACCCGCTGTGCCACGACCGTATCGGCGCGCGGCTGGCGCGCTTCCTGGCCGACGAAGGCGCGGTCGTGCAGGCGGCGGCGCCTCAATGGACGGTGCCGACCTTGCTGGTCTACGCCGGCGACGACCGCCTGGTGAAGCCGGCCGGCAGCCGCCGCTTTGCGGAGGCCGCCCCGGCCAAGGTGCTCAGCGCCACCTGCTTCCCCGCGCTCTATCACGAGATCTTCAACGAGCTGGAATCGAAACCCGTCTTCGACACGCTGGCGCGCTGGCTCGATGCCCGCTTCCCGCCGGCCTAAGCCGCCGCCGCAGCCGCGGCACGCCGCTTGCGCGCGAGCCACAACAGTCCTGCGCCGGTCAGCAGCACCGGCACCAGCGAGCCAATGTTCAGCAGCTGCCAGCCCTGCGTCGTGACCAGCACGCCGGAGGCGAAGGAGCTGAGCGCCAGCGTCGCGAACACGCAGAAGTTGAGCGCGCCTTGCGCACGGTCCTTCTCCTCGGCCGTGTACGCCGAGAGCGACAGCGTCGTGCTGCCCGTGAAGAGGAAGTTCCAGCCCAGCCCCAGCAGGAAGAGCGCGACGAGGAACTGGTGCAATTCCACACCCGACAGCGCCACTGCGATGCAGCCCAGGTTGAGCAGCAGGCCTGCGCCCATCACCGGCAGCGCGCCAAAGCGGCGGATCAGGTGGCCGGTGAAGAAGCCCGGGGCGAACATGCCGATCACATGCCATTCGAGCACCAGCGCGACATCGTCGAAAGGCAGGCTGCAGATCTGCATCGCGATCGGCGTGGCGGCCATCAGCAGGTTCATCACGCCATAACTGAGAGCGCCCGCCATCGCAGCGACGATGAACACCGGCTGGCGCACGATCTCGCCGAGCGGGCGCCCGCCGGTTGCCGCACTCCTCGCGGGCGGCGCGGGAAAGTCGATGAAGTGCATCAGGCCCATCGCCAGCAGCGCGACGGCGCCGAGGGCGAGATAGACACCCGCGAAAGGCACCGCGAACCAGCTGCGCGTAAGGGCCGCGAGGTTCGGGCCCGCCACCGCGCCGATGAGCCCGCCCGCCATCACCAGCGAGACCGCCTTCTCGCGCCACGCCGGCGCGGCCAGTTCGGCGGCAGCGAAGCGGTAGAGCGCGGCGTTCGCGTTGTAGTAGCCCGCCACCACCGTGGCCGCGCACAGCAGCCAGAAGTCTTGCCAGAACGCGGCCTGCGCACACAGCAGCGCCGAGCCCAGGGCCACGGCCAGGCCGATCTGGAAGGAGCGGCGCCGCCCGAGGCGCCGCTGCGTGCGTGCCACCAGGCCGGTGGCCAGCGCGCCGCCGACCACATAGCCCATCACCGGCAGCGTGGCCATCCAGCCGCGCGGCGCCAGCGCCAGGCCGACCAGGCCGTTGATCGCGATGAAGGCGACGTTGTTGGTCAGGAACAAGCCCTGGCAGACGGCAAGCAGCCAGAGATTGCGGTTCATCGAAAGGTGCTCAACCCTTGTGCAGCAGACTGCTGAGCGAGGACAGCAGCTCGTCCTGGTCGCCCAGGCCCTCGGCTGGCGCCTGGCCCCGGGGCGTGAGCCTGTCGATCAGCATCGGCAGCAGCGTGGCCAGCATCGGCAGCAGCGTGGCGGCGTTGATGCCGAGCTTCTGCGCGAGGCCGGAGACGACGTCGCTGCCCAGCGCGTTCTGCAGCTGGCCTTCGGTGACCGGCTGGTTTTCGCCCTGACTGATCCACGAGCCGATCACGTCGCCCATGCCGGCCTGTTCGAACTTGGAGACCAGCCCGCCGAGGCCACCCACCTCGCTGTTGTTGGCGAGCAGGCCGCCGAGCGCGCCGGCGAGGCCGCCGAGCTCACCCAGCCCGCCCAAGCCGCCGCCCTGGGGTTGCTGCGGCTGCGCGCCGCCGAGCACTTGTCCGAGTACCGAATCGAGCAATCCCATGATGGGCTCCTGAAATGAATGAGGGGGAAGAGCACGAAGAAGGTGCCGGAGGATTTGGTCACGGGTGCGCGAGCAATGCAAGCGCCGCCAGCGCCGCGGTCTCGGCGCGCAGCACGCGCGGGCCGAGCGTGAGCGGCGCGAAGCCGCGCGCGATGGCGTCGCCCTCCTCGGCGGCGCTCAGGCCGCCTTCGGGGCCGCTGAGCACGCAGGCGCCGCGCAGGCCGGTGGCCGGCGCGCCATCGCGGATCTCGCGCAGGCTGTGCGCGCCATCGGCCAGGCTGAGCACGAAGCGCTCGGCGTCGTCGATCGGCGGCGAGTCGATCCAGCCCGCCAGCGCGCGCACGGGGTGGACCAGCGGCGCCCGGTTGCGGCCGCACTGCTCGCAGGCGGCGATCGCGATCGCCTGCCAGTGCGCGCGCTTCTTGTCGGCGCGCTCGCCGGCCAGGCGCAGCACGCCATGCGCGGTCATCAGGGGCTGGATGCTGGCGACGCCGAGCTCGGTTGCCTTTTCGACCAGCCAGTCCATGCGCTCGTTGGCCGGCATGCCGATCGCCAGGTGCACGGCGCGCGGCGCCTCGCGCTCGATCGCGGCGTGCGCGCCGACCTGCACCGTCACCTCGCTGCGGCCCATGCGCTCGACGGTGGCGGCGTACTCGCCGCCGCTGCCGTCGAAGAGCGTGAGCGCGTCGCCGGGCTGCATGCGCAGCACCTGGACGTGGCGCGCGGCGCCGGGCGGGAGCGCCATCGCGCTGTGCGCGGCGAGGGCCGTGGTGCAGTGGAAGCGCGGCTTCACATCCGCCCGTACGCGAAGCCGCTCTGCGGCTGCGTGCCTTCGATCTCGTCGATGGCGCGCAGCAGCGGCGTCAGCTCGCGATAGCGGCCCGCGGTCGCACGGATGTAGGCGATGAAGCGCGGCGTGTCGGCCAGGTACTTCGGCTTGCCATCGCGCAGCGTCAGCCGCGCGAAGATGCCCGCCACCTTCAGGTGGCGCTGCAGGCCCATCCATTCGACCGCACGGTAGAAGGCGCCGAAGTCCTCGTCCACCGGCAGGCCGGCCTTGCGCGCCTGCTCCCAGTAGCGCACCGTCACGTCGAGCACGAAGTCCTCGTCCCAGCTCAGGAAGGCGTCGCGCATCAGGCTGGCGATGTCGTAGGTGATGGGGCCGTGCACCGCGTCCTGGAAGTCCAGCACGCCCAGAGCCGGGCCGCCGGTGATCATCAGGTTGCGCGGCATGAAGTCGCGGTGTACGTAGACGCTCGGCGCTGCGAGGTTGTTCTCGACGATCAGGCGGAAGCTGCGTTGAAGGCGCTCCAGCAGCGGGCCTTCGACGGCCAGGCCACGGTGCCGGGCCACGTACCAGTCGGGGAACAGGGCCAGCTCGCGCTCGAGCAGCGCCCGGTCGTAGGGTGGCAGCACCTGCGGCCTGGACGCGAGTTGCCACCGGATCAGGGCATCGATCGCCTGGGCATAGAGCGGACGCGCAGCGTCGGGGTTAGCCGGGTCGATCACCTCGAGCATGGTCTGGCGGCCGAGGTCGTCGAGCAGCAGGAAGCCTCGCGCCTGGTCCCATTCGAGCACCTGGGGTGCGGTCAGGCCGGCGTCGCGCATCAGCCGGGCGACCTGCACGAAGGGGGCGCTGTTCTCCTGGGCGGGGGGCGCATCCATCATGATGCGCGTGCCGGCCGGGTCCTCCGTGTCGATGCGGAAGTAGCGGCGGAAGCTGGCGTCGGCCGAGGCCGGCCGCACGGTGGCCGGCAGCAGCCGGTGCCGCGGTCCGATGGCGGCCAGCCAATGCGCGAAGGCCTGGGCACGCTCCGGATCGCTCCAGCTGATCGGTTGGGAAGGCGTCGAGGCGCCGCTGTCCGGGGGCGGGGAGGCTGTCATGGATAATCAATTCTACAAATCCGCCCGGCGCGGGCCTGTCGCAACCCCCGACCACCGGCGCTCCCCCCAGAAGAATTCTTTCCGTACCGATGCCTGACCTGACCCGAGCTGACTGGCGCCGGTGCCGACCGCCTCTGCCGCTGGCCTTGTTGACGCTGGCGCTGCTGCAAGCCCAAGGCGCATCGGCACAGGACGCCGGCCTGGACGCGCCGATCACGCTCAAGCGCACGCCGCAACTGCTGGAGACCATCCCGAAGACGCAGCGCGGCGAGCTGCCGAGCTTCGTCGATGGCGACCGCATCTCCGGCCGGCCCGACCTCGAAACCGTGATCGAAGGCAATGCCTCGCTGCGACGCGGCGACACGGTGATCCACGCCGACCGGCTCGAGTACTACCAGCCCGAAGACCTTGCCAAGGCGAGCGGCAACGTGCGCGTGAACCAGGCCGGCAACGTCTACGAGGGCCCCCAACTCGAGCTCAAGCTCGAGACCTTCGAGGGCTTCTTCAACAAGGTGCGCTACCGCTTCCTGGCCTCGGGCGGCCAGGGCGACGCCGAGCGGGTGGACTTTGTCGACAGCAACGTCTCGATCGCCCGGCAGGGTACCTACACCACCTGCCGGCGCGAGGACTATCCCGGCTGGATGCCGGCCTGGCTGCTGAGCGCCGCGACCCTGACCACCGACACCGAGGAGAACGTCGGTGTGGCCACCGATGCACGGCTGAGCTTCATGGGCATCAGCACGCCGCCCTTTCCGTCGCTGAGTTTTCCGCTCAGCAACGACCGCAAGAGCGGCTTCCTGCCGCCGACCATCGGCATCGGCAGCGTCAACGGCGTCGACATCACCACGCCCTACTACTGGAACATCGCGCCGAATCGCGACGCGACCCTCTACCCTGAGGTGATGAGCAAGCGTGGCGTCAATTTCGGCACCGAGTTCCGCTACCTCGAAAAGGGCTACAGCGGCGACGTTCGCGTCGACTACATGCCGACCGACAGCCTGCGCAACCGCAAGCGCTGGGGCATCTGGACGAACCACTCGCAGACCTTCGACCCCAAGCCCCTGGGCCTGGACTCGCTGACCGCCTCTCTCAGGTTCAACCGGGTGAGCGACGATGACTACTGGCGCGACTTCACGCGCACGCCGTCGCTGACGACGCGTCTGCTGGCCAACGATGCCTCGCTCAACTGGACCAAGGGCGACTGGAACGGCGTCGTGCGCACGCTGAAGTACCAGACGCTGCAGTACGACCTGTCGCCGATCGTGCCGCCCTACGACCGGCTGCCGCAGATCACTGCCAACTACAACAAGTACGACTGGAACGGCTTCGACTTCTCGTTCAACGCCGACTACTCCCGCTTTCGCGGGGACCCGTCGCTGCAGAAGCAGCCCGATGGCGAACGGGTGTTCGCGCTGGCCTCGCTGAGCCGGCCCTTCCTCACGCCCGGCACCTTCGTCATTCCCAAGATCCAGCTGCACACGACCAGCTACCAGTTTGATGCGCCGCTGTCCAACGGCGCCAGCTCGGCCAGCCGCACGGTGCCGACCTTCAGCCTCGACAGCGGCATGATCTTCGAGCGCGACGCCAATTTCTTCGGCCGCGACTTCCGCCAGACGCTGGAGCCGCGCGCCTTCTACGTCTACACGCCCTACCGCAACCAGAGCCTGCTGCCGAACTACGACTCGGCCGCCAACGACTTCAACTTCGCGACCGTCTACACCGAGAACGCCTTCTCCGGCAACGACCGCATCTCCGACAGCAACACGCTCACCACCGGCGTGACCTCGCGGCTGATCGATCCCGAGAGCGGCGCCGAGGCGGCCCGCTTCGGGATCGCGCAGCGGCTGCGCTTCAAGGACCAGCGCGTCACGCTGCCGGGCGGCACGGCGGTGACCGACCGCGTCAGCGACCTGCTGCTCGGCGCCCAGATCAACTGGACGCCGCAATGGAGCGTGGACGGCACCGTCCAGTACAACCCCGACGACCACAAGTCGACCCGCACGGCGCTGAGCGCCCGCTACAACCCCGGGCCCTACCGCAACATCTCGGCGGCCTACCGGTACCAGGCGAACACGACCCCCACCTCCAACGACGGCAACAAGTCGCTGGACGTGAGCTGGCAGTGGCCGGTCAACGACCTGTGGGGCGACAAGGGCAAGGACCTCGGCCCGGGCCGCGGCCAGGGCGGCGGGCGCTGGTACGCCGTGGGCCGGCTCAACTACAGCCTGCAGGACCGCAAGCTCACCGACGGCGTGCTCGGCTTCGAGTACGACGGCTGCTGCTGGATCGGTCGCGTGGTCCTGGAACGCCTGACCACTGGCCAAGCCACCGCGAACACGCGCATCATGTTCCAGATCGAATTCGTCGGTTTCGCCTCCATCGGATCGAGCCCCATGCGCACCCTGACCCAGAACATCCAGCGCTACCAGCCTCTGCGGCAACCTTTCCCCGCACCGAGCCGCTTCACCAACTACGACTGAGCCTTCCCGCCATGAACCACATCCGCTCCATCCTCACCCTGGCGTGCCTCGCAACGCTGGCCGCGGCGGCCGGTGCGCAGGGACAGGGCTCCCGCCCCGGCGTCGGCATCACGGACATCATGCGCGCCGGCCCGCGCCTCGCGCCAGCACCTGCCGCACCCCGCGCCGCGCCGGCGGCACCGACCGCCCAGCGATCGGCCGAATACATCGTGGCGCTCGTCAATTCCGAGCCCATCACCAACAACGAGGTGCAGACCCGGGTCGAGCGCCTGATGAAAGAAAACGCCGAGGCGCAGCGCGTGCCGAGGGCGGAGCTCACGCGCCTGGTGCTGGAGCGGCTGATCGCCGAGCGCACCCAGCTGCAGGCGGCCAAGGAGGTCGGCATCAAGGTCGACGAGCTCGCCATCGACCAGGCCGAGCAGACCGTGGCCCGGCAGAACCAGATGAGCCTGACCGAACTGCGCAGCCGCGTCGCGGCCGAGGGCATCTCGCCCCAGGCCTTCCGCAACGACCTGCGCGACCAACTCCTGCTCACCCGGCTGCGGGACCGCGAGATCGAGGCCAAGGTGAAGATCAGCGACGTCGAGGTCGACCAGTTCATGCGCGAGCAGCGCAACGGTGCCAACGCCGCCGTGGCGCCCAATCTCAACCTCGCGCAGGTGCTGGTGGCGGTGCCCGAGAACGCCACCGAGGCGCAGATCGCGACGCTGCAGCAGCGCGCCCAGGGCGTCGCCCAGCGGGCGCGCGCCGGCGAGGATTTCGCGAAGCTCGCGCAGGAATTTTCCGATTCGCCCGATCGCGCCAACGGCGGCGTGCTGGGCATGCGCAGCGCCGACCGCTACCCTTCCCTGTTCGTCGAGGCGACGCAGTCGACGGCGGTCAACGGCATTGCCGGGCCGATCCGCTCGGGCGCCGGCTTTCATGTGCTCAAGGTGCTGGCCAAGAGCCAGCCGGGCTCGGCCGACGCGGTGGTCACCCAGACCCAGGTGCGCCATATCCTGCTGCGCAACGACGCGAAGCGCACCACCGCTCAGGCGGTGGCGCAGCTGGCCGAGTTCAAGGATCGCATCCAGAAGGGCACGGCCGATTTCGCGGGGCTGGCCCGCGACAACTCGCAAGACGGCAGCGCCAAGGAAGGCGGCGACCTGGGCTGGTCGCGTCCCGGGCAGTTCGTGCCCGAGTTCGAGGAAGCCATGAACCGGCTGGCGCCCGGCCAAGTCAGCGACCCGGTCGTGTCCCGTTTCGGCGTGCACCTGATCCAGGTGGTCGCGCGGCGCGATGCCAAGCTGAGCCAGGCCGAGCAGCGCGAGGCTGCGCGTGGCGTGCTGCGAGAGAAGAAGCTGGAAGAAGCCTACGAAACCTGGGCGCAGGAACTGCGCACGCGCGCCTACGTCGAGTACCGCGAGGCACCCCAGTCCTGATGGCAAGGCGCCGCGGCGGCCCTCGGTGAAGCACATTGCCCGCAAGCGCTTCGGACAGCATTTCCTGTCCGACGCCGGCATCATCGATGCGATCGTGCGCGAGATCGCGCCGCGGCCCGGCGATGCGATGGTCGAGATCGGCCCGGGCCTCGCGGCGCTGACCCAGCCGCTGGTCGAGCGCCTGGGCCGGCTGACGGTGATCGAGCTGGACCGCGACTTGGCGCAGCGGTTGCGGGCGCATGGGCAGCTCGAGGTGATCGAGTCGGACGTCCTGAAGGTGGATTTCGCCGCCCTGGCCGCGCGACTGGCGGTCCCTCCGGCCACGCAGCTGCTGCGCGTGGTGGGCAACTTGCCCTACAACATCTCGACGCCGATCCTGTTCCACCTGCTGGACTTCGCGCACTTGGTTGCCGACCAGCACTTCATGCTGCAAAAGGAAGTCGTCGACCGCATGACCGCGCAGCCGGCCACCTCGGATTACGGCCGCCTGAGCGTGATGCTGCAGTGGCGCTACGCGATGGAGAACGTGCTGTTCGTGCCGCCCGAGAGCTTCGATCCGCCTCCGCGCGTGGACAGTGCCGTGGTGCGCATGGTGCCCCTGGCCGAGCCGCCGCCGGTTGACGCGAGCCGGCTGGGCGAGATCGTCCAGGTCGCCTTCAGCCAGCGCCGCAAACTGCTGCGCCATAGCTTGGGCAAATGGCTGGAGCAGCATGGCTTCGCCGGCGATTTCGACACGCAGCGGCGCGCCGAAGAAGTGCCCGTGGCCGAGTACGTCGCCCTCGCCCAAGCCATCGCCCCATAAAGAAAAAGGCCCGTCAGAGACGGGCCTTTCTTCGGGCAAGCCTACGCGGCTGCGAGCCAGTAGCCTGCGTTGAAAGGACTGCTCATGCGCAGCGCCAGGGGCGACACGTCGACCAGTTTGTCGGTCGGCATCTTTTCTGCCGCCGGGTCGCTATTGCCTTGGACTTCGATACCGGGCACCGATTCGGTACCGTTAGCCTCGTTCGCCCGTTCTGCTTGGCTGGTGGATGCAGAACGGGCTACAGAAAAGAATAGAAGCACCGGAACGGTATCTTCCGATCTCCCCAGTAGTCGGCGGCATCCCGGAAGATGTCGAGCAGCTGCTCGCGCGCTTCCTTGTCGAACTTGGCGTTGGCAGGGATCTGCTCGAGCACGATGACGAAACCGGGCTGCGGGCCCGATTTATGCAACGGGTCGGTCATGCAGTCGTACAGCGCATCGAAGTTCTTGCCGAAATGCTGCGGAAAGGTGAACTGCTGGGCGATCAGGTCCAGCACGTCCTGCTTGGACTGGGCGTTGCCCAGGTTGGCGTAAAGGAAGTGCTGGCCCGCTGCGTGCGCCGCCTCTTGCAGATCGCTCACGCGAAACGCACGAATCGACTGCACGATATTGGGTCGCACGCCCCGAAGGGTGGGGGTCATCTCCGCTGGTCTTTCCATAGTTGTCGTGGTCATCTTTACCTCAGGGCGCCTGGGTGCGCCGCTCAAATCCAGTTCATCGCTCATGGCACGATCTGCCTGAAACTCGCGTAGTGGTCTGCCGTGTACCAGCACACCGAGGGCGTCGTGCGCTCGCCCCCGCAGACGATGCGCCGTGCACCACGGTCACGCGAGCCGGGTGTTTCGACCGTGTACTCTCGGTAATGGCCCCGGCGCTCTCGCGGCAACAGGCGTTCGCGATTGCCGAACACCGAGCCGTCCTTTTCATATCGGAAGGGGCCACCCTTCAAGATGGCTCCGTAAGTGCGCTGGCCCTGCACCGGCAATTCGGCCAGCGCGATCGTTTCCTGTGCCGGCTGTCCGGCGCGGGTGCCGATCCATTCACGGGCCTGAGCTCCGGCGCCGAGGGCCACCAGCAGGAGGCCTGTGAGCGCGAATTTGGAAACCGGGGACGTGATCGAGGCGTAAGCCGCCATGGGGCACCAGAAGGAAAAGAGCGAGGGCCGAATCGCAGGTCAACCTCCGGGTTAACCCGCAAATTCAAGGCCGCAAGTGTGCCCTAGGGCCGTACAAAACGCAAGCGCCTGCTCAATCTTTGAGCAGGCGCCAGGGTCTCATCGCTTCAACTGAAGTTAGCGACCGCTGTCGCACGAAGGCTTAACGCTCGGCGTTGGCGTCGGCAACGGTGAGGGCCGTCATATTGACGATGCGGCGTACCGTGGCACTGGCCGTGAGGATGTGCACCGGTTTGGCAGCCCCGAGCAGGACCGGACCGATGGCGATGTTGCCGCCGGCCGCCGTCTTGAGCAGGTTGTAGGAAATGTTGGCCGCATCGATGTTCGGAAATACCAGCAGATTGGCATTGCCGGCCAGGGCGCTGTGCGGCATGACCGCGGCGCGCTGCTTGCCGTCCAAAGCGACGTCGCCGTGCATCTCGCCGTCGACTTCCAGCCACGGCGCCTGTTCGCGCAGCAGCGCGAGCGTCTGACGCATCTTGACCGCGCTCGGGTGTTCGCTGGTTCCGAAATTCGAATGCGACAGCAGCGCGGCCTTGGGCTTGATGCCGAAACGCATCATCTCTTCGGCCGCCATGGTCGTGATCTCGGCCAGTTCCTCGGGCGTCGGGTCGTAGTTGACGTGCGTGTCGACCAGGAACACCTGCCGGTCGGGCAGCAGCAGGCCGTTCATGCAGGCGTAGATCGGCACGTCCTGGGGGGTGCTCGGGCAGCCGCCGGCGCGCTTGCCGATGACCTGGTCGATATAGCGCAGATGAAGTGCCGTGGTGCCCCAGGTTCCGCAGATCAGCCCGTCGACGTCGCCCTTGTGCAGCAGCATCGCGCCGATCAGCGTGAGGCGGCGGCGCATCTCGATCTTGGCGACCTGCACCGTGATGCCCTTGCGCTCGGTCATGCGGTGGTAGGTTTGCCAGAAATCGCGGTAACGGTGGTCGAAATCGGTGTTGACGACGTCGTAGTCGAGCTCTTCCTTCAGCCGCAGGCCGAACTTCTCGATGCGCTGGGCGATGATCGCCGGCCGGCCGATCAGCGTGGGCCGTGCGATGCCTTCGTCGACCACGATCTGTGCGGCGCGCAGCACGCGTTCTTCCTCGCCTTCGCTGTAGGCCACCCGCTTCTTCGGGGCGCGCCTGGCGGCGTCGAAGATCGGCTTCATCGTGGTGCCCGATGCGTAGACGAAGCTTTGCAGCTTGTCGCGGTAGGCATCGAGGTCGGCGATGGGCCGCAGCGCGACGCCGCATTCGGCTGCCGCCTTGGCGACTGCGGGCGCGATCTTCATCATGAGCCGCGGGTCGAAGGGCTTCGGGATCAGGTATTCGGGGCCGAAGCTGAGCTTCTCGCCGACGTAGGCCGCCGCCACGCGCTCGCTTTGCTCCGCCTGCGCGAGCTCGGCGATGGCATGCACCGCCGCGACTTCCATCTCGTCGGTGATGGTGGTCGCGCCACAGTCGAGCGCGCCGCGGAAGATGTAGGGGAAGCACAGGACGTTGTTGACCTGGTTCGGGTAGTCCGTGCGGCCGGTCGCCATGACGACGTCGTCGCGCACGACCTTCGCGTCCTCGGGCGTGATTTCCGGATTCGGATTGGCCAGCGCGAAGATCACCGGCCTGGCCGCCATCTTGGCCACCATGGCGGGCTTGAGCACGCCGCCGGCGGAGAGGCCGAGGAACACGTCGGCGCCCTCGATCACCTCGGCCAGCGAGCGCGCCGACGTCTTCTGCATGTATTGGCGCTTGTCGTCGTCCATCAGCTCGGTACGGCCTTCATAGACCACGCCGGCCAGGTCGGTCACGAACACGTTCTCGCGCTTCAGGCCGACCTTGAGCAGCAAGTTGAGGCAGGCCAGCGCCGCGGCGCCGGCGCCGGAGGTGACCAGCTTGATCTGCGCGATGTCCTTGCCCACCACCTTGAGGCCGTTGAGCATGGCGGCCGCCACCGTGATCGCGGTGCCGTGCTGGTCGTCGTGGAAGACCGGGATCTTCATGCGCTTGCGCAGCTCGCGCTCCACGTAGAAGCAATCGGGCGCCTTGATGTCCTCGAGGTTGATGGCGCCGAAGGTCGGCTCCAGCGCCGCGATGACGTCGACCAGCCTGGCCGGGTCCTTCTCGTCGATCTCGATATCGAAGACGTCGACGCCCGCGAACTTCTTGAACAGCACGCCCTTGCCTTCCATCACCGGCTTGGAGGCGAGCGGCCCGATGTCGCCCAGGCCCAGCACCGCGGTGCCGTTGGTGATCACCGCCACCAGGTTGCCGCGCGCGGTGTACTTGAAGGCGTTGACCGGATCCTTGACGATCTCCTCGCAAGGCGCCGCCACGCCGGGCGAGTAGGCCAGCGCCAGGTCGCGCTGGTTCAGCATCTGCTTCGTCGCCGCGATCGCGACCTTGCCCGGAACAGGGAACTCGTGGTATTCGAGGGCCGCCTTGCGCAGTTCGGCGCGCTTGTCTTCAGGCGTGGGGATCGGGGAGGTCAGATCGGACATGTGCCTTGGCTCCGTGCAACGCTTCTTGTGAGGGGCGCCGATTGTAGACCTCGCGATTCGCGGAACACCGGCCTTGCCGCGCCGCCGGTGCGGCCAAAAAGGCCCGAAGCGTCGAGCCGTTGTGGCAATATGCCCGCTCAGAAAAACCGGACGAGGACCGACCATGGCGCTGATGGATTTCATCAAGAAGCAGTTCATCGACATCATCCAGTGGACCGAAACTGGAGATGGGACGCTGGCCTGGCGCTTCCCGATGGCCGAGATGGAAATCCAGAACGGCGCCTCGCTCACGGTGCGCGAGTCGCAGGTGGCGGTTTTCGTCAACGAGGGCCAGGTGGCCGACGTGTTCGGCCCGGGCATGTACAAGCTCACCACGCAGACGCTGCCGGTGCTCACCTATCTCAAGAACTGGGACAAGCTCTTCGAGTCCCCGTTCAAGAGCGACGTCTACTTCTTCAGCACCCGCCAGCAGGTCGACCAGAAATGGGGAACGCCCCAGCCGATCACGATCCGCGACAAGGACTTCGGCGCCGTGCGCCTGCGCGCCTTCGGCAACTACAGCTTCCGCATCGGCGACGCCAAGCTCTTCCACACCGAAATCTCGGGCACGCGCGACATCTACAGCGTGGCCGACCTCGACGGCCAGCTGCGCGGCCTGGTGCTGCAGAACATCAGCAACGCCATCGCTTCCAGCGGCGTGCCCTTTCTCGACCTGGCGGCCAACCAGATCCAGTTCGCGCAGGCGCTGGCGGCGCAGCTGGTGCCCGAGTTCGCCAAGATCGGCATCCAGCTCGAGGCCATCACGGTCCAGAACGTTTCCCTGCCCGAAGAGCTGCAGAAGATCCTCGACCAGAAGATCGGAATGGGCATGGTCGGCCAGGACATGGGCAAGTTCATGCAGTACCAGACGGCGCAGGCAATTCCCAAATTCGCCGAGGGCGCCGGCCAGGGCAGCGGCATCGCTGGCGATGCGATGGGCCTGGGCGCCGGCGTCGCGCTGGGCCAGGTGCTGGCGCAGAACCTGCAGCAGGGGCTCAATCCGAACAACCCCGCGACGGCGCAACAGCAACCCGTCGTCGCCGTGGTCAATCCGGCGGACGTGATGACCACCCTCGAGAGGCTCGGCGAGCTCAAGACCAAGGGCATCCTCACCCAGGAAGAATTCGACGCCAAGAAGGCGGAACTGCTGAAGAAGCTGGTCTGAGCCCGTTCCGCTGCGGCGAGCCCGTCGACGCGTCGACAGGGCCGCGCTGAGCGGATCCTTGCCGTCTTTTCGTGGCCACCGACTCCTCCCAGCAGCGCTACTACCGCGCGCCCTGCCCCGGGTGCGGCGCGCCCGTCGAATTCCGATCGGCGCAGTCGACCCACGCCGTCTGCCCCTACTGCCAGAGCACGGTCGTGCGCCAGGGCGAAACCCTCGCGCGCACCGGCAAGATGGCGGAGCTGTTCGACGATTTCAGCCCGCTGCAGCTCTTCGCCGCCGGGCGCATCCAGGACCAGCCCTTCACGCTGGTGGGGCGCCTGCAGTACAGCTACGAGGGCGGCCGCTGGACCGAGTGGATCGCCGCGCTCGACGGCGAGCGCACCGGCATCCTGAGCGAGGACAACGGCGCTTTCGTCTTCTCGCTGCCGCACCAGCTGCAGCGCGAGGCGCCGGATCCCGCCGAGCTGCGCGTGGGCGCCACCACGGCCTTCAACGGCCAGAGCTACACGGTGGCCTCGAACGAGCAGGTCCGGCTGGTCTCGGCCCAGGGCGAGCTGCCGCGGCTGCCAGAGCTCGGCCGGCCCTTCGCGGTGGTCGAGCTGCGCAGCGACCAGGGCCTGGTGCTGAGCCTCGACTACGACACCCGGCCGCCCGGCGCCTATCTCGGGCGCTCGGTGCAGCTCGAGGACCTGCAGCTTACCGGCCTGCGCGACGAATCGGCGAAGGAGGAAAAGGGCCGCAGCTTCAACTGCCCGAACTGCGGCTCGCCGGTCACGGTCAACTTCGCCGAGAGCAAGAGCATCACCTGCCGCGCCTGCAACAGCATCATCGACCTGACGCAGGGCATCGGCGGCGAGCTGCGCCACGCGGAGCAGCACGAACCGGTGCAGCCGCTGATCCCGGTCGGCACCACCGGCCAGCTGCAGGGCGCGCTGTGGCAGGTCGTGGGCTTCCAGCACCGCATGGGCGTGGCGCCGGGCGACGACGAGCACTTCGGTTGGAACGAATACCTGCTCTACAACAAGAAGCGCGGCTTCAGCTTCCTGGTCGATGCCGAGGACGGCTGGAGCCTGGTCAAGCCCGCCACCGGCGCGCCGACCATGGCCGAGAGCGGCTCGCGCGCCACCTACCTGGGCAAGGTCTACCAGCAGCAGTACGCCTACAACGCCGAAACCACCTACGTGGCCGGCGAGTTCTACTGGCAGGTCGAGCGCGGACAGAAGACCTTCAACCGCGACTTCGCGAGCGGCACGGCCCTGCTGTCGATGGAACGCTCTGCAAACGAGTTGACCTGGTCGTCCGGCAGCAAAATCGACAGTGCCGCGGTGGCCGCGGCCTTCAAGCTCGACGGCAAGAAGGACATGTTCAAGCGCGGCGACGCGCTGCCGGTGAGCTCGGCCAGCAAGCTCGGCTGCGGCACCATCATCCTCATCATCGTGGTGATCATCATCCTCTTGATCATCCTGAGCACCTGCACCAGCAGCTCGGGCGGTTCGCGCAGCTCGGGCGGCTCCTATGGCGGCTATTCCAGTGGCGGCGGCCACAAATGACTTTTTCCGGAGGTCCTCATGTTGGGAATTGAATGGCTAAGGCCCGCGGCCTTCCTGGGCTCGATCCTGTACGCGATCATTGGCGTGCTGGTGTTCTGGATCACCTTCCTGCTCATCGACAAGCTCACGCCCTACGACCTGTGGCAGGAGATCGTCGAGAAGCAGAACGTGGCGCTCGGCGTGGTGGTGGCCGCGATGAGCCTGGGCATCTGCATCATCGTCGCGGCCGCGATCCATTGAGCCTTCCCGGCGGTCGATGAGCGAGGCAGCCTTGCATCCGGCTCCCGCGAGGGCGGCGCGCGGCCCGCAGCCAGTCGAGATCGCGCTGCTGGCCAGCGTGTTCGTGGTCGCGGCCTGCGGGCTGGTCTACGAGCTGAGCGCCGCGGCGCTCAGCTCCTACCTGCTCGGCGACTCGGTGCTGCAGTTCAGCACCATCATCGGCACTTACCTGTTCGCGATGGGCGTGGGCTCCTGGCTCTCGCGCTACTTCGAGCGCCAGCTGCCGGCGCACTTCCTGCGCATCGAGCTGATGGTGGCGCTGATCGGCGGCGCGCTTCCCGCCCTGCTCTTCATCGCCAACGCCTACATCCCCGGCGCCTTCCGGCTGCTGCTCTACGGGCTGGTGCTGGTGGTGGGCACGCTGGTGGGGCTCGAGATCCCGCTGGTGATGCGCATCCTGCGCCGCAACGTGATGCTGAAAGACCTGGTCTCGCAGGTGCTGACCTTCGACTACCTGGGCGCGCTGGCGGTGTCGGTCGCCTTCCCGCTGCTGCTGGTGCCCCAGCTCGGCATGATCCGCACCGGCCTGCTCTTCGGGCTCATGAATGCGGCGGTGGCGCTGTGGGCGCTGTGGCTCTTCAGGCACGAGCTGCGCCGCTTGGGCGCGCATGCGCTGGCCTGCGTGCTGGCCCTGGCTGCGCTCGCCGGCGCCTTCGTCTTCGCCGGCCACATCACGACACTGGCGGAAGACAAGTTCTACCAGGACCGCATCGTTTTCAGCGAGAGCTCGCCCTATCAGCGCATCGTCGTCACACGGGGCGCCGCCGGGCATCGGCTCTTCCTCAACGGCAACCTGCAGTTCGCCGAGCGCGACGAGTACCGCTACCACGAGGCGCTGGTGCATCCGGCCATGGCGGCGCAGGGCGCACCGAAGAAGGTGGCCGTGCTCGGCGGCGGCGACGGCATGGCGGTGCGAGAGGTCCTCAAGTACCCCTCGGTGGAGAGCATCACGCTGGTCGAGCTCGACCCGAACATGACGCGGCTGTTCAGCGAGCACGAGACGCTGGCGGCGCTCAACGGCGGCGCGCTCAAGTCACCGAAGGTGCATGTCGTCAACACCGACGCCTTTCAGTGGCTGCAGCAAGCCGGCGACATGTTCGACGTGATCGTGGTCGACTTCCCCGATCCCACCAACTTCGCGATCGGCAAGCTCTACACGAACTCCTTCTACGCCCTGCTCGACAAGCGGCTGGCCGCCAGCGGCTATGCCGTGATCCAGACCACCTCGCCGCTGGTCGCCCGCAAGAGCTTCTGGACCGTGGTCGCGACCGTCGAATCGGTGGGCCTGCGGACCGCGCCCTACCACGCGCATGTGCCCAGCTTCGGCGAGTGGGGCTTCATCATCGCGAGCCGCAGGCCTTACCGGCTGCCCGAGGCCCTGCCCGAGGGCCTGCGCTTCCTGGCCGGGCCGGCGCTGCCGCAGCTCTTCGAGTTCCCACGTGACATGGCGCGGGTGCCGGCCGAGGTGAACCGGCTGTCGAACCAGACCCTCGTCACGACCTACGAGCAGGAGTGGGGCAAGGTCGCCGGCCACTGATGAAGCGTCGCGAATTCCTGAGTGCCGCCGCCGGCGCCTTGGCGCTCGGCGGCTGCGACGCGCGGCACGAGATCGAGGGCGGCTTTGCCGGCATCGACGTCGAGCGCGGCCATGCGCTGCGCGACGGGACCCTGAGCCGCAACGACGCGCCTTCGGCCACGCGCCGCACCCGTGTCCTCATTGCCGGCGCGGGCGTGGCCGGCCTGGCGGCCGCGCGCGCCCTGCGGCTGGCCGGCATCGAGGACTTCGTGCTGCTCGAGCTCGAAGACCAGGCCGGCGGCAACAGCCGCGGCGGCCAGGTGGGCGGCATCGCCTGCCCGCTTGGCGCCCACTACCTGCCGCTGCCGGGCGACGAGGCGCACGAGGTGCAAGACCTGCTGGAGGAACTCGGCCTGCGCCGGCGCGTGGCCGGCCGATGGCAGTACGAGGAGCGCCACCTCTGCCACAGCCCCCAGGAGCGACTGTTCTTCGAAGGCGCCTGGCACGACGGACTGCTGCCCGTGCAGGGCGTGCGCGAGCGCACCCTGGCGCAGTACCGCCTGTTCTCGCGGCGCGTGGAAGCGCTGCGGCGCGAGACGCGCTTCGCCATTCCGACGCTGCGCGTGCCGCTCACGCCGCGCCTGCTGGAACTGGACGCGCTGCCCTTCGCCGCCTGGCTCGAGCGCGAAGGCCTCGACGATCCCCAGCTGCGTTGGTATCTCGACTATTGCTGCCGCGACGACTACGGCGCCGGCAGCGCCCATGTTTCGGCCTGGGCCGGCATCCACTATTTCGCGAGCCGGCACGGCTTCCATGCACCCGGCGACGAGGAAGCGGAGCGCGACGCGGTGCTGACCTGGCCGGAGGGCAATGGCTGGCTCGCGCGGCGGCTCGCGGCGCCGCTGGGCGATCGGCTGAAGACGGGCCAGGCCGTCCTGCGCATCGCCGAGACGCGCTCGGGCGTCGAGGTCGAGGCCTTCGATGTGGCGGCCCGGGCGCGCGTGCGCTGGCAGGCGGAGCGCTGCATCGTCGCGTTGCCGGTCTTCATCGCCGCCCGCGTGGTGGAGAACCCGCCCGCGCCGCTGCGCGAGGCGGCGGCCCGGCTGCGCTATGCGCCATGGCTGGTGGCCAACGTGCATGTGCGCGCGCCGCTGGCCGACCGCCCCGGCGCGGCGCCGAGCTGGGACAACGTGGTCTACGGCACGCGTGGGCTCGGCTACGTCGATGCTCGCCATCAGGCGCTGGACCCCACGCCGGGCGCCACGGTGCTGAGCTGGTATCGGCCGCTGGGCCCGAGCGCTTACGACGGGCCGGAAGGCCGGCGCCTGCTGCTCGACCGGCCCTGGAGCGGCTGGCGCGACGAGCTTCTCGGCGAGCTGTCGGTGCCTCATCCCGATCTTGCCGGGCTCGCCTCCCGCATCGAAATCACCCGCTACGGCCATGCCATGGCCATCCCGGGGCCTGGCCTGCTCGCCGGCCGCGGCGCGCACGAGCGCGTCGTCGCTGGCCGCCTGGCCTTTGCGCACAGCGACTGGTCGGGGTATTCGATCTTCGAAGAGGCCTTCGTCCGCGGACATCTGGCGGCTGGTTGAATCGCGTTTGACGGGCCCTCGCAGACTGGCGCAAAATGCGCCAATCAGGAGTGAACCCAATGTCTTCGGCCACCCCCTTCGCTTCCGTCAAGCTGCCTGCCGCGCTGGTCGACAAGGCACGCGACGCGGCCCAGCCCATGCGCCGCTCGGTGGCAAGCCAGATCGAATACTGGGCCACCCTCGGCCGCGCGCTCGAGCAGGCGGGCCTCTCCACGCAGGACAGCCAGGCGCTGATTGCGCGCGAAGAAGGTGCACGTTACGTCGTTGCCGGTCAGGCTCAGCCGGCCCTGTCGCCCGAACTCGACGCCCTGCATGGTCACGTGCTGGCCTTGGCCCAGTCCGGCGCACTGGCTGAACGGGCCAAGGCGGCGGTGGGCGAGAACCGCGCCAAGGCGCAGCCCCGTCCGCGCAGCCGCCGCGCGGCCTGATGCCGGTCCTGCACCTGATTGCCGGCCCGAATGGCGCCGGCAAGTCGACGCTGTACCGCTACCTGATCCAGCCGCGCTACCCGCAGCTGCCCTTCATCAACGCCGACCTGTACGAGCGCGAGCAGCTCGGTCATATCCGGCATGCCGTGCGGCGCTCGGAGGCCGCCCGGGCATGGGCCGACGCGCAACGCCAGGCACATCTGGAGGCCGGGCGCTCCTTCGTGAGCGAGACCGTCTTCTCGCATCCCTCCAAGCTGGAACTCCTTGCCGAGGCGCGGACCTTCGGCTTCGAGGTGGCGCTCTACATCGTGTGTCTCGACGAGCCGCGCCGCCTGCTGGAGCGCGTGCAACAGCGCGTGCATGAGGGCGGCCACGACGTGCCGGCCAGCAAGATCCTGGCGCGTTATCCGCGCACCCTCGAGAACCTGCGGGTGGCCGTTCGCGCGGTGCCGCTCGCGATGCTGTTCGACGGGGCGGACGTCGAGGCCGGGGGCCCGCACCTGCTGGCTTCGGTGGTCGCCGGGCGCGTCCAGCCTCATGGGCTTTGGCTGCCCGCGTGGGCGCGAAAGGTGCTTGGCCCGGACGAGGCCGCCTAGAAATCCGGGCCGCTCACCGGAGTACCTTCGCCTTCGGCTAAGGTGCTATGAGCCTTCGGAGCGGCCGTGCGGCTCATGGCCGCATCAGCGCCTCGATCTCATCCGGCTTGACCGGCACCCCGCGCGAGATCAGCTCGCAGCCCGTTTCGGTGATGATCGCGTCGTCTTCGATGCGGATGCCGATGTTGTGGAACTGCTCCGGCACGCCCTCCCCCGGCCGCACGTAGATGCCCGGCTCGATGGTCAGGACCATGCCCGGCTTCAGGATGCGGCTGGGGCGGTTCTTGATCAGCTCGTTCGACAGCGGGTCCCGGCGCTCGCTCACCTCGCCGGCCTGCGCGGGCTCCACATAGCTGCCGCAGTCATGCACGTCCATGCCCAGCCAGTGGCCGGTGCGGTGCATGTAGTAGGCGAAATAGGCGCGCTTCTCGATCACGTCGTCCACGCCGCCCACCTTGTCGGCATCCAGCAGGCCCAGGTCGAGCATGCCCTGTGACAGCACCTTCACCGTGGCCTCGTGTGGATCGTTGAAGCGAGCGCCCGCTCGCGTTGCAGCCACCGCTGCGTCTTGACTGGCCAGAACCAGCTCGTAAAGCGCGCGCTGCGGGCCGGTGAACGTGCCGTTGGCGGGGAAGGTGCGGGTGATGTCGCTGGCGTAGCCGTCCAGCTCGCAGCCGGCGTCGATCAGCACCAGCTCGCCCGAGCGCACCGGCGCCACGTCGGCGCGGTAGTGCAGCACGCAGGCGTTGGCGCCGGCGGCCACGATCGAGTTGTAGGCTGGGTACTGCGAGCCACCGAGGCGAAATTCGTGCAGCAGCTCGGCATCGAGGTGGTACTCGCGTACGTCCCGGCCCTCGCGCAGCATGCGCGCCGACAGCTGCATCGCGCGGACATGGCCGCGGGCGCTGATCTGCGCGGCTCGTCGCATCGTGTCCTGCTCGCCCGCATCCTTGATCAGCCGCATTTCGTCCAGCGGGCCGCAGAGGTCGCGTTGCTCTTCGGGGCACAGCGCGCCGTAGCGCACCCGGGCGCGCACCGCCGACAACCAGCCGTCGACGCGCGACTCCAGCCCCTTGTGCGTCGCGAAGGGGTACCAGACCGTCTTCTTGTTCTCCAGCAGCTTCGGCATGCGGGTATCGAGCTCCTCGATCGAGAAAGCCTCTTCGACGGCCAGCGCCGCCGGTGCCGCCTCCGGGCCCAGGCGGTAGCCGTCCCAGATCTCGCGCTCGCGGTCCTTGGGGGCGCAGAACAGGGTGGCATGTCCCTCGCTTGTGAGCACCAGCCAGGCGTTGGGCTCGGTAAAGCCCGTCAGGTAATAGAAGTAGCTGTCGTGGCGGAAGAGGAAGTCGCTGTCCCGATTGCGCGGACGCTCCGGCGCGGTCGGGATGATGGCGACCGCGTCGGGTCCCAAGTAAGAAGAAAGTTCCTTGCGGCGGCGGGCCAGATGATTTGCGGTCATAACGTCACTATGCAATACCTTTGTAACTACTCCCCTGGAGAGTAGGAACACATCACGAAAACATTTGCAAGAAGGGTTGCCCTGTAGGAGGCCGCCCACGTACAAATGACCATCTTGTCAAATTGGAGGTGTTTTTGTTGAATTTTTCATATAAAGGCGCGCTTCTGGCGACCGTCGTCGCAAGCGCACTCATCGCAGGTTGTGGAGGAGGAGGTGGTGGCGGCGGTGGCGGCGGATTCGCCGCCCTCGGCGCCACGGCGACGGGCACGGGTACGGGTACGGATACAGGTACCGCCACCGGTACCGGCACCGCGCCGGCCACTCAGTCTTCGGCTACCACGCCCGTTCCGAACGAAGTAATCGACAGTTCCGGCACGATCGCTGCGGATGCCTACAAGGCGACCGCTGCTGCGTTCGCCAAGGACGCCGGCATCGCGTACCGCTACGGCAACCCGGCCGCAGTCGACAACACCGGCATCCCGACGCTGTTCCAACGTGCCGACCAGACGATGTCGGCCTACCACGCCGGCACCTGGCAGGTCGGTGGACCGCTGCTGGCCGACGCCGGCCTCTACTCGACCAACCAGGCCCACGTCGGCTTCGTGCCGGACAACATTTCGGTGCGCATGGGCGTGGGTGACCTGCAGATCTCGGCAGTCGACCACAACACCTTCGCGCAGGCGCCGCAGCTGCCCTGGCAGGAAGCGGCCGCCTGGGACGGCAGCGCCGGGCGAACCAACTACAACGTCAGCACCTACAAGACCGCCGGTCTCACGAACGGCGAGCCGGTGGCGGTGGCGCGCTGCGGCGGTCGCACGGGTTTCTGCGCGGAGTCGGTGGTGGCCTTCCAGAACGGCCTGATCGGCACGGCCGGCACCAACACCGCGAACAACAGGAGCTCGGTGAAGCTGCCCGCCAACAAGGTGCCCACGGGCATCGCCATGACGAACAACAGCGAATACGCGCTGGTGACGGTGTGGGACACGACGGCGCTGAAGGGCCAGGTGGCAGTGATCTCGCTGGCGGGGCTGTGCAACAACTGCAATCCCTACGACTCGGCCAAGAACGGCAGCTACGACGCCTGGTACGACTGGTGGCATGAGTGGATGGGCGTGTACCCCGGCCTGCCGAACATGGGCAACATCGCCTTCATGAAGGTGCTGGGCTACGTCGACCTGCCGGGCATGAACGCACCAACGGAAATTGCGGTCACCACCGGCTTCGACCAGTTCGGAACCTCGCTGCCCGAGAAGAACGGCGAATTCATGGGCCAGACCTACTCGCCCCTGACCGACCCGGCCAAGCGAGCGACCTTCAGCGGTTCCGGCTCCAACGCCAACCGTTACGCCAAGGCCGGCGTGGCCGTCGTCATCTCCAAGTCGGAGAAGAAGGCCGCCTTCATCGACCTGAAGCCGCTGTTCAGCTACGTCAACGGCGTCTACTTCGGCACCGGCCCGACGGAGTTCACGAACCTGGGTCAGGCCGACAACCAGTGGCCCTACACCTTCGCGAACAAGCCGCAGCAGACGCCGACGGTGATCTCGACCGTGGCGCTGGATGACCGTCCGACGGCAGTGCGCACCACCATCTTTGGCAGCGTGCACCGCGCCTGGATCGCTACCGAGAGCGGCTCGCTTCGCATCTATGGCCTGGGCAACGTGCCCACCGGGACGGTGGCTGCCGACGTGGCAGAGAAGGGTCGTGTGGCGATCGGCAAGAACCCGACCTCGCTGGCGATCTCGAAGATCGATCCGGAGAACACCTCGATCGAGCCCCTGAACCAGCAGGTGCTGGTGGCCTCGCGGGGTGAGCGCAAGATCCAGTGGGTGAGGTTCGCGTCCGACGGCAACAGCGGGAGCGTGGTCCGCAACCTGCAGGACTCGCGCATCGTGGACCCGATCGCCGTGGAAGACGCCGACAACTTCGCCAGCAACAACATGGTGCTGAGTATTGCCGACTACGCCGGCAAAAAGGTGTCGAATTACCGCTATGGTTCCGTCATCTTCGCGAATCGCGGTGGCTCGTGGTCGTGCCAGCCGCCGCGTGGCTGCCCAGTTCAGCCCACCAATGGGGTCAACATCGAGTTCGGCGGCAGCTTTGCGATGGAGGGCAAGCCCTTCCAGATTCGAACTGCCAACGTGCCGTGATCAGCTGAAAACCAGCGTCAATTGATCACAAAGGCCCGCCTCGTGCGGGCCTTTTTTCTTGTGCGTCTCGGCCGAACGCACGCGCTTGGTCGTCGCCCTCCCTGAATGGACAGTACGAAGAAGGTTCCTCCTCAATCTGGAGGATTTGCGTTGAAAGCGTTAGCAATCACAACGTTAGTAACACCGCCCTGGGGAGGCGGCATACACATAGGAAAAGAAGTGCAAGAGCGGTTGCCCGCGAAGCCATTGACCCGTACAAACCCCAACTTAACCAATTTAGGAGGGATTTGCTTGAAAGTCATCGACAAAAGCGCGCTTCTGCTTTTTGTTGCAGCTGGCGCACTCGCAGGATGCGGGGGTGGAGGCAGCAACAGCGGCGGATTCGCCGCAGCCCAGGGCTCGGACGCGTTACCTGCGACCGCTTCTTCAACCACCGCCGCACCTGCCGCCGAATCCACGGCGACCAAGGAAGCCGCACCGATCAGTAAGCTCGATGCCAGCTGGACCAAGGTCGCGGACGAGGATCGGACCTTCACGCTGGCCGCCGCGACGGTCGTGAAATACGGGGCGAACGACACCTACGCCACCAAGACGCTGTCGGGCTCGCAGTCCTGCAGCAACGGAACCTTCGGCGACCCGCTGCCCTTCGTGGTGAAGGCGTGCTATGTCCAGACTGGGACCGAGGCTGCGCCCGCACCCGCTCCCGCACCCGCACCCGCACCCGCTCCCGCTCCCGCTCCCGCGACTGCGCCCGCTGCAGGCACGCGCCTGGCCGCCGAGGGCGCGTCCTTCACGGTGGCCTCTGCGACCCGCGTGCAATATGGCGCCAACGGCAAGTGGGTTGAGAAGACCGTCAGTGGCAGCGCCAGCTGCACGAACGCATTCTTCGGCAGCGATCCCGTGCCGTTCGTGGTCAAGGCCTGTTATTCGCTCGGTGCAGCATCCGCGCCGGCACCTGCCCCCGCGCCGGCCCCGGCGCCCGCACCGGCACCCGCACCGGCACCGGCACCCGCACCGGCACCCGCACCCGCACCGGCACCCGCACCCGCACCCGCACCCGCACCCGCACCCGCACCCGCACCCGCACCCGCACCGGCCCCTGTCTCCGGCGACGTCGTCGACAGCGCCGGAAACCTGGTGGCTGACGCGTACCGCGCCATGGCACCCCTGCTCTCCAAGGTGCAAGGTATCCGGTATCGCTATGGCGACGCCCCGACCGTGAACAACAGCGGCATTCCCACGCTCTACAAGCGCGCCGACCAAACCATGAGCTACCACGCCGGGACTTGGCAGGTCGGCGGCCCTGTCACGAGCGACGCGGGCTTGTACTCGACCAACCAGGCGCATGTCGGCTTCGTCGCCGACGATCCGACCCTGCGCATGGGCGTGGGCGATCTGCAGGTCTCTGCGATCGACCACAACACCTACTCGCAGGCGCCGCAGCTGCCCTGGCAGGAAGCGGCCGCATGGGACGGCAGCGCCGGACGCACCAACTTCAACGTCAGCACCTACAAGACCGCCGGTCTCACGAATGGCGATCCGGTCGCGGTGGCGCGTTGCGGTGGCCGCACAGGCTTCTGCGCGACCTCCATTGTGGCCTTCAACAATGGCCTGATCGGCACGGCGGGCAGCAACACGGCGAACAACCGAGGCTCGGTGAAGCTGCCTGCCAACAAGGTACCGACCGGTATGGCCATCACCAACACCAGCGAATACGCGCTGGTGACGGTGTGGGACACGACGGCGCTGAAGGGCCAGGTGGCGGTGATCTCGCTGGCGGGGCTGTGCAACAACTGCGACCCGTACAACTCGAATGGCGGGACGCCGACCGGCATCCGCAACGGGACCTACGACCGCTGGTACGACTGGTGGCATGAGTGGATGGGCGTGTACCCGGGTCTGCCGAACATGGGCAACATCGCCTTCATGAAGGTGCTGGGCTACATCGACTTGCCGGGCATGAACGCACCGACGGAAATCGCGGTCACCACCGGCTTCGACCAGTTCAGGACGGCGTTGCCCGAGAAGCAAGGCGAGTTCATGGGTCAGACCTACTCGCCCCTGACCGATCCGAGCAAGCGCGCCAGCTTCAGCGGCTCCGGCTCCAACGCCAACCGTTACGCCAAGGCCGGCGTGGCCGTCGTCATCTCCAAGTCGGAGAAGAAGGCCGCATTCATCGATCTGAAGCCGCTGTTTACCTACGTCAACAGCGTGTACTTCGGTACCGGTCCGACGGAGTTCACCAACCTGGGTCAAGCCGACAGCCAGTGGCCGTACACCTTCGCGTACAAGCCGCAGCAGACACCGACGGTGATCTCGACCGTGGCACTGGACAGCAGGCCGACCGCGGTTCGTACGACCCTGTTCGGCAACGTGCACCGCGCCTGGATCGCCACCGAAGAAGGTTCGCTGCGCATCTACGGCCTGGGTGACGTGCCCACCGGCACCGCGGCAACGGACGTCGTCGAGAAGGGCCGTGTCGCAGTCGGCAAGAACCCGACCTCGCTGGCCATCTCGAAGATCGACCCGGAGAACCGGAGCATCGAGCCGTTGAACCAGCAGGTGCTGGTGGCCTCGCGCGGCGATCGCAAGATCCAGTGGGTGCGCTTCGCCTCCGATGGCAACAGCGGCAGCGTGGTTCGCACCCTGCAGGATTCACGCATCGTGGACCCGATCGCGGTGGAAGATGCCGACAACTTCGCGAGCGACAACATGACGCTGAGCATCGCGGACTACACGGGCAAGGCGGTGTCGAACTACCGCTACGGTTCGGTGGTCTTCGCGGGTGGCGGGGCTTGCCCTGCGTCGTCGGGCGGCTGTCCGGTGCAGGGAACCGGCGGCATGAACATGGAGTTCGGCGGCAGCTTCACGATGGAGGGCCGGCCCTTCATGCTGAGGACAGCCAACGTGCCTTGATCGTCTGATTCGATCCAAGCTTTGCGGCCCGCCTTGTGCGGGCCGCTTTTTTTTGGCTGTTGCTTCCCTCAAACAGTTGCTGTCGGCAACGAATTCTTCAGTATGCCTTTTTGGAAAGTTCAAGTAACCAATTGAAACTTCAGTAACGCACACGGCCCTAAAAGGATCGAAAAGAAACGGAATGCAAGTAACGTAGAAAGACGTATCGCCTGCTTCTGCAATCTCCACCTCGATCCTTTCTGGAGCAATTGGATGAAAGTCACGGACAAAAGCGCGCTTCTGCTCTTTGTTGCTGCGGGTGCGCTGGCGGGTTGCGGAGGTGGAGGCGGTAACTCGGGTGGGGGCTTCCCCGTCTCGCTGGCGGATGGTGCGGCGTCGACAGCCGCCCCTGCCCCGACCCCGACGGCCACCACCGACTCTGCCGACGCAAAGGAAACCGAAGCCTCGAGCAAGCCGCTCGATTCGAGCTGGACCAAGGTCGCTGACGAGAATCAAAGCTTCGTGCTGGCTTCCGCGATGGTCGTCAAGTACGGGGCAAAGTCGACCTGGAGATCCAAGACACTTTCGGGGTCCGTCGACTGCAGCAACGCGACCTTCGGCGACCCGCTGCCCAATGTTGCGAAGGCCTGTTACATCCAGGGCCAGACGCCCGCGCCGGCCCCGGCCCCGGCCCCGGCCCCAGCACCGGCACCGGCACCGGCACCGGCACCGGCACCCGCACCGGCACCGGCACCCGCACCACCAGCACCCGCACCAGCACCAGCACCAGCACCCGCACCAGCACCAGCACCCGCACCAGCACCAGCACCCGCACCAGCACCAGCACCCGCACCCGCACCGGTCGCGGGAACGCTGCTCGCCAAGGAGGGTTCTTCGTTCACTGTCGCCGTCGCGACCTTGGTCCAATACGGCGCCGGCACGTCGTGGATCCAAAAGACGGTCACTGGCAGTGCTGCCTGCACCAATGAATTCTTCGGCGGCGATCCCCTGCCTTTTGTCGTGAAGGCCTGCTATTCACTCGGAGCCGCCAGCGTGCCTGCCACGGCACCGGCACCCGCACCGGCACCGGCACCGGCACCCGCACCGGCACCGGCACCGGCACCCGCACCGGCACCGGCACCCGCACCGGCACCGGCACCGGCGCCCGCACCGGCACCGGCACCGGCACCCGCACCGGCACCGGCACCGGCACCCGCCCCCGCACCGATTACCGGCGACGTGATCGACAGCGCCGGCCGTGTCGTTGCCGACGCCTACCGCGCCCTGGCGCCCAGGCTGGCCAAGGCGGAGGGCATCGCCTACCGCTACGGCGATGCGCCGGTCGTCAACAACAGCGGCATCCCCACGCTGTTCAAGCGCACCGACCAGACGATGGCGAGCTACCACGGCGGCACCTGGCAGGTCGGTGGACCGCTGCTGGCCGAACCCGGCCTGTACTCCACCAACCAAGCCCATGTGGGCTTCGTGGCGGACGATCCGACGCTGCGCGTCGGTGTGGGCGACCTGCAGATTTCGGCGGTCGACCACAACACCTTCGCGCAGGCGCCGCAGCTGCCCTGGCAGGAAGCGGCCGCCTGGGACGGCAGCGCCGGGCGCAACAACTACAACGTCACCACCTACAAGAGCGCGGGCCTGGTGACCGGCGACCCGGTCGCGGTGGCACGGTGTGGTGGGCGCGTGGGCTTCTGCGCGACCTCGCTCGTGGCCTTCAACAATGGCCTGATCGGCACGGCCGGCAGCAACACCGCGAATAACCGGACCTCCGTCAAGCTACCTGCCAACAAGGTGCCGACGGGCATCGCCATGACGAACAACAGCGAATACGCGCTGGTGACGGTGTGGGACACGACGGCGCTGAAGGGCCAGGTGGCGGTAATCTCCCTGGCGGGGCTGTGCAACAACTGCAACCCCTACAACTCGGCGAGGAACGGCAGCTACGACGCCTGGTACGACTGGTGGCATGAGTGGATGGCGGTCTACCCCGGGCTCCCGAACATGGGCAACACCGCCTTCATGAAGGTCCTGGGCTACATCGACTTGCCGGGCATGAACGCGCCAACGGAGATCGCGGTCACTACCGGCTTCGATCAGTTCCAGACCGCACTGCCAGAAAAATATGGGGAGTTCATGGGCCAGACCTACACGCCCCTGACCGACCCGGCCAAGCGCGCGACCTTCAGCGGTTCCGGCTCCAACGCCAACCGCTATGCCAAGGCCGGCGTGGCCGTCGTCATCTCCAAGTCGGAGAAGAAGGCCGCCTTCATCGACCTGAAGCCGCTGTTCAGCTACGTCAACGGCGTCTACTTCGGCACCGGCCCGACGGAGTTCACGAACCTGGGCCAAGCCGACAACCAGTGGCCCTACACCTTTGCCTACAAGCCGCAGCAGACGCCGGCGGTCATCTCGACCGTGGCGCTGGACGACCGGCCGACGGCAGTACGCACTACGCTGTTCGGGCCCGTCCATCGTGCGTGGATCGCTACCGAGAGCGGCTCGCTGCGCATCTACGGCCTGGGCAATGTGCCGGCCGGCACCACCGCGACGGACGTCTTCGAGAAGGGCCGTGTCGCAGTCGGCAAGAACCCAACCTCGCTGGCCATCTCGAAGATCGACCCGGAAAACAGGGACATCGAGCCGTTGAACCAGCAGGTGCTGGTGGCCTCGCGCGGCGATCGCAAGATCCAATGGGTGCGCTTCGCCTCCAACGGCGACAGCGGCAGCGTGGTCCGCACCCTGCAGGATTCACGCATCGTCGACCCGATCGCGGTGGAAGACGCCGACAACTTCGCCAGCGACAACATGGTGCTGAGCATCGCGGACTACACGGGCAAGGCGGTGTCGAACTACCGCTACGGCGCCGTCGTCTTCGCCGACCGCGGCGGCTCCTGGTCCTGCCAGCCGCCTACCGGGTGTCCCGTCCAGCCCACGGGCGGCCTGAACATCGAGTTCGGCGGCAGCTATGCGATGGAGGGCAAGCCCTTCCACATCCGCACGGCCAACGTACCCTGAGCGGCCGCGATCTAGGCAGGTCGTCTTCTTGCGTTCAGCGCCGCGAGCCGCTCCGGCGTCCCGACATCGGTCCAGGCGCCCTCGTAGAGCTCAGCGCTGATCCGGCCCTCGGCCATGGCCGCACGCAGCAGCGGTGCCAGCGGCGCCTTGACGCCGCCGGGGTTGCCCGCCGGAATGCGGCAGTACGGCGGCGCGAACAACGCCGCGCGGTACAGGCCGATGGTCGAGAAGGTGTGCATCAGCGGCGCATCGTTCAGCGCCAGCCCATCGGGCGAGATCCCGAAGTCGCCGCGCAAGTTGTGCGGCGGGTTCGGCACCAGCCACAGGTGCGCGAGGCCCTTGCCGGCCGCGAAACGGTCCACCGCGGCCTGGGTGAAGGCGAAATCCGGCGCGAACACGTCGCCCGCCAGCACCCAGAAGATCTCACCCAGCAGCGGCAACGCCCGCACGATGCCGCCCGCAGTCTCCAGGGCGCCGCCGAAGTCGCGGCCTTCGTGGGAATAGGCAATCTCGCCACCAGCGTGCCGGTGCCCGAAGCGCGAGACGATCAGCTCGCCCAGCCAATCGGTGTTGACGACCAGCCGCCGGAAGCCGCCTGCTGCCAACGCCTCCATCGGCCATTGCATCAGCGGCTTGCCCTGCACCTCGAGCAGCGGCTTGGGTCTCGTGTCGGTCAGCGGCCGCATGCGTTCGCCCCGACCGGCGGCGAGGATCATGGCCCGGATGCTCATGAAGCAACCGCCTCCGCCGCGATGGCCCCGCGCTGCAGCGCGTGCCGTTCGACGCGGCCCGCCACGAACAGCGCCTCCAGCGCCCCCATCAGCGCCCTCGCCTTGGCCGAGTGGTCGGCGCCGAAATTGCAGACATAGACATCCAGCGTCGCCCCGCGCTGCTCCGGCCAGGTGTGGACGCACAGATGCGACTCGGCGAGCAGCACCGTGGCCGTCACGCCGCCGGGTCCCTGCGGGCTGGCCGGAAAAGCGTGGAACAGCGTGCCCACCACCTGCAGGCCGGCCGCCTCCACCGCCTTCACGCAGGCGGCACCCAGTATTGGCGCATCGACCAGCCAGCGCGTCTCGCAACGGCAATCGTGGAGGTCGGCGGTCAGGTGCAGCCCATGCATGGCCGGCACTCTATCAGCCCTCTGCCGCGCCTCCGGACAGGCGCCATGCCCCGCCCGTTAAAATCCCGGGTTCTCCCCAACCAGCACCCCCAAGAAAGCCCCGACCACATGGCCAACCAAGCCTTGATGGCCAACGCGATTCGCGCGTTGGCCATGGATGCCGTTCAACTCGCGAACTCGGGGCATCCGGGCGCACCGATGGGCATGGCCGACATGGCGGTCGCCCTGTGGGGCGAGCATCTCCGGCACAACCCAGGCAATCCGCAGTGGTTCGACCGCGACCGTTTTGTGCTCTCGAACGGCCACGCCTCGATGCTCATCTACGCCGTGCTGCACCTCACCGGCTACGCACTGCCGGTGGAGGAGCTCAAGCGCTTCCGCCAGCTGCACAGCAAGACGGCCGGCCACCCCGAGACCGGCATCACGCCCGGCGTGGAAACCACCACCGGCCCGCTGGGCCAGGGCATCACCAACGCAGTCGGCTTCGCGCTGGCCGAAAAGCTGCTGGCCTCCGAGTTCAATCGCCCCGAGCACAGCATCGTCGACCACCGCACCTACGCCTTCCTGGGCGACGGCTGCCTGATGGAAGGCATCAGCCACGAGGCCGCCGCACTGGCCGGAGCCTGGAAGCTGGGCAAGCTGGTCGCGCTGTACGACGACAACGGCATCTCCATCGACGGCCCGGTCAAGCCCTGGTTCATCGACAACACGGCGGAGCGCTTCAAGGCCTACGGCTGGAGCGTGATCGGCCCGATCGACGGCCACGACGTGAAGGAAGTGTCGGACGCCATCCAGCGGGCCCGGCAGCAGGACGAGCGCCCCACCCTCATCATCTGCAAGACGCAGATCGGCAAGGGCAGCCCCAACCGCGCCAACACCGCCAAGGCCCACGGCGAGCCGCTGGGTGCCGACGAAATCGGCCTCACCCGTACCGCGTTGCAATGGCAGCACGAGCCCTTCGAGCTGCCGCAGGCGGTGTACGACGAATGGGACGCCAACGCCACCGGTGCGCAGCGCGAAGCCGCGTGGAACGACAAGTTCGCCGCCTATGCGAAGCAGTTCCCCGACCTCGCGGCCGAATTCACCCGCCGCATGAAGGGCGAGCTGCCGAAGAACTTCCACCAGACCGCTTTCGATGCCGTCGTCACGGCCCACACCAAGGCGGAGACGGTGGCCTCGCGCAAGGCCTCGCAGCTGGCGCTCGAAGCCTTCACCGCTGCCCTGCCCGAGCTGCTGGGCGGCAGCGCCGATCTGACCGGCTCCAACCTCACCAACACCAAGAGCACGCCGGCCCTGCGTTTCGACGCCACGGGCGCCGTGGTGCGCACCGAGGGCAACGAGCAGATCCCCGACGGCCTGCCGGGCCGCCATATCAACTACGGCGTGCGCGAGTTCGGCATGGCCGCCATCATGAACGGCGTGGCGCTGCACGGCGGCTTCATCCCTTACGGCGGCACCTTCCTGACCTTCAGCGACTACAGCCGCAACGCCATCCGCATGGCAGCGCTGATGAAGCAGCGCGTGGTGCATGTGTTCACGCACGACTCCATCGGCCTCGGCGAAGACGGCCCCACGCACCAGTCCATCGAGCACGCGGCCTCGCTGCGCCTCATCCCCAATCTCGACGTCTGGCGCCCCGCTGACACGGCCGAGACCGCGGTGGCCTGGGCCGTCGCGCTGCAGAACGCCACGCGCCCGACCGCGCTTCTGCTGTCGCGCCAGAACCTGCCCTATGCGCCCAAGAAAGACCTGAGCGACATCAGCAAGGGCGCCTACGTGCTGGCCGAGCCCGAACTCAAGAAGAAGCTGCAGGCCGTCATCATCGCCACCGGCTCCGAAGTGCAGCTCGCGCTCAAGGCCCAGGAGCTGCTGGCGGCAAGGAAGATCGCCGTGCGCGTGGTCTCCATGCCCTCCACCACCACCTTCGACCGCCAGGACGTGGCCTACAAGAAGAGCGTGCTGCCCCAAGGAACGCCGCGCATCGCCGTCGAGATGGGTGCCACCGACGGCTGGTGGAAGTACGGTGTCGCTGCCGTCGTCGGCATCGACACTTACGGCGAGTCGGCGCCCGCCGGCGTATTGTTCAAGCATTTCGGCTTCACGGCCGAGAACGTCGCTGCCACGGTCGAGGCGGCGCTCGCGCGCTGATCCGGCCGCACCCAGTTTTCAACCTTCCAGGAGCAAACCACATGGCTATCAAACTCGGCATCAACGGCTTCGGTCGCATCGGTCGCAACGTGCTGCGCGCGGCGGTGCAGAACTTCAAGAACGACATCGAGATCGTCGCGATCAACGACCTGCTCGAGCCCGAGTACCTGGCCTACATGCTCCAGTACGACTCGGTGCACGGCCGCTTCCAGGGCGAGGTCACCGTCGAGGGCAACACCCTGATCGTCAACGGCAAGAAGATCCGCCTGACGCAGGAGCG